>NZ_JBITWR010000005.1:0-568426 GCF_044544025.1 Streptomyces sp. NPDC055243
GGGGGGGTTGGGGTGGGTCGTCCAACCCCCCCCCCCCCCCCCCCCCGCCGGGGGCGCGGGCCCCCCCCCCCCCCCGGGGGGCGCGGCGGGGGGGCCCCCCCCCCCCGCCCCGCCCCCCCCCCGCCGCACGTAGCGCGATGACCAGAAGGCAACCGTCAGCGCGTGGCGAGCTCGGCGAGCAACTGGGCGGCGGGCTTCGGATGGACGAGCCAGCTCAGATGGCTCCCACCGAGGGTCCCGACGTCGAAGGGGTTGTCGGGCGTGAGCGCGTCGGCCTCGCGGATCATGCGGTCCTGCATGGCCAGCGGGATGCTGACATCGTCGGTCAACCGCACGTAGGACTTGGGGATCCGGCCCCACGTGGCGGCCTGCGTGCGGTCGGCGGACGTGCCGACGTCGAGGTTCTCGTCGGGCTGGAAAGTGCCCAGGAACGTGCGGAACTCGTCATCGCTGAGGTCGGCGGCGAAGGCCTGCTTCATCGCGGCGAGCGTCTCCGGGTCGGCGGTACGGAAGTTGACCCGCAGCAGACCGAGTTCGGCCGGGTTGCCGGCGAGCGCTGCAGCGAACGTACTCGGGTCGACCGTGGCCATCTCCGGCTCGGCGTAGTAGTCGTTGACGTCCAGGTCGACGGGGCACCAGGCAGAGACATAGATGATCCGGTCGATCAGGTCGGGCCGGGCGTTGCCGACCGCGGTGATCGTGGCGCCGCCCCTGCTGTGGCCGACGAGGATGGTCGGCCCGTTCTGCTTCGCCCGCTCCAGGACCTCGATGACGCGGGCGACATTGTCGGCAAGGGTCACCCCCTTGATTCTCCCTGGCTCCGCGGCGAGCGCGCCGAGATCCTGAGGAGCCTGGTAGGCCGCGGGGAAGGTCGCCTCGAACCCGTGCCCCGGAAGATCGAGGGCCACCGAGCGGTGCCCGAGCAGGCCGAGCTCGGCCTGAAGCGGCGCGAACGAGAAGGAGTTGGCGAAGGCACCATGGACAAATACGAATGTCGGCTGATTTTGCATGGACGTAGCCTCCAACGGAACGATCTACAGGACAAGCGCGAAATAGAGACTTTCGTGCCACCTCCAGCCCGTGGTCGCAAAGCAGCGCATCCTTTTCCGGCCCTGTCGCCGAGTGGTGGCGGGAGTTCATTAATCTGAGCCCCATGAACGACGAAACCTGGGACGCCCTGAAGGCGGCCCCGATCGCGGAGATACGGCGACGCGCCGCGATCCTCCACACGATTGTCGATGTCTCGCCGGTGACGGTGGAGGGCGCCGAGCGGTTCGCCTGGAACGACAGCGGCGGGCAGTCGGCCGTGTGGTACTTCACGCCCGACGGCCGGGCGATGCTGCTGACCTTCGATCACGAGACGGATCTGAACCTCTACGCCGAAGGCACCTTCGCCGAGCAGGAGTCGCTCTATCGCGGAGTTCCCGCGGATCTCGTCCAGTTGGTGCGCAACCGCCCTGAGAACTACGAATCCCTGAACCTCACGGAACACGGGACGGACGAGACGATCCACTACGCGGGCGGCGTGTTCTGGTTCGACGGCACACAGTGGCGGGCAGCCGAAGGGTTCCTGGACCACTGCGACCAGGCGGATCTGGACCCCATGAGCGAATCCGGCTTCGACTACTGCCTCGAGGACTATTTGCTCGGCCAGGAGTTCACCGCCGAGTCCTTCATCGCCTATCGGGACGCCGAGGGCTGGTACGACGATCCCGCGGAGAAGGACGCGGCACTCGGCACGGTCCGGGAGGTCTTCGCCCGGCACGGATGAGGTGCACGGACGAGGTGGGGGAGCGCGGCGGCCCGAGGCCTCTGGATCGACACGCCCGCCAGGCGGAGGGCTGTGGCCGCGCTCCCGAAGGGCCGCTGGGACGGCCCGGCGGTCACGGCAGGAGCTCGACGTACCCGTCGGTTCCGTGCACGCGGATCCGCTGCCCGTCCCGGATCAGCCGGGTGGCCTGCTCCACGCCCACGACGGCCGGCAAGCCGTACTCCCGGGCGATCACCGCGCCATGGGTCATCAGACCGCCCACCTCCGTCACCAGGCCCGCGATGCCGACGAACAGCGGCGACCAGCTGGGGTCGGTGAAGGCCGTGACCAGGATGTCGCCCGCTTCGAGATCCGCTTCCGCCATGTCGAGGATGACGCGGGCGCGTCCCTCGATGGTCCCGGCCGACACCGGCACGCCGACCAGGGCCCCGGCCGGCACGTCCGCGCGCCGGTACGACCCGGTGACGGCCTCACCGTCGGAGGTGAGCACCCGGGGCGGTGTGAGCGCCTGGTACGAGCGGAACGCCTCCTTGCGCTGCTGGATGAGCCGGTCATCCACCTGGTTCGAGCGCGCGACGTCGTGGAGTTCGTGGAACGTGAGGTAGAAGATGTCCTCCTTCTCCCGGAGAACCCCTGCCCGCACGAGGCGCTCGGCCTCTTCCAACAGGGCCTGCTTGTAGACGAAGGAGCGGCTGACGATGCCGTACTTCGGGTACTCCCGGTACCCAGCGAAGCCCCGTACCTGGTCGATCATCCGCTTGGCCGCGTCGGCCTTCTGGTCCCCGTCCGGCAGGGCCCGCAAGCGCGACAGCACGTCCTGTTCCTTCTCCCGCGCCTTCCGCCGGCCTTCCTCGAAGCGCCGCTCGGCTGCGCCCGGTTCGAAGATTCTGACGTTGTCGAGGATCACGGGCACGAGCGTGGTGGGGCGCTCGCGCCACCGCGGCCGGGTGATGTCGATCTCGCCGACGCAGCGCATGCCGTACCGGTCGAGATAGGACTCGATGGCGGCGCGCGCCTCGGTCCCGCCCGTGAGCTTCGCCAGCCCGTCCAGGAAGTCCTCGTCCTCGACGCTCTGGAGGAAGGCCACCACCTCCGGATACGGGCGGATCACGTCCGCGACGTCGAGCAGCGCGAGGCCCATCTCCGAGGTGATGTTGTCAGGGGCGGACAGCGTGAGCGTGTCCGCCGCGTTCTTCTCGCCCAGCCACTCCAGCAGCTTGTCGTTGAGCCACCACGTGGCCTCCATCCCCGCCATGATGGCCCGCATGCTCAGCGGATCGCCGAGGACCCGCTTGTGCTCCTCGAAGGCCTCCAGGAGGAAGTCGAACAGCGCCGGTCCGGTCTTCGTCCGGATGTCGCGCCGCAGAGCGGCGACGGACACCTGGCTGCGCTCGATCAGCTCGGTGACGATGGCCGGATCGGCCTCGACCGGGACGGACACACCACTGGCCGATGCACCACTGGCCGACGCGCCACCTCCCGGCGGCCCGCCGGGACCCGCATCCGGCAGCGAGGGGATGAAGTCGTCACGGTCGATGACGGTCTCCAGCGCGTCCCTGACCAGCGGATCGCCCCTTCCCATGAGGTCCAGGAGCCCGGCGCGGCTCGCGGGCTGGGCCAGCCGCTCGATGACGTCGACGAACAGTCGTCCGCCGGCCTCGTGCATCGCCACCATCGCCGTCAGCTGCCACATGGAGAACCCCAGAGGCTTCATGGGGTCGGTCATCATCTGCTGGTGGCCGACGGAGACGTAAACGTGATTCTCCTGGTCGTCGGCCTCCGGGATCGGGAACAGCGTCGTGACGGGACGGCTCTGTACGACCTGGAAGTCCCCCTCGGCCAGACACCATTCGATGTCCTGCGGACGGCCGAAGTGCGCCTCGATCCGCCGGCCGAGCTGTACGAGCCGCACCACCTGCGCGTCCGTCAGCGCCGGCTGTTCCTGCTGCCGTGAGTCGATCACCACTTCCCGCGTACCGCCGGCGGGCACGGCGTGAACGGCACGCTGTTTGGCGGCGATCGTCTTCTCGATGATCGCGCCGTCGCGCACTTTGTAGACGTCCGGGTTCACCAGGCCCGAGACCAGGGCCTCGCCGAGACCGAAGCCGGCGTCCACGGTGGCGACCTTCCGGTTGCCCGTGACGGGGTCGGCCGTGAACAGGATGCCGGACGCATGCGGGAGGACCATCTGCTGCACGACCACGGCCATGTGGACCGTACGGTGGTCGATGCCGTTGCGCCGGCGGTAGGTCACGGCCCGCTCGGTGAACAGCGAGGCCCAGCACCGGCTGATGTGCTGGAGGATCGCCGCCGCTCCCACGACGTTCAGGTACGTGTCCTGCTGGCCGGCGAAGGAGGCCGTCGGCAGGTCCTCCGCCGTCGCGCTGGATCGCACGGCGTACGCGGCTTGCTCGCCGAGCTGCGTGAGCGTGCGGGTGACCGCCGCCGCGAGATCGCCCGGGACGGCGGTCTCCTCGATGGTCCGGCGGATCTGCGCGCTGAGCGTGCGGATCGCCTCCCGGTCGTCCGGGTCCAGGCGCGCCAGCTGATCGAGATGTCCGTCGATCGACGGGGCCTGGGCCATGACCCGACGGAAGGCGTCCGTCGTCACGCAAAAGCCCCCCGGCACGCGGATGCCGTCGATCCGCGACAGCTCGCCCAGGTGCGCGCCCTTGCCGCCGACGACCGCGACCTGCGTGTCGTCGATGTCCTGCAGGTTCAGCACGTACTGCTCGCTCACTGCGATACCTCCGAGGCGGCCGTGCTCCGTCGCACGGCGGTGCCCGATCGGATCACCGGTGCCACCGGCTCTGTCGACAACACACGCACGTCGTGCCCTCATTTCCGCAGGTTGTGGCCTTGGTCGATGATTTTGCGCCACCACCCGGGTCTTGCCGCAAGCCCCCTGGCGGGATATACGTTGAGAGTGCGGGGGAAAGTGATCTCCTTGCCCGGGGCGTGGCCCAGACCGTGGCCCGGATGGCCCGTCGCACCGACCGGATCAAACCCCCGCGCGCCACTAGCATGGCGATATGTCCGTAGACCTGTTCGCGGGAATTCCTGTCAGCGACTACACCGTGGCGGTGGCCTGGTACGAGCGGCTCCTGGGTACGCCGCCGGCCTTCCTGCCCAATGACACCGAGGCGGTGTGGGAGCTCGCCGAACACCGGTACGTCTTCATCGAGGTACGGCCCGAGCACGCCGGGCACGCCCTGCACACCGTCTTCGTGGGGGACTTCGACGCCCGCCTCGCGCAGATCGCCGAGCGGGGCCTGAAACCGGATACGCGCGAGACGTACTCCAACGGCGTCCGCAAGGCGACCTTCCGCGACCCGGACGGCAACGAGATCGGCATCGGCGGCGGCGCGGAGACCTGACCCGCGCGGACGGCTCCCGCCGGCGCAAGGGGCGGCGCGGTCGCGGAGCGGACCGTCAGTTCGCCGGGTTCGCCGACGCCTTGGCGCAGAGGTAGGGACGCGCCAGGAGCAGGCTGGTGCCGGTCAGGGCGATGCCGAAGTAGACCGGCGCGAGGTGGATGAAGTCGGTGTAGTGGATCGAGCCGTGCACCACGACAGCCGGCAGGAACCCGGCGGCCGCCGCCGCGGCCAGGCTCCAGAACACCCATGCCTCACCGCGTCGCCAGCCCCACGCGCTGAGCAGCACGATCGCCACCGCCGCCGACATCAGGGCGCCGCCGAACCCCGCACGGTCGTGGGCCAGGAACGGCACAAGGCGCGGATTGACGGCTTCCAGCGTGTGCGGGTCGGTGCCCAGGAACGTCAGGTCGGTCGGGACGAAGACGTCGGTCAGACCGACCACCGAGATCACCGCCCCGCCGACGAACAGTCCCGCTCCCGTGAGAATCATCAACAGCTGGCCCACCAGCGCCCGTCGGCGCTCCGGCTCCGGCCCCTCGGGCGCCAGACGCCACCGCGCCGCGTGCGGGGTGCGCCGGACTCCCATCACGAACATCGGGAACAGTACGAGGGCGGTCGCGGTGTGCAGGGGTTCCACGAAGCCGGTGGCCAGGAAGTAGAACAAGGTGGGGAAGCCGACCGCCCCCGAGAGGAGATACACCTCGCGGGCCCAGGGCCAGCCGCGCCGGATCCCGCCCACGGCAAGGCCCGTGTAGAGGGCGCCGATCGCCACCATCGTGCCGGCCATGGTGATCCGGTCGTGCTGGAGGAAGTGCACGAGATGGTGGTTGGCGGCGTGCAGTTCGTGCAGCGTCATGCCGAGGTAGTCGCGGTCGTACCAGAGCAGCACCGGCCCCAGCGTGATCGCCGCTGCGCCGAGTCCGGCCCCCGTCATGCCGAGCCCGACGAGCAGCGCCCACCACCAGGCGGGCCAGCGGCGCGGGTCGCGGCCGACGTCCCGCAGCTCCGGTGCGGGCGCGGTGGGTGTGGCTGCCTCGGTGACCCGCGCGAACCAGCCGGGCCCGGCCGCCACCAGGACCTGCGGCCGGGCGAGCACGACAGCGCCCGGCTCTTCGAGCGCGGCTGCCGCGGCGGTGACCGACGGATCGGTCACCTGCCTGATGTGCGGGTCGTCGCTGCTGGTGAACCCGTCGACATGCGGCTTGAGAGCGGCCTCGACCTCCGGGTCGCAGGTGCGGACGACCAGCGGGATCGAGCGGCCCACGGCGGCCTCGCGTACGGCGTGCACGTCCGCCGCCGAGACGGGTGCGACCTCGACGACACCCGCCCCCAGCGGGGGCATGGCGCGGACCGTCTCGCGGGCGAGTGAGGGCGGCACGGATATGCCGAGCCGGACGGCCACGGGCACACCGGCGATCTCACCGGCGAGACGCCGGGGCGGATGGCGGTGGCCGAACCCCCGGGCGATCAACCGCGCACCGGCAGGACGGGAGCCGACCGCGGCCAGCATCCGCAGCGCCGCCCGCTGCGACCGGCGCAGGCCCAGGACGGCGGCGGCCGCGCCACGCAGCGGGTGATAGGTCCAGTCCGGCATCAGCTGCTCCCGCTCCCCGCCGCGGTCACCCGGTCACCGGGCACGGTCCAGCCGAGCACCGGAGCCATGGAACGCAGCGTCACCCGCGCCGGCATCAGCCGGGCGGCCGTGTCGCGCACCAGCACCGCCGGCGGCCACGACAGCTGGCCGAGCGCGCCGAGCCGGGCGGAGCGGCGCGTGATGGCCTGGGTCCGCGGGCGGCGCAGCAGGTCGTACGAGCGCAGCGCGTCGGGCACGTCCGGGGCGCCGTCGAGGCAGTGGGCCAGCGTGACCGCGTCCTCCAGGGCCTGGCACGCGCCCTGGCCCAGGTTCGGGGTCATGGCATGGGCCGCGTCGCCCAGCAACGCCACCCGGCCACGGGCGAAGGTGGGCAGCGGCGGCAGGTCGTACAGGTCGTGGCGGAGCACCGCGTCCTCGGGGACGGAGGCCAGCAGGGCGGGGATGGGATCGGGCCAGGCCCCGAACCGGCGCAGCAGCTCGGCGTGTTCGGACGGGCCGACGGCTGTGCCCGCCGGCAGCGAGGCGGTCGCGAAGCAGTACATCCGCCCGCCCGGCAACGCCGTATGACCGAACCTCTCTCCGCGACCCCAGGTCGCCGCCCCCTCGGCGGGCGGCTCGGCCAGGGGCTCGGTGACCATGCGCCAGGCGGAGTACCCGGCATACCGAGGACCGGCGGCATCGGGCCACAGCGCACCGCGGACCACACTGCGCAATCCGTCCGCGCCGACCACGAGATCGGGCCGCGACGCGCCCCCAGAATGCTCGACGACCACACCCTGGCCGTCGTCGCGGACCGCGCGCACCTCACTGCCCGACCGCAGACGGTCGGCGGGCAACGCCTCGGCGAGCACCCGCAACAGGTCCGCACGGTGCAGGACCACCAGAGGATGACCGAACCGGCGGGCCAGCTCCCCGTTGTCCGTACGGGACAGCCAGCGGCCCCGGCGATCGCGTACCCCACCAGAGGCCTCGACGGCGCCCAGTGCCCGCACGGCGTCGGCCAGTCCGAGCGCCTCAAGGGCGCGCAGCGCGTTGGGCCACAGGGAGATACCGGCACCGATCTCGGTGAACCGCGGGGCGCGCTCCAGCACTTCGACGCGCCATCCGCGCCGGTGCAGGGCGATGGCCGCCGCGAGGCCGCCGATCCCGCCGCCGACGATGGTCGCGGCGCGCTGCGGCATGGTTCCTCGCTCTGGGTTCGGGGGCGCCACCCCCGGTCAAGTGGCTGTCGATCCGGTGCCCGAACGGCCTGCGACATGCGCAAGTCCGGTTGAGCAGCGCCTTATAGCAACATGTCGACACAAGCCTGTCAACGTGATGCGTCGCAGCGGTCCGGCCGGCCCGGGATGGCTTGATCAGGGAGCCTGACCTTGCGGAATGGGCGTGTGCATCGAAGGCACCCTCGGTTCCTACAAGCCGCACTTCTGGGCCGGTGAACGCTGGGAGCACGTCAGGGACTTCGCCGGGCCCGGTCTGCGAACCGCTCTGGACCGGTTCGCGGACGCGCTGTTCTGGGAGGGTCTGGCATGCATGGCGTACCAGACCTTCTGGCACCAGGCAGCCCCTGACCTGGACACCTTGCGAGAGCCGTTCGCCCGGCACGCGGCGGTACCGACCGGCTGGATATGCGACTTCGCGTCGTTCGCCGCGTTCCTCAGGGGGTGGGGCGAGGTGGTGGAAGAGGCTGACCGACGGGGCTGGGGGATGGTCGGGCTGCGCTGCTGGGAAATGGCGGCGACCGCTAGGGCGCGGCCGGACTCGGCTTCCTGCGCTGGACGGCGGCGCCGACCGTCATGACCACGAGAGCGCCCGCGAGCGCGAGCCCGGCGTAGCCGGCCCACTGGGTCCGCTGCGCGGTGCACTGGCCGGGGTAGCTGGAGAAACCCTCGTCCGTCACCTTCGCCTTGGGGGAGATGACGGAGCCGCACTCCAGAGAGAGGCTGCGCTCCATTCCGCTGGGGCGCACGACCGTTTCGTTGAAGTCCACCGGCACCAGCAGCAGGAAGGCCGCTACGGCGACCAGGACCGCTGTCAGTCCTGGCAGCGCCAAGTGCTCGGTTCGCGCACGCTCTTTACGCGCCAGCGCCATCCCTATGTCCGACGGCAACCGGTGCTCGTTCCCAAACGACATGCTGAACCCAATCCCCGTGACCTGCCGGCATAGCCATGATCATGACCTGTGCGCGCAGCGTATCGGCCGCTTCCGACGCCGGGCAGCCACCTGTGGTTCCTCGGTGGCCAGGGTGACCAGCCGTGCCTGCCGGTCGGGCACCGCCTAGGTCGCCTCCCGCTGCCGGGACGCGTACGAGCGGGACTTGTTGCGGTTGCCGCACACCTTCATCGAGCACCAGCGGCGGCTGCGGTTCTTTGACACGTCCCAGAACACCCAGCCGCAGGTGTGCTCCGCGCAGCGCTTGAGCCGGGCGGCGTCCCCGGTCGTGACCAGCTCGCTCCATGCGATCGCCAGCGCGGCCAGTGGTGCACGCTGCGGTGGCAGCCCCGCCGCGGGGATCAGGCGGCCGCCCGCGGTGACCAGCACCGGGTGTTCGGCCAGTACGCGGTCCGCTGCGGCCAGCAGTTTCGGGTCGGGAGTCTCGCCGACATGGGCGCCCAGCTCCTCGCGGATGCCCGCGCGAAGGGTCAGGTAGCGCGTGTGGACCTCGGTGGGGATCTCGCCGGGCGCGTCGAGCAGGCCGCTGCCCTTCAGCCAGCCGGACAGGCCGACCGGGGTGGCGATCTCGTCGCTCGCCTCTTCCACGTCGACCGTGTTGGCGAATGCCTCCACCAGGACGGCTGAGACCGGCGGTTCCAGCATGGCGCGTCACCTCCCGCGGGTTTCCGCCATTCTACCGTCTAACCGTTTTACCGGTTGCGGCCGACGGGAGGTGTGCGCCAAGGTGATCTCACCGGCTAAAGCGTTAGCCAGTTAGGGGGATGGGCATGGCCACGACGGTGCATGAACGGACGGAAGCCGCAGCGAGCGGCGGCGCGTTGGCGCTGGAGGGGAGCTCGCCACCGGACCCCGGTCGTCGCAACACCGCTGTCCTGGTCGGCTTCACCGCAGCGACCAACCTCGCCGACGGCGTGATGAAGATGGCCCTCCCGCTGCTCGCCGCCCAACTCACCGGATCTCCCGCCCAGGTCACCGCCGTCTCGCTCACCCTCACATTGCCCTGGCTGTTCGTCGCCCTGCACGTCGGCGTGCTCGTCGACCGGTTCGACCGGCGGCGGCTGCTCTGGGGAGCCAGTGCCATGCGGCTGGCCGCCATGGGCTGGCTCACCCTCTCCGCCGTGACCGACGGCATCACGCTCGGCCGGCTCTTCGCCGCCGGAGTGATTCTCGGCGTCGCCGACGTACTGGCCTCGACCTCCGGCTCCGCGCTGGTCCCGGCCGCGGTGCCGGAGGCAGGGCGGGAGCGCGCCAACACCTGGATGGTGGGGGCCGAGACCGTGGGGCAGGAATTCGCCGGGCCTTTCGTCGGCGGGCTGCTGCTGGCCGCCGGAACAGGCCTGGCGCTGGGCGTGATCAGTGTGTCCTACGCGGTCGCCGCCCTCGCCCTGCTCCTGCTGGTGGGGTCCTTCCGGCCCGGCAGGCCCGCCCCGGACGCGGCTCGTGTCTCGGTCAACAGCCGCATCGCCGAAGGGCTGCGCTTCCTGTGGCGGGACCGGCTGCTGCGCACGCTGTCCGTGGTCGTCGCCGTGCTCTCCGCCGTCTGGGGCGCCTGGCTGGCACTCATGCCGCTCTACGCCAAGCAGGTCATGGAGCTCGGGCCGCAGCAGTACGGCATCCTGCTCAGTGCCCTCGGGATCGGAGGTCTGGCCGGCACGGTGGCCGTGACCTGGGTGAACCGGCTGCTCGGCGCGCGCCGGGCGATGTTCGCCGATCTGATCGGCACCATCGCGATGGTGGCGCTGCCCGCCCTGACCACCAACATCTGGGCCGTGGCGGCCGGTGCCTTCGTCGGCGGCATGGGCGGCACGCTCTGGTCGGTCAACGCCCGCACCATCACCCAGCGCATGGTCCCCGACGGGATGCTCGGCCGCTACGGCGCGGCGGCCCGCCTCTTCAATTTCGGTGCCATGCCGCTGGGCGCGGCCCTGGTGGGCCTGCTGGCCGAACTGGGCGGCATGCGGCTGGCCTTCGGGGTGTTCGCGGTGGCTACCGCGGCCACGCCGGTGCTGTTCCTCAAGAACGTCACCCGGTCTGCCCTGCGGCCCCGTTAGGTGCATCGGGCGGCCGTGAGGGGGCAGCCGTGGGTGGCGCAATGCCGGGACGCCCCTGAACGATCCCGTAGGGGCTGGACCTCAACCGGCCCGGAGGCACCCCGAGTCGAGAAGCCGCGTCGCATCCCCGCCGCGAGCCGTCCCGGCCGGTCGACGACGCCCGCTCAGCCGATGGGCTGGGGCAGAGGGACCACCTGGTAGGCGAGCCGGATCGTGTTGCCGGTGGCGGGATCGCCCAGCTCCACGCGCCAGCCCTCGGCGAACTGGTCCACGCCCTCGGCCATGGGGATCGTGCCCGAGATCAGAACGGTGCCGGGCGTCAGGCCGCCGCGTTCGCGCAGTACGCCGGCCCAGTAGGCGGGAGTGAGCAGTTCGGCGAGGGTGCCGTGCTGGATCTCGGTCTCCCGGCCGTCTTCGGCGGTGACCCACGCGCGCAGGGTCAGCTCGTCGATGCGCCCCTCGACATCGGCCAGGAGCCAGGCCTGGCGGGCCAGGACATCGGGTGCCGCGTTCTTGCTCCAGGCCACGCCGTGCACCTCGAGGTCGCGGTCGGTGTGGTCGCAGGCGGCCGTGAGGAGCAGCTCGCCGCCGTCCGCCACGACCAGGGCCCACTCGGCCTCGCCCGACGTGCGGGCGTGCGGGGCGGCGACCCGGTCGGTCTGCTGGGCCAGGTAGGGGGAGACGGGGTACAGGGCCGGGGTCACCGACGGCGCGGGCACCCCGAGCTGGGCGAGTTCGGCGACGTGCGCGGCGACGTCGGCCTGTTGGCGCCCGGCGTATCCGGCGTTGAGCACCTGTACGACGTCGACGTCACGGGTGGAGCCGTCGGGGAGTTCGAAGGTCAGCACGGTCATGGGGCACTCCAGGAGAGGGGGCGGGTCTCGACACGGTCAACTTCCGGCGAGGGGGTTGCGCATACGACCTGTATACAAGAAGTATGCCGGAAGGTCGATGTCCAGGTCGATGTCCCTCGACGCAAGGATCGGGAAGCATGCAGCACACCCCTCAGGGCCCACCGGCGGTTTCGCCGGACCGCTCCGGCGTCCGCCGGGCCTTCTTCGCCAGCCTCACCGGGACCGCTCTGGAGTGGTACGACTTCGCGGTCTACTCCGCCGCCGCGGCACTCGTCTTCGGTGATCTCTTCTTCCCCTCGGAAGATCCCCTCACCGGCACCCTGCTGGCCTTCTCCACCTACGCCGTCGGCTATGTCTCACGCCCGCTGGGCGGCTTCGTCTTCGGCCGCCTCGGCGACGTGATCGGCCGCAAGAAGGTCCTCATCGCCACCCTGGTCCTCATCGGCGCGGCCACGTTCCTCATCGGGATCCTGCCCACACACGCCACCGCGGGCGTCACCGCCCCCATCGCCCTGGTCGTGCTGCGGTTCGCCCAGGGCGTCGGGGTCGGCGGCGAATGGGGCGGCGCGGTCCTGCTCTCCAGCGAGTTCGGCGACCCGCGCCGCCGCGGCTTCTACGCCTCCGCCGCACAGATCGGACCGCCCGCGGGAAACCTCCTGGCCAACGGCGTACTGGCCGCCCTGGGCGTGCTCCTGACCGAGGAGCAGTTCCTCTCCTGGGGCTGGCGCGTGGCCTTCCTGCTGTCGGGCGTCCTGGTCGCCTTCGGCCTGTGGATCCGGGCGAAGCTGGAGGAGACCCCGGTCTTCAAGGCCATGGAAGCCGAGGAGTCCCGGCCCGAAGCCCCCATCCGCGCAGTCTTCACCACCCAGCCCCGCGCCCTGTGCGCCGCGATCCTCAGCCGGGTCGCCCCCGACGTGCTCTACGCGATGTTCACCGTGTTCGTCCTCACCTACGCCACCGACGAACTGGGCATGACACGCGGCTCCGCTCTGACGGCCGTCCTGCTCGGCTCCTTCCTGCAGATCTTCCTCATCCCTCTGGCCGGCGCCCTCTCCGACCGGGTCAACCGCCGCCTGCTGTACGGCTGTTCCGCCCTCGCCGCGGGAGCCTGGCCGTTCGTGTTCTTCCTCGTGGTCGACGGCGACAGCTGGATCCTGCTGGTGTGCGGCGTCGTGGTGGCCCTGGCCATCCACTCCTTCATGTACGGCCCGCAGGCGGCCTTCGTCGCCGAACAGTTCTCGCCCCGCCTGCGCTACACCGGGTCCTCGCTCGCCTACACTCTCGCGGGCCTCATCGGCGGAGCGATCGCCCCGCTGCTGTTCACCGCCCTGCTCAGCTCCTACGACAGCTGGATCCCGCTGGCGCTCTACCTCGCCGCCGCGGCGGCCGTGACGCTCATCGGGCTCTGCCTGGGCCGCGACGCCGCCCACGCCGAGAAGGAGGACGCACAGCTCGCGGGGGTGGACACACCGCAGACCGTGCCCGCCGCCCGTGTCCCGTGACCGTGCCCGCCGCCGCTCCCTGACCTCCGAGACCTCCGCCCTTCCCACCCCTCCCGACGCCGAAAGGCGGCCCACCGTGCGCATCGCACTGAGCCAGCTCACCACCGGACCCGAGCCCAGCAAGAACCTCGCCCTCATCGAGGAATGGACCCGACGCGCAGCCGACGCCGGCGCGGACATCGTCGTCTTCCCCGAAGCGTCGATGGCCTGCTTCGGCACCCCTCTGGCGCCGCTCGCCGAGCCCCTGGACGGCCCCTGGGCCACCGGGGTCCGCGCCATCGCCGAGACGGCGGGCATCACCGTCGTGGCGGGCATGTTCACCCCCGCCTCCGGCGGCCGGGTGGCCAACACCCTGCTGGCCACCGGGCGCGGCACCGAAGCCACGTACGACAAGATCCATCTCTATGACGCGTTCGGCTACGCGGAGTCCGACACCGTCGCCGCCGGATCGCAGGTCGTCACCATCGACGTGGACGGCGTCCGCCTGGGCCTTGCCACCTGCTACGACGTGCGCTTCCCGGAGCTGTTCCGCGCCCACGCCGACGCCGGGGCCACCGCGACCCTGCTGGCCGCGTCCTGGGGCGCGGGCCCCGGCAAGGTCGATCAGTGGGAGCTGCTGGTGAGGGCCCGGGCCCTGGACGCCACGCTGTGGGTCGCGGCCGTCGGTCAGGCCGACCCGGCCACCGGCGGCATCGAGCCGGTGGGCGCGGCGCCCACCGGAGTGGGGCACAGCATGCTCGTCGGCCCCGACGGGACGGTGCGCCACCGCCTGGGCGCCGAACCGGAACTCATCGTGACCGAGGTGGACGCCGACGAGGTCGCGGCGGTCCGCAAGAAGATCCCGGTGCTGGCCAACCGCCGACTGGGGGAGCCGGGCTGAGCAGTCCGGCCCCGCAACTGCCTCTCCCCGCCGGGCCGGTGGGCTCTCGCCAGGGCCCCCGGCCCGGCGGCGCGCCGCTGTAACCCCTCCACCGCACCCGGCTATCCGGCCAGCAACACCTTCAGCGTCGACTCCAGATGACTGTCGATCGCCGCGCACGCGGCCTGCGCGTCACCGGCCGCGAGCGCGTCCACGATCGCCTGGTGCTCGTCGAGCACCGCGTCCTGCCGACCCTGCTGGTTGTACAGGGCCACGACACCGGCCCGCACCTGACGGCTGCGCAGCCCCTCGTAGTGCCGGTCCAGCAGCGCATTGCCCACGGCCGACACGAGCGACGAGTGGAACAGATGATCCACATCGATGAACTCCTTGGCCTGCTCGGGGCCGCTCAGCACGCGCTGTTGCTCCAGGAACTCGCCCAACTCCCGCACCGGGGCCCGCCCCGTGTCGATGACGTGCTGCGCCGCGAACCGCTCGACGATCCCGCGCAGCTGCATCAGCTCGGTGATCTCACGCCCAGACAGCGGCGCCACCCGCGCACCGCGCTTGGGCACCAACTCGACCAGATCCTCGGCGGCCAGCAGGAGCAGCGCCTCGCGGATCGGCGTGCGCGAGACACCGATCCGATCGGCGATGTCCTGCTCGGAGAGGAACTCCCCTTGCATCGCGGGGTCCGTCAGCACCGTGTCCTTGAGGTACGCGTACGCCTTCTCCCGACCCGATGCCACCACTACCCCCAGAGATCGCATACACCTTGTATACGGAAGTTACCACGTGGTCCCCCATCCAGCCGCGCCCCAAACAGAAGTACGCGGTCTCCCGCCCCTCGGTTCAGCTGCCCGCGGCGCACAAGGACGCCCCGCCCCCGGTACAGCGCGGGACCTTGCGCGATATCGAGGCGCGTCTACGGTGCGGACATGGACGACGGCGTCATCCCGGACGATGTGCTTGACCGTCTTCGCACAGCGGCTCGCGAGTGGGCCCGGCCCTGGGGCGAGGACGCACCGCGCAACCTCAGGGCGGTGGCGACCACTCAGGACGCCGCGATAAAGCACCTGCAGGAAAGTGACCGGGTGAGTGCCCCTCAGAAGCCGGTCTTCCTCGTCACGATGGAAGGCACCTTCACGAGAAGGCCCGGCGTGCCCGGCGCCTGGGGGATCTGGGCCGCCATCTGCGTGTTCCGGACACCGTTTCGCGTCGGCCCGTACACGGTGAGGCCGGCCGGGCACGTTCCGCGCGCCCCGCTGGCACGGTTGGGGCGCGTGTACGAAATCGGAGACGGCGGCAGCAATGAGGGGCGAGGGGAGTAGGTTCCGCCGCTGGGATCGTCGGGCGTCGTCCCGAGGACCCGAACCCGCCGCCATGCGGGCCGGTGAGAAATCGGGTGCGGGTCGGCGGTGCGGACGTGGAGCCGGGACGGGCGGATGCTCGCCGTCGGGCTGGTGGACGGCCCCGGGCTGCTGCGGCAGTCACGGTGTGGTCGGCCGGTCCGGGCAGGCCTGAGGCGCGACGAGGGGCACCGCAAAGAGCAGCCTGGCGGCGCCTCTTGCCGTCAGCCCTTCGCGCGCTCGGCGCCGGGCTCGCTGCCCAGGACGTACAGCTCGGGCAGATTCACCACGATCGCCTCCTGTGTGCTGCGGGCGATGACCACGACGGCCTCGTCGTCGGGGCTGGGGTTCTCCTCGCGGTGCGGGACGTACGGGGGAACGAAGATGTAGTCGCCCGGCGCCGTGCGGATCCGGATCTCCTCGGGCGTCCCGCCGGAGTCGTCCAGGAAGACGAACTCCGGGTGCCCCTTGATGACGTGGATGGCCGTCTCGGACGCCCCGTGGTGGTGGTTGGAGGAGGCGGTGTCCGGGGCGACGTGGGTCTGGCCCATCCAGATCCGCTCCGACCCGACGCTCCCACCGCTGATCGCGGCGAAGCGCCGCATGCCGCCCGTCTGCGCGGTGTCGCCGTCGAGGGCGTCGGAGCGGATGTGGTGAAGGCGGGCGCTCAGGGGCGGCGAGCTGCTGTCGTGGCCGGGGAGGTCCGGGTGGAACGCGTCGTCGTGGGCGGCGGCGGCCGGCTCGTCGTCGGACGGCGTGGGCGTGGTGTGCGGAGCCATGGAGATCCTGCTCGTCGGGGCGGGCCGTGACGGCCGGGCCGGAAGGGACGGGCTCACAACGGAGTCGGCCACCGACACCGCCGCGGCGAGCCGTGGCCGGTGCTCGGCCGATGGACAGCGGGCTCAAGATCCTCGGGTGGCCATGCGGCGACCGTAGAGAGCCTGGTGAAGGGACGTCAAGACGCAAGGGGCTGGTCCCACGGAACCGCTGCGGCCGCTCGCCGGACCAACTTCCCGGCCAGTGCGGCCGGCCACGGTGTCCGGACCGAGTGGCAGGGCCCAGCATCCCGGCTCAGTAGGGCCCGCCCCGGAAGTACATGCTTCGGCGCGCTCGGGAACGATCACCGCGCTCGTGCGCGGCATCGGAGCGATCGGCGGGCGACGACCGCTCGGCCAGCGCCCGCAGCGTCTCCAGGCCGGCCAGGACGTCGGAGCGATGGTCCGCTCTCTTCATCCACGACGGCAGCCGCGCGACCATGGACATCGCCGGTTGCGCCCCGCCACGCTCGCGCAACTGGGCGCCCACGTACGCGGACAGTTCGTCGACGTGCTCCTCGTTGTAGGCCCACAGGATGTGGCCGACGCAGCGGGTCTGCAGCCAGAGCGGCCGCCGGAAGAACGGATCCTCGCTGCCGCCCAGTACGGCACCGACAAGGCCGGCGCCCCGCACCTGGGGCGACCAGTCGGCAACGGTCCCGCACCCACCGCAGGCCAGACGCCGCGGCTGGAACAGGAGCTCGCTGAAGTACTTGGGGGCGGGCAGCCCGGGCCGGGGGACCACGACCGCGCGGCCACCGCACGTCCGGCAGGCCACGAGCATGCGGCCGGCGAACCGGGCCAGCCAAGCCCCCGTGTCGTGGTGGCGGACAGGTCCGGTGCCCGGTGCGAAATCCATGGCCGACACCCTCGCAGGCGCACGCTGCCGCAGGCGACCGGGTTCTCGCCCACGGCTTCCGGAGCATCTGCGAGAAGGCGGCGGTGTGTGGACCGTCCTACGCTGGGCACACCGGTTCTGGACCGTTCCGACGCAGGCGAGGGAGCCGACATGGCAGTACGTCACCGGCTGATCAGAAGGCCGCCCGCAGAGGTGTGGGCCGTCCTTGCCGACGGGTCCCGCTACGGCGACTGGGTGGTCGGCCCGGACTCGTCCCGCGAGGTCGGCAGCGACTGGCCACAGCTGGGCTCCTCGATCGAGTACGCCGTCCGCCTGGGCCCCTGGACGGGGACCAACACGACAACCGTGCGTGACGTCGATCCGCCCCGCCGCATCGAACTGGAGGCGGACAGCGGGAAGCTCGGCACCGCCCGCATCGCCATCGAGGTGCGACCCTGGGGCCGGCAGACCTTGGTCATCGTCGACGAGCACCCCCTGCGCGGACCGGGCGCCGCCCTGCACAACGCCGCACTCGACGCGCTCCTGCAGCTACGCCACCGCAGCATGCTCGCCCGCCTCGCCGACACCGTCGAGAACGGCTCCTCCGCACCGGCCCGCCGCTGAGCGCGGCCCTGCGCATGCCTGTCGGTCCGACCGTGGCCCCGGTCGCGGTCTCCGCCTCGTTCGCCGTCTGCGACGGGCGGTTCACCCGGCAGCAGGAGCCTGTCGTCGGGACAGGGCCACCCTGCGGCGCACCCGGTCGATCTCGGTGGCGACGACGCAGATCTCGTCACCGACCTCGACGGCGTCCTTTGGGCTCCCCACGGGCGTGCATGCCAGTTCCCGGAGGTGGACCAACCCTTCGATCCCGTCGGCGACCCGCACGAAGGCGCCGAACGGCAGCAGCTTGGTGACCTGATCCTCCAAGCGGCGGCCCACCTCGGTGCGGTCCGCGAAGTCCTGGAACGGGTCGGGCTGTAGCGCCCGCAAGGACAGCCGGGCCTCCAGATTCCAGGTGTCGAACTGGAGGAACTCACACGCAACGCGCTGCCCGACCGTGCCGGCCAGGATCTCGCCGAGGCAGGAGTTCAGCTGGACACGGGGATGGCGTGCGGGTCGACCTCGCAGTGCTCGACGGAGTCGACCAGGCCCTCGCCACCGATCTCCAGGCGGGCGGTCGCCTTGCCCTTCCCGGGCACCTTGACCTCCTCGCTCTCCTCGGTGATGGTGATGCCCTCCGCGTCCACGAAGGTGACCGACACCCAGAAGCGGCCGGCCTTCTTGTTGCCGTTCGTGACCTTGACCGTCGCGTACGGTGCCGCCTTGGTCGCGCAGCTGACCAACTTGGCCTGCGCGTCCTCCATTTGCTCACCGCCGGGTGAGCTGGTGGAGGTGGAATTGCTGCCCGGTCGCCGGTTGTAGGTGCCGCCGCTGGTGCTGCTTCCGCCGTCACTGCTGCCGTACGCATCGTCATCGTCGTCGTAGCCCGACCCCGATGTCACCGATCCGGACGACCCGGAGGCGCTCGACGAGGCGCTGTCGTGGTTCTGGCTCGAACTGCTGCAGCCGCCTCCGCCGCCACCGCCGCTGTGGCGACCGCCACCGCCGTGCCCCCGGCCGGTCGTGAAGCCGGTCAGAGCGAGTGCCGACAGCACCAGTGTTGCCGTGACCTTGAGTGTGCGCCCCCGATTTTTCATTGGATCATCCTACCCACGGGCGCCGACGGCCACGGGCCGTCAACTCCGTTCACCGACAACGGGGTTCGGGCCGCTCTCGCCGGCGGGCGGTATCCGGCCGGGCGGAGGCCGTCTGCCTGAGGCGGGAATACACGACATCTCCGGTCCAGGCACCTCGGCGGACCCAAACGCGTTCTTCACGGATCGGGCAGGCGCCGCCCTTTCGCGGGATTTCCCTCCTCGGTTCCCTCGCGCCCGAAGTGATCGAGTAAGCGCCGCCGGAGGACTCCTCCAGTGGCGGGGTGAAAGAAGCGTGCATAGAACGGGATACACGTACACGTGTGGGACGAGGACGTCCCGCTGAAATGGAGAACTGAAATGGCCGCTGAGTCATTCTCTGCCGCGGGGGATCCTTCCGGGACCGGCGAACCTCTGGTTACGACGTCGGTTCACTGGGGCACCGCGCAGCTCGGCGCCCCACCCCGGGAGCAGCCCGCACCGTGGCCGCAGACAGCCGACCAGGACACCGACGAGGTTCCCCAGGAACACACCGCGTACGAAGCCGACGACGGTCCCTTGGGGCGGCAGGCGCCCGAGCCCGACGTCGCCCCCTCGCAACAGGCTGCGCCGGACGCCGATGACGAGGCGGTGGTCGAGCTCATACGCGTCGCCGTCGTGTCCCGGCCGCTGGACGATGTCGTCGACCTCGTCACCCTCCTGGAGCAGTCGCCCGACGGCGTGACCACCGCCGCCTCGGTGCTCCGGCTGGCCGCCGTGGCCCGCTCGGTCGACGACGTCACCCGGCTGGTGGAACTGCTGGGCCCGCCGAAGCACTCGGTCGACCACATGGACGAGGCCATCCGGCACGCCGCCGAGGAGCGGCCCATTCCGGAGGTGAGCCGTCTGGTCCAGCTCCTGTCGCGTCCCCCGCACGATCCGCACAGCGGTGCCGAGGCGGTGCACGCCGCCGGCACGACCAGGTCGGTCGAGGATCTGATGCAGCTGATCGACAGCCTGCGGGACCACAAGGCCGCCGACACCACCGGAATCGACATCCCGGACGCGCCGCGCGTGCCGAACACGCCGCCCGCCGAGGCCGCCCGACCCGCAACCGCTCCCGCCCCCGCTGCCGGGACCGCACACGCCCAGGGCGCGACGCCCCTGGTGTGGCTGCGTCGGATGGCAGGCGTCCTGCTCCTGCTCTGTGCGGCGGCTCATTTCCCGCTGAACTGGTCGGACGCCTCCACCCTCGCGCTGTCCGCCGCGCTCGGCGTCTCCGTCATCTGCGCCGTGGCGGGCGTGGCGCTGTTCCTGAGCGGATCGCCGGTCGTGGCCGTGGCGAGCACGCTGGTGGCCGGTGCGCTGGCTGTCGGCCATCTCGTGGACGACCGGTTCGACTCCAGGACGCTCGCCTACGTACTGCGGCCTGACGGGGTGACAGCGCCCATCCCGGCCGTGTCGGCGGTGGTCGCCGCGCTGGCCGCACTGCTGGTCGTGGCGTTCACGGTCGCCGGTCTCAGGACCGCGGCCAACCGGGAGCCCGCCCCGCGCGGCTAGGCGTACCCGAGCAGGTGAGCGCGCCCATCGACGGCATCGTCGGTGGGCGCGCTCGTGCGGTGGCCGTGATCCGCGTATCAGGTGGGCAGCGGGTCGAAGGTCCAGACGGGATGGCCGTGGGCGTGGGCGGCCGAGGTGAGGCGGTGCTGCTCTCCCAGGGTCTCCGTGAGGTCGGCCAGGGCGCGGGCCTGGATCGCGTCCGCCTCCTCCCCGGCCCCCGCCGCCCCGAGCTCCGCGGCGACGGCCACGTGCGCCAACAGCGTCTGCGGATGGCGGGGCCCCAGCGTCGCCGCCGCATCGCGCGCCGTGTCCCTCGCCAGGGCCAGGGACGCCTCATGGCGGCCGTGGTGGCCCAGGTCCGATGCGAGGTTGTACGCGATGCCCAGGGTCCAGGGGTGACGGGCGCCGAGGGCGGTCACGGCGGACCGCATCGCCTGTTCGCCCAGTGTCACCGCGCCTGGCGTGTCACCTCCCATGCGCACGGCCACCGCGAGGTTCGTCAACGCTCCTGCGGTGTAGGGGTGTTCGGGTCCGAGCAGTGCGCGGTAGCGGTTCGCCACGTGCTGACACAGCGCGGTGCCGTCGTCGAAGTCGCCGTGCGAACGCTCCGCGGCCGCCAGGCTCGTTGCGGCCCTCAGCGCGAGCGGGGTGTCGGGGCCCAGGAGTTCGTCGGCGGCCTGGCGCACCTCCCGCAGTCGGGTCAGGCCCTCTCCCACGGCGTCGGTGCGCAGCTCACAGAGCGCCAGATGGTGCTCGGCGCACAAGGTGGCGGGGTTCTCGAAACCGAGCAGCTCACGGTGGCCGAGGGTGGCCTGCAACTGTTGGGCCAGCGCGTTCTCGAAGTGGCCCAGCAGGCGCAGGTCCATCGCGTGGCGTGCCTGGGCCAGCAGGCTGCCCATGGTCGGGGGCTCCGCGAGGCGCTGATGTCCCGCGACCGCCCTGCGGTCAAGGAGCAGCGCTTCGGAGTACCGTCCCAGCAGCCGCAGCGAGTCGGTCACGCCGACGACCGCTCCCAGGGTGCACGGATGGCTCGGACCGTGCAGGTCCTCGCGTCCCCTGCGCGCCGTGCGGGCTTGTTCCAGCGCGTCCTCGTAGCGACCGAGGCCGCGCAGGTCCGCGGCCACGTCACCCGTCGTCTCGATCGGGTCGGCGCCCGCGGGGTGCGCGGTCGCCCGCAGCCTCGCCTGCTCCGCGCGGTCGGCGTCCAGCGCCCGGCCGAAGTGGCCCAGCGCCCTGAGGGCTTCGCTGCGACGCGCCGCCAGGACGTGTGCCTGGGGCGGGCCGTCGTCGCCCGGCCGGCTGGTCCACGCGCGCTCGACGCGCTCGACGAGCGACAGCGCGGACCGGGACTCGCCGCGCAGGTGAAGGTAGCGCGCGCAGTTGAGGATCAGTCCCGAATCCTCCGCGATGGCCTCGCCTGGGGCCGCCGAAGCTTCCAGGTGCGGCACGATCTGGGCGTACTGGGGCCATACGCGGACGTTTTCGGGGTCACGCGGATCCGCGGCGGCCAGGGCGTGGCGCACGCGCCGCAGGAGCGTCGAACGGTAGCCGCCGGCCATGTCGTCGCGGACCACGCGGCGCACCAGCGGGTGCATGCGCAGGGTGGTGCTGGGCGTCTCGATCGTCTCGTCGCTCTCCTCGCCGGCCTCCATGTCGGCCAGCGAGTGCGCCACGATGGTGCCGACCAGCTCCTGCCAGCGGAGCGAGTCCAGGGACTGTCCGCGCAAGGGTTCGGGAAGGCTGAGCCTGAGCAGGCCCAGCGGGGCCCCGGTGTCGGCGAACAGTACGCAGACGTGCAGGAGGTCCACCGCCTCGAAGGACGATTCGCGGAGGCGCTCGAGGACGGCCATCAGGGCGCGGGAGAACGTCGTCGGGTATTCGCCCGTCACCCGCAGGGGCGCCCTCTCCCATGAGGTGTCCCGCAGTCGCTCGAGGTACTCCGGCACGGCGATGCGGGTGTGATCGAGGTAGGCGAGCGCCTGGGCGACGGCCAGCGGGTGGTCACCGAGTTCGTCGGCCAGGCGGTCGGCCTGGGAGGGCCTCATCCGGGGAATCCTGCGGTGGATCAGCCGGATGCTCTCCGGCCGGTCGAGCGGGAGCACCCGCACGGTCTCCACCTGATGCTCCGCCCAGTCGCTGTTCTGAGAGGTGATCAGTACGTGGCCGGGGCCGCCCGGAAGGGAACCGGCGATGTCAGCGGGTTCGTCGGCGCCGTCGAGGATCAGCAGCCAGCGACCGTAGGGGGTTCCTCGGCGCAGGGCCTTGAGGACCGGGTCCATCCGGTTGCCGTCCTGGTCCACCCCCAGGGCCGGAGCCAGAGCGGTGATCCCCTGGCGGAACGCCTCCCGCGTCCCCGCCGCGACCCACCACACCACGTCGTACTGAGCGGCGAACCGATGGGCGTACTCGGCGGCGAACTGCGTCTTGCCGATGGCCGGCATGCCCACCAGAGCGGCCATGGCCGCGCCCGACGGCGCCTCGTCCAGCCAATGGCGCAGCTGTCCGAGCTGAACGCCCCGGCCGGTGAAGTGCGGATTGCGCCGGGGCACGTCGCCCCACACCGGTGGCGGCTCGGCGGGGTAACGAGGGGCGCTGGCACCGGTCTTGACACCACCGAGGTCCGGATCGATGTTGAGGCGCTGCAAAACGCGGCGCTCGTCGTCGTCCGCGTCGACGCCGAGCAGGCGCGTGCTCGGCAGTACGGCGACCAGGTGGGGGAACTCGCGGTCGGTGAGGGTGAAGGCGGCGAGCCGAGGCGTCTGGGGCGAGGGGGTGGCGCCGCGCAGGGCCTGCGCCCAGCCGTCCTCGGTGTGGCCGCCGGCCAGCACGAACTCCTCACTCAGGAGCAGTATGTGGGTGCCGTCCACCACCAGAAGCGACCGCAGCGCCTCCTGGAGGGACAGGCCGACGGGCGGGTCCCAACCCTGGATGACGGCGTCGTGGCCGATGGTCTCGAGGCGGTGCCTGATCCACACCGCCCACGGCCGGTCCGGTCCCGCGTAGCTGATGGTGAAGCGGCCGGGGTCGGTGCCGGAGCGCGCTTCGACCTCCGCGGCCAGGGTCTCCTCCGCGGCGAGCATCTGGTGCTCCAGCGCCTCGCACCGTTGTTCCGCCTCGATGGCCTGGCGTTGTGCCTGATCCAGGGCCTGTCGAAGCTGCGCGATCTCACCCAGGAGACGGTCACGCTCCTCCAGTAATCGCTGGTGCGCGGTGTGCAGGGCCTGCAACGCCCGGCTGCCTTCGTCCTGTTGGGCGGTGTACGACAGCTGCAGCCGCTGCGTCTCGGCATCCATCTCGGCGATGCGGCGCTTCTTGTCCAGCAGCACTTGCGACAGCGCCTCGACATTGGCCTCGGCGGACTGGAATCTTCGGTCGGCCTCGATCAGCTGGTCCTTGAGGACCTGAAGCTCGTAGCCCAATGCGCTCGTGGCCTTCAGCGCGGCCCGTTGCAGGACCGTCACTCGGTCGGTGACCTGGACGGAGATCGGCCGTCGCAGCGCCTGGGCGGCATCGGTCAGCAGTCGTTCGACGAACTCCGCCGGGGCGACCGCCGTGCCGTTCAGGTAGCGGGAGACCGTGCCGGGGTCGTAGTGCGTACGGACCGCGTAGCGGCGGACGGAGATCCGCAGAGCGGCGAAGAGGCTGCGCAGCCCCTCGGCCAACTCGCGGCACGGGGGCGCCACATGAGGCGGGATCGGTTTCAGGGCGCTCCCGCCGGCCTCCTCCCACGGTTCCGGTACGAGCTCTTCGCGTGCCGCGCTCTCGGGCTGCTCCGCCAGTTCGTCCATGCCCCGCCCCCGTCGGACTCGCGCAGCGTTGGGATGACTCGCAACGCGTGCGTACCCCCGCAACACCGGGCCCGCCGCGCAGAGTTGAAGCACCCGGCAACGAGGCCGATCTCACCAAGGGGACATCCAGAATGCCACGTATGAGCCGCAAGAGCCCGGTCCAGGAAGAGGTCGGCAAGCGCCCTGTTCTCGCCATGGCCACCGCAGCCGTGTCGGGAGCGGTGGGTGCCCTACTGGCCTGGCTGTTGGACGCGATCCCCTGGCCGTGACGGTCGGGGCGGCCGGGCTGCCGCCGGCCGCGGGGCGGCCCGGCCCTCGTGAGCGGTGTCCGCGGTCCTGATCAACGCGTCATGACGCGGTCCTCGGACGAGTCGACGGGTGCCGAGGGGATCGCGAAGAAGGCCGCTGCGGCGAGGGCGGCCACACTTGCCGCGAGTGCCAAAGCGCCGGGAAGGGACCAGGCCGCGAACGGTCCGGCGACTGCTGCCCCCAGGGAGAACCCGGTGATCTTCAAGCTCGCACCGGTGGTGAAGATCTGGCCGCGCAGGTGGTCGGGTGCCTCCCGGTGGCGGACCGCGAACAAGGCGGCCAGTTGGGGTCCTTCGCCGACTCCCGCCAGGAGTACGGCCACGATGAGTACGACCGGCTGCCCCCACGCGGCCAGGGCCAGCGCGACGGCCTGGACGAGTGCACTGCCCCAGATGATCGTGTCGGGGGCGACCGACCGCGGAAACCGGGCGAGTGCGGCGTTGGCCAGCAGGGCGGAGACCGCCGCGCAGGAGAGCAGCAGCGCGCCGCGGCCGGCCCCGCCCAAAACGCGCTCGCCCAGGAGCGGGACGCACGCCGCCAGCATGCCCTGGGCGGCGCATGAGACGACCGAGGTGAGGGTCGCGCGGGCCAAGGGCCGCCTTCCGGCGATGACCCGCATCCCGGCCGTCAGGTCGCTGATCACCGAGGTGGTCCGGGCGTCCCGCGCCCGGCCGGGACGGGCGGGCAGCAGCCACGCCGCGGGCAGTGCCGAGGCGATCAGCGCCACGGCGACCACCACGGACATCGATGCCCCCAGCGCCTCCGCCACACCGCCGGCCAGAGCCGGTCCTGCCAGGCTCGCCCCGCCGAACGTCATGGCGTCGAGGGTGTTCGCCCGGGGCAAGCGCTCGCCAGGCACCACGCGGGGCAGTTGGGCCGTCCATCCCCCCGACAGGGCCGGGCCCAGGAGCCCTGTCACCACGGCGATCAGGATGGTGACGGGCAGCGGCCACCGGCCGAGTCCCGCCAGGACGGTCCCCAGCCCCGCCGCATACAGGACGAGGGCCCCGGCCAGTACGCGTCCGGGCCGCACTGCCCTGTCGAGAAGCGCCCCGAGCACCGGTCCTCCCACCGCGGCGGAGACCGTGATGCCCGCGAGCAGGGAAGAGGCGTCGGTGGCCGATCCGGTCAGGGCGAATCCCGCCAGCATCAGCGCCGGTCCTGACATCTCGTCCCCGGCGCGAGCTGCCGATGCCCCGGCGAGATAGCGGGGGAGCGAGTAACGCCTTTTCATCTTCAGGACGTTACGCAGGTAACTCAAAACTCAGCAAGATGCGTTACATTCCACAGGTGTCCTCCCACAGCGACGACTGGTCCACCCGGCACTCGGTGCTGACCACGGCTCAGCGGACCGCCGCCCTGGTCAACGCTCTCGCCGGCGACTGCCCTGACCCGGCCGACGTCGCCGCAGTGCTCCGCGCCTACGGCGAGGCGGACCCCATCGACCTCACCGCGCGCGACGTCGCCGGGATGCGTGCGGCCGCCGCCCTGCTGCGACAGGTCTTCGCCGCCGAGGACGCCGACGGCGCCGCAGCCGCGCTCAACCGCCTCCTGCGGGAACACACCGGAGCGCTCCGCCTGACCTCGCACGGCGGCAGCACCCCCTGGCATCCCCACCTCGACCACGCCGACGACGCCTGCTGGGACGAGTGGCTCCTGGCCTCGTCCTGCATGGCCCTGACCGTCCTGGTCTGGGACCGTCAACGCCCGCCCGGCCGAGTCTGCGCGTCACCCAGCTGCCACGACGTCTTCATCAGTCAGGGCAGCGGTCCCGAGCGCCGCTACTGCTCGCGCCGATGCGCGACCCGCGAACGCGTGGCGGCCCATCGACGCTCCCGCTCCGCCGAGCAGCCGAGCGGCGACAGCTAGGGCGCGCGACCGGGGCAGGGTGCGGGCACCTCAGCCGTCGGAGCCGTTCGCCGCGTCGAGCCACGTGCCGATGCTCGGCAGGGCCTGGGGCCCGCTGTCCTGCTCCACCGAGCCGACCAGGTCGGCGATGGAGACCGCCGCAAGCGACGCGCGCCAGGCGGCATCGGCCGCGGCCATCGCGCGGGCGATGGGGCACGGCTTGACGCAGTCCTGGGGCGGGGTTCCGAAGGGGCCTCGCTGGCGGATCTCGGTGCAGGTGAACGCCGGGCTCGCCCCGTCGACGGCCTGCACCACGTCCAGGACCGCGATGTCGGAGGCCGCCCTGGTCAGGACGTATCCACCGGTCTTGCCCTGGATGGACTTGACGAGGTTCGCCCGGGAGAGGGCCTGCATCTGTTTGGCCAGGTAGCTGGGGGAGACGTCGTGCAGCTGCGCCAGTCGGGCAGCCGGGACCGGCTCGGTTGCCGCGGTCAGCACCACACAGCAGTGCAGCGCCCACTCCACGCCGCCGGACAGTTTCATGCGCCCTCCCAGTTGACTCGGACATAGAGTATCCGAGTATTATCTCGGACATCGGATATCCGAGTTTGCCCGGCAGTGGGACTCGGTTCACAGAAGGGCACGATCATGAACATCACGGTCATCGGCGGTACCGGACTGATCGGATCCCAGCTCGTCTCCCGGCTTCGCGAGGCAGGCCACGAGGTGGTCGCCTCATCCCTGTCGACCGGGGTCGACCTGCTCACCGGCACGGGCCTCGACCAGGCGCTCAAGGGCGCGGACACGGTCGTCAACGTGTCGAACTCGCCCACGTTCGACGAAGCATCCCCGGACTTCTTCCGCACCACCACGGGGAACCTGCTGGCCGCGGGGGAGCGCGCCGGCGTCCGCCACCAGGTCATCCTCTCCATCGTCGGAGTCGACCAGGTGCCGCAGCTGGACTACTACCGCGCGAAGACCCTCCAGGAGGAGCTGCTGCGGCAGGGGCCCACTGCGTACTCGATCGTGCGCGCCACCCAGTTCTTCGAGTTCATGGACGCGGTCATGACGTGGACCGCCGACGAACAGAGCGTCCGGCTGCCCGCGACGCGCATCCAGCCCATCGCGACCGCCGAGGTGGTCCAGGCCCTCGCGGACGTGGCCACCGCCCCGCCGCGCAACGGCACGCTCGACGTCGCGGGCCCCGACGTCTTCCCGCTCGACGAACTCGGCCGCCTCACGCTGTCGGCCCGCAAGGACCCCCGCACCGTCGTCACCGACGAGACGGCGGGCATGTTCGCCGCCGTCCGCGGCGACGTTCTTGTCGCGGGCCCCGACGCGCGCGTGGCTCCCACCCACTACGAGGACTGGCTCACCACGACGCGCTAGGTGCGCGGCCCGGACACATGGGCTTCCTACGCCCCGGCAGCCGGGCGGTAACGCACATCGATCTCGTCGATCAGGCCGTGTTCGAGCAGTTGGCGGCCGATCGTGGGGGAGAGGACCTCGAGGTTCTTGCTGCCGGCGGCCTCCAGGCCGATGCGTACCGCCTCGGCCACGTCGCGGTTCAGGAACGTGACGCCGTCGGGGGGCGTCGCGTCTTCGGGGCGGTGGGTGAGGACGAAGATCGAGCTGTTCCAGTCGTCGCTGTAGGGGCGGGCGCTCGGATCGCGGTCCCAGCCGCCCCGCCTGCCCAGGACCGCGCCGGTGGTCTCGATGTACTCCTCTTCCACGCTGTCGCGGCCGGTGACCCCGGCCAGCCAGTCCGTGGCGTGGTTCGGACCCGCCACGAACCCGTCCAGCGACATGCTGAAGTGCAGGAGGACCTTCCCGGCGGCTGCTGCGGCTCGATGTCCAACATCCGGAGCTCCTCGTTTCGTCGCGCCGGTGCGAAAGCTCCCGCCGCACGGCAGACCGGACGGACGCCCCGAACTCATCGCCGCCACCGCCCCGGGCCGAGCCCGCGCGAAAACCCGTTGGCGGACCCCGGCGGCCCCTGCTACTTTCCCGGAGGCCGTGCGAGAGAACGAGGAGGTGGTACCCGTGAACGCAGTATCGACATGGGTGCTCCCCTCCGGGGTCACGGTCGGGCGGTAGGTCGTCCGGGAGCGCCGCTGTGAGCACTCCCGAAAGGCATGACCATGCATTTCACTTCCGCACAGCGCATCGACGACGGCGTCCTCGAGCGCGAGTTCACCCTCGGCGAGATCCCCGGCACGCTGTGGACGCCTGAGTCCGCCGCACCGGGGGAGCCTGGACCCGCCGCACCGGCCCCGCTGATCCTGATGGCCCACAACAACGGCCTGCCCAAGAGGGACGCCCGGCTGATGGCCCGGGCCCGGCACACCGCGGCGCACGGCTACGCGGTGGCCACCATCGACGCCGCCGGGTGCGGTGACCGGCCCCGTTCCGCCGCCGAAGAGCAGGCCCGCACCGACCTCCGCCGGGCGATGCAGGCCGGCGAGCCGGTCGACGAGATCTTCGAATCCATGATCGGCCCGTTGGTCGAGAAGGCGGTCCCGGACTGGCGGACCACTCTGGACGCCCTCCTGGCGCTGCCCGAGATCGGCGGCCCGGTCGGGTACTCGGGCTGGACCGCCCTGGGCATCCGCCTCGCGGCGACCGAGCCGCGCATCGCGGCCGCCGGCCTCTTCGCCGGGGGGTACGTGCCCCGCGCCCAGCGCGAGGAGGCCCGGCAGGTCACCGTTCCGCTGCTGTTCCTGCTGCAGTGGGACGACGAGGGAAACCCCCGCCAGCGTGCCCTGGACCTGTTCGACGCCTTCGGCAGCAGACAGAAGACGCTGCACGCCAACCTGGGCGGGCACACCGGCACCCCGTGGTTCGAGGTGGAGGACGGGGGCCGCTTCTTCACCCGGCACCTGAAGTGAGACCGGGCGGTCAGGCCGACGGCAGACGGTAGGCGGCCGATGCACGACCGCCCTGACCGGCCGGTACCGCCCATCGGCGGTACCGGCCGGTCGGGGCGGCGCTCGGCCACCGGGGCATGGCCCGATCGTGTCGATGTATGGCCGCCGCGCCGGTCGCTGCGGCTGCGCGCTCCCGAGATCATTACCGCGCAGACACCGGTCGGCCAGCTACGGGGGACATCATGGCGTTGGAAATGCGTGATCGTTGCGAGCGCTGCGAGAGTGCGGCGCTGCCGTGGGACGCGCCGGCGAAGATCTGTTCCTACGAGTGCACGTTCTGTACCCCGTGCGCCGAGGCCATGCAGGACGTCTGCCCCAATTGCGGCGGGCAGCTCGTCAGCCGTCCCACGCGCGTACGGACCTGACGTCGCCGACGGCGATCTCCCGCAACGGAGCGCCCTCGCCGTGGAATACCCCGTGCGCAGCAGTCTCGCCATGAAACGCCCCGTCACGCCATGAGCAGCATCGCCACCGTCACCAGGCCGAGCAGCCCGACATACGCCCAGGCGTGGACGCGGTCGGGTATGCGCGGCGGGCGGCGCCGCAGCAGGGCGATGACCGGCAGCGCTCCCAGGAGCAGGGCCGCAGCGGCGCGGAGGTCGATGAGGCCCACCAGGTGCACCTGCGCGGCCCCAGCCGCGGGGACCGCCGCCACGCCCAGCGACACCACGGTGGCGGGCAGCGCGATGGCCAGGGTCAGGGGGTTGGCCAGGGCCGTGGCCACCTGCATCGGGTGCCCGGCCCGCCGCATCGCGGGAACGGTCATCACACTGCCGCCCACGCCGAGAAAGGCGGCCACCGCGCCGATCGGTGCGCCCAGGCACGTCGACAGCGGACGCGGAGCCTCGGACGCCGGCCCGGCCGGGGGACGCGGGCGCAGGAAGCCGGGGCGCAGGAGCAGGTCGGCGATGGTCAGCGCGACGTACGCGACGAAGGCCCAGTGCGCCAGATCGGCCGGGGCCAGACGCGTGGCGAACGCACCGGCCGAGGCGCCGACCGCCAGCAGGAGCACCAGCCGGCCGCTGCCGCGCAGCGCGCGCAGTATCCGCCGGGGTGTGACGGCCGTCGCGAACCCCGCGTTCACCACCATCACCAGGGCCGAGGTGGCCGTCGCCACCCGCATCGCGTCGCCGCCCAGTGTGGCGTCCGCCGCCACCACCACGGGCACCGCGACGAACCCTCCACCGAAACCGAACAACACGGTCGTCACCCCGGTGAGGAGCCCGACCCCGATCAACATCGCGAAGTCCATGGCCCCACCCCACCAGCCGTGACGATCTACCCGCATGCGATGGTCGGCACCATTCTTTCGCGTGTCAGCCACTAAGGTGTGCGGGTGAAGAACGTCCCGCTGGCCGATGTCGACCACGTCGACCGGGCCGTCCTGCCGATCGGCACCGACTACCCGCCCGGCCACGTGGACTGGCACGAGCACCGGCGCGCGCAGTTCCTCTACGGCGCCACCGGCGTCATGGTCGTCGACACCGCCGAGGGGACCTGGACCGTTCCGCCCGAACGCGCCGTGCTGATCCCGCCCGCCACGCGGCACCGGGTCCACATGCTGGGGGTGAGCACCCGCAGCCTGTACATCGAGCCGCCGGCCGTCCCCTGGTGGCCCGCCACCTGCACGGTCGTGGACGTGCCGCCGCTGCTGCGCGAGCTGCTCCTGGCCGCTGTCGAGTTCGAGAGCGACTACAGCCTCTCCGGGCGCGAGGGAAGCATCGCGGCGCTTCTCCTGTACGAGATCGCCGAGCGCGCCCCGCTCCCGTTCCACGTCGGGATTCCCGCCTCCGCCGACCTCGCGCGCCTGTGCCGCGCGTATCTGGCCGCCCCGGACGGCGACGCCACCAACGCCGCCTGGGCCGCAAGCACGGCCATGAGCGAACGGGCCTTCACCCGGCGCTTCCGCTCCGAGACCGGCGAGAGCCCCGCCGCCTGGCGGGGCCGCGCCCGCCTGCTCGCGGCCGTCCCGCTGCTGCGCACCGCATCGGTCAGCGAAGTCGGCGGCAGCATCGGCTATGCGTCTCCCGCGGCCTTCACCGCCGCCTTCACCCGCGCCTTCGGCATGCCCCCGTCCCGCTTCGCCGCCGAGCACCATCGGCCGCATCGACGCCCGACCGGCGCCACGAAGGCGCTGAAACCGTCCTGACCTGCGCATTCGCGGCGAATAAGCGGCAAATAATGTCGCCCGTGGCGTCGAGCTCGGTCGTCTTCCCCAGGACGCCGTTTCCACGCCCCCCAGAGCAGTCAAACGCCGCCGAAGCTGTGAGCCCACCCATAGGAGCCACGTCACATGCTAACGACGGTAGTAGATGGCTCAAGGCGCCCGCGGAAGGCCGCGCGTCCCCTGTGAAGGCCCTGACCAGGGCGTCCTGCGTACCGCGGTAGTACGTCACATCGTTGCGTCCCGCTCCGGCCACCGCTAACCCTTGCTGAAGTTCCGGGGAGCCGGGATCGCACCGGGCGAATGCCGCTCGGGTCGACCGGGCCCCCACACCCTTCGCATTGGAGAGTTACCCCCGCATGGCCACCACCCAGACGCAGACCAGCACCAGCCGCACCACCCGACTGCGCAAGATCTCCGTCGCGGGCATTGCCACCGCCGGTGCCGCCGCCGCGGCCCTCACCCTGATCCCCTCGCCCGCCCAGGCCGCCGAGCCGACCGCGGCGAGCACCCGCGCAGCCCAGGCCGCCGCGGACGACAAGAACTACGCTGACAACCTCGACGGCTGGATCAAGGAGTCCCTGGACATCATGAAGTCCAAGGGCATCCCCGGCTCCTACGAGGGCCTGCACCGCAACATCATGCGCGAGTCCGCGGGCAACCCCAACGCCCAGAACGGCTGGGACGTGAACGCGCAGAACGGCACCCCGTCCAAGGGCCTGCTCCAGGTCATCCAGCCGACCTTCGACGCCTACCACGTCTCGGGCACCCCCAATAGCCTGACCGACCCGGTCGCCAACATCACCGCGGCCGCCAACTACGCCGCCGACAAGTACGGCTCGATCGACAACGTCGACTCCGCGTACTGAGCCGTGGGTCGAGCAACCCACTGAGCCACCGGTCACAGAGAAGGGGCAGCGCATGCCGCACGAGAGCAGCAACGAGCAGCAGGCGCACATGGCCGAAGGCCCCGCAGTGCCCGGCTACGGGCCCCCGCGGGTACGGCGCTCCCGGCGCAAGCCGAAGAAGAAGACCCTGCGCTACGCCACGTGGGGCGCGCTGGGAGTGTTCCTGATCGGCGGAGGCGGTGCGGCCTATGCCTGGCAGCACCTCAACGGCAACATTCAGGGCACGGACATGAACGCCGTCCTGGGGCACGACCGGCCCAGCCAGCAGAAGGACGGCTCGATGAACATCCTCCTGCTCGGGTCCGACTCCCGGGCGGGAACTCATGGCAAGTACGGCACCGGCGTCAGCGGAGCCCGCGCCGACACGGCGATGGTCCTGCACGTCGACAAGACCCACAAGAAGGCTTCGGTCGTCAGCATTCCGCGCGACACGATGGTCGAGCGGCCCCAGTGCGCCGAGCCGCACGGCGGCACGGCGGCCGGCGCGCGGCAGGCCATGTTCAACTCGTCCTACCAAGTGGGCGGACCGGCGTGCACCGTGAAGACGGTCGAGAAGATGTCGGGCGTGCGCATGGACCACTACCTCGAGGTCGACTTCAAGGGCTTCCAGAAGCTCATCGACGAGCTCGGCGGCGTGGACATCACCACCCGCAAGGCGATCCACGACCCCAACAGCGGTCTCGCCCTGAGCGCGGGCAAGCACACCCTCAAGGGCAAGCAGGCCCTGGAGCTGGTGCGCACCCGCCACGGCGTGGGCGACGGCAGCGACCTGGGCCGCATCCAGCTCCAGCAGGCATTCATCAAGGCGCTGATCCACCAGGCGGACACCGTCGATCCGCTGGGCAGCCCCGCCAAGTCCTACGACCTGGCGGACACCGCGACCAAGACCATCAGCGCGGACTCCGAGCTGGCCTCCGCGGACAAACTCCTCGGCCTGGCCAAGGAGCTGAAGGGCATCAGCCCCGACCGCACCGACATGGTCACGATGCCCGTCACCTACGACTCCCAGGACGCGGGACGGGTCCTGCCGCTGAAGAAGGCCTCGCAGCGGGTGTGGACCGCCCTGCGCCACGACCGGCCCATCCCCAAGTCCGCCACGCGGGACTCGGTGGGCGACCGGACCGACTCGCCGGTGACGGCGGGCACCTGACCCGGCCGAGGCCCGCCCGGATCACTCCGCCCCGGCGCGCCCCGTGCGGCTGAGGGCTCCGGGCCACCACGCCCTGGGCCCGATGTCGCGGACGAGGGCCGGCACCAGGAGCGACCGTACGACCAAGGTGTCCAGCAGGACGCCGAAGGCGACGATGAAGGCGATCTGTACGAGGAAGGCCAGGGGGATGATGCCGAGCGCCGCGAAGGTCGCCGCGAGCACGACCCCGGCCGAGGTGATGACCCCGCCGGTCGCGGTCAGACCGCGCAGCACTCCTTCGCGCGTCCCGTGGCGCAGTGATTCCTCACGGACCCGGGACATCAGGAAGATGTTGTAGTCCACGCCGAGGGCCACCAGGAAGACGAACCCGTAGAGCGGTACGGAGGAGTCGGTGCCGCTGAATCCCAGCACGTACTGGAAGACCAGGGCGGAAACTCCCAGCGTGGCAAGGAAGTTGAGCGCGACGGTCGCGACCAGCAGGACCGGCATGAGCAGCGACCTGAGCAGCCCGATCAGGATGACGAGGATGATGGCGAGGACGACCGGCACGATGAGCAGGCGGTCGCCCTCGGCCGTTTGCTGCGTGTCGTACTGCTGCGCGGTGTAGCCCCCGACCAGTCCGTCGGCCTCGTCCACCGCGTGGACGGCGTCCCGCAGCCGCGCCACGGTGTCCTTCGCCGCGTCGCTGTCGGCGGCGTCCTCCAAGGTGGCGTCGATGCGTACGCGGCCGTCTACGACGAGCAGGTCTGACGCGCCCGATTCTCCCGCGCCCGGCCTGCCCGAGGCGCTCGCGGCCGCAGCCGATGACACCCCCTCGGTGCGTTCGGCGGCAGCCGTCACCTGCTCGACCCGGTCCGCGTCCGCGATCACCACGGCCGGATTGCCCGAGCCGCCGGGGAAGTGCGTGCCGAGCGTCTTCTGCGCGGCCACGGAGGGCGCGTCGTTGACGAAGATCTCGTCCAGCGGCACGCCCTTGGAACTGAGCGTGGGAGCGAAGGCGGCGCAGACGAACAGGCCGACGAGGGTGCCCGCCCAGACCTTGCGCGGCGCGCGGTCGACGAGGGAGGCGATCCGGGTCCACACGCCCTGCCCCGCGGACTTCTCCGTCGCGGACTTGGGCCGGGCGGGCCAGTACGCCGCGCGCCCCAGGAGGATCAGGACAGCGGGCAGGAAGGTCAGCGTGCTCAGTACGGCGCAGGCGATGCCGATGGCCCCGACCGGCCCGAGCGCGCGGTTGTTGGTGAGGTCGCTCAGCAGGAGGGCGAGCAGCCCCAGGGCGACCGTGGCGCCACTGGCGACGACGGGACCGAGCGAACGGCGCAGCGCCGCCCGCATGGCGGCGACCCGGTCGCGGTCGGCGGCCAGTTCCTCACGGAAGCGCGCGGTGAGCAGCAGCGCGTAGTCGGTCGCGGCGCCGATGACCAGGATGGAGAGGATGCCCTGGACCTGGCCGTCGACCCGGACGATGTCGTGGTCGGCCAGCACGTAGACGATGCCGCAGGCGAGCCCCAGGGCGAAGACGGCCCCGAGGATGATCACCAGCGGAAGCAGCAGGCTGCGGTAGACCAGTAGCAGGATCACCAGGACGGTGATCAGGGCAACCCCGAGCAGGAGACCGTCGATGCCCCCGAAGGCGTCGGACAGGTCGGCCTGGCTGGCCGCGGGGCCGGCCACCTGGGCGTTCGTGCCGGGCACCTGCCCCGCGGCCTTCCTGACCTGCTCCAGGGTTCCTTCGAGTTCCTCGCCCAGGTCGGGCCGCAGCTGGACGACCCCTTGCAGCGCCTGGCCGTCCTTGGACCGCACCGCCGGGGATGCGGGCCCCGCGACCCCCGACGCGTCGTTCAGGGCTGCCAGCGCCCGGGTGGCGGCGTCCTTCTGGTCCTGATCGATGCCGTCGGCCCGCGTGTCACCGTCCGTGGTCCAGACGACGATCGCGGGAAGGGTCTCCTCCTGACGGAACTTCCGCTGGGCGTCGATGACTTGTGTGGACTCGGCGTTCTGGGGCAGGAAGGCGGACTGATCGTTGGTGGCGACCTCGCCGAGCTTTCCGGCGTACGGCCCCAGCGTTCCGCCGATGCCGAGCCAGGCGACGAGCAGGACGACGGGGACCAGCCAGCGTGCCACGCGTGTGCCTGTGGACATGGATCTCCTCGCGGACTTCTATAGCTCAATAAATAAGAATCTCAATGATTGAAACATCTTGTCCGGTGGAGCTGCCCAGCGGGTGCCCGGCGCGCGCCCGGGCCTGTCGCGGCGGGGCCCTGCGTCAGCTCAGCGCTGACGACTCCGCAGCTCGGAGAGTTCCTCGTTCATGGCGGCCAAGAAGCGCACCACGACGGCCAGTTCGTCCTCGCTGAACCGCACGCGAGCGCTCTCCGTCGCCGCCGCCAGCGGCTGGAAGAAGGTGCGCGCCGCCGACTTCGCCGTGGCGGCGTAGTGCACGTGCACCACCCGACGGTCCTCGCTGTCCCGCGTACGGTGAACGTGCCCCGCCCGTTCCAGACGGTCCAGACACGCGGTGACGGCACCCGAGGTCAGCCCCAGATGCTCACGCAGCCGTCCCGGAGTGAGCGGGGCGTCCGAGTCCAGAATCGCCGCGAGGGCCTGGACGTCGGTCGCGTGCAGATCGTGGCCGGCCGCGAAGCCGTGGATCAGCCGGTTGATCTCGCCGTTCATGCGTCGCAGCTGCACCGCGAACGACTGCAGATCTGTCGGAGCCGGGTCGGATGCCGTAATGCCGCTCAACGCTGAATCTTCTGTACTGGCCACACACGCAGCCTATAGATCCTTCCCCGGCGCACCCCCACTCCCCGCGCGGCGGCACGACGGGGCTCCCGCGACCGCCGGGCGGCTAGCCGGCCTCGCCGCGCTCCGACTCGGAGGCGTAGAGGAGAGGCGGGGGCGCATAGCTCACCCCGTACACACGGGCGAACCGGTTGGCGAGCGTTGCCGAGCCGCCGAGCCGCTCGAGAAAGAACGCACGCGCCATCGAGTCCATCTGCTCACCGCTCACGTACACGATCCACCGGTTGGACGCCGCGTTGAAGCGCGCCGCGTCCACCGCCGCCTCCAGACCCGGCGCGGGCTCGCGCCGCAGCCGTCCGCGCAACGCGAGGAACCGCCGCAGGGCATCCAGCTCCGAGCGGCGCAGGCCCACCTGCTGGAGCCCGGGCGCGGGGGCCTCGACGGCCGGAGGAGCAGCCCGCACCTGTGCGTACAGGAGCCCGTCCCACCCGTCGTCCGTCAGCTGCACCGCCCACGGGACCGGTCGGCCCGCCTTCGCGGAGAGCTCCGCCTGGTCCTCGCGGGACGCCACCCGGGCAAGCCCGAGTCTCACCAAGGGGCCCATGGTGCGTTCATCGAGTCCGGGCCCTGCGGTGGCCCATCCATCGGTTGTGCGCTGCACGTCAGCCACGTATTGCAGCAGCGCGTAATGCCCGGCCGAGCGCCGCATCCCTGCCCCTCCCGCCAAACAGTGCGTCGCGGCGACGCTAGCGTGCACCCAGGCCCGCGGGGGTGCAGTTGGGGCGGTCTACGCTCGAAATCGGGGTGGGGCCAGGGGGGAGTCGAACACGCGCACTGGCCGTGCCCGCTGCCGGGTCGGTGAGTCGGTGAGGGGGGGGCACCGCGTGACGGCCCGCGAGTAATTGGCTGACTAGCCCCCCTGGAACAGGCTGATAGGGCTGCATCTGTTTCAGATCAACGGAGATGGCTACTCGATCACGGCGAAGGCACAGCGCTGTGCGACGTAGGCGCCGGTCGGTTGGGACAGACAGCCACCGGCGCTGCCGCATGCGCGGAAACAACAAACTCTGGCCATGGATGTGCGGGATCTGCGATGCTCACCTCATCAGCGGTCCTGCCGACTTGACAGAGGCGGCGCGAGTAAACGAGAGGCAGAGCGGGTGGCTTCCTCATCGGACTCCCTCAACACCCCAGCACTGAACCCTCGCCCCGTTCCCGAGCAGCCGGCTCCTGACGGCGAATGCGCGGACGAGGTCGCCGAGATCAAGGCACTGCGCACCGAGGTCAACGACCTCCATCGCGCGTTGGACTCCCACCCCTGCATAGACCAGGCGCGGGGCATGCTCATGACGCTGGGTCCGTGTACCGCGGAGGAGGCGTGGGAGATCCTGGTCGAGGTGTCACAGCACTCCAACACCAAACTGCGGGCGGTGGCAGAAGAGTTGATCGCCACGACAGAGGGCGAACCGCTGCCGAACCCGGTCCGCACGGCTCTCGGCGAGGCCCTGAGGAAACGGCAAGCGGCTACGGGCTGATCAACGCGCGAGCGCCCTCCGTCACCGCAGAGGGCGCGGCGTGAGGTGTTTGGAGGTCCAAGCGGTCGGCACCCGCTCGGTTCTGGACATCCTCGGCGTTCGCGGCACGATCGAGACCTGCCTGACCCGCGGCCGCCAAAACAGTGCCGGGTGAAGGGTAAAGGTCCTTTACGGTGTGCCCATGTCACACGCCTCCGCGCTCCTCGTCATCGACATGCAGAACACTCCGGTGGCCATCGCGTATCGGGCCGCCGAAACCGTCGCCGTGATCGCCGAGCTGCGCGAACGCGCCAAAGCCGCCGGTGTGCCGGTGGTGACGATCCAGGATCAGGGCAACGGGATGGAAGAGGGCACCCAAGGGTGGCAGGTGGTTGCTGAACTGGCTCCCGCCGATGGCGAGTTCGGCGTCCGCAAGACCAGCCCGGACAGCTTCCTCGGCACGGATCTCGACAGGACCCTGAAGACGCTGGGCGTCACCGAGGTGGTCGTCACCGGGTTCGCGACGGAGATCTGCGTGGACACCACGGCCCGGCAGGCGCTGAGCCACGGATACGACCTGGTGGTGGTCGCCGATGGGCACACCACGTCCGTCCGGCCCGACAGCGGCGAGTACGCCGCGCCCGCGCAGTCGATCGCCCACCACAACGAGATCTTCCGGCACCTCCGCTTCCCGGGGCGGAGCGTCCGGGTGCTGCCCGCGGCCGACGTGGACTTCGCCGCGGCTCAGTCAGTCACCCACTCGCACCGGCCGGTGACCTGTCCGTGAGTCGACGAGCCACCAGCCGGTGCAGCACTTCGTAGCCGTGCGCCCGTCAGCCCGTCAGCCCGTCAGCCCGTCAGCCCGTCAGTTCGGCGAGGTCGGCGGCGTCGAGACGCAGTCCGGCCGCGGCGAGGTTCTCGGCGAGGTGGGCAGGCGAGCCCGTGCCGGGAATGGCCAGCATGTTCGGCGAGCTCGCGAGCAACCAGGCGAGGGCGATCTGCGCGGTGGTCGCCTCGTGCCTCTTGGCGACCTGTGCCAGGCGGCCGTGCTCGATCGGATCGAAGCCGCCACCGAGCGGAAAGAACGGCACGTAGGCGATCCCGTGTTCCTCGCAGCGCGCGAGCACGGCGGCGTCATCGGGGCGATGCACGTGGTACTGGTTCTGCACCGCGACGACCGGCGCGATGCCCCGCGCCTCGTCGAGCTGCGCCGCATCGACGTTGCTGACCCCCAGGTGGCGGATCAGACCCTCCTCGCGCAGTTCCGCCAGTGCCGCGAACCGGTCGGCCACACTCTCGCCGCCCGGCTCCCGCATGCCCCCGACCCGCAGATAGACCAGGTCGAACCGGTCGAGACCGAGGGCGCGCAGATCTTCGGTCACCAGCCCGCGCAGCTGCTCCGGACCGGCCTGGCCGGTGGGCATGCCGTCGGCTCCGAGCAGCGGGCCGACCTTGGTGGCGATCAACAGCTCGGCCGGGTAGGGCGCGAGCGCCGTGCGGATCAGATCGTTGGCACGTACCTCCCCCCGGTTGTAGAAACCGGCCGTGTCGATGTGGTCGACACCCGCATCGACGGCCTGCCGCAGCACCGCGGCACCGGTCCGCGGGTCGCGTGCCGGCCCGGTGAAAGTGCCTGCGGCCAGGCGCATCGCGCCGAAACCGAGCCGGTTGACGCCGCGGTCGCCACCGAGCATGAACTGGCCGCTCGCTGCGGCCGTGATCTGTGTGGTCATGACCCCACCCTCGACCCGCGAGGGCCAGCGGCAGGCCGGATGGCAATCTGTTGCCACGGGCGATGACGGAGACTGGGAGGGTGACCGACCAAACCAGCACGCTGATCGTGCACGGCGAGAGAGAGCTGGCCGCGCGGACCGCCCAGCTGTTCCGCGGGACGACGCGGGAGTTCTTCTGCGCCGCCAACGACCTGCACACCTGGACGCGGCCCGAGGCCAGAGCGTCGATCGCGCGCAGCCTGCGCCCCCGGACCGCTGACGGCATGGTCGTACGCAAGCTCTACACACCGGCCGTACTGGCCGACGAGGAACAGCGGTTGCACCTGTTCGACATCGCGGCCGCAGGCGGGCAGGTGCGCGTCCGTGCCGCGGCACTGCCGCACGAGACGATCATCATCGACCGGCGGGTGATGATCCTCGCCGGCCGCAGCGGCGCCCGCGGCCGTGAGTTCACGATCACGACCGCACCGGCGCTCGTCGGCGGTGTGCACGCCCTGATGTGTGCCACATGGGACGCCGGCACCCCCATCGCGGACTACCTGCGCCACGAGGCCGAGGGCCTGGACGCCGACTCCCTCGCCGTGCTGCGGGCACTCGCGGACGGGCTCACCGACGCCGTGGGCGCGCGCCGTGTCGGCATGTCCGTGCGGACCTACCGCAGGCGGGTCGCCGAGCTGATGACCGCCCTGGAGGCCGACTCGCGGTTCCAGGCCGGCGTCAACGCGAGCCGGCGCGGTCTCACCGGCAGCTGACCGACCGGCGCGACGACGGCCTCCGGCACACCTGGAACCGTTATGGAGCGGTAGAAGCCGTAGAAGCCGTCGGGGTTCTCGCGGGCCTCGGCGAACCCATAGCGAGGATGTTGACGACGGCCAGAGCCTGACCGTAGATCCGGATACGGTCGAAACCGGTGAGCAACTGCCACGCCAGGGGCTGCCAGTCGGCGGGGCCGGCTTGGGTGGCCTGGGCGGCGAAGCCCTCGAGCTCCGCCGAGAACGCGGTCAGCTCGGACACGAAGTGGCCGAACGCCGCCTCGTCCCCGCCCTCTTCGTGACGCCGCGCGACAGCCTCGATGGATACTCGATCCAGCTGGACCAGGTTCGCCTCCCGGGCGGCGCGGAGCGTCTCGCGCACCGGGGCGACCCCGCCGCCCGCGAGCCGCAGCCGCTCGTCGTGGACCGGGTAGAAACCCAGCTCCTGGGCGACGCGGTGCGAGGTGCGGTACTCCACCAGCGCGGTCCGTACGGCGGCGGCAGCACAGCGCACCCGCAGGGCGGCCTTGCGCGCGTCGCCCAGTTCCAGGTCGGAGTGCATCAGGTGCAGCTCGCTGCCCGCCCGCATGAAGTGGGCCGAGCCGGTGGCGATGGGGCCGTCGACGCGCTCGTACAGAGACTGGAGAGACTGGTCGGTCACGCTGCCGTCAGGCGGGGCGGGGGCCTTGTTGCAGATCCTGCTCATATGGGTCGTGCCTCCTTGGTCGTCCGACGTCGAGTTGTCTGACGTCAGGTTGTCCGACGGCGGTCGTGCGGTGTCGGTCGCGCGGTCTCGCGAAGCCCGGCCTCCGGCGCCCGGCGGGAAACCGCACCAAACCGGAGGGCGATATTCCACGAATGCCGTGGTGACAGCCGGTGTGGTGCCCGGTCGCCGGCTCGGGGGATCCGAGCGGTAGCGGGATGCTCGCAGTGCGTTCCAGGGAGATCCCCGGGATCGGGCGCCGCCGGACAGGTCCGGATGGCCTCGGCCAGGCGACGGTCACACGCGGTCGCCCGGTGCGGGCCGGTGCGGAGGTTGCGAACGGTGCCAGGAGGAACGGGGGCGGCGGGACACCCGCCGGACGGGGGAGTGCGGGAGACGGCAGCGGACGTCGGCCCGGTCGAATCGGTGGACACGGTCCAGGCGTTGGCCGCGCTGCTGCGGCAGTTGCGCAGACGCGCCGCACGCAGGAACGGGGGCACCCAGCTCACCTACCGCCAGCTGGCGACGAGAACGGGCTGGGCGCACGGGGCGATCGGCGACTACTTCGCGGGCAAGACCCTGCCGCCGACGGACCGCTTCGACACCCTGGTCCAGCTGCTCGGCGCCACCGGCAAAGAGCTGAGACTGTTTGCGACGGCCCGAGACCGGGTGGAGGAGGCGCGCCGCGCGCACACGGCTACCGGCCGCCGTGCCGACCCGCCCGACACGGACGAAGTGCCCGGCACGGACAGTGCGCCCGGCACGGACGCCGCGGGTTGCCGTCCCGCCGTGCCGCGCCAGCTGCCCGCAGACATCCCCCAACTCCCGGGCCGGGCAGGGGAACTGGAAAGGCTCGACGCGCTGCGCCCGGCCCGGCGGGGCGTCGGCCCTCCGGTGGTCGCAGTGGACGGCCCCGGTGGTGTCGGCAAGTCGGCGCTCGCCGTGCACGCGGCCCACCGGCTTGCCGAGCGGTACCCCGACGGCCAGCTCTACGCCGACCTGCGCGGCTCTCGCCACGACGCGCACCCCGTCCCGCCCGTCGTCGTCCTGCGGCGCTTCCTGCACGCGCTGGGTGCGCCCGAGCCGCATCCGGGCAACGAGGCGTACGCGGCGGCGGCCTACCGCACACTGCTCACCGAGCGCCGCGTGCTGATCGTCCTCGACAACGCGCTGGACGCGGCCCAGGTCCGCCCGCTGCTGCCCGCGGCACACGGCTGTGCGGTCCTGGTCACCAGCCGCGGGGTCCTCGCCGCCCTGAACGGCGCCGCCCACCTCCACCTGATGCCCCTGCCGCCCCCGGCGTCCGTCGAGGTGCTCGGCCTGTGGGCGGGGCCGGGACGGCTCGGCGCCGAACGCGGCGCCGCCGAGGCGATCGCGCACCACTGCGGCCACCTCCCGCTGGCCCTGCGCATCGCGGGCGCCCGCCTGGCGGCACGCCCCCGCTGGCCGGTGCGGGCGCTCGCCGACCGGCTCACCGATCCCGCGCGGCGCCTGGCGGAACTGTCCTTCGCGGATCTGGACGTACGGGCGGCCCTGGAAGCGGGCCGCCGCGGGCTGCTGGACCGGGGCCCCACCGGCCGGGACGCGGCGCGGGCGCTGCCCCTGCTGGCGGCGGAGCAGGGCGAGTTGACGGTGGAACAGGCGACAGCGACGACCGGCGGCGCCCCTTCGGCCACCGAGGCGATCCTGGAGGAGTTGGTCGACGTGCAACTCCTGGAGTCCCCGGCCCCGGGCCGCTACCGCTTCCACCCGCTCACCCGGCTGTACGCCCTTCGCTCGGAGGCCGGGACCACGGGCGGCGCCCGCACGATCCCGAAGGCCAACGGACACGGGGCCGACTGACGTGCGGCAGCGCGGGAGAGGAGCGGGAGACGGGCGGGAGCCGGAGCTTGTAAGGCGTGAACGCTCTTACGTATCCCAGTAGTTGAGCGGCGCCGAGCCCACGCTGTGTCCTCTGCGGTCCAGGATCCGCCCCACGTGTTTGACCGTGCGCAGCACCACGGCACGCTCGGTGATCCGTAGGTCCAGGTGGGCGAGACGGCTGTTGAGCAGCGCCTCGGTGGTGTGGACCTCGGACAGGGCCGGGAGCCAGATGTCGAGCATCAGATTGTGCGCGCCCGCCGTGATGCTGCACATGCGCAGGCCCGGCAGGGTACGCAGGGCGCTCACGGTCTCGTCCAGATGCTGGGCGGGCACCGAGCCGAAGTACACCACCGAGACCGGGAATCCGGTCAGCGGCCGGGCCAGCGCGCAGCGCAGCGAGAGCCGTCCGGTGCCGGTCAGTACCCGCAGCCGGCGCCGGACGGTCGCGGCGGAGGCGCCGACGGTGTCGGCCAGCTCCGTCAGGGGCATCCGTCCGTCGGTGCCCAGCGCGAGCGCGATCCGGCGGTCCAGGGGCCGCAGCGGCTCGGCGGGCAGCGCGGGCCGCTCCATGGCGAGTGCGCCGCGCTGTTGCCGGGTCAGGCTGCGCAGCCGCCACGACGCGCCCTCGAAGGGTGCAGCGGTGATGACATGGCTGCGTACGGCCCGCACGCCCGGCAGCTGCGAGACCCGGTCGCCGGAGAGCCGGGCCAACCCGTCGAGGTCGGCGGCGGCGACGATCGCCAGCATGTCGCGCCCGCCCGAGGTCTGCTTGAGGCTCAGCACATGCGGGTCGCGGGCGAGTTGGCCGATCGTGTCCTCGCTCGGCCGCCCGTCCATGTCGATCTCGAGCTGCGCGTAGACGCCCTCGTCGTGACCGGGCGACAGATAGCCGTCCACCCAGGCCACGCCCGCGTGCACCAGGCGCTCCCAGCGCCGGGCCACCGTCACCGCGTCCACCTCCAGGACCTCGCCGATGCGCACCCAGGGCATCCGGGGCTGGATCTGGAGGGCGTGCACGATCGCCAGATCCAGCTCGTCCAGGGTGTGCGTCCGCTGCGTTTCCATGAGAGGTACCGAATCCTGCGTCGAAGGCCGGTGCGGTGAAGGATTCCGGCGATTTTACACAGTCGTGATCCCTGATACCGAGGATCGTCGGCCATGAGCCACGCACCGTTCTCCTCCCTGCGCATCATCCGGGCCCGTCTGCTCGACGGCACCGGAGCGGCCCCCGTCACCGACGCCGTCATCGACATCGACGAGGACGGCACGATCGTCCACGCCGGACTGGCCGCCACGGCACCACAAGCACCCGCCCGGGCCCGGACCGTGGACGCGGCCGGCCGCACGGTCCTGCCGGGCTTCATCGACACCCATGTCCACCTCGCCATCGAATCGCCCCGGCAGATGGTCCGCCGCCACGAGAGCGACCCGACCCTGGAGACGTTCCGCACCGCCGAGCGGCTGCGCATCACCCTGGAAGCGGGCATCACCACCGCCCGCGACCTGGGCGGCCTGCCGGCCGGCTACCGGGACGCGGTCGCCGCGGGCCTCACCGTCGGCCCTCGCCTGCACACGGCCGTGCGCATCCTCAGCCACACCGGCGGCCACGCGGACTTCCGCTCGGAGTGCGGCTTCGACCCCAGCTCCGGGGTGGGCGAGATCGCCGACACCCCGGACGAGGTACGCGTCGCGGTGCGCCGGCTGCTGCGCTCCGGCGCCGACGTGATCAAGGTGTGTGCGACCGGCGGGATGAGCAGTCCCTACGACCAGCCCGACGACGAGGGCCTGACCGTCGAGGAGATCCGCACGGTCGTCGACGAGGTGGCCCGGCACGGCGGCCGCCCCGTAGCGGCCCACGCCCAGGGCACCGCGGGCATCGTCAACGCGATCCGCGGCGGGGTGAGCAGCGTCGAGCACGGCTATGGCCTGACCGCGCAGGCCCGTGAACTGGCAGGCGAACACGGCACGTTCGTGGTGCCGACCCTGTCGACGGTCTTCGACGGCATCGACCGCGCGACCATGCAGCCCTTCCACTACGAGAAGAAGGTCCGCTGGTCCGGCATCACCCGGGAGAACATCGCCGCGGCCATCGCCGACGGCGTACGCATCGCCATGGGCACCGACGCGGCGATGGTGCCCCATGGCCGCAATCTGCGCGAGCTCGCCCACCTCGTGTCCCTCGGTATGACCCCGGAGCGGGCCATCGAGGCGGGCACCCGCAGCGCCGCCGAACTCCTGGGCCTCTCCGCGGAGATCGGCACCCTCGAGGCGGGCAAACACGGCGACCTGGTGATGTGCGACGGCGATCCGCTCGCGGACATCGCGGTCCTGTCCGACCCGGAGCGCATCGTGCTCGTCGCCCAGCGCGGCGCCGTGCGCAAGGACACGCTCGGCCTGGCCCAGAGCGCCCCCGCAGGCGGCGGCGCGCCATCGGAAGGAGCCACCGGATGAGCACCTCGGTCACCCCGACGACGACGCCGACGGGCGGACCGCCCCAGCGGTCCCTGCTCGACAAGGTCCTGAACGGCATCGAGCGCGCGGGCAACAGACTGCCGCACCCGGTGCTGCTCTTCCTCGGCCTCTTCCTGATCATCGGCACCGTCTCGACGGCGCTCTCCGTCGCCGGAACCACCGTCACGGTGCCCGGCGAGGACGAAACCCTCGCGGTCAAGGGCCTGTTCACCGGCGAGGGCGTGCGCTGGCTGCTCGAGAACTTCATCCCGAACTTCACCGGATTCCCCTCGCTGGGCACCGTCCTGCTGATGATGGCCGCGGTCGGCGTGGCCGAGAAGACGGGCCTGCTGGAGACGGCCGTACGCGCCTCCATCGCACGGGCACCCCGGCGGCTGCTGCCCTACCTGGTCGCCTTCGTGTCCTGCCAGGCGCACCTGATGAGCGACGTGGCGATCCTGGTGATCCCGCCGCTGGCCGCACTCGCCTTCAAGAACGCGGGCCGCAACCCGATCGCGGGCCTCATCGGCGGCTTCGCCTGCGTCTGCGCCGGCTACGCGGCCGGCTTCTCCATCGGCGCGCTCGACGCGCTCTACACCGGCATCACGCAACAGGCCGCCGCGGTCGTGCCCGGCGGCGAGAGCGCCCCCACGCACATCCTCATCAACTACTTCTTCACCGCTGCCGCCAGCTGCATCCTCGCCCTCATCGGCGGCTTCCTGATCTCCCGCATCCTCGAACCCCGGCTGCCCCAGCCGGACCCGGGGGCCGGGACCGAGACCGAGCCCGCGATCGAGTCCGAGGCGACGTCGGACGCGGCCGCCGCGCCCTCCGCCGTCACGGTCACCGTCACCGCCCGGCAGCGCACGGGCCTGCTGCGCTCGGGCCTGGCCGTCCTGCTCTACGCGACCGTCGTGGTCACCTGCTGGCTGCTGCCGGGCTTCCCATTGCGCGGCGAGGGTGGCGCCCTTGTCCCCTCGCCGGTCCTCGACGGCATCGTGCCCCTGCTGTTCGTCGCGTTCGTCCTGGCCGGGGTCGTCTACGGCCGTACCGTCGGCACGCTCAAGCGCGCCGAGGACGCGCCGCGCATGATGGCCGAATCGATCACCGGCATGTCCGGCTACATCGTGCTGATCCTGGTGATCTCACAGGTCATCGGCGTCTTCGACTGGTCCAACGTCGGCACCCTGCTCGCGGTCAACGGCGCGAACCTCCTGGAGTCCGCAGGCCTGACCGGCTTCACCGGCCTGGTCCTGTTCGTCCTGCTGGTCTGCGTCCTGAACCTGTTCGTGACCTCCGGCTCGGCCCTCTGGTCCCTGGTCGCGCCGGTCTTCGTCCCGGCGTTCATGCTCCTCGGCATGGAACCGGCCGTCACCCAGGCGGCGTTCCGGATCGGCGACTCCGCCACCCAGATGATCACGCCGCTCAATCCGTACGTCTTCCTGATGCTGACGATCCTGCGCCGCTATGAACCCGGGGCGCAGCTGGGCACGGTCCTGTCCCGGCTCTCGGTGTTCGTGGTCCCGTTCCTGATCGCCTGGCTCGCGGTCCTCGGCCTCTTCTACGGGCTGGGCCTGCCTCTTGGCCCCGGCGCGGACATCCACCGCTGACCCGATCGTGCGGGACCGCGTCGGTCACACGATCAGGCGACCGCGGTGGGAGAGGCGGCGGGCCGCGGCCAACAGGCCGCGGATCTGCGGCCCCGCCTGGTCGATGTGGCTGACGGGAGTGGCGAACGGCAGCCGGACGTCGACATGCGTGGTGGGGTACTCCAGGCGCAACGTCACTCCGTAGCGGTCCATGGCCAGCGGGAGCGCGCGCAACATGCCCTTCGCGGGCTGCGGTTGCACCAGACGCACCAGGAGGGGGACGAGCTCCTGGTGGCTGTCCACGAGGTGGGTCAGCATGTCCGCCTCGTTGCCCGTGATCGGATCCGGGGTGGCCGAGCAGAGCTGGTCCAGGGAGACGAAGTGGCGGCCCTGGGCGTCCTTGAGGAGCGCCTGGCCGAACTCCATGCAGGTGCTCCGGGACGACTCGTCGCTATACGGGGCCGTCAGCAGCCCGGTGACGGTGACGCGGGCGCGCAGACGGTCGCGTACGGCGGTGGGTGCGATGTCGGTGAACTCCAGGCGCACCGGGCGGCGTTCCCGCGGGACTGCCGGGGTGTCCTGGTCGGGGGCGTGCAGGTGGATGTGCCCCGCGCCGGTGCCGTCGAGCCGGTGGACCTCGGTGTGACACCCGTCGCTGATCACAGTCATCGACTGTGCGGCGTGCAGGATCGCGTGCACGCGTTCGGCGGGGGTCGGCCGCGTGATGCGGGTGCTGTGTGGGCGCATCCCAATGCTCCATGCCGTTGAAGAGTCCCAAGCCTCAAACTTAGGTATGCCTAACCTAACCCATAGCGGGGGTGTGGGAACAGTCGGTGAGGCCGCCGTGTCGGCGCGCTGGCCGGTGGGGAGAATTTTGCGTGCTCTGCATCTTTGCGTACTCTGCAAGATGTGACGAGCAAAGACCCCGCGCCCGGACTCCGTGAGCGCAAAAAGCGGGCCACGCGGGCGGCGTTGGCCGATGCGGCGGTGCGGCTGGCCGCCGAACACGGGGCGGAGAACGTCACCGTCGAGGCGATCAGCAGCGCGGCGGGAGTCTCACCGCGCACCTTCTTCAACTACTTCGACAGCCACGACGATGCCTTCCTCATGCTCGACGAGGAGGTCGGCGAGCGCCTTCGGCGCACCGTGCGCCAAGCGCCCGCCGCGCTGCCCGTCCTCGACGTGCTGCGCGAGGCCTTCGCCGCGGAACTGGTGGACATCGAGGAGCGCCACGAGATCTGGAGCCTGCGGGCCAAGGTCTTCCAGCGCTCCCCGCACCTCCTCGTCCGCGGCCTGGGTGCCCACATGGCCGAGGAGTTGGAGCTGGCCCAGGCGATCGCCGAGCGGCTGGGGGGAGCGCCGGGCGAGGCGGTCGGGCTCTACCCCCGACTGGTCGCCGCCGTCTCCACCACCGCCATCCGGGTCGCCATCGAGGACTGGTGCGGGCGGACGACGGACATCGCCTTCGTCGACGTCTTCCGCCTCACCTTCGAGCACCTGGCCGCAGGCCTTGCCGCCCCCGCAACGGACTCCTGAGCCCGCGTCACTCCCGACTTCCGTTCCTGCCCGATCCACGGATCGACTTCCGAGAAGGACACCTTGAGCACAACAGAGGCGCCCGCTCAGGCGCCCACATCCATGAGCAACAAGCAGATACTCCAGGCCATGTCCGGGCTGATGGCCGGCATGTTCGTCGCCATCCTGGCCGGCACGGTCGTGGCCAACGCCCTGCCGCGCATCATCGCCGACCTCGGTGCCAGCCAGTCGTCCTACACCTGGGTCGTCACCTCCGAACTGCTCGCCATGACGGCGACCGTCCCCCTGTGGGGCAAGCTCTCGGACCTCTACAACAAGAAGCTGCTCCTGCAGCTGTCCCTGGCCATGTTCATCGTCGGCTCCCTGCTCGCCGGGTTCTCCCAGGGCGTGGGGCTGCTCATCTTCAGCCGCGTCGTACAGGGCATCGGCGCCGGTGGCCTCACCGCCCTCGCGCAGGTCGTCATGGCGGCCGTCATCCCGCCCCGCAGGCTCGGCAAGTACGCGGGCATCTTCGGTGCCGTGTTCGCCGTGGGCACGGTGGCGGGACCGCTGGTCGGAGGCGTCCTGGTGGACACCTCCTGGCTGGGCTGGCGCTGGTGCTTCTTCATCGGCGTGCCGTTCGCGCTGCTGGCCATCCTGATCCTGCAGCGCACGCTGCGACTGCCGACCGTGCGCCGCGACGTGAAGATCGACTTCCTGGGTGCCTTCCTGATCGTGGCCGGCGTCTGCGCGCTGCTGATCTGGACCTCGCTGGCGGGCCAGCAGTTCGACTGGGCGTCCTGGCAGACCGCGGCGCTCACCTCGACGGGGCTGGTTCTGCTGGTGGCGGCGGTGTTCGTGGAGTCACGCGTGCCGGAGCCGATCATTCCGCTCGCCATCTTCCGCAACCGGACCGTCACGCTGACCACCGTCGCGAGCCTGCTGGTCGGTGTGGCCATGTTCGGCGGCACCGTGTTCCTCTCGCAGTACTTCCAGATCGCGCTGGGCAAGTCGCCCACGGTGGCAGGCCTGATGAGCCTGCCGATGATCCTGGGCCTGCTGGTCTCCTCCACCGTCGCGGGCCAGCTCATCAGCAGGACCGGCAAGTGGAAGGCCTACCTGGTCTCCGGCGCCGTCATCATGACCGCAGGACTCGGCCTGCTGTCCACCATCGACGCGGACACCGGCTTCGGACTGCTCAGCCTCTACATGGCCGTGCTCGGCATCGGCGTCGGCATGCTGATGCAGAACCTGGTCCTTGCCGCGCAGAACGACGTACCGGCCGCCGAGCTGGGCGCGGCGACCTCCGTCCTGTCGTTCTTCCGCAGCATGGGCGGCACCATCGGCACCAGTGTCCTCGGCGCCGTCCTGGCCAACCGCGTGGCCTCGGAGATCTCCAAGAGCGTGGGCGCGGCAGGAGGTTCGGCCGCCGGCGACTCCGGTGGCGGCGAGGGCGCCGTACCCGACATGACGCAACTGCCCGCTCCGATGCGGGAGATCGTGGAGAACGCCTACGGTCTGGCCACCGCCGACCTCTTCCTCCTGGCAGCTCCGTTCGCGGCCCTCGCGCTGGTCGCGGTGATCTTCATCAAGGAGAAGCCGCTGCAGACGACGAGCGGCATGGAACGGCTCGCCCAGGAGAGCGAGGAGAGCGAGGAGAGCGAGGAGAGCGAGGAGAGCAGGGAGAGCGACGAGAGCGGTGCGCGGCCCGACGGCGCCGGCAAGGACACCGCGCCGACGCCGGTCGCCTGAGCCGGTCGCCAGATCCACTCGCCCTCAAGAAGCGGCTCCGGTCACCCTCGCAAGGGCCGACCGGAGCCGCTCCTCGCCGTTCGGCCAGCCTGCGCGGCGCCTCCCCGGACGCCGCCTGGCCCAGTCACGCCGAGGGCAGGTTGCGCCGGTACCGGCCAGGGGTCTGGCCGACCAGGGCGGTGAAGCTGCTGATGAACGTGCTGGGGTTGGACCAGCCGCACGCGTGTGCGGTCTCCAGCACCCCCGCGCCCTCAGTGAGCATCACCAGCGCCCGGTGGACCCGCAGCTGAGTCCGCCAGCGAGTGAATCCGGTGCTCATCTCCTCGCGGAACAGCCGGCTGAGGGTCCGCTCGCCGACTCCGATGGCCCGCCCCAGATCGGCGAGTGTGGCCGTGCTCGCCGGATCCTTCTCCATGATCCGGGCCAGCTCGAGCAGCCGCGGGTCCTGCGGCTCGGGCAGGTGCAGCGGTTCCTCGGGGGCCGGCCCCAGTTCGTCCACGACGACGTGCCGCAGCCGGTCCCTGGCCTCGCGCGAACGTGCGACGGGGTGCGGGCAGGTGAGCGACAGCAGCGCCTCGCGGGCCAGCGGCGTGGTCGACAGAACGGCTGGGCGGTCCGGGAGTTGGACCGCGAGCGATGCGGTGACGAACACGATCCGCATGTCGGTGCGGCCGTGCGCACGGTGGTAGTGGTCGAAGTGCGCCGGGATCCAGGCGGTGCGGTTCGCCGGGATGATCCAGGTCTGCCCGGACGCGGATGCGGACAGCACCCCGCGCGCCGGATAGATCAGATGGCCCTGGCTGTGGCGGTGGACCGGGGTGCGCTCACGGTGTTCCAGGTCGTGGGTCTGCTCACCGGCCGCGTGGCGGAAGATCGGCATAATTGAGCAGAATAACGGTCGACCGCTGGTGCTGGTCGCCGCTGAACTGGCCCTATGCACGAACAGTCCGCGAATCCCGAACCCGAAACCGCGCCCGGCACCCTCACCCGGCCCGCCACCACCACCGCCGCCCCGCCCCCGCCACCACGGACCGTCTCCTTCGCACCGGACGCCGCACCGAATGCCGCCCCGCGCCACCGCTCCACCCCGAGCCGTCGCGGCGGTCCGATCCTCCTGGCGGCGGGCCTGCTGCTGGCCGCGCTCAACCTGCGCATCGCCATCGCGAGCGTCGGCCCGGTCCTGGACGACATCGAGCACGGCCAGCCGCTGTCCTCCACGGCAGCCGGAGTGTTCACCACCATCCCGGTCCTGTGCTTCGGCGGCTTCGCCTTCGTCACCCCCGCACTGGTCCGCCGTTGGGGCATGCACCGGCTGCTGGGCGTGACGATGCTGCTGCTCGCGGCCGGCGTGCTGGTCCGCCTGCAGCCGTCCACAGCCGCACTGTTCTCCGGGACCGTGGTCGCGGGCGCCTCGATCGCCGTCGCCAACGTGCTGATGCCCGGGCTGATCAAGCACGACTTCGCACACCGTTCGGGCCTGATGATGGGCCTGTACACGACCTTCCTGTTCATCGGCGCGGCGGCGGCCTCCGGACTGACCGTCCCGCTGGAGAACGCCCTGGGCACCGGCTGGCGGCACACCCTCGCGCTGTGGGCGCTGCCGGCGATCGCCGCGTTCCTGCTCTGGCTGCCGCAGACCGGCAGCCGCCGGGCCGCCCAAGCAACCGACCACCAGCTCGCCCCCGACGGTTCCGCGCCCGAGGGTCCCGCAGCGCCCGGCGCCCGTGCGGCGGGACGCGGGCCCGGCCTGCGAGCGCTGGCCCACGACCGGACCGCCTGGGCCGTGACCGTCTTCATGGGCACCCAGAGCCTTGGCTACTACGCCCTGCTGTCCTGGATCCCCTCACTGCTCCAGGACTCGGGCATGTCCGCCGGCCAGGCCGGCTGGATGCTGTCCTTCTCCACCTTTCCCGGTGTCGTCGCCTCCCTGCTCACGCCCGCGCTCGCGCGGCGCCCGGCCGGCCGCTTCCCGGCCGTGATCGCCACGGTCGTGCTGTGCGGGGCGGCCTACGTGGGACTGGCCACCACCCCGGTCTCCCTCGCCTACCTGTGGATGGTGCTGCTGGGCCTGGGGCAGGGGGCCGCGATCAGCCTGGCGCTGAGCCTCATCGTCTGGTGCGCACCGGATGCCGCGCATGCCTCGGCGCTGTCCACGCTGGCGCAGGGCACCGGCTATCTGGTCGCCGCGCTGGGCCCGTTCGGCCTCGGCGCGATCCACAGCCTCACCGGCGGCTGGACGGCGCCCATGGTCGTCCTGGGAGCCGTGCTGGCGGTCCAGCTCGTCGCCGGCCTGCTGGCCTCCCGCGAGCACACGGTGCTCGCCGCCTGATGCGACACCGCACGCTTCACCCGGCGGTCCGGGAAGTCACCGCGCTTCCCGGACCGCCACGGCGCGTGCGGGACCCGGCAGCCGGTCAGGAGGTGGGGGGCACCTGCAGCGCGAGGGTGAGGCCCCTCTCGGCGTCGTCGTTCAACGCGTCGCGGAAGGCCCTGTCGTAGGCGTTGGCCCCGGCCGCTTCACGGGCCTGTTGCTCCCATTGCTCGCGGATCTCGGAGAGTTCGGGCGTGCCGTGATTGGGGTGGCCGAGCATGCGCCAGTAGGTGTGCCCGGTGCCGGAGGTGCGTGCCGCCCGGATTCCGTTGCCCTGCGCCGCGTTCGCGCCGGTGAGGAGATCGAGCGCCAGGGCGATGCCCAGGTTGTCGTTGAGGTTGTGCTTGCTGGTGAGCATGGCCCGGGCGTGGTTCTCGGCAGCCTGCGGGCGGCCCCGGTGCAGGTCGATGAAGGCGAGTTGGTGAAAGGCGTACGACCGGGCCCAGTGCTCGCCGTACTGACGGCTGAGCCGCAGCAGGGCGGCGGCCCCTTCGTAGGCCTCGTCCAGCCGGCCCAGCGCGGAGTGGGCGAAGATCCTGATCACCATGCAGCACAGCTGCGGCGCGCCCGCCGGGGGCGAACTGCCGTGGGTGATCAGGGCGTGGTCGCTCACGTCGTACGCCGCCTGGGGGCGGCCGGCCATGAGATGGGTGAGGCCAAGGGTGTGAGCGGCGAAGAGCGCGGATTCGGGGGTGTGGTCCTTCTCCGCGGCCAGGGCGCACTCCTCCCCGATGCGCAGGGCGCTCTGGTGGTCGCCCTGCAGGGTGAGCGTGATGCCCAGGGCCCACAGCGCGCGGGTGCGCGAAGGCCCCTCGGGGGTGTCGAGAGCGAGCGCGCGTTCGAGGTAGTCGCGGGACTCGTGGAGGTGCCCGCAGCAGGGCCAGAACAGGCCCGTTCGTCCGGCCATCTCCAGGGCGGCGTACGGGTCTTCGGCGATGAGGTGATCGAGTGCGGCGCGTACGTCGGCGTGGCTGACGGAGACGCGGGCGTACCAGGCGACCTGCCGGTCACTGAGCCAGCCCGCCTCGGCCTGCGCGATCACGGTGGCGAAGTGCACGGCGTGCATCTGGGTGAGGATGCGTTTCTCACCGAGCTCTTCGAGCCACATCGCTCCGTACTCGCGCAGGGTGTCGAGCATCCGGTAGCGGGTGCCGTCCCGTTGGAGGACGGACTGCTCGGCGAGCCGGTCCAGGATCAACGGGACGTCGTCGGCGCTCAGGGGCCCGCCCGCGCACACGGACTGGGCGTCCGCCTCCTCCACGGGGCCGTGGAAGACGGAGAGCCTGGCCCACGCCAGGCGTTCGAGCGGGGCGCACAGTTCGTGGCTCCAGCCGATCGCGGTGCGAAGGGCTCGGTGGCGCGTGGGCCACACCGTCTCGTCGACCAGGGTGTCGAGCCGCGAACTCAGCCGCTCGGCGATCTCCACGAGGCTGTTCTCGTTCAGACGTGCGCAGGCGAGCTCGACGGCAAGGGGGATTCCCTCCAGGCGGCGACAGATACCGGAGACGACCTCTGAGGCGCCGGGGGCGTCGAGCGACACCGTGGGGGCGGCCGTGGCGCATCGCTCACGAAAGAGGCGCACCGCTTCCCCGTCGTCGTCCGTGGACAGCGGCGCGACCTCGATGCAGTGTTCGCCGCGAGTGGCGAGAGGCTGCCTGCTGGTGGCCAGGACGGTCAACTGCGGAGCGGAGGCCAGGAGTTCGCCCACCAGGTGCAGACAGGGCACCAGGACCCGCTCGCAGCAGTCGAGAACAAGCAGGACCTCCCGGCCGGTCAGCCACTCGCACAACCCCTCGATGGGCGCACGCGGGTTGTGGTCCAGGAGGCCGACGGCATCGCAGACCGTGGCGGTGAGCAACCGGTCGTCGTACAGGGTGGACAGATCCGCCCACCACACCCCGTCGGCGTACGCGTTCCGTGATCGCTCGGCGACGCGCAGCGCCAGACGGCTCTTGCCGACACCGCCGCCACCCGTGAGGGTGACCAAGCGGTGTTCGGTCAACGCCGTTGAGATGACGTCCAGTTCATTGTCGCGGCCGACGAAGGTGGTCGTCATTGCGGGAAGGTTGCCTACCACAGACCCCATCTTGCAGTGCTTCGGCGCGCGACTACCTCTCCTTGCGAGAAACAGTCACAAAGGATGGCGTTTTCGCTTGACCCGGTGACCCGGCCGAGAAGTGTTGTCACGTTGACGGAGGCGCGTCAGTGGTAGTCGCCGTGCCGGCCCAGCGTCTTCACGGGAGTCGCGCCGGGGCGGGTCCACTGCGGCACGGGGCGGCTGGTCGGGCCCCAGGTGGCGACGCCGTCGGCGTCCGAGCGCCAGTACCAGCAGGCCTGGCCGCCCTCGGACGGGTCCCCGGCGCGGACGTCGCCGATCACCGGCCAGCCCTTGGGGTTGTCCTCCCACGCCTCGCCGCGACCGTAGGGCGTCATGTCCAGCAGGCGCATGGACCCGTTGACCGGCTCGGTCCCGCGGCCCGTCGTGGAGTAGGTGAGGAACACGCGGTCGCCGTCGCGCAGGAAGCAGGTGAGGTACCCCATGCTGCCGCCGACCGGCTCGTCCACGTCGCGCACCGAGTACCAGGGCTGGGTGTAGCCCATGAACTCGACGAAGGAGGCCACCTCGTCCCACGGGCCCGTGGTCACGACGGCGAACGAGACGCCGCGGGCGTTGAGGTAGAGGGCGTCCTTCAGGTGCCAGACCGTGGTGGTGCAGCCCTCGCACTGCCCCTGGTGCGGCGCGCCGTCGTACCACATGTGCTTGTAGATCACGAGCTCGTCGCGGCCCTGGAACAGGTCAAGGAATGGGACCGGGCCGTCGGGGCCGACGATTTCGACCGTCCCGTCGAACTCCACCATCGGCAGTCGGCGGCGAGCCGCTGCGATCGCGTCGCCCTCACGGGTGTGGGCCTTCTCGCGGACCAGGAGCTCGTCACGGGCGGCCTGCCAGGTGGCCAGATCGACGACGGGCGGGCGGCCGGGGTGCGTGCTGGTCGGGTCACTGGGCGTGGTCGTCACGGCGTCCTCCAAGGTGTCGCGTGCCGGGCAGTGTCGTACGCAGTTTCCGGGCGGTCACCAGAACAGACTCGTGACGGGGCCGGAACTCATCGCGGCAGAGTGAAGTCGCTGGGCTGTCCTGCGGCTCGGATGATCAATCGTGCGGAGGGTGAGCAGTGGAGAACGGGCTTCGATGGATAGCAAGCGCGTACGAATTGGGCTACACGTTCACGCTGTGCCAGGGCATCACGCCGCTGGAACTCCTGGTGAGGATCGGTGCGCAGCCGCAGCGGATCCACGAGCTGACCGATCTGGCGGTCTCGGAGCTGCTGATGTGGCCGGAGGACGGCCATCTGAGCGATCTGGAATTCCTCGACTGGGAGGACGAGGCTCTGGTGGCGCGGCTGACGGAGGCCGGATTCCTGTCGCAGCCGGACGCCATCGTCCGCGCCGGGGCCATCCCGGGCTGGACCTACGCCATCGAGAGCTTCTCGTCCCGCACGAGATACCACCTGGAAGCACTGTCGCGCGGTACGCGCGTGTACACGGTCTTCTGCAGCGGCGCGGGCATGCAGCGGGTGGGCTACGCCCGCGACGGCCGGGAGGTGGCCGACTACGAACCGTCGGGGCCGAGCCCGGGAGACGCCGCGCAGGACGAGCAGGTGCCCGGCTTCACCTACAACGGTGAGGAGATGCCCGACGTGGCTTTCCTCGGATTCCTCGAGCGTGAGCTGGGGGCGTCCATCGCCTGGGAGGACACCCAGGCGCCACTGCCCACCGCCGCCTTCGCCTGACCCTTGCGTTCACGGCCGGTTGAGGCGGGGGAGGTGGGGGAGGCGATCGGTGGGTGGTTGCCGGTCCCGGTGCCGTGCAGCAGGATGCGGGGATGCGCTTCTCGGTCAACATCCCGAACTTCGGTGACTTCGCCGATCCCAGGACCGTGGCGAAGGTGGCCGCGGCGGCGGAAGAGGCAGGGTGGGACGGGCTGTTCGTCTGGGATCACGTCCTGCACCGCCGGCATCAGGGCAGGCCCTTCGGCGATCCCTGGATGCTGTTGACGGCCGCCGCGCTGGCCACCTCCCGGATCAGGCTGGGCACGCTGGTCACCCCGGTCGCCCGGCGCCGCCCCCAACAGCTCGCCCGCCAGGTGGCGACGCTGGACGTCCTCAGCGGCGGCCGGGTCACCTTCGGCACGGGGCTGGGCGGTCCCGTCGAGGACGAGTACGCGAGTTTCGGTGACACCACGGACCCGAAGGTGCTGGCCGAGCGGCTTGACGAGGGCCTGGAGCTGCTGGAGCGCTACTGGTCGGGCCAACCGGTCAGCCACGACGGACGGCACTACCAGGCACGGGACGTGACGCTGCTGCCGGCCACGGAGCAACGTCCTCGGCCACCGGTTTGGGTCGCCGGCTTCTGGCCGAACCGCCCACCGATGCGCCGGGCCGCCCGCTGGGACGGCGCGGTCCCGCTGTTCACCGACGCCAAACACGGCCACGTGCCGCCCATCGACCAGGTCCGCGACCTGGTGACCTACGTACGCAAGCAGCGCGAGGACCGCTCCGACACGCCCTTCGACATCGTCCTCGGCGGTGCCACGCCGGGCGACGACGCAGCCAAGACCCGTGACCTGATCGGCCCGTTGGCCGAGGCGGGGGCCACCTGGTGGGACGAGCGACAGATCCAGACGAACGAAGGACTTGACCGACTCCCCCCGGTACTGCGCCGCATCGAGCAGGGTCCGCCGGAAGGCCCTTAGCAACGGATTAGCCGTGCGACGTGCTCATAGCGGGGAATCTCGGCGGCAGCGGCAGCGGCAGCGGCAGCGGCAGCGGCATTGGCGGAGAAGCCCTCGTCCGGCAGGGCGCGGACACGTTCGCTGGTGGTGACGAGACGGAAGATGACGGCGCGGGCGACGTACTGGACGAAGTCGGGGCCGTTCGCGGAAGCGGCCTCGTGGAGCAGTTCGGGGCCGGCCCCGTGCCAGATCAGGGCGTCGCCCACGACGACTGCCTCGCCGAAGGCCGGCGGGCGCCAGTAGGGGGAGAAGTCGATGACGGCCGGCGCCAGCCCCGGGGCGAACAAGACGTTGCCCGTCAGGTCGCCGTGGATGAGCTGGGGTTGGTCCTGCGGCTCCGGGCCGAGCAAGGCGGTCAACTCGGCGTAGGGCCCGCGCAAAGCGGGGAGCAGGGTGACCTCCTTCTCCTGCCAGGCGACCTGGTCGCCGGTCGCCCACCAGTCGCAGCGCCGGTCGAGGAAGCCGGGGCGGGGCACGGCGGCCAGTGCGCGGTGAAAGGCGCGCCCTGCTGCGACGATCTCCCACCAGCGGGGTGCGGCAGCGTGCTCGGGTTCGGTGCCGGGGACGAATCGGGAGGCGGTCCAGCCGTCGTGGCTCCAGGTGCCATGGAGGGCCCGTAGGGGGCGAGCGACGCGGAAACCGTCTTCCGCAACGGAGTCCATGATGTCGGCCAGCCACTCGGTGAACTCCAGGTCGGGGCCGCTCGGCTTGAGTACGACGTCTCCCACGCGGACGCTGCGGCCTTCGCCGCCCGGCAGACGCAGGGGGCTGCCGGAGAGTTGGAAGGCGTCGAGTACGTCTGCTCCGGGGACGGTCATGACCGCTCTTTGCTGTCGGGGCTCAGGCCTGCGTCACGGTAGCGACCCCGATGTCCGGGCGGCCAACGATTTGCGTGGGGCCTGCCTGCCCGGAGCCTGACGCCTGCCTGCCCAGAGGCAGTCGCTGCCTTCCGCAAGAGCGTCGGGGCCCCTCGACCGGCAGGCCGTCAGGCGGCTGCTCTCAGCGTGGCGACTCCCGGTCCGTCGAGCTCGTCCAGCACTTCCCGTCGCCCGGAGATGGCCAGCAGCAGCGAAAGGGCGGTGCCGCGCACCTGTGGGCCGTCTCCGATCGACAGGTCGGCGTCCCCCGGGGCCAGTTGGACCCCGGCCACCCGCTCCTTGGCTCCGCCGAACGACGCCGACGTACGCACCTGCAGGCGCAGCGACCTGATGACCGCTTCGGGCGAGTAGGAGTGGGGGAGCCCCAAGGGCCGACGGATGTCCTCGCCGTGTACGACCTCCTCGACGAGCCGGGTGTCGAGGGGTGCCGGAGGGCCCGTCCTGCGCCCGGCCACCTGGCGCAGCCGCTCCAGCGTCTCCTGCGGTGAGGCACCGCGCCGGCGCTCCACGCCGCGCGCGTTCTGCCGGTCGAAGTCGAAACGCGCCCGGACCATGCCACTCACGAAGCCGAGACGCGTCGTGCGAGCGGTGTCGACCAGATGGGCGACCACGTCGTGCACGGTCCATCCGTCACACAGCGACGGCTGCTCCCACTGCTTGTCATCGAGGTGGGTGAGGTCCTCGACCAGCGCCGCACGCTCGGCGTGCACCAGCGACCAGACATCATCGTTCACGGCTGTTCCTTTGCTCGACGCCAGTACCTGTCAGGGGAGACTCGCGGCAGGGCGGGAACTCATCGCACTCCTGCCCCAGCGACACGTTCAGGTGCTGCGGGCCGGGTGCAGGAGGTGGTCGATGAGGGGCGCGATGCCCTCGGCGGGGCGTACGAAATCGACCTTGCCCGTCTCGATCGCGGACTTCGGCATCCCGCGGAACGCAGCCGTCGCGGGGTCCTCCACGATGACGACGCCCCCGCGCGACTTGACCGCTTCCACGCCCCGGGCGCCGTCGCCGTCGGCCCCCGTGAGCACGCAAGCGATGACCAGTGGCCCGTAGGCCTTCGAGGCCGATTCGAAAAGCGGGTCGGCGACCGGGCGCGCGTAGTTGACCGGGTCCTCCTGGGACAGGGCCAGCCTGCCGTCCGTCTCCACGCACAGATGGTGGTCGGGCGGTGCGATGTGGACGCTGCCCGCTCTCGGGTACTCCCCGCCCTCGGCCAGGCTGACGCGCAAGCCGGTGGCGCGAGACAGGATCGCGACGATATGCGTCGAGCGTGAGCGGCGCAGGTGCTGGGCCACCAGCACGGACGCCGGGAGCCCCGCGTCCAGGCCGCCCAACAGCGTTTGCAGGCCCTGGACACCCCCGGCGGAAGCGGCCACCATCACGATCGCGCAGCGGTCGGGGGACTCGTGTGGGTGCCTGCTGTTCACGTGTGGACCCTAGCCCGGCCGTCGCCCCTTCGTGGGCCATCGGGATCGAGGAGGCCCTGGGTGTCGGCGCGGCCGCTGTCGAACACGGCCCGCAGGGCTGAGTGGGCCTGGGCGCGCAGCCAGGCGTGGGCGCGATCGTTGTCGTGGCGCTGGTGCCAGACCAGGTGCAAGGGGATCGGCGGCAACGGGAAGGGCAGGGGCAGTGTCCGCAGGCCGATGCCGCGCAGGGCGGAGTCGGTGACCGCTCGGGGGACGGTGACGATCAGGTCGGTGTCGAGGACGAGGGGCAGGGCTGTCGCCGCGCTCGGGGCGGCGGCGACGACCTGGCGTTCGAGTCCGAGGGCGGCGAGGGCGTCGTCGACGGGGTCGCGCAGGCGTCCGCGCCGGGAGACGGTGACGTGTCCGGCCGCGGCGTAGCGCTCGGGGGTGAGGGGCCCGTCGGTCAGGGGATGCCCGGGACGGACCGCCGCGACCAGGCGGTCCTCGCCGATGAGTTGGTGGCGGACGTCGGGCGCCGAGGGCTCGGCGGTACTTGATTCGAGGTCGACCTCGCCGCGCCGCAGTTCCGGGCCGTCGGAGTTCGATTCGGCCACCAGGCGCAGCCGTACGCCGGGCGCCTGACGGTGGACCGCGGCGAGCAGTGCGGGGCCGCACGCGGCGACAAGCGCGTCGTGCCAGCGGATGGTGAAGGTCCGGCTCAGGGTGGCCAGGTCCAGTTCCCGCTCCCGGCTGAGGAGTTGGTGGGCCTGGTGGACGAGGTCGTGGACCTGCGCGCGCAGCTCCAGGGCGTGCGGGGTGGGAACCATCGTGCGGCCGGTGCGGACCAGGATCTCGTCGCCGGTCGCCTGGCGGATCCGGCCCAGGGTCCGGCTCATCGCCGGGGACGTGACGTGCAGACGGGCGGCGGCGCCGGCCACGCTGCCCTCTTCCAGGAGCGCGTCCAGCGCGGTGAGCAGATTCAAATCCAGTTGCATGAGGGTAATGCTAGGGGTTACAAGCATGCACTTGCTGTTAATCCGCGGGGTGCCTACCGTCGAGACACGAACGGCGACGCGCATCACGCCGCCCCTTCAGAACGGAGGGCGGAGCACGTCACTCCGCCCTCCCTTTCGCTGCAACTTCCCTGTCCAGCACGCCCCGTGGGAGCCCCGCATGTCCGCTGAGACCCGCCTGTCCACTGTCGCCCCCGGTGCCGGCACCGACCTCGACGACGCCTTGCTCCAGCAGGTCACCGCCGCCGTCCGCGCGGCAGGAGACCTGCTGCGCGAGCGCTACACCGAGCAGGCCCGCGGTACGAGTACCGAGGAGATCGTCTCGGAGATCCACGCCAACGACGACGCGGTGCTCGGCGTCCTGAAGGCGCCGCTGCTGGCCGCTCGGCCGGGAGCGAACTGGGCCGAGGACGAACTCGCCGGCGGTGCGCTGCCGGCGGGGGAGTGGTGGATCGTCGACCCGGCCGAGGGCAACATCAACCACGTCCACGGCATGCCGGACTGGGCCGTGACCGCCACCCTCGTACGCGACAACGAGCCGGTCCTCACGGTCGTTCACCTCCCGCTGACCGGCGACGACTACACCGCGGTGGCCGGACGCGGCGCCCATCTCAACGGCGCTGCGCTGCGCGTATCGGCCAAGACCGACCTGGGCGCGGCCCTGACCGGCACGGGCCAGGCACGGCCAGGGGAGGACGAGCTCACGTTCCGCCGGATCGGCGCGGCCGTCACCCAGATGCTGATGAACGGCCTCGTCGTGCGCGTCTCCGTGCCCGCCACCCTGCAGCTGATCCACGTCGCGGCCGGCCGGATGGATGCCTTCTGGCAGTTCTCCGACGTGCGCTCGGGGCTGGTGGCCGGCGCCCTGCTGGTCGCCGAGGCCGGAGGCACCGTCACCGACACCGACGGCAACCCGTGGAGCCTGACCAGCCCCGACTTCCTGGCCGCCGCCCCAGGCGTCCACGACGCGGCCGTCACGATCCTCTCCCCGCTCGCCTGACCATCCGTCACACCACAAGGAGCACCAAGATGACCAGCATCGGGATTCTCGGCACCGGCCGCGTCGGCAGCGGCCTCGCCCGCGCACTCGCCGCCGCCGGCCACGAGGTCACCCTCGGCCACCGGCAGCCACCCGAGCAGGCAGAGGTCCGCGAGCCCGGCGGCGCAGCCGGGGCGATCCGCATCGCCGACCAGCGCGCCACGGCCGCCACCACCGACGTCGTGATCAACGCGACGCCCGGCGACAGCGCGCTGACGCGACTGTCCGCCCTGGGCGCCGAACTGACCGGCAAGATCCTCATCGACGTCTCCAACGCCACCCGGCACAGTCCCGACGGGCTCCCCGCGGACCTCTGCTACCCCGGCAGCAGCCTCGCCGAGCAGCTCCAGCAGGCGCTGCCCGCCACCCGGGTCGTCAAGACGCTCAACACCATGCTCTTCCCTGTCATGACCGCCCCCGCCGCCCTGTCCACCCCGCCCACCGCCTACCTGTCCGGCAACGACGCACACGCCAAGACCGTCGCCGCCGCTCTCCTCGGCGACCTGGGCTGGCAACCCGCATGGATCGAAGACCTCGGCGACATCACCACCGCCCGCGCCACCGAAGCACTGGTCCTGCTCGTCCCCCATGTGCTGCGCCGCAGCGGATTCCAGCCGTTCGCGGTCTCCCTCGCACGCTGATCTCCCGCGCTCTCACTGCTGCCCGGTGACGGACCTGCGCAAGCAGGACGGTGCTCGCCGGAGCACGTAGTCCGACGGCCAACAGAGCACCAGGACGAGTGCGTTGGTGACCACGAAGTACCACGGGCTTACCCAGCCGTGCTCCTTGTCCACAAGCCCTGGTCCATCCTCGCGATGGAGCCGCCGCAGCAAGCGGTAGCGCATCGGAGCCCCGGCGACCAACAAGAGCGGCGCTGCGGCGACCGCCCCAACCGTCACACCGAACCGGACCGCAAGGCTCCCAGCAACGCTTCCTACCTGCATCGCTTCAGTCTGCCGATCAAATGGACGTCATGCACCCATCTCTGGACCCCGATCCCCGCCGTCGCCCGCCGCCCGGCCGCGTCGCTCCCGTACCGGTCGGCGGGCTGCTGCAGCACTGAGGCGTCAGCCGCCAGCGGCGTCAGCCCTTGTCGGCTGGTTCCCAGACCGAGCAGTCGTGTGCGAAGAGGACCCTGCGGGGGTCGAACTCCATGAGCCGTTCCGTCCAGGGCCGGCAGGCAGGAAGTGGTGGTTCAAGGCCGTCTCGGATCGCTCGGTGAGCCATCTCGTCCGAGGCGAAGTGGGATGCGAAATCGTGGGCCTGGCCGGCGAGGATGACGGTGCCGTCATCCTGCTGGACCGCCAGGGACTGGTGTCCTTCGGTGTGACCGGGGGTGGGCATGATCCGGACTCCGGGCCAGAGTTCCGTTTCACCGGTGAGTTGTTGGTAGGTGGCGCCGGGGAAGTCGACGAGTTCGTCGATGGTGCAACCACCGCGGCGAGCGGTGGCCAGCTCCGTCGCCTGCACGACGATGGGCTTGCCGCCGAACAAAGGGTTGCCGCCGCAATGGTCGAAATGCAGGTGGCAGTTCACGAGCGTGGAAATGTCCGCGGGGGTGACACCCGCGGCTGCGAGCGCGTCCGTAAGAGGCCTGCGCCGGGGACGGTAATGGCCTTCGGTTCCGCGGTCGACAGCGCCCATACCGGTGTCGAAGAGAAGCAGTCCTTCGGCGCGCCGAACCAGGTACCCGAATAAGGGTTCAACGCGTGGCCGCGCGGTCCCGGCCTCTGATGCGGGGCGAACGAAGTAGCCCAGGTCGAGTCGACGAACCGCCGTCTTCTTCTCCATGCCGTTCTCCATGCGGTCGGGCTCGCAGCCTCCGCGCCCCGTCCCCTGACGGTTCTGCCGACAGCAGATCGCGTCCGGCCGCGTGTGAACACCGGCCCGCTCACGCACCGCAGGCCAACGCGGGACCCGGGTGAATCCGCTGGTGGGGCGGGTCTAGGCTCATGCTCGGGGAGTGCTCACCGAGCGAGGGGGAAGCCCGATGAAGGTAGTGCTGGCGGGAGGCACCGGGCAGGTCGGAGCCGTCCTGGACCGTGCGTTGACCGCTGCCGGGCATGACGTCGTCGTCCTGACCAGGAACCCCGTACACGCACGCCAAGTCGCCTGGGACGCACGGACAACGGGCCCCTGGGCCACGGAGATCGACGGCTGCGACGTCGTGGTCAACCTGGCGGGGCGCAGCGTGAGCTGCCGCTACACCGAGGCCAACCTGCGGGACATGATGGACTCGCGGGTGCGGTCCGCCGAGGCCGTGGGCGCGGCGATCGCCGCCGCGGCGAAACCGCCGGCGCTCTGGCTCCAGATGAGCACCGCCACCATCTACGCGCACCGCTTCGACGCACCCCATGACGAGGCCACCGGAATCATCGGCGGTACGGAAGCCGGTGTCCCGGACTACTGGGAGTACAGCGTACGGATCGCCAAGAACTGGGAGCGCGCGCAGCAGGAGGCCGTCACCCCGCACACCCGCAAGGTCGCCCTGCGCGCCGCCATGGTGATGAGTCCCGACCGCGGTGGCGTCTTCGACGTCCTGCTGCGGATGGTCCGGCTCGGCCTGGGCGGGCCGGTCGCGGGCGGAGCCCAGTACCTGTCCTGGATCCACGACCGGGACTTCGTGCGCGCGGTGGAGTTCCTGATCGCCCGCGACGACATCGAGGGCCCGGTGAATTTGGCCGCCCCCGGCCCGCTCCCGCACCGCGCGTTCATGCGGGACCTGCGGGCCGCGGCAGGCGTCCGGGTGGGGCTTCCCGCCACCAAGTGGATGGCGGAGATCGGCGCCTTCGCGCTGCGCACCGACACCGAGCTGCTCCTCAAGAGCCGCCGCGTCGCCCCGGGCCGACTGCTCGACGCGGGCTTCGTCTTCGAGCACGCCGACTGGCCGGATGCGGCGGCCGATCTCGTACGGCGTGGGTAGCGTGCTTCCGCGCCGACGCCCCATCGGCAAGCACCAGGTCGTGGTGCCCGCCGAGGGAGTGGGGCGGCTTGGGCCTCAGGTGGTGGAGGTCTCCGCCTGCGGGGCGGCGGGGGAGTCTGCCGCGGCGGCCGCGGTGTAGAAGACGGACGACCCCTGCTTGGTGCGCAGAGCCCGGCCCTTGGCGACCAGGCCCTCCACCGTGGTGCGCACGACGGTGGTCTTGATGGCGCGGTCGGGGTGAGCCTGCCCGAGCGCGGTGGTGATCTCCGCGGCGGAGCGCGGTTCGCTCTGCTCGACGAGGTGGCTGTCGATCAGCTCGACCAGCGTCGGCCCCGCGGCCGACGCGGTCGGTGCGGCCGGCTTCTGCGCGGCGGCCTTGGGCGTGCTCTTGGCCGACTTGTCCTTGTCCTTGCCCTTGGGCTTGGTGGCAGCGGGCTTCTTCGCGCGAGCCGTACGGGAGTTGGCGCTCGCCCGCGGGGCAGGCACCGACTTCTTGAGGGGGGACGCCTTCTTGGCGGCGGGCTTGGCGGGCGCGGCGGGCGCGGGGGTGCTGGGGGAGCCCAGTGCTTGCTGCATGCTCAGCAGCAGCGCGTGGTCGTTCTCCAGGGCCTGCAACTGCTCCTGGAGCGCTGCCACATCGGCGCCGATGCGCTCCTGCTCCTTGCGATTGGTCTCCAGGTCCGCGGTGACGCGGGCGGCGTACTGGGCCTGCACTCCGGCGGTTTCGGACTGAACGTCTGACATAAGCAGTGACCTTTTCGTGAGCGCACGCGATCGTGCGGGGAATGGCGGGTCGTGCTCACGACTGAGCACTCCTGGTGGAGGGCGTATCTGAACACACCCCTGAATGCTGACTGCCCAACCTGCAACAGCAGTAACTCATGTGCGGGCAGCGAAGACTACGTGTTCGTGTGCACCGGTGAACACACTGGGCGAATATTCACCCCCATATCCCGGTCATGTTGATCTCGTGTTCGAAGTTCTCGCAGCCGGGGTCAGCCGACGGTCGAGGCCATGCGCCGCACCGCCTCGGTGACCACTTCCGGTGAGGCGGCCAGGTTGAGACGGACGAAGCCCTCACCGCCGGTTCCAAAGGGTTTCCCGGAACTCAGGGCCACGCGGCCGCGGTGCAGGAAGGCCTGGGCCGGGTCGCCACCCAGGCCCAGTTCCCGGCAGTCCAGCCAGGCCAGGAAGGTGCCCTGTGCGGGCGCGTAGCCGATGGCGGGCAGGTGCTCGGCCAGCAAGGCGGCGAGCAGTTGACGGTTGTCGTCGAGGCCGCGCAGCAGTGCGTCGAGCCAGTCGCCGCCGTCCCGCAGGGCTGCTGTGTGGGCGATGATGCCGACATGGCTGGGGCCGTGGCTGACCTCCTCGGGGATGCGGGCGAGGTCGTCGGCGGCTTCGGGTCCCGCGACGGCGAGAGCGGCCTTGAGCCCGGCCAGGTTCCAGGCCTTGGAGGCCGACATGAGGGACAGCCCGTTCTCCGCTCCGGGCACGCTCAGGAAGGGGACGAACGCGGTGCCCGCCGCCACCACCGGGGCGTGGATCTCGTCCGCCACGACGCGTACGCCGTGTTCGCGTGCCAGGTGTGCCACCCGCGCCAACTCGGCGGCGGTGTGCACGGTCCCGGTGGGATTGTGCGGGCTGCACAGCAGGTACACCGGCCGGTTGGGCCCCTGGGCCGCACGCCGGAACACATCCTCCAGCACGGTGAAGTCGATGCGCAGGTCCGGTCCCAGGGGTGCCTCGACGACGCGGCGGTCCAGGTTGCCGACGAAGTGGTAGAAGGGCGGGTAGACGGGGCAGTTGACGATGACGGGGTCGCCGGGCGCCGAGACCAGCTTGAGCATCTCGACGACGCCCAGCATCACATCGGGCACGATCGCCGTGCGCGCGACGGCGAGTCCGTCCCAGTCCCACCGCTTGTGGGCGAACTCGGCCAGCGCCTCGGCATAGGCCGTCCCGGCGGGATAACCGGTGTCGCCGAGCGCCACGGCCTCGGTGATCGCGTCGGCGACCGGCTCGGCCAGGGGGACGTCCATCTCGGCCACCCACAGCGGCAGCACGTCGGGCGGATAGGTCCGCCACTTCATGCTCGTACGCCGTCGCAGTTGCTCGAGCGAGAGCCGGCGGAGCGGATTCGAGCCGTGCGGCACGACAGGATCACGCGACACATTTTCCATACGTCAAACGTAGGCAGGCCCCGGCCGATTCATGCCTGCTTCGACGCCCCGAGGTACCGGCTGGAGGGGCACACCCAGCTGTCGTTCTACGTTCAAGTAAGGTGAGCCTAACGTAACTGACTCGCCAGTCCGTTCGCCTGACCGCCGACCTGTGAGGACCCCCGTGCCCGACGCCGCGACACCCGCAACCGTCCCGTCCCCTGGCGGTAGCGCCACGGCGCCCCACACCTGGCAAGAGCTCGGTTCGGACGACGAGCTGACCGCACTGCTCGGCGAACCCCACCCGATCGTCATCGACAAGGTCCACGCCGAACTCACCCCGGACGACCTGGGGATCCTGGCCCGCTCCCCGTTCTGTGTCCTGTCCACCTCGGACGCGGACGGCAACTGCGACACCTCCCCGCGCGGCGACGCACCGGGTTTCGTCCACATCCTCGACGCGCGCACCGTCGTCCTGCCCGACCGCCCCGGCAACCGGCGCGGCGACAGCTTCCGCAACATCCTCGAGAACCCGCATGTGGGCCTGCTCCACCTCGTGCCCGGCAGCTCCGACATCCTGCGCATCAACGGCCGGGCACGGATCCTGACGGACGCCCCGTTCTTCGACGCGATGAGCGTCAAGGGCCGGCGCCCCCACCTGGCACTCGTGGTCGAGATAGACGAGATCTTCCTGCACTGCTCACAGTCCCTGCGGCGGGCGGGCCTCTGGCACCCGGAGAGCCGGCCGCAGGACGCCCTTCACCCCTGAGCCGGCTTCCTCGTGCTGCCGGTGGTGCTCAGCCACCCTCGCCGGGCGGCGTGCCGCAGCTCTGACCGCCCGGTCCGCCGAATTGCACCGAACTCAGGAAGTCCCGGTAGGCAGGGAAGAAGTTCCCCTTGCCCGTCGGGCCGGAAGAGGTCACGACCGTACAGCCGCTGTAGTTCGCATCGGACCAGAGGTAGATGGTCGACGGTGTCCGGTTCCAGTCCGACTTGGCGCGGTCGGACATGCCGAGCGCCGCGAGATCCGGGGTGCTGGATCTGAGGGCGATCATGTCGCCGGTTCCGTCGAGGCCCGAGAACATGCAGTAGGAGCCGTCGGGGCACCGGTCGTAACCGTCGGCGGCGTGTGCCGTCGAGGCCGGCACCACGACAGCGGTCGTCGCGGCCGCTGCCATCAGTAGTCCGGAGAGCTTTTTCCTCATCGTGATTGCCCTGCGCATAGCGTCCGCCTCAGTCATCGGGGCCCGCGGCTCTGCGAGGCGCGGGCCGTTGTCACCTCAGGCTCGTTGCCCTGTTCGGTGCGCGGCTATCCCCCGCAGGGGTGATGTCAGGGGTGTCTGGTGCTCTCCGGGCCGCCGCACGGCGGCCCGGAGAGCACCAGGTCAGGCCACTGGTCAGTCGACCGGTTCGATCCAGACGTTGCGGAAGCGGACCTTGTTGCCGTGGTCCTGCAGTCGGATCGCGCCCGCCGCCGCGGATTCGGCGTCGCCCGCTCCGGTGGGGCCGTCGACGGCCACGTCGTCGTGGACCTTCTTGCCGTTCCACACCACCGTGACCCTGGCGTCGGCGGTCTTCTTGCCGTCAGCGTCGAAGCGGGCGGCGCGGAAGACGATGTCGTACTTCTGCCACGTCTCGGGCGCGGTGGAAGCGTTGAGGTCGGCGGCCTTCTTGTTGTAGATGGAAGCGGCTTCGTTCGCGGCGAGCTTCTCCACGCCGAACGAGTCCAGGATCTGGATCTCGTACCGCTCCTGAAGGTAGATCCCGCTGTTGCCGCGATCCTGTCCGGTGACGTCGTCCGGCAGCTTCGGCACACGGAACTCGGCGTGCAGCTTGAAGTCGCCGAAGGCCTGCTTGGTGCGGATGTCCCCGCAGCACACCTCGATCGACTTGTCGGCCGTGTGCGGCCATTCGACGCTGCGGCCGTCGGTGTGCTGCCAGGCGGTCGAGGTGCTGCCGCCGGAGAACAGATCGATACGGCTGTTGGGCCGGCGCACCTCGATCATGTCGAGATTGACGTGACCGGTGTCCCCGGAACGGTAGGCGTACGTGATGGTGTTGCGGCCCTTGCGCAGAGCGAGCTGCTCGGTCTTGGTCGACCAGCGCTTCCATGTCTCGGTCGAGGGGAGCTTCGTCTGGCGCGCCTCACCGCCGTTCACGCTGACGCCCAGCGTCTTGGTTCCGGCGGAGGGGTTGGGGCCGTTGGAGTAGCGCAGGCCCACGGCGTAGGTGCCCTTGGCGGGAGCCTGGACGTCGAAGGTGGCCGTGGCACCCTCCTTGCTGAAGCCGTCGACGAAACCGCCGCCGGTGAAGCCCGCGTGTTCGGTGTCGGTGTCCGCGCCGCCCGACAGCCGCGCCGACTCGGCGTCGTAGGAGGTGACCGGCTCCTTGTGGCCGGGGCGCGCGTTGAGGGTGTACCAGGCCTCGGTGGACCACAGCTGCTCGTCGTCGGCCGAGGAGAACGGGCGCGGCGAGCGCACGTGCACCACCCGGTCGCTCTTGAGTCCGGGGATGGTCAGCTGGACGGTACGGCGGTCGGCCGAGACGTCGGCCTTGGTGACGGGCAGGGATTCCTCGTCGACCTTGGGGCCGCCGTACGCGGGGGTGGGGGCGTAGCGCCACTGCTCGACGGAGTAGGCGCCGCTGGTCAGCTTCTCGACGGTCTTGTCCGACAGCGGCTTGGTGTAGGTGAGCTTGAAGCCGTCGCGGGTGGCGCGCATGGTCTTGATGTCGAAGGCCGTCTTGCCGTTCGGGGTGAGCTTTTGCAGCCCGAAGCGGAGCTTGCCCTCCTGGCCCCAGTTGCCGTCCGCGCCGAGCCCGCCGGTGTAGATGGCCCCGTCCGGGCCGGTGGAGATGCGGGTGATGCCGGACTCCAGGCCCTGGGTGTGGCGGAAGACCGCGCCCTGGAACTCGCCGTCGACCTTCTCCAGGTCGGCGCGCTGCAGTCCGCCGTAGGTGACGTCGCCGAACATCAGCTGCCCGGCGAAGGGTCCCTTCTTCACCGTCATGGGGGTGCTGGGGGAGTTGGCTATCTCGTTCTGCGGCAGCCACAGCACCGGCTTGGTGACGCTCTTGTCGTCGAAGGGGCCGTCGGGGTTCGTGTAGTGGTTGAAGAACCGGTCCTGCTTGACGTGCATCAGCTTCGACGCGGGCAGCCAGCCGCCCTGGTTGTCGGTGACGAACAGCTCGTTGTCGGGGCCGCGGCCGATGCCGTTGGGGGTGCGCAGACCGCCGGCCAGGTAACTGACCTTTCCGCTGGCCTTGTTCACCTTGATCGTGGTGCCGCGGTTGGCGGCGGGCTGTGGATCGGTCGTCGCGCCGCCGTAGTTGATGGCGACGGACAGGTTCAGGTAGAAGTTCCCCTTCTCGTACAGCAGCCCGAAGGCGAACTCGTGGAAGTTCCCGCCGTACGGCCACTCGGCGATCTTCCGGGTCTCGCCCGCGTCGTTGTCGCCGTCGAGGTCGGCGAGCTCGGTCAGCTGGTGCTTCTCCGAGACGTACAGCTTCCCGTCCACGTACTTGATGCCCATCGGCTCCTTGAGCCCGTCGGCGATCTTCTCGTACGTGACCTTGTCCGGGCCGGTGTCGCCGGTGACGTTGTCCAGGACGTACACCTCGCCCTTGGTCTCCTGGCTGCCGCCCCACGTGGTCACCGCGAGCCGGCCGTCGGGCAGCCAGTCCATCGCGGACACCTGCGGCTCAAATCCCTTGGGCCGCAGGTCGGTCAGCGTGTAGCCGGGGTTGACCGACTTCAGCGGGAGGCCGTCGCCGGGCGTGTCGTAGGTGCCCTCGCACTCCTTGCGGCCCGGTGCGGTGACCCGCACGACGTCGGCGTCCGTGCTCAGCACGGAGTTAGGCACCAGGGCGAAGGCGTCGGCGCCCGGCGGCTTCCACTGCAGGGTGACCTGCTGGTCGTTGCTCCGGTCGAAGTGGTCGATGCGCAGCGGGTGGTGGCCCGGGGTGAGCGTGATCTCGCCGTCCTTGGGCTCGGCCCCGTGCAGTCCGTCGTGGTCGATGACCTTCTTGTCGCCGATGAACAGGCGCGAGCCGTCGTCGCTGATCAGACGGAAGGTGTACGCGCCGTCGGCGGGCACGTCGATGTTGCCGATGATCTGCGAGACGAAGTTGTCGCTGAACCCGAAGCCCTCGGTGGAGGACCAGTCGACGGTGGGGATCAGTTTGTCGACGTTGGGGGTCTGGGCGGGCTTGAGGTCGCAGAGCTTGCTGAGCGGGGACTGGACGTCGAACACCCGCAGCGTGACGCCGGGTTCCTGCGGCGGCAGGTCGGCGAAGGGCTTGTCGTCGGCGCCGGCGGCCGGCGCGGTGAGCCCGCCGGCCAGCAGCAGCCCGAGGAGTATCCCGGTGGCTCTGCGCGGTCTCAGGCGCGTGCGTGGACGGATGCGGGGTGGGCGCGTGGGGTGCTCGTGTGGCGTCACTCTGTCTCCTGCTGGGCGCTGAGAGGCGGCCCGGGCCGCCTCGGCCCGCGTCCGCGGGGTGGAGTTCGTTGCACATACCGGTGGTGGTGCGGGCTGCGGCTTTTGGCCGCGCCTTGCGCAGACTTCCGTACGAGAGCGACGCCCAGCGTACGAACAGTGCCGCGCACCGTCCATACTTTGTCCTCAATAAGGAGAAACTGTTGGGGAGTTGACGAGTCGGCCGTGCGCGGCGCCGGGCCGTGCGTGGCGCGGGGTCACGGCCAGGACAAAGCGCTGGATCGGCGGACCCCGTCCTGCGATCATCAGCTGTTCGCATGGCGCGGGGCGCAGTTCCGCCGAGGATGAAGGGGCTGTCTGTGCGCGGCACCATTCCGCTGATGTTCGTTGTCCTGTCGACCGTCGCTCTGGCGGCGTGCGGTACGCCGCCGGATTCCGACGAGCCCCTGAGCGCGGCGGCACTGAGGGACGCGCTGCCGGCCGCCGACGGTCTTCCCGGCTACACCGCCAAGGCCCAGAGCCTGCCCCTGCTGGAGAAGCAGGACGTGGTCACCGTGGACAAGCCCGCATGCCGGCCCATCGCCGACATGATGAGCGTGCGCCCCAAGCACCCGCGCCAGGCCCTGGTGTGGGCCACCCTGGAGGACAAGGACGCCTCCGTCGAAGGAAGCCTGGCCCTCTCCAGCCTCGCCCGCGACGGGGCCGACGCCTGGATGAGGGACCTCAAGGCGGCCCGCACCCAATGCACCGAGTTCACCGCCACGTCCGAGCGAGGCTGGGCCTCCCCCTTCACCGTCGAACCGCTGCCCCCTGCCAAGGCGGGCGACGACTCCGTGGCGTACGTCCTGACCAACACGCGGGCCCCGGGCGCCAGAGGCAACAGCATCACGGTGGTACGCACCGGAGGAACGCTCGCCACGTACCTCCTGACGGGCGAGCCACGAACGGTGCCGGCTCCCGCGGCAGGAAAGCAGCACGAGGCATTGCGGCAGGCATCCCGCTGAGCGTGAGCATGTAGCGGGCGCCTGGACGTGCTCGGCGCGCTCGACGGTGGTGCTCCCAGCGACATCGGGCGGCGCTGTCACCCGCCGATCGAACGTGTCGCGCCGGATCGGCCTCCTGGCGCGGGAGGTTCACCCACCTCCAGACGCGGCCAGTGCGCGAGATCCCGCCGAAGCTGGCGGTCGTGCGTGGCGACCACGACCGCGGCGCTGGTGCCGCGCAGCGCATCGGTCAACTCGTCGATCAGCGTCGACGACAGGTGGTTGGTCGGCTCGTCGAGCAGGATCAGACCGGGCCGCCCGGCCAGGGCCAGCGCCAGGTCGAGGCGCCGCTGCTGCCCCTGCGACATACGCCCGACCGGCGTGCGCATCGCGTCGGCGTCCAGCAGCCCGAGCACCCCCAGCGGGACGGCGTCGGCGTCCCGGAGCGATCCGCCGGCCACCAGCCGTCCCACGTGGCGGGCGTGCACCTCGTGCGCGGTCAGACCGGGGTCCTGGCGGGCGGTCTCCTGGGTCACCCGGACGATCCGTGCGCCCTTCGCCGTCCGCACATGCCCGTCCGTGGGTTCGAGCGCACCGGCGAGGACCGCGAGCAGCGTGGACTTCCCGGCGCCGTTGGGTCCGGTCACGAGCAGCCGGTCGCCGCCGTCGAGCGTGAGGTCGACCGGACCGGCCAGCCGCCCGTGGACCGCGACCCCGTGCGCCCGCAGCTGCGGAGCGCTCGGCCGGACCCCCAGGTCGGGCCACCGCAGCACCGGCGGTGGCTGCGGCACGTCGATCCGGTGCGCCTCCAGGGTGTCCTGCTGCCGCTTCAGGGCCTGCACGACGCCCGGTGCGCGGGACTGGCGCTGATGCTTGCCCGTCCCCTTGTCGGGCCGCCAGCCGGTGGAGAGGCGGTCGCGGGCCGTGGACACGGCGTCCTGCAGCCGCCGGTGCTCGGCCTGCTGTTCCTGGTGGTCCTGCTCCCAGCGCTCGCGCTCACGGCGCCGGGCTTCCTGCCAGGCGTCATAGCCGCCGGCGTACAGACGTGGCTTCTTGTCGCGGGACGGGTCGAGGTCCAGGAACCGGTTCGCGACATCGCGCAGCAGTGCCCGGTCGTGGCTGACGACCGCGAGACCGCCGTCGTGCTCGCGCAGCCTGCGGGTCAGGAAGTCCAGGCCGTCGGCGTCGAGGTGGTTGGTCGGCTCGTCGAGCAGCAGGACGTCGTGCCGCGCGCCGAGCAGGCACGCGAGGCGGACCCGGTAGCGCTGCCCGACCGACAGTGTCGACAAGGGACGGTCGCGGTCGGCGCAGGCGCCCAGGGCATCGAGGGCGACGTCGACCCGGCGTTCGGCGTCCCACGCGTCGAGGCGGGTGGCCGCGTCGAGCGCGTCGGCGTAGCGGTCGTCGGCAGCGGTGTCGCCCTCGGCCAGGGCGAGGGTCGCCTCGTCCAGCGCGGCCAGGGCCGCGAGCGACGCGGCCAGCGCCTGGGAGGTCAGGGTGCCGACGGTCTCACCGTCGCGGGCGGACAGCTCCTGGCGGGCCAGGCCGATCGTGCCGGCCCGGTGCACGGCACCCTCGTCGGGCGTGATCAGTCCGGCGAGGACGTGCAGCAGGGTCGTCTTGCCGCGGCCGTTCTCGCCCACGACGGCGATGCGTGACCGGGCTGAGACGGTGAGCGAGACGTCGTGCAGGACGCGCCGGGACCCGCGGGTGACGGTCAGGCCCTCGGCACGGACGTGCGCGCTGCCGCCCGCCTCGACGGGCAGGGACATGGCTTCGGGAAAAGGGACGGGGTTCAAGGGGTGCTCCGCAGCTCGCAGGGGAGCCGGGCAGCGAGAAGCGGCCGCCCGGCGGGAACCGGAACGGCGGCGGATTCAACAGGGAGAAGGCGCCGCCGTCAGCGGGCGGAGCGGACCTTCTGCGACCAGATACCTCGTGCCATGACGAAAATGCTAGCAGCGACGCTGCCCGCTTCGCCTGGCCATTTGGCCGCGCTCGCCCGGCACCGGCTGCGGCCCACCCCCGGCGGGGAGCCTGTGCGGCGGGTCGGGAAGGGCCCGCGAGGGCGTACGGGAAAGGAACTAGGGGTTGGCAAGCACGGTGGCCAGCAGCGCGCCGAACACCACGATGACCAGGGAGATCAGCGCGGTGGTGATGACGGCCTCGGTCACCTTGGAACGGACCGGGCTCCGGGTGCGGCGGCGGTTCCAGCGGGTCACCACGGCGGGACCATGGCGTTCTTCAGCAGGCGGCAGGCCCCGGCCAGCAGATACAGGCGCGCGGTGGGATTGGTGAAGGTCTCCGTCCGCTGACCGTGGTGGACGGATCTCGCGTGCCGGATGGAGTGGTCGAGCACGTCACGGGCGCGCCGCTCGCCGGGGCTCCGGCCCGGCATGCGGGCCAGGTGGTACTCGGCGGGCGTGATGAGCGCGGCCAGGTGGTCGGCGAGTTCGGCGGCCACGGCCTCGGCGAGAGAGCCGGTCGGGTCGGCGACGGCGAGCACCTCCGCGCGGTGAACGGTGTTGTCGACGAGGGCCAGGTCGACGGGATCGCTGTTGTGGTTCTGCGGGTGCTGGGCGGTCATGAGCGTCACCGGGGGCTCCCTGGCTGGACGTGACGGTTGCGTCTGATTCCTGACCTACAGCCAACTCCTGGCCACGCCGCGCGGGTACCGTAAAGGAGGAGCGGGCACGTAAACGCCGTAAAAGCTGTCGGAGCTGTCGGGAGAGCTGCCCATGGCAGGCACACCGCGTACGCCGAACACCAGACTGGCCACCCTGCTTGACCAGGGGCAGTGTCAGCGCGATGAACTCGCCCGGGCCGTGAACCGCATCGGTGCCCTTGCCGGGGTGCCGCTTTCGTACAGCGGACAGTCCGTCTCGATGTGGCTGCGCGGGCACCAGCCGAAGCAACAGATCAGGCCCCTCGTCGTGGCCGCGCTGTCGGAGAGACTCGGCAGGCCCATAACGCACGAGGACGCGGGCCTGACGCCCGCCACGTCCTCCTCGGGCTCTCAACGCCGCGACACGGTTGAGGAGTTGATCGACCTGGGAAGGGCGGACATGGATCCCTCTCGACGCGGTGTGCTCGCCGCCGGCGTATTCAGTGCGGCGCTGGCCGTGCCCGTCTTCGGCACGGCGGCGGCGCACGCCGGTGAGCCGGTCTCACCGGGCAAGGCCACCACGCGGATCGGCAGATCACAGGTCGACTCCGTGCGGCGTACGACCGTCAGGATCGCCGACATCCTGGACGAGGACGGCGCCGGGCACGCGCGGCCGATGGCGGCCGCCTTCCTCGTCAACACGGTGGGCCCGTGGATGCGGGCACAGGCCACCGGACCGGTTGCCGCCGGCATGAAGGCGGCCGCCTCGGACCTGACGTATCTGACCGGGTGGATGGCGATGTACGAGCAGGACCACGCCGCCGCCCAGCGCTGGTACCTCAAAGCCCTCTCCCTCGCCGACGAGGCCGGCGACCACGTCACCTACTGCCGCACACTGCGGGGCATGTCGTTGCAGATGACGAGCCTGCGCCACGGCCGCAAGGGCCTGGAGTTCGCCGACAGCGCCGCCGAGGCCGCCCCGCAGGCCGGACCCCGCCTCGTGGCGTTCCTCCGCGGACAGCAAGCACACGCCGCCAGCATGGTGAAGGACCGCCGCCAGGCCCACGCGAGACTCAGCGAGGCCGAGACCGCGCTGTCGCAGGCCGACAACCGACGCGACGCGGTGGGCGGTTACAACCGCACCGCCTGGCTCTTCCACCTGTCCCACGTCCTGTACGAGGAGCGGGACCTGCCCGGCAGCATCAAGGCCCTCAAGGACTCCATCAAGGTCCAGCCCGCGCAGGAGCGCCAGGGCCGCGTCCACTCCTACGCCCTGCTGGCCCAACGGCAGCTCGCCCACGGCCATCTCGACGCCTCCTGCACGTCGTGGGGACGCTTCCTCGACGAGTACGAACTCGTCTCCTCCGCGCGCGGCGATGAACACTTCCGGACGATGAGACAGGAGATGCGCGCTCACACGGGCGCGCGGCCGGTGAAGGAACTCGCGGGGCGCGCACGGGAAGTCGCCGCACTCAAGGCATAACTCCCTGCCGGGCGCCTCACCGCAGCTGGCGCGGGCGACCTCGTTCCCCCATCGGCGGGTGCAAGACCCTGCCTGGATACGGAAGGGGCTACTCCCTTGCGGCGGGGGCACATGGGGGCCATGACTCTGGCCCGATCACTTCCCGACAGCTCGACCGAGTGGTGGATCTTCCTCGGTGCGTTGGCCTGCTACCTGCTGGGGCGGTTGTTCTTTGCCTGGCGCCAGGCGAAGTCGGAGGGACGAAGACGTCCCGCGCGGGCCGCGCTGGACGAGATCGGGAACGACGATCCCGAAGTGAGCCCGGCGCAGGCCGCGACCTGGGGCTATAACTCCTGGCGGCAGTTCGTCGGGCTGGTGGTCGGCGCGATGGTGGTCGCCGCGATCGCCGCCCTGACGGACGGAGCGCTACGCGTCGCCCTGCTCTGGGTGGTCGCCCCGGTGCTGCTGATCGCCCTCGCCTACGTGGACTTCCGAGAAGCCCGGAAGGCCGCGGCGAAGAAGTCCCGCACACCCCGCGCGCGCACCTGACGCCGCCGCGTGCACGGGGCCCGTGCAACACGCCTCAGGCCGTGCCCGGCAGCAGGACGGAGGAGTCCGGTTCCAGCTGGGTGCCGAAGCCGTCCACGACGGCGAACCGGTCCAGGTCGACGACGGCGATCCGATGGGTGCCCAGCAGAGACACGTACGCCAGTGGCCTGCTGGGATGGAGCGATACCGCGGACGGAGTGCCGTCGAGGTCAAGGGAGCGGATCGGCCGCAGACCGGTGCTCCATAAGGTCAGGGTGTTGGCGACGATGTCCGTCACCAACAGCCGTTCGTCATCGATCGTGTAGACCCGCAACGGATCGCCGCCCGTCTTCCTGGTCCGCCGGACCTTCATGGTGCGGGCATCGACGGCCACCAGCGAGGAGCTCTTGCGGGCGCCGACGAACAGCGTCTTCTCGTCCCGGCTCAGACAGCTGCTCTCGGGCAGCTGACCTGGGGTGACCAGGACCGGCGGGACGGAGGCGTCGTGGGGGCGCACGAGGCTCACCGTGTGGGACAACAGCCCGGTCACATAGGCCCGTTCGCCGTCGCGGCTGAGCGTGAACAGATGGGTCTTCACCCCGTGGGCGGGCACCGCCCGCGTCGGGGCCAGGTCGGTGGCCGGGTCGTCGAAACCGAGCAGCACCGCCTTCTCCTCGCTCAGGGCGTACAGCCGGTCCTGCCGGTCGATGCCCACGCCGTGGATGCGGTTGAAGGGCCGTGTGTCGATGGTCCGGGCCAGTGACCGCGTGGCCAGGTCGATGACGAAGACGGCCGAGCCGCCCGCGCCGACGGTGGACGCCATGCGCACGCCGTAGTGCCCCACGTAGGCGAAGCGTCCGCGTGAGTCGACGACCATCTCATGCGGGTAGTCCGGCAGTTGGACCGTCTGCCGGCGCTGCCCCGACGCGGCGTCGTAGAAGCTGACCGCGTGGCTGCTCTTCTCCACCACCACCAGGATGTCGTCCTGTGCCGCCCGGGAAGCACCTGAGGCGGGCGTGGACAGCCCGCTCGCCAGCGCCCCGGCGCCCACCGCCTTGATCACCGTCCGACGTGTCGCCACAGTCCCGTACTCCGCTCTCTCGACAGCCCGCCATCGACAGCGGCGAGGAAGCTTCCCTCGCCGTCTGCTGCCCCACTGTTCCCGACCGCCCCAGTGGGCCGTCAACAGTGCCGTAGCGCCGTCTCGCCGCACAGGAAGATCCGGAGAGGGGCTGTCACGCGGGGCGCAGGAGCCTTGTGGCGTAGAGGAAATGCGCCGGACCGGCTCGTTCTGGGGGCCGTCGGAGGAGGACGGTGGAGGCAGGGCGTACCGATCGCGATGAGCTCCCCTCCACGGCCGGTGCAGCCCGACCATGGGCGCCGGCGAGGCGGGACTGCGCCGGCGCCCATGGGGGAGGGGCAGGGGGCCGCTGCCGTCAGGAGAGGAGGTGGGCGGCGCGGGCGAGTCCCTCAAGGGAGCGGCGCTGCTCGTCCGTCCACTGCCTTGCCTGCTCGAGGTGTGTGGACACCACCCCGATCAGCGCGCCGTCCCCGGCGGTGATCGGTACCGAGACGCACGCGCCGACGCCGGCCTCCTCCAGCACGTCCAGCGCCGGGGTGCCGAGGAAGAGCGGGCTGGCGGCCACTTCGTCGACGAGGACGGGCTTGCGGTCCTGCGCGGCCACTCCGCAGGCGGACTCCCGGTCGGCCACCGTCTCGAAGAAGGTCAAGAACGGTTGGCGGAAGCCCTGTTGGGCCACGATGCGCAGCACGCCACCGTCCGGCTCGTACAGCTGGGCGTTGCCCATCGGCGCCCCGGTGATCTCGAACGCCGCCGACAGCGCTGCCGACACCACGGACATCCGCAGGTGCCGATCGCTCTCCGCCAGCGGTGCCGTCGCCAGTTCCTGCACCATCCGCAGGCCCTCCACGTCCCCGCACAGCTCAAGCGGGCGCAGCACCGCGCTGTGGGCCCGCTCCACCACCAGATGGCTGCCCGCAGCGGTGGCCCGCCTGCGGGTGTCCAGGAGCAGGGCCACGCCGGCCGTACCGCAGAACGTCACCCGGCTCAGGTCCAGCAGGATGCGGCGGCCGGGCTGCTCCAGGGCGCGGTCCAGCTCGCGGGCCAGGAGCGGTACGGAGGCGATGTCCAGCTCACCGGCCACGCGGACGGTGAGCCGGCCGTCCGCGCTCGCGACGCCGACCCGCACAGCCCGCGACGACGGGGGCCACTCCACGCCCACCCCGCCCGCGCATCCGCTTCCCTGGCCCATGTCCGGCCACGGTAGGGCCGACGCCACCTGCGCCGGGAGCACTTCATCCGGTCGGTCTGCCCCGGCACCCGTTCAGTCACAAACGGACAGTCTCGCCGCGGGAATCCATCGCTGAACAGGGAAGCGACGCACGTGTCATCCCCTCTAGGGTCAAGCGTGCGAAGAGCTCGACCTCCCGTCCCGCACCGCTGCCGCTCGCTTCCCTCCTGGCAAGGAGCCGACATGGAGTACCCGGATCTCTCCACGCTGCCCGTGGAACTGCAGGAGGCCGTGACGGCCAACGGCTCGCTCAACGTCTTCCGGATGCTGATGCACTCACCGGCCCTGGCGCCCGGCGTCCTGACGCTCGGGGACGCCATCCTGCGGCGGAACGCGCTGCCGGACCCCTTGCGCGAACTCGCCATCGTGCGCGTCGGTCGCGTCTGCGGAGCGGCCTACGAGGTCCACCACCACGAGAGGATCGCTCTGCTCGTCGGACTGGGGCAGGACGCGCTCACCGCCGCCGCGACCGGCTCGGCCGGGCAGCTCCCCGGCCCCGAAGCCGCCGTCCTGGCCGCCACGGACCGGCTGCTGGCCCGGCACACCCTCGACGATGCCGAACGGGGCGAGCTGCTGGCCTTCTTGACGATCAATCAGCTCGCCGACCTGGTCATCACCGTGGGCTTCTACCAGCTCATCTGCGGCTTCCTCAACACCTTCGAGGTGGCGGTCGAGAGCCAAGCGCCCCAATGATGCGGGCGCGGCGGAGGCCGGGGGAGGAGCCTGCCGCCGCCCCGCTGTGGCGCCTCCGTCACAGATGGCGGGGCGGATTGTTGCGGATGGCCGAGCGGCGGGCCCACAGCGCGCAGGCAAGCAGCACCAGACCGGCGAAGCTGTAGGCCCACGCGTTGGTGCCGCCCCTGGCCGCGCCGACCGCCCAGGCCAGCGTCCACACGGAGAGGAGGACGCACAGCGCTGTCCAGGCCTGCGTCCACATCCCGTTGCGCGCGGCGAGACGGTGCGGAGTGCCTCGTTCCATCTCGCCGATGTCGGGCGAGCCACCATGCTCATCACGAAGGGTCATACATCGCCGTGTGCCCCCGACTCGGTGGGCGAACCACCCGTGCGCCGCACAGGGCGGAGACGGGCACAGCGGCCCCGCCGCTGTGCCCCGCCGTGGAGCGCCGCGTCAGTCTCCCCGCTTGCGGCCCCTGGAGGAATCGTTGCCGCCCCCGCGGGGATGCCACAACCGCAGCCACACGTCGCGTGCGTGGCGCCCCGCCTCCGTACGGCTGCGCGCCACCATCTCGCGGGCCTCGTCGGGCGTCTCGACCATGGGTCCTGAACCGCGCAGCGGCCGGCCGGCCGTCTCGTGCAGGAAGAACGTCGCGACCAGGCCGATCGCTCCGGCCACCATCAAGTAGAAGGCCGGCACCAGGGTGTTGCCGGTCTTCTCGACCAAGAAGGAGGCCAGCAGCGGGGTGGTTCCGCCGAACAGGGAGACGGAGATGTTGTAGGCGATCGACAGCGCGCCGTACCGCAGACGGGTGGGGAACAGGGCCGGCAGGGTCGCCGCCGCCGTGCCGGCGAAGCAGACCAGCAGCAGACCGAGGATGGCGCAGCCGAACGCGGGCAGGAGGATGCCGCCCTCCCGGATCAACAGGAACGCGGGAATGGCCAGGGCGATCAGCGCGATGCTGCCGCCCATGAACATCGGGCGTCTGCCCCACCGGTCGGAGCTGCGCCCCACCGTGGTGATGGCGAGCGCCACCAGGAGCATGGTGCCGAGCACCAGCAGCTGAGCCGTCGTGTCGCTCTCGCCCAAGGTGACCGTCATGAACGTGGGCAGATACGACGTCACCATGTAGTTCGTGACGTTGTAGAGCAGCACCAGACCCATGCAGATCAGCACCGCCTGCCAGTGCCGGGTGAAGATCTCCTTGAGCCGTCCCTTGCCGGACTGGCGGGCCTGCTCGACGGGATCGTCCTCGCCACGCTCGGGACCCGCCTCCCGCTCCGCCGCGGCGGAGGCCGCCTCCTGCTGGAAGGCGGGCGTCTCCTCCAGCTTGAGCCGCATGTACAGGCCGATGAGCCCCAGCGGGCCCGCGATGAAGAAGGGGATGCGCCAGCCCCAGCTCTCCAGGCCGTCCGACCCGAGGGTCAGCGTCAGGACCGTCACCAGGCCCGAGCCCAGGGAGTAACCCACGAAGGTCCCGAAGTCGAGCCAGCTGCCCAGGAAGCCGCGCCGCTGATCGGGGGCGTACTCGGCGATGTAGGTGGTGGCACCGGCGTACTCGCCGCCCGTGGAGAAGCCCTGGACCAGTCGGCACAGGAGCAGCAGCAGCGGGGCGGCGAACCCGATCGAGGCGTACGAGGGCAGCAGACCGACGGCGAACGTGCTCGCCGCCATCATGATCATGGTTGCGGCAAGGACCTTCTGCCGGCCGATGCGGTCGCCCAGCGGCCCGAAGACCAGGCCGCCCAACGGACGAACGAGAAAGGCCGCGGCGAACGTGGCGAAGGTGGCGACGACCTGCGCGCCGGGCGAGCTGGACGGAAAGAAGACCTTGCCGATCGTGCCCGCCAGATAGGCGTAGACGCCGAAGTCGAACCACTCCATGGTGTTGCCGAGCGCGGCGGCCGTCACCGCGCGCCGCACCTTCGGGCGATCCGAGACCATCACGTCCTCGGCGCTCAGCGACTTCTTCCGGCGGCGCAGCAGCGTGCGCGCCATGCGGTCGGTCGCCGAACGCGAGGTACGCGTCGATTCCGTCTCCGGTCCCCGGGGCCGTCGGGGCGTTCTGTGCGGCAGGCCTTTCACCATGAAGCTTTTCTCCTCTTGCCTGAGAAAAAGCCGTGTCGCCGCAAAATTAGGCTGATCAAGAGAGACCGGCAAACGCAGGGAATCAGACCGAGGCGGCGGTGCGGGCCCGCAGCACCTCGCCCATCTTCTCCGCGCGCCAGCGGCGGAGCAGGTCGTGGAAGGCGACGGCACCGTGCGGATAGGCCGTGGGGCCGTTCGGGCGGCCGCGGCCCTCGCCGTTGTAGTAGCCGGGGGTGCACTCGGCGTGGAACCACGCGTGGTCGGGGGCGCCCTGCGCGCAGACATCGACCCAGGCGTCCTCGGCCTCGGGGGTGGGCTCCACGAGGGCGCCCTTGTCCTGCGCGGCGGCGACCAGGGCGGCGGCGTGCACGGCCTGCTCGTCCAGGACGTGCGTGAAGTTCACGCTGCTGGCGTTCTGCAAGGAGCCCATCCGGATCAGGTTCGGGAACCCATGGCCGGTGAAACCGTGCAGGCTGCGCGGGCCCCGCTGCTTCAGGGCGTCCAGGAGCTGGATGCCGTCGCGGCCGGTCACGGGCAGCTTGCCCGAGGTGATGCCCGACAGGCCCACCGAGAACCCGGTGGCGAACACCAGGCAGTCGACCTCGTACTCCACTGCGCCCACCACGACGCCGCGCTCGGTCATGCGCTCGATGCCGTGGGTGTCGGCCGTGTCCACCAGGATGACGTTGTCGCGGTTGAACGCGGGCAGATACGTGTCGGAGAACGTAGGGCGCTTGCACGCGTACCGGTACCAGGGCTTGAGCGCCGCGGCGGTGGCCGCATCGGTGACCTCGGCGGCCACGCGAGCCCGGATCTCGTTCATCGTCGCGTGGTCGGCGATCTCGTAGGCGGCCTCGAAGTCCGGCTCGCCGTCGCGGCGGAAGCTGGGCAGGAGCTTCTCCAGCAGGCCGGCCGACTCCGTCCAGCGATCCGCGACCAGATCCCGCCCGGCGTGCTCCCCGGAGCAGATCCGCAGGAAGTTCTCCCGGCGCTCGGCCGCCCAGCCCGGCCTTCCCGCGCCGACCTGTTCCGGCGTCATGGGCTGCTGGCCGCGCACGTCCACGGCGGAGGGAGTGCGCTGGAAGACGTAGAGGTGACCGGCGTCCTCGGCCAGCTTCGGGATGACCTGCACGCCGGTGGCACCGGTGCCCACGACGCCCACCCGCTTGCCCGCCAGTCCCTTCATGCCGCCCTCGGGGCTGCCGCCGGTGTAGCCGTAGTCCCAGCGCGAGGTGTGGAAGGTGTGGCCCCGGTAGTCCTCGATGCCGGGGATGCCCGGCAGCTTGGGCTCCGAGAGGGTGCCCGTTGCGGTGACGACGTAGGTGGCCCGGAACGCGTCGCCCCGATCCGTGGCGACCACCCACTGCTCGACCGTCTGATCCCAGGTCAGAGAGGTGACGGTGGTGGAGAACAGGGCGTGTTCGTACAGGCCGAACTGCTCGGCGATGCGCACCGCGTGCCGGCGGATCTCCTCGCCCGGGGCGTACTTCCACCGGGGTACGTAGCCGGTCTCGTCCAGCAGCGGCAGATAGACGTGCGACTCGATGTCGCAGTGGATGCCGGGGTAGCGGTTCCAGTACCACGTGCCGCCGAAGTCGCCGCCCTTGTCGATGACCCGCACCTTCGTCACGCCCTGCTGACACAGACGCGCACCCGCCAGGATTCCGCCGAACCCGCCGCCGACGACCGCGACGTCCACCACGTCGTGCAGCGGCTCGCGCTGCGCCACCTCGCTTGCGTACGGGTCGGCGGCGAAGTAGCCGAACTCCGCCTCCGCGGGCCGGTATTGGCCCGTTCCCTCGGGGCGTACGCGACGTTCGCGCTCGATGCGGTAGCGCTCGCGCAGGGCGACGATCTCCTGCGGGGTGGGCTGCGTGGCGCGCTGCGGCAGGGGCATGGTGCTCGGTCCTCTCGTGGGGGAGGTGGGGGAGGTGGGGGAGACGCGGAGGCGCCGCGCGGGCGGGATCGGTGCCCTCGCTGGGCGCCCCGTGCGGTCCCAGGTACCGTAACCCAGGAACCGGACAGTGTTGTCCGGTTGGGGTGGGTCGCCCCATGCCCCGCCTGAGCGCCGCGACTTGGCCCTGCCCGAGCGCCACGACCCGGCCCCGTCCGAGGGCCACGACTTGAAAGGCCCGCGATGCCCGACGTCACCCCCGCATCCCCCCTGCGCGACTGGCTGGCGGAACCCACCGCCGGACACGTCCTGCGCGGCCTGCTGGCCGCCCAGGGGCAGAGCGAAGAGGCCCTTGCCCCCGCCCTCGGCCTGCCGCTGGAGCAGCTCGTGCAGATGTCCGGCGGGAAGTTCCCCCCGGAACTCGTGGACGCGCTGGTCACCGCCGCCGAGACCGGGCAGATCCCCGACGACCTGCCGACCGCGCCGCCGGACGGTGCCGCCACGCCCGCCCAGCCCGAACCGGGCGTCGAGACCGGCACCCCCGAGCCGTGGACCGAGCAGGTCACCCCCGGCCGCTTCGACGGCCAGAGCGTCGTCGTCACCGGGGCCGCCTCCGGCATCGGCAAGGCCGTCGCCTCCCGCATCGTGCGCGAGGGCGGCCGCGTCATCGCCGTCGACATCTCCGCCGACGGCCTCGCCACGCTGGCCGCCGACCTGGGCGAGGCACTCGTCCCCGTCACCGCGGACATCACCGCACCCGCGTCCGCCGACACGGTCCTGGCCGCGGCGGCCGGCCGTGTGGACGCCCTGGCGAACGTCGCGGGCGTGATGGACAACGACGCCGCCGTGCACGAAGTCGACGACACCACCTGGGAACGCGTCCTGCGCATCAATCTCGACGGACCGATGCGCCTGATGCGCGCCCTCGTGCCCGGCATGCTGGCTGCCGGCCGCGGCCGCATCGTCAACGTCGTCTCCGAGGCGGCCCTGCGCGGCTCGGCGGCCGGCGCCGCCTACACGACCTCGAAGCACGCCCTGGTCGGCCTGACGCTGTCGTCGGCCTACCAGTACGCGGGAACGGGCGTACAGATCAACGCCGTTGCCCCCGGCGCGGTCGCCACCGGCATCCCGATGCCCGCCCCCGCCCCCTTCGGATCGGCCCGCACCGCGAAGATGCGCGTGGCGATCCCGAGCCTGGCCCGGGCCGAAGAACTGGCCGCCTCGATCACGTTCCTGCTCAGCAGGGACGCGGTGAACATCAACGGCGCCGTCCTGCCCTCCGACGGCGGCTGGTCGGCCGCCTGACCTGTCCGGCGAGGGCCTCGGGGCCCACGCGCCCGGCGCCACCGTCGGCACCCCGTCTCCTGCACGTCACCCCGTCCGAGCTGTCGTCCGGACGACCGGAAGGAGCACCTCCACCGCATGACCGCCCACCGCCCACCCCACCCCCGCACACCCCGCCACCGTCCCCGCACCGTCCTGGCGATCCTGGCCGCCGGTGGCCTGCTGGCCCTGACCGGATGCGGCACCCAGACCACCGCCGCGCCCGCCGCGCCCGCCGCGCCCGCCGCGTCCGCCTCGCACCCCGCACCGCCCGGCGAGGGCAGGACCCTGCGCGCCACGCAGGTCGCGCACGTGACCGACCCTCACCAGGCCACTGGCAGAACCCTGCTGGAAGGCCCGGTCCTGGACGAGGACGGCGACCTGTACGTCGTGGACGTCACCGCGCCGGCAGGCGAGCCGAAGGTCATCTCCGTCGACGTGACCACCGGAAAGCACAAGGGCGTCTACACCGACAAGACCGGCGCCTACACCTCCGCGCAGCTCAGCCCGTACGACGGCCGCCTCTACCTCACCGACTACACCGGGTCCGTCGTCAGCATCGAGCCGGACGGCTCCGACCCGCGCACGTTCTTCTCCGGCGAGATCGACGGCTCCGCCACGAACCTAGACGACATCGCCTTCGACGACGAAGGCAACCTGTACGTCAGCGATCTGCACGGCATGAAGCCCGGCGAGGCCACGGGCCGCATCGTGCGCATCGACCGCGACGGCGCGAAGGCCACCGTCCTGGCCGACGGGCTCGCCCACCCCAACGGCGTGATGTTCGACCCGAAGCTGCGCGGTCTGTGGATCAGCGAACTCGCCGAGAACACCGTCTCCTACCTGCTGCTCGACGCCGACAAGACCACCGTGACCTCCCAGCACGAGGCCATCCACGTCGACGCGGGCGTGGCCCAGACCGACTCCATCGCCGTGGACGCCGACGGCAACCTCTACCAGGCCCTGCACGGCCGACCGGCCATGGCCGTCTACAGCCCCGACGGCGAACGGCTGGCCACCGTCGAACTTCCGGCCAAGGCCGCCAAGGGCCTGGAGTCGGCGACCAACGTCGCCATCACTCCGGGCGGCACGAAGGCGTACATGACCGTCAGCGGCCCCGACGGCGGGTACGTCTTCCGGTTCACCGCACTGGCCCAGGGCATCCGCCAGTCCAACGGCGGCTGACGCTCACCCCTCGTCGACGACGGTCTCGACCGGGCGCAACGGCCCCACCTCGACGCCGAGCAGGCGCCAGGCCGCCATCGCACGACGTTCCCGCTCCTCCGGGGTGGGGCCGCTGACCGCCCCGGAGACCATCGCGACGGCGAGCATGACGTCGTCCACGGACAGCCGATGGCCGGCGGGCAGGCACCGGGACAGGACGGTGCGCACGCGCCCGGCCAGCACCCGGGCCAGCTCACCGTCCCCCCGCGCGTCCCGTATGCGCAGCAGGTCGACGAACGCCGTCGAGCGGGTCAGATGCCAGGTGACCACGCCCAGCACAGTCGCCAGACTCGCGTCGGCCTCGCTCTCGGCCTGCTCGACCTGCTGGACGTTCTCGTCCAGGACGGCGCAGGTCAGTGCGTCGCGGTCGGCGAAGTGCCGGTAGAGGCTGCCCTGCCCCACTCCCGCGAGGCGGGCGACGGCCGACAGCGGGGCGTCAAGCCCCTGCTCGGCGAACACCTCACGGGCGGCGGCGACAAGGGCGGCACGATTACGGGCCGCGACCCGCCGCCCTTGATTGGCTGGACGGACGACGCCATCGGCACGACCGCGCGCCACGCCAGCCGAGCCCTGCTCGGCCGACTGCGGGCCCTGGGGCTCGGAGGGAGTGGTCACGCTGGAAGGGTAGTACGCCCCTTCTGCCCGGCTGGCCTCCCCGGCGCCCGTGAGTGGATCATCGTGCGGGCCTGAGGACTGAGCATGGGGTGCTCTCACCCGTCGCGCGTCATCTCGGCGGTGATGGCCCACCGCTCGTGGTCCCGCCACTGGCCGTTGATGAACTGGAAGGCGGGGGAGAAGCCCTCGCGCTGGAACCCCAGGCGCTTGACGAGGTCGAGTGAAGGGGTGTTGTCCGGCTGGATGTTCGCCTCCAGCCCATGCAGCCCCAGCTGCCCGAAGGCGAACTCGACCACGAGCCCCAGCCCCTCGGTCATGTAGCCGAGGCCGGTCGTGGAGGCATAGGAGGTGTAACCGAGGGCGCCGCTCTGAAGGCTGCCCCCGAGGATGTTGTTGATGTTGACGCCGCCCACGATCGCACCGGTGTCGTGGCGGCAGATCACAAAGCCCTCGTGCGTGGGCTGATCGAACAGCTCGAGGGACAGCTCGAAGGCCTCTGCGGTCATCTCACCGGCGCCCAGCCAGCGGTGGAGCATCTCGGCGCTCTTCCGGCGCAGCGCGCTGAGCTCTTCATAATCCTGACGGCGGATGCGGCGTACGGCCACGCGCGGGCCCTGCCGAAGGTAGCTGATGGCTGTCATCCCCAGAGGGTAGGCAGGCGCTCGGCGCCGCTGGCTGGATCACCCGACACACGGCCGTAGTCCCCCTGTCGTAATCCGCCTGCATGGTTGATCGTTGGGCCGTCGGAATCAGCCGTACACCGAACAGGGGGACGACCTATGACCATCAACCGCAGGGGACTGCTCGGGGCGGGCGCGGCGTTGGGGCTGTTGAGTGCGTGTGGCTCCAACAGCGGCCGGGACGACGGTGGTTCAGGGGACGGGCCGAAGCTGTCGCAGTGGTATCACCAGTACGGCGAGCAGGGCACCGAACAGGCCGTGAAGAAGTACGCCGCCGCCTACAAAAAGGCGAACGTCACCGTCCAGTGGCGGCCCGGCAACTACGACGAGCAGACCGCGGCCGCCCTCCTGACCGACTCGGGCCCCGACGTCTTCGAGGTCAACGGACCCAGCCTCGACCAGATCCAGGGCAAGCAGGTCGCCGACCTCACCGAGCTGTTCGAGGGCGTCAAGGACGACTTCAATCCGGCCGTCCTCGCCCCCAAGACGTACGACGGCAAGATCTGGGGCATCCCGCAGGTCATCGACATGCAGATGCTCTACTACCGCAAGAGCCTGCTCGCCGACGCCGGTGTCCGGCCGCCGAAGACGCTGGACGAGCTCGTGGACGCCGCGAAGAAGCTCACCTCCCAGAAGACCAAGGGCCTGTTCCTGGGCAACGACGGAGGCGCCGGCGTCCTGGGCGGCACGCCCCTGTACGCGGCCGGCCTCGAACTGGTCACCGCGGAGGGAGAGGTCGGCTTCGACGACCCGGCGGCGGCCCGTACCCTCGGCAAGATCCACCAGTTGTACGCCGACAAGTCGCTGCTCCTGGGAGCGCCCGCCGACTGGTCCGACCCCTCGGCCTTCGTCCAGGGGCTGACCGCCATGCAGTGGTCGGGCCTGTGGGCGCTGCCGACCGTGCAGAAGGAACTCGGCGACGACTTCGGCGTCCTGCCGTTCCCGAAGGACGGCGCCGCGGGCAAGCCCTCGGTGCCGGTCGGCGCGTACGCCGCCGCGGTCAGCACCCGCAGCAAGCACCAGAAGGCCGGCAAGGACTTCCTCAAGTGGCTGTGGATCGACAGCACCGACCGGCAGGAGGACTTCGCGCTCTCCTACGGCTTCCACATCCCGGCCCGCGTCTCCTTGGCCAAGAAGGCCGAGAAGCTCAGGAAGGGCGCGGCGGCCGACGCCGTCCGCTACACCACGGACCACGGACAGGCCGAACCCCTCCTGTGGACCCCGGCCAGCCGAAGCGCCTACCAGGACGCCCTGAGCCGCATCATCAAGGACGGCGCGAGCCCCGACGAAGAGCTCAAGAAGGTCGTCCGCAAGGTGTCCGCCGAGCTCGGCCGGGTGAAGAAGAAGTCGTGACCACCGCAGCCCCTCGCGAACAACAGGCAAGCGGGCGACGGAAGGTGTGGGGGCATCAGAACCGCACCCTGTGGTTCTGGGTGTTCGTCGGGCCCTTCCTGCTCGGCCTGGGCGTCTTCACGTACATCCCCCTCGGCTGGAGCGTCTACCTCAGCTTCTTCGACGCGCACAACACCGTCACCCCGGACGACTTCGTCGGCTTCGGCAACTACACGGCGATGCTGCGGAACGAGGCGTTCACCGACAGCCTGTGGACCTTCCTCGTCTTCTCGCTCTTCATCGTGCCCGCGACCTACGCGCTCTCCCTCGCGCTCGCCCTCATGGTCCACCGCCAGCGCCGCGCCCAGGCGTTCTTCCGCTCGGTCTTCTTCCTGCCCGCCGCCTGCTCCTACGTGGTGGCCGCCCTCATCTGGAAGATGTCCATCTTCAACGGGGTGCGGTTCGGGCTCGCCAACACCGTCCTGGACTGGTTCGGCGCCGACCAGATCGCCTGGCTGTCGACCACCGACCCGCCCTGGTACTGGGCCGTCATCGTCACCGTGCGGCTCTGGCTCCAGGCGGGCTTCTACATGGTGCTCTTCCTCGCCGGCCTGCAGCGCATCAGCCCCACCCTCTACGAGGCGGCGGCCGTGGACGGGGCGCGGCCCGGCTGGCAGGTCTTCCGCCACATCACGTTCCCCCAGCTGAAGGCCACATCGGTGGCGGTCGTACTGCTGCTGGTCATCAACGCCTTCCAGGCATTCGACGAGTTCTACAACCTGCTCTCCGACTCCCGCGGCTACCCGCCCTACGCCAGACCGCCCCTGGTCTACCTCTACTACACGGCGCTGGGCCAAGGGCAGAACCTCGGCCTGGGCAGCGCGGGGGCCGTGCTGCTCGCCCTGATCATCGCGGTGGTGACGGTGGGCCAGGCCAAGTGGTTCGGGCTCGGCAAGAAGGAGGCGGAGTGAGAGACGACTCCCGGGTCAGGGCGGGCCGCGCGCTGCGGCTCTCGCTGCTGATCGCGCTCGCGCTGCTGTTCCTGATCCCCTTCTATCTCCTCGTACGCAACGGGCTCTCGGCCGAGAGCGACATCACCTCGCCAGAGTGGACCTTCTTCCCCTCCACGCTGCACTGGGGGAACGTACAGGAACTCTTCGACGACACCTCCGTACCCTTCGCACGCTCCCTGCTCAACTCCTCGCTCATCGCGGTCGCGACGACGCTCGGCACGCTGCTGCTCGCCTCGCTCGCCGGCTACGGCCTGGCCCGCATCCCCTACCGCCACGCGAACAAGGTGTTCTACGCGATCCTCGGCACGCTGATGGTCCCGGCCTCGGTCACCTTCGTACCGACGTTCGTCCTGGTCTCGTCCCTCGGCTGGGTGTCGACGCTGCGCGGACTGATCGTCCCGACCCTGTTCTCCGCCTTCGCGTGCTTCGTCTTCCGGCAGTACTTCCTCGGATTTCCCCGGGAGTTGGAGGACGCGGCGCGCGTGGACGGGCTCGGATACTGGCGCACGTACTGGCGCGTGGTGGTGCCCAACTCCCGGCCGGTCTTCGCGGCGGTGGGCACGATCGTCTTCATCGGCGCGTGGAACTCGTTCCTGTGGCCGCTGGTCATCGGCCAGGACCGCAACGCGTGGACGGTGCAGGTGGCCCTGTCGTCGTTCACCACGTCACAGGTGATCAGGCTGCACGAACTCTTCATCGCGGCCGCCGTGTCGATCGTGCCGCTGCTCGTGGTGTTCCTGTTCTTCCAGCGGTGGATCGTGGCGGGGGTGGAACGGTCGGGCATCGACGACTGACCGCGTCGCGTACCGGACCGCTGCGGGCGTCGCCGTTCAGCGGAAGGGGCCGTCGTGCGCGAAGGCGTGGGCGGCGAAGCGTTTGCCCATCCGGTGGTACGCGGCGGCCGTGGGGTGCAGGCCGTCGGATAGATCGTCCGCCTCGTCCGGGCCGAGCAGTTCGCGGCCGTCGAGATGGTGGAGGTGGGGATCGCTTGCCCGGCGGGCGGCCACGATCCGTTCCAGCTCGGCACGGACCACCGCCAGGGACAACGCCCCGGCGGCCACCTGCTCCGGGTCGCCGAGGGCTACGACCTTCCCGTCCGGGCCCGTCGTCGTCGGGCCGGGAGTCTCCTCGACCGCCGGACAGCTCACCGGGGACATCAGCAGCAGCGGGGTGTCCGGGTGCCCGTCCCGGATCGTGTCCAGGAACCCGTGCACCGCCGGGCCGAACGTCCGCAGCCGGAAGGCGGCCAGGCTCACGATGTTGATGCCCACCTTGAGGCTGATCAGGTCGGCGGGCAGATCGCGGATCGTCCGGGCGACATAAGGGTCCAGCAGCGCGTTGCCCGCCTGGCTGAGGTTGATCACCTCCACTCCCGCGAGTGCGGCCGCCACGGCCGGCCAGGTGCCGGTCGGGCCGTCGGCCTCGATGCAGTGGCTGATGGAGCTGCCGTGGTGAACCCAGCGGCGCCGACCGTCGGGCAGCGGCGCGAGCACATCGCCGTCGGCGCGCAGGGCCACCAGTTCCGTGGGGGTCTGCTGCGGCAGCCACAGCTCGACGGTCTTCATGCCGGCCGGTAGCCCGGTGTACCGCACGGTTCCCGGGTCGCCCGGGATCAGTCGCTGCTCGGTCCCGGGTCCCGCCATCCGCAGCACGTTGCCCACCGGCGCTCGGCGGCGCTCGGTCAGGACGCCGTCCACCAGCAGATCCAGCATGCCGGTCGGCCGGGGGTGAGGATCGCCGTCGAGCTGGCCCGTGGAGGTGAGCACGTCGAACTCCAGCTCACGCGCGTCCGTGCGGAACACCAGCCGCACGCCGGAGGGCATCACGGTCACTCCGTAGACGGAAGGGTTCTGATACTGCTCCGTGGTCCACGCGGGCAACCGGCGCGGCATCACCCCCGTCGGCGTGCTCTCCAGATCCAGTGCGCCCCGTATCTCCACAGGACCGCCCACCAGAGGAACCACCCGCATCGCCACCGCCACCCCTCGCCGTTACGAACCCACTGATCATCGACCTCGGACGACGATCGATCAACCCGCCGGCCACGATGGCGAGCCGCGCCGGTCGCGGTGCCGGTCGCGGTGCAGCGGCGGGCACCCCTTGGCCGACCCCAGAAAGAAGATCATCATGGGGGGATGTCTGAGAACCCATCCTTCGCGGCATCGCCCGCGGTCCGGCTCCCTCGGTACACGAAGACGGAGCAGGACGAGATACTCGGCGCCGGCGATGACCCCTTCGGTGTCGCCGCGACCGGATTGGCCTGGCTGCCGAAAGAAGAACACTTCGGCATCCGCCACGGCGGCCGGCTCGTGGCCCACGCCGGACTGCGACGGCTGCCCGCGGCGATCGGCGACGTCGAGACGGAGGTCGTCGGCGTCGGTGGAGTCGCCGTCGCACCCGACATGCAGGGCCAGGGGCTCGCTCGGCGCGTGGTCGCAGCGGCACTCGACCACGCCCGCACGATGGGCCCTCAGTACGCCCTCCTGTTCTGCCGGTCCCCCCTCGTGCCGCTGTACCAGCGCATCGGATGGCATCCGCTCGACCAGGACGTACTCGTCGAGCAACCCGGGGACCGTGTGGTGACCATGCCGCTGCGGACCATGATGACGCCCCTGCACGACACCGCGTGCCCGCCGTCGGAACCGCTGCGTCTGTTCTCTCTCCCGATGTGAGGGTCCTGTGCTGCCCCGGTGCTCGTTCTCGGGGAATGGGGAGGTGTCGACGACCCGGGCGCCGAAGTGCGGGCGTCCTTCGGACCAGCTCTTTCAACTCTCCGGTAGCGTCACCGTATGAGTCATCCACACCCCGAGCTGAAGCCTGCCCCGCCGCTGCCCAAGGGAGGCCTGCGGGTCGTCGCCCTGGGCGGCCTTGGCGAGATCGGCCGCAACATGACCGTCTTCGAGTACGCCGGCAAGCTGCTCATCGTCGACTGCGGGGTGCTGTTCCCCGAGGAGAACCAGCCCGGCGTAGACGTCATCCTTCCCGACTTCACCTCGATCCGGGACCGGCTGGACGATGTCGTGGCCGTGGTGCTCACCCACGGCCACGAGGACCACATCGGCGGCGTGCCCTACCTGCTGCGGGAACGGTCCGACATCCCCGTCGTCGGGTCGAAGCTGACGCTTGCCTTCCTCGAGGCCAAGCTCAAGGAGCACAACATCCGGCCGCGCACGGTGCGGGTGCGCGAGGGCGACCGGCGCGCGTTCGGTCCCTTCGACTGCGAATTCGTGGCGGTCAACCACTCCATCCCCGACGGGCTCGCCGTCGCCATCCGAACGGGTGCCGGGATGGTGCTCCACACCGGTGACTTCAAGATGGACCAGTTCCCGCTGGACGACCGGATCACCGACCTGCGGGCCTTCGCCCGGCTCGGCGAGGAGGGCGTCGACCTGTTCCTCACCGACTCCACCAACGCCGAGGTGCCCGGCTTCACCACCTCCGAGCGCGAGCTGAACCCCGCGATCGAGCAGGTCCTGCGCACCGCGCCGCGACGGGTCATCGTCTCCAGCTTCGCCAGTCACGTCCACCGCATCCAGCAGGTGCTCGACGCCGCCCACCAGTACAACCGCAAGGTGGCCTTCGTGGGCCGCTCGATGGTCCGCAACATGGGCATCGCCCGCGACCTGGGCTATCTGAAGGTTCCCAAGGGCCTGGTCGTCAGCATGAAGGAGCTGGAGAAGCTCCCCGACAACCGCATCACCCTGGTGTGCACCGGATCCCAGGGCGAACCGATGGCCGCACTGTCGCGGATGGCCAACCGCGACCACGTGATCCGCATCGGCAAGGGAGACACCGTTCTCCTCGCCAGCTCGCTGATCCCCGGCAACGAGACGGCGATCTACCGGGTGATCAACGGGCTGACCCGGTGGGGCGCCAACGTCGTCCACAAGGGCAACGCCAAGGTGCACGTCTCGGGGCACGCCAGCGCCGGTGAGCTCATCTACTGCTACAACATCGTCAAGCCCCGCAACGTCATGCCCGTGCACGGCGAGTGGAAGCACCTGAAGGCCAACGCCGATCTGGCCATCCGCACCGGCGTCGACCCCGACCAGGTCGTCATCGCCGAGGACGGTGTCGTCGTCGACCTCGTCGACGGCCGCGCCTCCATCACCGGCAAGGTGCCCGCGGGCAACGTCTACGTGGACGGGATGACCGTCGGCGGCGTCACCGAAGCCTCTCTGAAGGACCGGATCACGCTGGCCGAGGAGGGTGTCGTCACGGTGGTCGCCATCGTCGACGCCGACACGGGAGCGCTCGCCGAGGCCCCCGACTTCCTGGCCCGCGGGTTCGTCCACGACGACGCCACCTTCGAGCCGGTCATCCCGGTGATCGAGAAGACGCTGGCCACCGCGGCCGAGGAAGGGGTCGGCGACGCCCACCAGCTCGAACAGCTCATCGCGCGCGCCGTGGCGAACTGGGCGTTCCGCACGCACCGCCGCAGGCCCCTGATCATCCCGGTCATCATCGACGCCTGACCACGCGCCGGTCCCGCCGCCCAGAAACGCCCAGGAAGGTGAATGGATGAGCATGCGCTTCGAGGAGATCGACTGGCGGCCGACAGCGATGGGGGACATCAGCCTGCGGCGGCGGCGGGACCCGGCGTCGGGCGACGATGTGTACGAGGTGAAGCTCGGGGACGAGTTCTTGATGTCGAGCCTCTTCACCGCGGGTGAGATCGCCCTGACCCGGCTCGGCCTCGAGCAACTGCCGGACACCGAACTGGATGTCGCGGTGGGCGGCCTCGGTCTCGGCTACACCGCACGGGCCGTCCTCGACGACCGGCGGGTGCGTTCGCTGACCGTGATCGAGGCCCTCGGTGAGGTCATCGAGTGGCACGAGCGCGGATACGTGCCGCTGGGCACCGGCCTGTCGACGGACCCCCGATGCCGCTTGGTCCAGGGCGACTTCTTCGCGCTGGCCGGCGACGGCGGCGACGGCCTTGATCCTCAGGAGCCGGACCGTCGCTTCCACGCGATCCTCCTCGACGTCGACCACTCGCCCCGCCATGTGCTGCACCCCAGCCACGCGGCGCTCTACGAGCCCAAGGGGTTGCGTGCCCTCGCCCGGCGGCTGCACCCCGGAGGCGTTTTCGCCCTGTGGTCGAACGACCCGCCCGACGCGGAGTTCACCACCGTGCTCGCCGAGGTCTTCCCGAAGACGGCGAGTCACGTCGTCGATTTCCCCAACCCCCTGCAAGGCGGGACCGCCACCAACACCGTGTATGTGGCGGGCTAAGGGCGCTATATGACGGCGCTTCAGCATGCAGCCCCGAGGTCGAGTTCGAGACTGCTTTGCACGAGAAAAGCGACCCGCCGCGGCTGGGAAGCGAAAGATGAGATCCTGGCCGTCGTCGTCCAGGGCTGAGCCCCGGACGCATGGCGCGCCGGGGCTCACAGCGGACGAGACGGGATGCGGCCTAGTACGGGCCGTTCACGTTGTCGATCGAGCCGTACCGGTCGGCCGCGTAATTGCAGGCGGCGGTGATGTTGGCGACCGGGTCGAAGCTGTCCGTCGACGTGCCGGGCACGTGGTACGCGGCGAATGTGGGGTCGATGACCTGCAGGAGCCCCTTGGACGGGGTTCCGGCGGCGGCGTTGGAGTCCCAGTTGTTGGTGACCGTCGGGTTGCCGGAGGACTCGCGCATGATGTTGCGGTGAATGCCCTCGTAGGTCCCGGGGATGCCGTGCTGGGCCAGCACGTCGAGCGATTCCTTGATCCAGCCGTCGAGGTCGTTCGTGTACGTCTTCTTCGCCGGGGCGGCGGCGGGCTCGGCGGCCGTGCGCTCGGAGCGGTCCGCCCGATCGGCGGACGCCCTGGAGGCGGCCGACTTCTCCGCGTCCTTGGCCTGGGCCTTCTCGCCGATGGTGAGCTTGAGACCGGGGTGGATCAGCCCCGGGGCCTCACCGAGGACGCTGCGGTTGTCCTCGTACAGCTCCTTCCAGCTGCCGCTCTGGGAGTGCTCTCGGGCGATCTTGGAGAGGGTGTCGCCCGCGACGACGACGTAGGTCTTCGGCGCTGCGGCGGGCTTGGCGGCCGGGGCGGCCTGCGCCGCGCTCGCGGCGGTCGCGCCGAGCACCGGGAGAACGAGAACGGCCCCGCCCGTGCCTGCGGCGGCGATGCCCCGGGTGAGCTTGCTGGACTTGGGGCGGCGGTGCTTTCCCTTTGCGGGCATGACGAATTCCTCTCCGTCGCCTACGAGGTGAGCTGTCGGGTTCGGACGGGAGATGTCCGGTCGCACTGGGCGTGCGACTTCACCCCGAGCCGTTCCGGAATCCGGACCGGCGGCTTACCTGGGTCCCCCGCTCCTGCCGTGCGTAAGTGAGTGAGTGGGTGGGAGGGATTCCGGACAGCGGCAGGATTCGGCGTTCCATCCGGATTGATGGCGACGTTAAGCGAGAAGGCTGGCGAGGAACAAGACACGAATTCGCATAGGGAAAGCGAGGAGCCCTTCCCCAATGATCAAAATCCCTCACGCGCTTTGATCAAATAGCCCAACTTTCCTTGCGTAGAACGAAACCGCGCTCAGCGGCTCCCGGGCTCACAAACATTGGTGTGACTCGTTTCACTGAATGAGGGATGGGTTGGGAATGCGGCGCGATGGCGTATCAGAGTGCACCATTTCGCACGAGTATTGAGCAATGCAGGCAGGGCTTTATAAACGCCGCCAATGAGCTGAAGAAGTAGCTTTCTAACGCAAAGATGGACATCTCGCCTGCCTCTAGGGGAGTCCCACCCTCCCAGGGCCGCCCATGCGCGGGTCCACCGCGACCGCGGCCTCCCGGAAGTGGCGCAGGAACGCCATGCCCTCGATCTGCTGGAGGTGACTCAGGAAGGCTCGATCGTGATCGCGTTGGTTAAGGTAGCGGGCCGCGACCGGCAGGCCGGGAGGCTGGGAGGCCGGGAGGCTGGGAGGCCGGGAGGCCAGGCAGCGAAGGGCAGGCTCTCGTGCGCACTCTTTACGTTGTCACCCACCCACAGGCGACGCACCACGTCGAGGGAGTCGTCGGCGGATGGCACGACTCCCGCCTGACGCCCACCGGCGTCCGCGCGGCGGCTTCCATCGCCGAGGCGCTTCGGGGCGTGATCCCGGACGGCGCCGAGGTCGACCTGTTCTCCTCGGATCTGCAGCGCACCCGGCAAACCGCCCAGGAGGTAGCCGAACTGTTCGGCGTGAAGCTGTTCCTGGACCGCAGGCTGCGGGAGAAGTCCTACGGTGCGGCAGGGGGAAGGCCACAGGAGTGGCTGGACCGGCGTTTCGTCCCGCCGCCGGCTGTCGGGGAGCGGATGGACCATGACGAGGGCGTGGAGGGTGCCGAGACGAAGGCGCAGTGGGCGCAGCGCATCTACGCGGCTATGGATGAGATCCTGCGGCGTGCGCGCGAACACCAGATCATCGTGACGCATGGCGGCTCACTGACCTTCGTCGTGGCGTCCTGGATCAAGATGCCGATCGAGTCGGCCAGTTACGCCAGCTTTCGGGCCCCTCCCGGCAGCATCACCACACTGCGCGAGGACGACTTCTTCCACAACCGCCAAGTCGTCAGCCTTGGCGACACGCGCCATCTCGACTCCGCGTAACCGTGAACCATCGCCTCGGCTGCATCGACCAGGCCGCTTCAGCAAGATCCTGTCACGAGCTCATAGCGGTGAATCAGGTCCCGCAGTTCGACATCCTCGTGGGCGTGGCGCGTAACGGCATTTTGACTCGCTGAGGCCAACCGGACGAGCCCTTGTCACAGGGCTGCCTACGGGGCCGTGCGCGGCGGCCGCGGTACTTCCACCTTCGAGGGCCGCGAGGCCGGCCTGGATCTTGGGTGTGGCGGTGGGAAGTGCAGGGGTACGAGGGGTGGAGCGGGAAGACATTCGGCGTCGTGCACGAGGAACTGCCCGCCTACGACCTCTCCCTCGGCTTGGCCGGGCTTCCCCACCGCTGGAAGGCGTACTTCGAGAACCTCTACCACCTGGTCCGGGAGATGCCCGCGGAACAAGGCCGGTCACAGGCACCGCTCTGGCGGCAGTCCAGCTGACTGGGCGGCGCGAGAATAGGGCGGTTCTGTCGCTCCATCGGCGCCGGGATAGGCTCTTCCTATGATCCTCCCGTTCCTCTTGGGCGTGGCCGTCCTGCTCACCGTCGCCGCCGTGGGCGTATGGGTGTGCTTGGAGTTCTGCAAAGAGCTCCGCAACCGTAGGCACACGCCCGTCGGGCCCGACGCCGGAGGCCAGTAGCCCGCACCGGACACTCGCGCGTGGCGGCTGCACGTCCGCGATCCCGGCCTCAGACCACCGGCGCGACCCTCAGGCGCGGCAGCGCAGCATTTCCAGCGGGGGATTGGCGTGGAAGTCCGCCCAGTGCTCCGCGCCGAACTCGCGCACCCCGGCTTCGGACACCGACAGCGGCACCCAGGCCAGGTCACTGAACCCGGCCGCCTGAAGGCACTTCTCGTAGACCTCGCGGCGCGGCAAGTTGGCGACGAACGAGACCGGTCCCGGGTCGAGCAGCGCCGTGATCTTCACCTGCGGCCCCGTCCCGCCCTCGTCGCCGGTGAGCTCGCTGCGGAAGCCGTACTTGTCCGGGCCCGGCCCGTCGAAGCGGAAGTCGGGCGACTGGTTGAGCACGAACAGCTCACCGCCGGGCCTCATGTTCCGGTGGATGTTGCGGCACATGCGTTCCGTGGTGGCGATGTCCGCCGCGTAGCTGAACATCTGGACGGCCAGCGCGATGTCGAAGCGCGCGCCGAGTGGCCGCAGTTCGGCCACGTCGCCGACCTGGTAGCGCACCCCCAGCGGTTCGCGACCCTCTAACTGCTGCGCCACGGCGACCATTTCGCCGGAGATGTCGACACCGAGGACGTTGGTGGCGCCGCGCCGCTTGAACTCCCTGCTGTAGAAGCCGGTGCCGGAGGCCAGGTCGAGGATCGACCTGCCGCGCACGTCCCCGACCATCGCCAGGAAGCTGGGCACTGCTGCGAACTGCTCCAACGGAAGGGCCTTGAACCCTTCGTACGCCTCACCGATCTCGTCGTACTGCTGCTGCGCGCTCATGGTGATGTCTCCCTCCGGTACACCCGTGGGTGCCGCCCCCGTCGCCGAGGCATGCCGCGGCTCTTGCTCGGCAGTCTCCCCGGGGTCCGGCGGACCTCCGTACTGGCAGAAGCCACGAAGATCCGGGGTGCGTCCCGGCTCCACACACAAGCCGCGCCACGAGCCCGAAGGGGCCGCCACCTCCGGCGGCCCTTCGGGGCCCGATCAGACACGCTCAGGCCGTCAGGATGCCGGGACCGGCTTGGGTTCGCCGGGGTTGACCACCACGACGCCCTCACCCTCCAGCTTCAGCTGCACGGCCTCGCCCGAGCCGCCCTTCACCATCGATCCGACGCTCTGGGAGCGGTGCAGCGACGCGTGCAGCTGCGGGCTCCAGGCGACGACGGCGTCGGTGTCCACGTACACGGGCGCTTCCGGGGTCACGGGCAGCACCAGCGGGATGCCCGCACTGGTCAGGGCCAGTCGGCCGGCGCCGGTGAACGTGCAGTTGAACAGTCCGCCGCCCGCCATGCCGGCGCCCTTGACCGTGGTGATGTCGTAGTTCAGCGCGGCGTCGAAACACAGGACGTTCTTGCCGTTGACCGTCAGGCCGTGGCCGTCGTCCACGTCGACGAGGAAACAGTGCGCCGCGTCGGAGGCGAACCATGCCTCGCCCTCACCGCTGACCGTCATCAGGGCCAGGCCCTCACCGGTCACCGCCCGCTTGAGGAGGTTGCCCACGCCCTGGCCCTGCCGCTCGAACTCCAGTGAACCCCGCCAGGCGACCATCGTCCCCTGCCGGGCTCGCGCCTCGCCTTTGACGGCGTAGCGGACCGCCATCGCGTTTTCCTGCGTGAGCCCGGGGGCCGACGCGGGCTGGATGAGATTCTCGGGATCGAAGAGATTTCGCTGCATACGGCTCCGGGTGCCCCGTCAATTCGCCCTCAGCCGTGAAGAGTTGAGGGTATTGTCCCGCGCTCATGGTCAAATTCGTGCGCGCACGCGGGACGTGGGGTCGAGCGGCTCCGGGCGGCAGAAGCTATGCGTCGAGTCCGGCCCTTCTGGCGTCCTCGATCCGAGTTCTGCGGCCCCACGCGGTGAACGGCGGTCGTGCGTAGAGCAGTTCGTGCCCATCGGGACGGACGAGGACGCCACGGCCCCCGGGTCCCGGACACCACCACAAGGTGCCGTCGGGCCCGGTCATCGCGTGCTGGTAGCGCTGCCGGGTCGAGAGGACGAGCAGCGGGCACAGCCCGCCGTGCGGGTCGCGCAGGACGACCCCGACGCCCTTGAGGCGGCTGGGCGGAAACTGGTGGGCGCGCCGGGTCAGCCATGGACCTGCCGCCAGAATCTGACGCATCCGCGCATTCGCATACAGGCCGCTCGCCCCCAGCCCCAGGATCACGACACCGGCCGCGGCCAGTCGACTGCCCACCCCTTCCAGCCACTCGATGCCGCTGGCCGCTCCCCACCACGCCGCGACGACGCATACGGCGGTCACGAGGATGCCGAGCACCAGCCACCGCAGGGAACGGCTGCGATGACGAGCCAGGCCACGGGCGGTAACCGCAGTGTGCAGCGCGGGCGGACCCGCATGGTCCTCTTCGGGGACAGGAACGTGCTCATCGTCGACGGCACCCGGGCTCAAGCCGCCGGGGTCCGGTCTCGCCCGGCCTTCGTTGCGCTCACTCATCGGCTCTCCCAACCTGTGACACCACGCGGATTTCGAGGACCTCCCGGTTACCCGCTTGCGGGCGCGCCAGTCACCGCGACCACTCAGGCGTACGGTCCGACCAACCCCTGGCGCCCTGCCTGAGCTGAACAGCGAAAACAGATATATGGCCGCCGTTGTGACGTGTCGTCGCGCCGTCCGCGGGTACCTGCTCCGGCCTGGAGCCGAACGGTCAAGGAGGAGACATCGTGAGTGAACAGATACCGGCCTCCCCTGGCGAGGACGGCAGCACGCCTATTCCCAGGGACCCGCCCGACCAGCAGGCGACGGACGGGCCCGACGCCTGGGACCTGGACGTGGGCAAGGCGGAGGACGACAGCGGCGGCGACAGCGGCAAGGCGGCCGAGGTACCCGACACGGACGAGGGAGGCACCGCCAGGCGCGGCGAATCCCGTGCCCTGGAAGGCCACTCGGAGGAGCCGGTGCCGGACGAGCCCTCTGGGTGAGAAGACGATGACGGGAGCCCCTCACCAGCCAGGTGAGGGGCTCCCGGCCTTGTGGGGCTCGAACCGTCGCGCAGCCGTCACTCCAGAAAGGCTGCTGGTAAGTCTCGCGTGGAGGCTTCTCGCGGTGACAGCCGGATGTTGGGGAAATGTTGGAGCGGTACGCGAGGCTGCCTGAGCGGGAGCGAGTTGGGTCCGGCTTCGAGCCGGGACTCAGCCCTGCCCTGCCCCGCACATCTGGAAGCCATGGCCGTGGCACTGCTGTGGCCGTGGCGTACGAGCTCTCAAGAGAAGGCAACAAGTGACGAAGCACAGGATCGCCGCCCGTCTCGCCGGTATGGCCGCTGTCGGCGCCGTCGTGGCGGGTGGCACCGTGGCGCTGGCGCCGGCCGCGTCCGCGGTGGGCTCCAGCGCCTGCACGAAGAATGTCGCCAACTACTACTCCCAGACGGACACCACGGTGAAGTTCCGCACGGGCCCCGGGACCGGCTACACGGCCAAGGGCACGGTGGGCGAGGGCCGCCGCGTGTACGTCACCTGCACGGCGGGGGGCGGCAAGTGGGCCTTCCTGAAGGTTCTCAGCGGCCCGCACAAGGGAGAGAACGGCTGGATCGCGTACAAGTGGCTTGCTGTTCCCATGCAGACGAGCTGAGGAGCCGCCGAGTTGCCGAGTTGCCGAGCGCGAACCGCTCGGGCGTACGGCGCAGCGGGCGTACGGCGAAGTGGGCGTACTGCGAAGTGGGATGAGTAGCAGCGCGCCCTGAGCCAGCAGCAGTGAGGTCTCCGGTGGAGGGTTCGTCGACCTAGGCGAACCGGACACCGGAGACCTCGTGGTCGTGAGGCACCGCGTCGCTCTCACCCGGCAGGCAGCTCCGTGGCCTCCAGTTGACGCAGACAGTCGTCCCAGCGCTCACGCCGTTCGGCCGGGCTCTGCTCCCACCAGGCCGTGCCGCGTTCCCCCAGGCCGGTCTTCGCGAGCTGTACACGGGCTCGGGCCGCCTTCCGAGCGTCCTCGTCGTCACCCGCAGCGGCCACAGCCCGCCGGGCGGACATGAGGTGGTGAGTCAGGCGCTTCTCGACTTCGTCGGGCACGAGGGGGTCGGTGGCCCGCCATCGTCGACCCTTGATGATGATGAAATGGCCGTCCTCGGTGTACTGCGTGCTGTCTGTCGCCACGCAACCATCATGACCCGCCGCCGGTGAAGAGCATCTGGCACCGCGATGGCGTGGACCGACCGGGCGCCCCGCCCTTCCCTCAGGTTGCCGACCGGAATTGCGTGAGCGAGCTTGGTGAAAGCAGAGAAGGCTCTGGAGGATGCGCCAATCCCAGCCGTTCGATTCGCAGGAGGAACGATGACCAACCCCGACCAGGATCCGAACCAGCACGAGGGCCCCGCGGACGGCGGTGCGGCGGGTACGCCGGGCGTTCATGACGGTGGCGCCGACGGTGGAGCCGAAGGGCCCGCGGACGGCGGCGCGGCGGGCACCCCCGGTGTCCACGACGGTGGCGCGGACGGCGGAGCGGAGGGCCCCGCGGACGGTGGTGCGGCAGGTACGCCGGGCGTTCATGACGGCGGCGCGGACGGTGGAGCCGAAGGGCCCGCGGACGGCGGCGCGGCGGGCACGCCGGGCGTCCATGACGGCGGCGCCGACGGCGGAGCCGAGTCCGACAGCGGCTCTTGAGCATCCCCCCGACCGAGCTCCTGGACGCCGGCGCCCCAACAGGCGTCGGCGTTTTGGAGACACGACTGACCGGCCTGAGCCGGGAGCGGTTCGCTCGCGACGTCTGGGCGCGCACAGCGCTGCTCACGCAACGCGCGAGCGATTTCTCCGACCTGTTCTCCGCGGACGCCGTGGATGAACTGATCTCACGCCGTGGGCTGCGCACGCCCTTCCTCCGCGTGGCCCAGGACGGCTCCACCCTTCCTGAGTCGTCCTACACCTCACCCGCCGGTGTCGGCGCCACGATCGGTGATCAGCTGGACGACACCGCGCTGTGGCGCAGGTTCGCCGACGGCGCCACGCTGGTCCTGCAGGCCCTGCACCGCACATGGGGGCCGGTAGCGGACTTCAGCGCCCGGCTGGGCACGGAGCTGGGCCATCCGGTGCAGGCCAATGCCTACGTCACTCCGCCGCAGAACCGCGGGTTCGACGACCATTACGACGTCCACGATGTCTTCGTCCTGCAGATCGGCGGCGCCAAGCGCTGGTTCGTCCGCGAACCGGTCCACCCCGCCCCGCTGCGCGATCAGCCCTGGTCCGAACGCCGGGGCGCCGTGGCCGAGGCGGCGCGGGGCGAGCCTTGCATCGACACGGTTCTGGAGCCCGGTGACGTCCTCTACCTGCCGCGGGGTTGGCTGCATGCCGCCCAGGCGCAGGGCGAGGTCTCGATCCACCTGACCCTGGGAATCCACAGCTGGACGCGCTACGCGCTGGCCGAACAGCTCGCCCAGTCCGCGCTCGCGGAGCTGCGCGACGATCCCCAGATGCGCGGGACCTTGCCTCTGGGGGTGGACGGGCCGGACGGTGAGATCGACCTCGTTCGCGAACGCCTCCTCGCCGCCGTCACCGAGGCCGATTCCGCTCCGCTGTTCCATCGCACCCGGCGGTCCCAGGGACGCCCCGCGCCGCTGGGACCGCTGGCTCAGCTCAAGGCGGTCGACGGGCTCGGCCCCAACTCTCGGGTACGGCTTCGCGGAGAGCTGGCAGCGCGACTGGAGGGCCCGCGCCTGGCCACGCGGGTGGGCTGGCTCGACTTCCCCGAGGGTGAGCTGCCGGCGGTGACGCGCATGCTCGACGGCGAGGTCCGCACCGCCGGCGATCTCGGCGTCGCACTCGTGGAGAGACTGCTGCGCGCGGGCGTGCTGGTGCCCGCGGAACAGTGACGTGGTCACGGTGACTGCCGCGGAACGCTTCTTCTGCGCCGACGCCGCGCGCACCCGCGGCGACTCCCTGGCGGGAACAGCACCGCACGGCTCCGTCTGGGTCCTGATCGAGTACCTAGGCGGCTGGCCGCCCAACGGGTTCGACGGCCTCGACCTTGAGCCGCACACCAAAGGGCTCGTGTTCGCCGCCGCCCAGGCGGTGCGGGCGCGGGTGCTGCTGGTCAGGCGGCACGGACGCCACAGCCCTCAAGGCCCCAGGCGCTGGGCCGTGGTGCGCTATGAGAACTCCGGCGCGCACCGTCAGCAATGGGGCACGTGGAGCCGTGACCAGGACCTGGCGCAGATCGCCGGAGCCCTCGATGCCCCCGGAGAACTCGGCTGCCCGCCCGTGGTCCTCGTCTGCGCCCACGGCCAGCACGACACCTGCTGCGCCGTGCGCGGCCGGCCCGTGGCGCGTGACCTCAGCGAGCGCTGGCCGGACCTGGTGTGGGAGTGCACCCACATCGGCGGTGACAGGTTCGCCGCCAACATCGTTGTGGCGCCCGACGGTGTCTACTACGGCGGTCTCGATGCCGGGTCGTCGGTGGCGGCGATCGAAGGGCACCTGGCCGACCGGATTAGGGCCGAGCATCTGCGCGGATATACCGATCTCTTCCCACCTCAGCAGGTCGCTGTCGCAGCCGTACTCGAGCGCTTCGGCCCGGCCGGCCGGCACGACTACACGGTCGTCGAGACGTCCCGCGAAGCCAACCGCTGGCGCATCCGCATCACCGGCCGCCCGCCTCGGCCGGCGGCCATCGACGTCGAGGTGCACTCCTACCGCACACCGCCGTACCAGCTGACCTGCCGCGGCCTGTCGATGAGTTCCGCGGTCGGCTATGAGGTCGCTTCGATCGGTGTCGGCTGAGCTGTTCCCACGACGCGCTGAGCTGTTCCCCAGACGCTCCGCGAGCACGAAAGCGGGTGTGCCGCCGAAGGGAACATCGGCGGCACACCCGCTCAGACCGCGACGAACCAGCAGGTTCCTACGGTGCGATACGGCTGATCAGCTGTTGACGCAGGTGTTGCCGAAGGCCGGGTTGAGCAGGCCGATGACGTCAACGGTGTTGCCGCACAGGTTGACCGGGATGTGGACCGGGACCTGAGCCTGGTTGCCCGAGAGCACGCCCGGCGAACCCACGGCAGCACCCTGGGCGCCGGCGTCAGCGGACGCGAGACCGGCCGCGCCCATCACGAGACCACCGGTGGCCAGAACGACGCTCATCGTCTTCTTCATGGCAGACATACTTCTTTCTCCTTGATTTCCATCAGCGAAAAGGCGCCAAGCCGGCCTCACCACGTTGTCGCGCGGCCGGAGCACCCCGCCTCATTGGCACCTGGGCTGGTCAACGCCCTTCCCGGGCTCCGGACACGCAGATTCCCCCAAATGCCGACAGCTGGACCGAGCCGCCCGTCGCGGGAACGGGGCGGGCACGTGGCCCCGGCCGCCCCGAGCAGGCAACAGCCGGCAATTACCCGGGGGTAACTTCGCGCGGAGCGGGCAGGTAGCCCATCAGGTTGTACGACAGGCAGCCACCGCACGGCAGACGGGCCGGCGTCACACGCGGCCCGGGCAACTGAAGGGACCGTCCTCATGGCCACACCCCACCGGCTCCGCATCACCCTGCTCCCGCTGGCCCTGGTCGTCACCAGCGCCGCCCTGGGCACCGGAGCCGCCATGGCCGTACCGGAGGGCAAGCCCTCTCACACCGCCCCGAACACCCCCGAGCAGCGCCCCACCTGGGCCATCGCCCACCGGGTACTGACCACGGGCGGGGTGAGCACGGCGCTCTCGAACGGGGCCAACGCGCTGGAGATCGACGCCACGGCCTGGCGCAAGGGCTGGTGGGCGGACCACGACGGCACCCTCACCAGCTCCGGCGACACCATGGCGGACATGTTCGACCAGGTGGCCAAGGAACACGAGGGCGGGCGTGATGTCTCCTTCGTCTGGCTGGACATGAAGAACCCCGACTGGTGCGACAGCCGCGACCCCAAGTGGCGCCACTGCTCGGTGGCCGCACTGCGGGACATGGCGCGCACGAAGCTGGAGAGCAAGGGCATCCGGGTGCTCTACGGCTTCTACGGCAAGGAGGGCGGCAGCGGCTGGAAGGACGCCCTCGGCGACCTGAACTCCAAGGAGGCGGTGAGCTTCAGCGGCGACTACGCACAGGTCCGGGACGGCTTCGCCGAGCACGGGCCGAACGTCCCCGGCAATCAACGCGTGATGGACAACGGCCTGTTCAACATGGCGCTGAAGTTCAGCGGCATCCGCGAGGAGCTGGAGGCCGGCCGGAAGGCACGGGACACCGGAGACCTCGCGCAGACCGTCGGCTGGACGGTGGGCAAGGGCGACAGGGAGCGCGCCGCCACCCTGCTCGACTCCTCCCAGGGCAGCGCCGCCGTGGACAGCCTGATCTACGGCAACCGGATGTCGTGCTACCCGGACGGTGTCAACGGTCCGCAGGGCTGCGGCACCGATGACAGCGCGGTGCGGGAGTCGCTCTCGTACATCACGGACTACGTGAAAACCCACCCGGACACCCGCCGCATGGCCACCCCGAAGGACATCCCCTTCGGCAGCTGAGGCTCTCCTTGGGCTACTGAAGGGCCTGTTCGCGAAGGGCGTGGATGAGTGTGGTGACGTGAGGGCGGTCGCTGCGGTTGATGGCGGCCACGCCGATGTGCCGGATCGGTGTCGGCGACATGATCGGGACGGTGCACAGGCCCGGGATCGTCGGGGTGAGCGCGATCGAGGGGATCAGCGAGATTCCCATGCCCGCGGCGACGAGCGAGCGGGCGAAGAAGTAGTCGGTGGTGGTTCCGCGCACCTGGGGATCGAAGCCGGCGCGCTCGGCGTAACGGCGCAGGTACGCCTCGGTCTTCAGGCAGCCGAGCACCCAGGGTTCGGCCGCCAGCTCGGCGAGGTCGAGCGCGTCGCGGTCGGCGAGCCGATGCCCTTGCGGCAGCACCACGTGCAGGGGGTCGGCCAGCAGCGGCGTCCACTCCAGGGTGGAGCCGGGGCCGGCCGGCAGCGGGCCGTCGAAGTGGTAGGCCAGGGCGAGGTCCACGGCGCCCTGGCGGACCAGCGGCAAGGTGTCCTCGGGTTCGCCCTCCCTGACGTGCAGCACGGTGCGGGGGTGGGCTGCCATGAGCCGGGTGATCGCGGCGGGCAGCAGGAGCCTGCCGCCGCTGGTGAAGGTGGCCAGGGTGAGTTGGGCACGGCCGGTGCCGAGCTGGGCGACCTGCTGTTGGGCGTGCTGGAGTTCCGCGGCGACGGATTCGGCGGCGCCCACCATGATCCGGCCGGCCTCGGTGAGGGTGACGCCGCGGGTGCTGCGGGCCACGACCTGGGCGCCGAGGCTGCGCTCCAGGGCGGCCACCTGCTGGGAGACGGCCGAGGGGGTCAGGAGCAGGGCCGTGGCCGCCTGGTTGAAGCTGCCGTGCTCCGCCACCGCCCGCAGAACGCGGAGCCGCTGCACATCGATCAACAGTTTTCCTTAATGCGTAGCCAGTAAGTCGGCACTTCTGTCGATGACGATAGGTCTCCAGGATGGGGGCATGCAAAGGATCTGCGTCATCGGCGGAAGCCGTTACTTCGGAAAGCTCCTGGTGCGGCGGCTGCAGGCCACGGGCCACCAGGTCACTGTGATCAACCGCGGCTCCACCCCGCCGCCCCCCGGCGTCGAGCACCTGGTCGTCGACCGGGACGACGAGGCGGCCCTGACGGCCGCGCTCGCCTCCCGCACCTTCGACGTCGTGGTGGACCAGGTCTGCTACACCCCGGTGCAGGCCGCCATCGCCGCCCGCGCCTTCGCCGGCCGCACCCGGCGCTACGTCATGACCTCCACGATCGAGGTCTACGACCCCGCGACCGCCGCGCTGCCGACCGTGCCTCCCGGCACACCGGTGACGGAGGACACCGTGGACCCGGCCACCTGGCGGGTGGCCATGGACCTGCCCTGGCACGACGACGCGTACCTGGAGGCGCACTACGCCGAGGGCAAGCGCCAGGCCGAAGCCGTCCTCGCCCGCGCCGCCGGCCTCGAGTTCACCAGTGTGCGCAGCGCCCACGTGCTCGGCGGGGGAGCGCAGGAGTTCACCGGCCGGCTGGCGCACTACGCCGGGCGCATCACCAGGGGCGAGGAGATCACTGTGCACGCGAAGGCCCTGCCCACGGTCTTCATCCACTACCAGGAGCTGGCCGACCTGCTGCGGTGGGCGACCATGGCCGACTTCACCGGCCCGGTCAACGCCTGCTCCGACGGGCCGCTCGACGTGCACGACCTCGCCGCGATCATCGCCACGCAGGCCGGCCGGGAGCCCGTCTACCGCACCGTCCCAGCGGGCGGCGAGGCTTCGGCGTTCTCCTTCGACCGCCACTACGCCATGAGCAACGCCCGCGCGAAGGAGCTGGGCTTCTCCTTCGCCCACACCACCGACTGGCTGCCCGGCGCCGTCGCCGAGACCCTCACCGCCGCGCCGTCACCCACCGCCTGAGGAAGCGAGCCCCCGTGCAGTACCGCACCCTTGCCCACACCGCCGTCAGCGCCATCGGCCTGGGCGCCATGCCCCTGTCCATCGAGCACCGCCCGGACGAGACGCGGGCCATCGCCACCGTCCATGCCGCCCTCGACGCAGGCATCACGCTCATCGACACCGCCGACAGCTATCACTGGTACGCCGACGAGGCGGGCCACAACGAGCTGCTGATCGCCCGCGCCCTGGCCCGCTACGGCGGCGACACCTCGGGCGTCCTGGTGGCCACCAAGGGCGGCCGCGGCCGCCCCGGAGACGGCAGTTGGACCGTCAACGCCACCCCCGCCCACCTCAGACAAGCCGCCGAGGCCTCCGCCAAGCGCCTGGGCGTCGACGCGATCGGCCTGTACCAGCTGCACAAGCCCGACCCGGCCGTGCCCTGGACGGAGTCCGTCGGCGCGCTGCGCGAGCTGCTCGATGCCGGCACGATCCGCGCCGCGGGAATCTCCAACGTCACCACCGACCAGATCCGCCAGGCGCACCAGATCCTCGGCGACGGACTCGTCAGCGTGCAGAACCAGTACTCGCCCGCCGTCCGCGCCAGCGAGCCCGAGCTGCGCCTGAGCACCCGACTGGGGCTGGCCTTTCTGCCCTGGAGCCCCCTCGGTGGCATCTCCCGCAGCTCCCTGGACGGCCCCTTTGGCCCCGCCTCCACCGGCACCGCCTTCCACCACATCGCGGCCGAGCACGGCGTCAGCCCGCAGCAGATCGCCCTGGCGTGGCTGCTCGCCCGCTCCCCGGCAGTGATCCCCGTACCGGGATCCAGCCGCCCGACCTCCATCACCGACTCGGCCAAGGCGGCAGAGCTCACGCTGAGCACCGCGGAGCTGGCGCGGCTCGAAGACGCCCTGCCGGACTGAGTCGGGGCGGGGCGCGGCGCGGCACGGTCCTCTCGCCGCGTCGGCCGAGTTCGGGAAACTCCCGGCCACGAAGGGGCGAGCGAACCCGTGTGCCAGGATGTGAAGCGTGTCGTACACCCAGTTCACCAGCCCGTTCGTCGGCCGGGAAGACGAACTCGACCGTCTCGCTGATGTCCTGGAGCGTGCCCGCGCCGGCGAGGCCCGCGCGGTCCTCGTCGCCGGGGACGCCGGCGTCGGCAAGACACGGGTACTGGATGAGCTCGCCGGACGAGCCGTCGCGGCCGGGACGACCGTGCTCACCGGCCACTGCGTCGACCTCGGCGACGTGGGACTGCCGTATCTGCCGTTCACCGAGATCCTCGGCGCGCTGGCCGCCGACGAGCGGTTCGCCCCGGTCCTCGGCGGCCATCCGGTGACGGAACGGATGCTCGGTGGCGGCACGGACGCCGCGGGGGACGTGAACAGGCGCCTGCGGCTCTTCGAGGACGTGGCCGCCCTGCTGGTCGAACTGGCGGACATCGCCCCGCTGTTGCTGATCCTGGAGGATCTGCACTGGGCCGACCAGTCCTCCCGGGACCTGCTGCGGTTCCTGCTCAGCCGCAGTGTCCTGCAGCGGCCGACCGGCGGCTCGCACGACCACCGGCTCGCGGTGGTCGCCTCGTACCGGGCGGACGACCTGCACCGCCGCCACCCCCTGCGCCCCCTGCTGGCCGAGCTGGTGCGGCTGCCCGCGGTGGAGCGGCTGGAACTGCAACCGCTGCCCGACGCGGATGTGGCCCGGCTGGTGCGCTCCCTGCCGGATCACCCTCTGCCGGACGCCGCCGTCCACCGGATCGTCGAGCGCGCCGAGGGCAACGCCTTCTACGCGGAGGAACTGGTCGCCGCCACCGACGCCCCGGCCGACAGCGTGCCCAGCGGCCTGGCCGACGTCCTGCTCATCCGGTTCGAGCAGCTTTCCGACACCGCCCAGCAGGTGCTGCGCACCGCGGCCGTCGCCGGGCGACGCGTCGGCCACGATCTGCTGCGGGACGCCGTCGAGCTGCCCCCGGCAGAGCTGGAGGCGGTGCTGCGCGAGGCCGCGGGGCGGCAGCTGCTCGTCCCCGGCGACGGTGACACGTATGCGTTCCGCCACGCGCTCGCGCGGGAGGCGGTCTACGCCGATCTCCTGCCGGGTGAACGGGCCCGGCTGCACGGCGTGTTCGCCCGCCTGCTCGCCGGGCAGGGCTGCCGGCCCGCCGGCGCGGCCGAGCGCGCCCACCACTACCGCGAGAGCCACGACCTGCCCGCGGCGCTCGCCGCCTCCTTGGAGGCCGCCGACCACGCCCAGCGCGTCGGGGCGCCCGCCGAGGAACTGCGGCACGTCGAGGCCGCCCTCGACCTCTGGTCGGCGGTCGAGGCCTCCGGCCGGCCCGCCGGGACCGACGCCGTGACGCTCACGCTGCGTGCCTCGGCGGCGGCCGCCCATGCCGGGGAACTGCACCGCGCCGTCTCCCTCACCCGGTCCGCGCTCGCCGGGCTCGGCCAGGACGCCGACTTGGAGCTCGCCGCCCGAGTCCGCTACACGCTCGCCGGGAACCTGCTGACCGTCGACAACCTGCCGGCCGCCCTCGCCCACAGCCGAGAGGCTCTCGCTCTCATCCCCGCCGAGCCCCCTTCGGCGACGTGGGTGTGGGCCGCGGCCACGTACGTGATGGCTTCCGTGATGGCCTCCATCCGCCAGGGCGCCGCGGGCGAGGACGCGCAACGGATCGGCCATCAGGCCCTGCGCGTGGCCGAGGAGTTGGGCGTCGACGACGCGCGGGCCGACCTCCTGATCTCCATGACGTTCCACACCCACAACAAGCGTCGCTCCCCGGAGGGCAGGAAACAGCTGCAAGAGGCCCGGGAGCTGGCGCGACGATCGGGCAACGCACCGGTGGAAATGCGCGCCTTGTTCAACCTGGCCGTCGGCTGCTTCGAATCCGGTGACCTGGAGGACTGCCTGCCGTGGGCCGCGGAGGGCCTGGAACGGGCCCGCCGTTCCGGACTGCTGTCCTCGCCCTATCCGCACGAGATGCGCTACCTGTGGCTGCTGGTGCAGTACACGCTCGGCAACTGGGACGAGTGCGCGCGCGGCGCGGCCGAGGCCGCGGCCCAGTCCGGCGCGGGCGACTACACCGCAGGGCCGGGGCTGTACGTGGCCCTGGCGCGCGGTGATTTCACCGCTGTCGAGCGCGCCCGGGCACTGCTGGAGGGGCCGTTCGACTGGATCAACACGCTGGTCGCCGGCATCGTGCGGACCGATGCCGCGGCCCTGCGGGGAGACCCGGACGAGGCGGTGCGGTCGATGCGTCACACCCTCGAGTCCCTCACCAGCGAGGCGGGCACGGCACCCGACGTCACGGTCCGGCTCACCGTTCTCGCCCTGGCCGCACTCGCCGACTCGGCGGTCGAACTGCGCCTGCGCGGTGACGAGGAGGGGGCCAGGTGCCGAGCGGCCACCGCGACCGAACTCGTACAACAGGCGCGGGCTTCTGCCACGCGCGGCGAGGACGGCACACCACAGGGTCCGGAGGGGCAGGCGTGGTTGGCTCGTGCCGAAGCCGAATGGGTCCGAGCGGTGTCCGGGCCCGACGTGGCGGCCTGGGAGAAGGCGATGACCGCCTTCGCCTACGGCGACGCCTACGAACGCGCGCGGTGCCGACTGCGGCTGACCGAGGCCCTCCTGGCGGCCGACCGCCGCGAGGAGGCGGCCGCCGAGGCCGACGCGGTGCGCCAAGAGGCCGACCGGCTCGGCGCCACCCTCCTGCGGGAACGGCTGGACGCTCTGGTGCGTCGCGGCCGGCTGGCGGTCCCCGCCCAGGACCGCACCGCCGTGCTGACGGCCCGTGAGCAGGACGTGCTGCGGCTGCTCGCCCTCGGCCGCAGCAACCGGCAGATCGGCGAGGAACTGTTCATCAGCCCCAAGACGGCCAGCGTCCACGTCTCCAACATCCTCGCCAAGATGGGAGCGGCGAGTCGTACGGAGGCGGTGGGCGTCGCCTACCGGCAGGGCCTGATCGCCACGGAACCGACACCGTCGGATTGACCCGGAGTGCCGACGGGGACGACCTCGGGCCCGCGAAGAAACCGACGACCACGCGGCCGATCCGGGACCGCGGGGACGCCCTGGCCGCGCCGTACGGTCGTCGCCTGGTCGAGCACGGCCGGCTCGGCGGGCTCCAGCTCGGTGGTACGTCAGAAGTCGACGACTTTGTCCGGCATGTCGAGGGTGACCGACAGCCCTGGGGCAGGGGCGTCCTCCTCGGTGGCGGTGTGGTTGAGCAGGAGGCCGGCGAGCGGCCGTCCTGGTTCAAGTCGCGCCCCCGGTGCGAGCGGGGTCCTCGCGGCTGTCTTCGGGTCGGTCCGTTCGCTCCCGCAGGCAGAGCACGGCGCGGAGTGCCGAGGCGCTGTCGAGGAGGGCCGCGGATCGCGCGGTGATACTGGCGTCCCTGGCGGCCAGCACCGACTCGACGTCCCGCGACCGGTGGGCGTTGCGGAGTTGTGGCATGAGCGCCTGGAGCGGCGTGATGCGGTATCCGGCCTTGCGCAGCTGGTGCACGATCCGTGCGTCGCGCACCTGGGCCGGTGTGTAGCGTCGGGTTCCGCGCACGGGGTCGCGGTCGGGGACGACGAGGCCCTCCGCATGCCAGTGCCGCAACGTCGAGGGGCGTACATCGAGAGCGGTGGCGAGTTCGGAGATGCTCATCGCGTCCGAGGCGCGTACGTCGTCGATCGGCTCGCGGGAGATCGCGCGGGCGGCGTCCTTGGCCTGCCCCAGTTCGGCGCGCTCCTTGTCGAGTCGGGCATGCGCCGCGTCGAGAAGGGCCAGGGCCTGCGAGGCTGGGCACTGGTGGAAGGCCCGGACGATGTTCTTGGCCTCGACCGGCCCCGCCGCCGCGGCGAGGGCCCGGTAGGCCAGGGCGCACTGCAGATGCACCTCGCCGTAGGTCCGGTATCCCGTGGCCGTGCGTGCCGCGGGCGGGAGCACCCCGTCGCGTTCGAGGTTGCGGATCTGCTGGACGGAATACCCGACGCTGCGCGCGACATCAGCAGTGCGCATACCTGCTGATTTGAGACTTGTCATGTGGGAAACCCTATGCCGGAGCGGGTCTGCGTCCAGAAGTCTCCACAAGCACTTCAATGGAACGCTGGAGCGCATGACCAGTGAAGAGATCATCAGCTTCGTGGACGCCCTTGACGGCGTCCTGACCCTCAAGCCCGCACCCGGCGACGGCGCGCCGGAGATCAGCTGGGGCGACACCTTCTTCTACTACGCCCCCGACGGCGTCACGCCGACGGCGTCCCAGCCCTTCGCGACCGTCGTGACCAAGAACTACCCCGGTGACGAGTCGTCCCGCCTTGACCGGCCGGACGCCTTCCGTGTGAACATCGCCGCCGGCAAGGACGCGTTCATCCGGTGGACCGGGCACGCGCCGCGCGAACCGGCCTCCGCCGAGGTCGACCCCAGCGCCGCCGACACCGTGATCGCGCACCCCGTGTACGGCAGCCTGGGCTGGCTGGCCGTGGTGAACCCGGGCAAGCGCACGCAGGCCGCAACACATGAACTGCTGCGAGCCGCCCACCACCTTGCACGCTCACGCCACGAGCGACGTTCTGAACCGACAGCATGATGAAGGAGCTACGGTCTGCGGCGGGAGCGGACCGAAGATCCCTGGCACTCACTCCAGTCCGTCGTCGTCCTCGTCCAGCGCAGACGCATCCGGGTCGCGCAACGGCCGCAGGGCGCCGGCGGCCGGAGTCGAGGCGGTGTGCGCCGCGCCGTAGGTGCCCGTCTCGACGCCGGGCATCGTGGCCCGCCAAAACCGCGGGTCGTCCAGGTCACGGAACCGGGTGCTGGAGTTGTAGCCGAGGATCTTGAACAGGCCGAACACCATGTCGGAGTACGAGGCGTTGTCGGTCGCCACCATCTCCGGTGTACGAGCGCTTCAGTCGCACCGGTTGCTTCCGCTGTAGCAGGGCGAGTATCCGGCGCTCGGGGTGGGCGCGGGGCCCGGGTGGGTGCGCTCGTACTCGTGCTGGGAAAACACGAACAGCACCGTGAGCGCCGCGACCGCGAGCAGTTGCAGCATCATCGTCCACGGGGCACGGGCCAGCGCCGCGAGCACGGCCAGCACGAGCGCGCCGATGAGCAGGTACTGCGTCCATGCGATACCGGCGCGCTGCGCCGCGTCGATCCTCGCCTGGTCGTCCTGCGCCGCCCATACCTCCATGCCGTGACCGAAACTCCCCGCCACGTGGACGACGACCTCAACCACCAACAGCAAAAGGCCCATGGAGACGTCCGCGCGCAGTGACGTCCTGCTCGACCAGGGCCATCTGCGTCGACGTCGAGGTTCCGTGAGAGCACATGTCATGGCCTCACCTTGCCGGGCCGGTGGCAGGGCGCGCATGAGTACGCGCACTCAGCCGGCCCGGTGGGGGAGGGCCGGGTCAGTTCTCGGTGGCCGGGCGAAGGACGACGGGCAGTTCCCGGTGTCCGTTGGAGATGAACGACTCCCCGGGGCGCAGTGCGGATGCCGGGACGGCGAGGGCGAGGTCGGGGAAGCGGGTGAACAGCGCCCGCAGCGCAGTCTCGGCCTCCATCCGGGCCAGCGCGGCGCCGAGGCAGACATGGACGCCGTGGCCGAAGGCGAGGTGGGTCTTGCTGGCCCGGGTCACGTTGAAGGAGTCGGCGCTCGGTCCGTGGAGGTCGGGGTGACGGCCCGCTGCCGCGTACGAGGCGAGGATCGCCTCGCCCTGACGGATCGTGAGTCCCTGCGGCAGCGCGATGTCCTCGACCGCGAACCGCATCGGCAGGTGCGCGACGGGCGCCTCGTAGCGCAGCGTCTCTTCGACGACGTCTGTCCACGGACTCTTGCCCTCGCGGACCAGGGCGAGCTGGTCGGGGTGGGTGAGCAGCGCGGCGATGGCCTGGTCAAGGAGGTTGACGGTGGTCTCGTAGCCCGCGCTGATGACGAGGAGGAGCGTGTCCAGGAGCTCCTGCTCGGTCAGCGCGGAGCCGTCGTCGTCCCGGGTGGCGATGAGGACGGAGGTCATGTCCTCGCCGGGCTCGGCGCGCTTGGCCGCGACCAGGTCGGCCAGAATGCGGTAGACCTCCTGGGTGTTGGCGGCGGCCTGAGCGGGGCTGAGCGTGGTGTCGAAGACGCCGTCGACGGTACGGCGGAAGTCGGACTGGGAGTGCTCGGGAAGCCCCATGAGTTGGCTGATGACCCGGATCGGCAGCGGATAGGCGAACCGCTCGCGCAGATCGGTGGGTTCTCCGGCAGGGACGGTGGCCAGCTCGTCGAGCAGCGCGTGGGACATCTCCTCGATGCGCGGCTGCAGGGCCGCGATCCGGCGTGCGGTGAAAGCCGGGCTGACCAGCCGCCGCAGCCGCCGGTGGTCGCCGCCGAAAGCGGTGAACATGTTGTCGACGGCCACCCACAGCGCGAGCGGCCACGTGCCGACGATCTTGTCGGGGAACATCGGCCAGTGCCGCCGCGGATCCTTGGAGACCCGCGGGTCGGTGAGGAGCTCCTTGAGCAGGGCCGGGTCGGACACCGCCCACGCCTCGACGCCCAGGACATCGACGCGGGCCGCCGGCCCGCGCGAGCGCAGCTCGGCATCCTCGGCGTGCCGGTCGCTCCCGGCGGCATCCAGGACCAGGATCTGCGGCTGGTGCATACGAGAGCTCCTCGGGGAAGGTGGACGAGCGGCAAGCCGTCTGCGGCCAACACGGGTACAGGACACCCTAGTTGGCCACCGGTGGGCCGGTGAAGAGCGCTTCGTGAGCGGTCAGGCCGAGGGGGCGCCCAGGAGCAGGCGGGACAGGCCGGTCAGTCCTTCCGTCAGCCGTGGGCGGGCGCGGAAGCAGGTGATTCTGAGTACGTCGTTGATCATGCCGAGTACGCCGTGCACGGTCAACTGGGCCTCCGCGTGGTCCAGTTCGGGGCGTACGGCGGACAGGAGCTCGACCCACTCGGCCACGAAGTCGTGCTGGATGCGGCGGATCGTGTGGCGTTGGTCGTCGGACATCGCAGCCGACCCGTCCGCACGCGGCAAGCAGGCCAAGGTCATCGCGAACAAGCCCACCGGCCTCTCCGATGGCTGCTACCTGACCCCCGACAAGCGCATCCACGCTCCGCTGACCTACCCGGCCAGCGGTCCGTGCGCCGAGGAGTACTCCATCGGCGCGGACCCGCGACTGCGCGCCGGCGAGCCGCTGGCCGAGTCCACGCTCAAGTGCGCACTGAAACCGGTGGACTTCGCCGACTACCGGGTGCGCTTCACCAAGACCGAGAAGGCGCAGCTGCGCGTGGCCTTCCCCAAGGGCGTCTGCGACTACGCCCGACCGGGCCCCGGCCAGATCGAGCGGCCCAGCACCTGGATCGACCACAGCCGCCGCTGACGCACCCGTCGGTGCTGCTCGGACCATATGCGCGGACTGCTCCGACCGGGTGGTCCGTGCATCCCCGCGCGGATCACGGGCAGGTGCGGGAAGCCCCCTGTCTGGAACCCCGAGCCGGGCGGGGGGCATTCCCGGCGTCGTTGCGCCACACGAGTGCTTGCCGGCCCGGGGGCCCGCCCGAGCCGGGCGACGAGCGCAACCTGAGAACCGCGTGATCGTTCAGGTGGGCATGATGAGGAACGCAAAGCACGCCGTCGCTGCCCTGACCCTCGCGGCCGCAGCCCTCGCTGTGGCCGCCCCCGCGCACGCGGGCGAGGAATCCAGCCACGACGGCATCAACATCCCCGACAATCCCGGCGAGATCGTCGACGGGGTGCGCACGGGCCTTGATGTGGCGACAACGAGCTGGGAAACCGCAGCCCGGTCCCTCTGAGCGCCGAGCACGCGAGGGAGTTCCGGCCGTCGGGCCGGAACTCCCTCGTTCCGTCTCACCCCACCAGATCGGGCGAGCGCAGCATCTGCTGCGGAATGCCCCAGGCAGCGACGAGATCGGCGACGATCGGCCGGACCTTGCGGCACAGGTCGTTCACCTCACGGCGGATCGCCTTGGAACGCTGCACCGTCAACCGCCCGTGCTCCATGAACCAGGCGCGGTCCGCCTCGATGGTGGAGAGGGCGAACAGATCGCACAGCAGCCCCAGCGCGACCTTGTTGTCCCCGGCGGGCAGCTGACGCACCTTGTCGACGAACGCCTCGAGCACCAGCCGTTCGACGTGCGCGTGCGCCACCGCGATGACGTGGTCCTGCACCTGGGAGAAGACGACGCCGGGATGGGCTTTCTGATCCATCCCACGCTTGAGCCGCCGTGCCACACCGGCGAGCATGTGCTCCTCGCGGAAGCGCAGCATGGCGAGCTGGTACTCGGAATCGAGCAGACCCGCTTCCTGGTCCCACTCATCGCCCCCGGGCAGCAAGTCGCGCACCCGCTCGAGCAGTTTGTGGGCCGAGGTCTTCTCGATGACCGTCTCCACGGCGAGGTTCGTGACGTACCGGACCATGCCGAGCTGGTCCATGTTCTCGAACTCGCTCGCGTAATGGGTGAGCAACCCCTTGGCCACCAGTTGCAGCAGCACGTGGTTGTCGCCCTCGAACGTCGCGAAGACGTCGCTGTCGGCCTTCAGGGCGGCGAACCGGTTGACGGCGAGATATCCGGCGCCCCCGCACGCCTCGCGGCACTCCTGAATCGTCCGCGTGGCGTGCCAGGTGCCCAGCGCCTTGGTGCCCGCGGCCCGAGACTCCAGCTCACGCCGTGCCTGCTCGTCGCCCTTGAGCCCCGAGAAGACCTCGTGCAGCTGCGTGCGCATCACGTCCTGGGCGAAATGCAGCGCGTAGGTGCGCGCGACGAGCGGGAGCAGCCGGCGCTGGTGCATGCCGTAGTCGAGCAGCACCTGCTCCTCGGTGTCCGATGCCGCCTCGAACTGCCGTCGGCGAAGGGCGTACGTGATGGCGATCGCCAGGGCGACCTTGCTGGCGTTGATGGCACCGCCGGCGACGCTGACCCGCCCCTGCACCAGCGTGCCGAGCATGGTGAAGAAGCGGCGGCCGGGGTTGTCGATCGGGCTCTGGTAGACGCCCTCGGCAGTGACGTCGGCGAACTGGTTGAGCAGGGCCTCGCGCGGCACGCGTACGCCGTCGAACCAGATCCGGCCGTTGTCCACGCCGTTGAGACCCATCTTGCGCCCGTCGTCCTCGATCCGGACACCGGGGGCCACCTCACCGTCGACACGGATCGGTACGACGAACGCGTGCACCCCCTGGTGCTCGCCGCCCACCTCCAGCTGGGCGAAGACGACCGCCAGCTCGGCGTGGCGGGCCGCGTTGCCGATGTAGTCCTTGCGCGCCTGGTCGTCGCCGGTGGTGATGACGAACTCCTGGCTGCCTGCGTCGTACCGGGCCACCGTGCCGAGCGCCTGGACGTTGGAGCCGTGTCCGGTCTCGGTCATCGCGAAGCAGCCCATCAGCTTCCCGGTGATCAGATCCGGCAGATAGGCCTCGTGGTGGCGCTCGGTGCCCAGGTGCAGGATGGCGCCCCCGAAGAGTCCGAACTGCACGCCGACCTTCACCAGCACCGACAGATCGCCGAAGGCGAGTGTCTCGAACGCGGCGATCGATGCGCCGATGTCGCCGCCACCGCCGTACTCCTTCGGGAACCCCATGCCGGTCTGGCCCGTCGCCGCCATCTCGACGACGACCTCCCGCACACGTTCACGGAACGCGTCGAAGCCGAGCTGCTCCGCCTCGTCCAGGACGCCTGCGTACGTCGTCAGATTGGAGCGGACCAGGCTGCGGACCTCCGCGTATTCGCCGTCGAGCAGCTCGGCGAGAGCCTGGACGTCGATCGCGGGCTGTACGTAGCCGCTCGGGGGAGTGGCGCTGTCGGTGACCATGTCGCCCTGCTACCCGGCCGTAGGACGATCAAATCGGTCACTTGCTCCGACCGAGGCACCCGACCGAGGCCACCCGACCGACGCCGAGGGAGGCCGGCCGCAGGCCAGGTATCGCCAGGTGGTGGGCCTTCACCGGTTGCGCAACTACGCTGGCTTCCACCACCGTCGCCCGTCCGACGTGGCCCGCGCCTTCCTCGACGACTCCGAACCGCTCGCCGGCCAAGGCTCCTGACCGGAGCCCACGGCCCATCGGCCCCGCCGCCCGTTCCCCTTCCGTCGACACGACGCACAGGAAAGTGACACACGATGATGTACGACCAGGCACGTGCTCAGCAGCCGCCGGACAAAGGCCGCAGCTCCACCGAACGCCGCGCCCCGGGCCAGGAGCCGTTTGTCCCGTCGGACGAACGAGACCGGCTCGCCCTGCGCCTCCAGGAAGCCCTCAACAACTTCACCGACAGCCCGCTCGAGGCGCTGGAAGAGGCCGAGAGCGTCTTCGATGAAGCCGCCGCCCAGCTGATGAGCGCTCTGGCGGAACGGCGGCGCGCGCTTCACGAGGGTCGGCAGGACCAGGACCCCGAAACGCATGCGAACGACCTGCGGCACGCCATGCGGCAGTACCGAGAGATGACCCAGCGGTTGCTGCGCACCTGAGCGGCCGCCGGCCAGGAGTACCGCGAAGCGGGGGCCGGCGTGCACAGCGCTGGTTCTGGGCTGGTTCTGCGCTATTTCTGGGCGCAGCTCTCTGCCACCTTCCGTAGGAGCCGGCCCACCTCCTTGTGGACGACGTGATGATGACCTCCCATCGGGACGTTGTCGGACCGGAAGAGCGAGGAGGCGTCCAGGTTCGTGTACGGCATCTCGCGCAGATCCTGCTCCTCCGCGTCGTTCCAGGTGATGGTGGGAGGGCCGTTGATGCCCTGGATGCCGTCGAAGCCCAACGCTCCCCACTTGCGGCTCATGGTGGCCAGCTCCGCCGAGTCGCCGACCATTTGAGCCGACAGCGGATACATCACGCCCAGGTGCGTGTCGAGATGGGAGAACGTGCAGAGCAAGGGCCCGCTGACCAGGCGCCGCTGATCCCACAACGCGCCATGTCCGGAGACCTGTTGAGGCAGGCTGTCGGCAAAGACGAAGTGGGACATCTCGGCCTGCAGAAGCGTCAGTGAGGCGAGCATGGCCGAATGCGACCCCGCTGATTCCAGGCCGCGCAGCGCGAACCCGGCCAGGCGGCCGCCCAGCCCGTGGCCGACCAGATGGATCCGCGTCTCGCTCGCGTCCGCCAGCGCAGCCAGGCAGGGCCCCAGCCCTGCCTGCCCCACCACTCCCGCCCGGCGGCGCAGCACATGGCGCACCACTTGGCGAAACAGTTCATGAGCCCCGCGCCACAGGTCCGCGGAATCCTGGCGGTCGCGGTCCTGCCCCACAGGGCCGCCGGCGGCAACCGTGCCGGTCTCGCTCACCCGGTGGCTGAGCGGCGTGGCCGGCCGGTGCCCCGCCACCCGGATCTCGGGAAGGGTGCCCGCCCGGGACACCGGGGTCTCGGAATCGCCGGTTCCGGCCTCGTGACGGGCGGGCTCGCCCGGCTTGTCGTCCACGGGGCCCGTCAAGTCACTCAGCGCGCCCGCGAACTCGCTGCACATCGTCTTCGTGTCCTCGAACAGCATCAGCGGGTCGGTCTGCGGCAGCACCTCGCCCTCGGTGTCGGCGGCGAATTCGGTCACCGGGTCCTGCAAGGGGGTCTCCGCAAGCCGACGCAGCGCCGACCCGAGGTCGTCGAACGCCCCCTCGTGCAGGGGCCGGTCGCTCAGCAACGCGGCGATCTCGGCCAACGGGGACGCGCTGTCGGGCAGATGCCGCACCAGATCGTCGCTCATCGCCCGGCTGATCCCGGGGAACGCATCACGTTCCCGCTGCGTCTCGTGTTCCGCGACACCCGGGATGCCCTCGTCCCTGAAACACAGCGACGGCCACCGCACCTGGAGACACCCCGCCGCGTCCGAGGCGTCTGCCCACGCGTCGGCGAGCATCTCGCGAAACGCGTCGTCGGCGGCCTTGGCCACCGCCTCATCGTTCTGGGCTCCGTGTACCAGCACGTAGAGGTCCCGAATCCCACTGTCATGCACAGCCTCGTGCACTCTCTGCACCTCGGCTTGATCGAACTCTGCCCGGCGGCCGAAATGCAGAGCACCGAAGTCGTGAAACGCATTCTGTCGCGACATGACTCACTTCCGTAAGACGCCGCTCAGGCGGCTGTCGATGGGGCGGAGCGGGCGCTCTGGCATGCGGCACCGCCGTCGAGGGGTGCGGCCCGCCCGGCGAGGTAGCCCTGGTTCCCACGCTGGTGCGGAGCACGCGCGGTGTGGCACGGATGTACGCAGTTTCTACGCTGCTCATGTGCATCAGGAGCAGACGGTCCCGGCGTGCTCACCGTGCGCGGGAAGGTCCCCCGGCATGCTCGACGGCGGGGACGCCGCCGGTCATGTGGTGAGCGCGGCGGCGAGCTGGGTCCGGGAGCGGATGCCGAGCTTGCGGTAGATGCGGCTCAGCACGGTCTCCACCGTCTTGACCGAGATGAACATCTGCTGGGCCGCTTCCTGGTTGGTCGCGCCGGTGCGCACGAGCTCGGCCAGGCGCAGCTCGTGCTCGGTCAGGCGCTGGGCCGTCGGCCCCGCCGAGCCGCTGGACGTGGCGGCCTGGCCCGACAGATGGGCCAGGTGATCGTTGGCCAGCGCGGTCCAGGGCCGCGCCTCGGCGTCCTCGAAGAGCACGCGGGCCCTCTCCCACGCGGTGCGCGCAGCCGCGGCACGCCGACGGCGGCGCTCGACCCGGCCGCGCAGCAGCTGGGTGCGGCCCTCCTCGACCGGCAGGCCGAGCGAGGCGAAGACGCCTGCCGTGTCCGCCAGGAGCTCCGCGGCCTCTTCGACGGCGTCGGCGCCGTCGAGGTAGCGGCACAGGGCGCGGGCCCGGGTGAGCGCGGCGCGCAGAGCGGCGTGTGCGGGATGCGGGCCCACCCGCTCCTGCATGCGCTCCAGCAGGTCGCGGGCCTCGTCCGTGCGACCGCAGAGCGCGAACGCCTCCACCGCGTCGCCCTGCCAGCGCAGCACGGACGGATCGGCCGCCCCGGAGCGCGACTCCAGCTGCGCGACCTCTGCCAGAGTCGCAGCGGCCCGCTCGACACGACCGGTGTGCAAGAGCGCGGCGCCCAGGGCCCACAGCCCGCGTGTGGTGTGGAGCGCGTCCTGCTCCTCGCGAGAGGCCCGCACGCCGTGGGCGGCGTGGCGCAGTGCCTGGGCGAAACTGCCGCCGCACGTCTCGGCCATGGCGGCGGTGTACCAGGCGGGACCGGGCGACAGACCGGCGGCCGCGGTGAGGTCGACGGCACGGGCCGACCACAGCAGGGCCTGACCGCACGCACCACGTCCCGCGTCGACCTCGGCGAGACTGCGCCACAGATCCACCAGGTCCTCCGGCTCCCCGCACTCCTGGGCCGCGGGCAGCAGTTGCAGCAGCAGAGCGCGGGCCTTGGGCAGGCGGGCGTCGAACACCGCGTGGCGGGCGGCGAGATACTGCGGGCTGTTGCGGATGCCCAGCCGCGTCGGCGGCACGGCCAGCGAAAGGGCGCGGTCCAAGGTGGCCGTGGCGGTGTCGAGACGGCCCAGGACGCGCTGCATCCGCGCGGTCATCGTCAGCGCGGCGGCCTCCAGCGGCACGGCGCGCGCCGCTCGGGCCAGGTCGGTGGCCGCCTGGGCGTGGTGCAGGGCACGGGCGAAGTCCTCGCCGGAGATGTTCGCCTGCACCGCGGCGCGCAGCTCGACGGCGGCGAGCAGCGCGGGGTCCTCGGCTGCGGTCCTGCGGGCGGTGGCGAGCAACGGCCGCGTACCGGCGGTGTCCTGGCCGTGTGCGTCCACGACGGACAGCAGAGCGTGCACCTGTTGTGCGGGCGTGCCGTGCTCCGCCACGATCCGGTCCGCCGCCAGGCGGGACAGAACGGCAGATCCCCCGGCCGCGGCTTCCCGCGCGGCCTCGGCGAGCCGGTCCAGACGCAGCCGGGGCCGGTCGGCGGGGGTCAGGCGCGCGGCGAGGAACAACAGCTCGGCCGCGCGCAGACGTTTACCCGCCGCGCGGGCCGCGGCCGCCGCGTGCGCGGTGTCAGCGGCGACGGCCAGGTCCGGGAACTCCTGGGCCAGGGCGGTGTGCACAGCGCGGGTGACGGGGCCGTGGCAGCAGGCGGCCAGGGCACGGTGGATCGCGGTGCGCCGCTCCCGGGTCACTGTGGCGGCCGCGGCGTCCGCCAGGGCCGTCGCGGCGAACCGGTACGGCAGGGCCACACCGGCCGGGAGGGGGCCCGAGCCGCCGTCCGCGGTGACAAGGCCCGCGTCGAGGGCGTGGGCGAGATGCTCTTCCGCACCGCCGCACCCACTGTGCCGCAGCAGGTCCGCGTCACACCCGCCGGCCAGCGCCGCGACCTGGAGCGTGCCGCGGACGTCGGCTGGAACGGAGGCGAGCCAGGCGGCGGCGAGGTCGCGCACCTGCCGCGGCGGCTCCGGCGGCCCGGTGCAGCCGTCCGCGTCAGCGGACCGCGCAGCGGCGGGGTGGAACCGGAACCACGCGTCGAGCAGGCCCCGGTGGCCCCCGCAGTAGCGGTGGACGGGCGCCGCCCACCGAGCGGGCAGCCCCAGGCGCGCGCAGGCGGCGACGGTCTCGGTGAGACCGGAGGAGGGCACGGGCAGCACCGCCGGGTGGCCGCCGAGCAGCGCGGCCGCCGCCGCGGGGTGGCCACTGGTGCGTTCGGCTGCCACGGCGGTCAGCCGATCGGGACCCAAGGTGCGGACGGCATAGCCGATCAGTTCCGCGCTGGCGGGGTCCAGCCACTGCGCACCGTCGATCACGAGCAGGACCGGAGGCCCCTCGGCGAGCAGCCGGGTCAAGTCCAGACGCAGTCTCAGCGGATCGTCACCGGCGCCCGAGGGCCAGCCACCGCTCCACACACTGTCCCGCGCAACACTCCGCGCCCCTCCGGCCGCAGGCGCCTCCGCGATCTCCGCGCGCGCCATGGACCCTGGCAGCAGTACGGCCGCCGGGAAGTCCGGTGACGCGACAGAGGGAGCGGGAGGCGCGCCGCCCGCACGGTCGGCGCCATCCCCAGGACCCTGCGGTCCACAGCGCCCCGTACCGGCTCCCGGCGTCCGCGCCGTACCGGCCCCCGGCATCCGCGCCGCAGTGAGCAGTTGCACCAGCGCCCCGTAGCGGACCTCCGCGTCGCCCTCCTGCGTACGCACCCGCAGACAGCGCCGCGCCACCCCGGCGTCCTGCACCCCTGACGCCTGCTCGCCCAGCGCGTCCAGCAGGGCGCTCTTGCCCGCACCCCACGGACCGCTGACCGCCAAGCGGCCGTGGCGCTCCAGCAGCGCGACGGCATCGCGGACCACGGCGGCCCAGCCGTCCTGCGCCGCCCACGCCTCGCCGTCCGCGCCCGTCCGTCCTTGCACACCGGGCACCGTAGGCGCCCGCCTGCCCCACCACAACGCCCGTGCACGGCCCGCGTCCCGGACGAGGGATCTCCCTGACACGCCCACCCTCCCGGCGAGCGCCGCCGTGCCCGGCCCGGCTCCCGGGTCGTGCGTGACAGGGGCCTTCCCGGATACCGCCGACGCCCCGACGCCAGGACGCTGTGGGCCGTTCGGGAGGCGCACCCACCGGTGCGCCCACACCCGCCCCGGACGCACCACACCGCTGGTGATGCTCCGTCACCGGCGACCCCTCCCCGAAAGGAACACCCCCATGCGAGCCCTCTCCCAACGGCCGCTCCTGACCGGCCTCGTGGCCACGGTGGCGCTCACCGCCCTGGCCGCCCTGCCCGCCCACGCGGGCACCCCCGAAGCCCCGGCCCCCGGAACGACGGCCGAGACGCCGCTGCCGGAAGAACTCCGCGCCGCCCTGGCACGCGACCTCGGAATGAGCCGCGCGGGCGTGGCCGAGCGCCTGGCCGACGAGACCCGTGCCCAGCGCGCGGCGACCGCGATCCGCGCCACGGTCGGCGACCGGGCCACCGCCCTGTGGTTCGACGCGGCCGACGGCCGCCTCCACGCCGCCGTCACCACGCCCCGGGCCGCTGCGGCCGCGCGGGACGCCGGAGCGGTAGCGCACGAAGTGCGCCGTACACGCGCCGAGTTGGAGGCGGCGGCGCGGCAGGCCGGTGAGTGGAGCCGCGGGGTGCCCGGCGTGCGCTCATGGGGTCCGGACGCCCGCGCGGGACGGGTCGACGTGGTCGTCGACCCCACCGCATCCACCGCGGCCACCCAGGCCCTGCGGGCCAAGCTCGCCTCCCTCGGCGGTCTCATACGGGTGGTCGAGTCCCGCGACGTACCCCGCCAGCAGGGCGGCGACGTGGTGGGCGGCGAGAAGTGGACACCCGGCAGCGAGTCACCCTGCTCGATCGGCTTTCCCGTGACGCGCACGAGTGGCGCGGGCAAGGCGTTCCTCACCGCCGGGCACTGCACGAACGACGTCGGCCAGCCCGCGTACGGCAAGGACGGCACGCGCGTGGGCACCTCGAACAAGAACGGCACCGGGTCGGTCAACGCCCGCGAGGGCGACATGGGCATCGTCGACGTCGACCAGGCGGGCTGGGCCCTGGCACCCAAGGTCGCGGGCTGGGGCGAGGGAGATGTCGCCGTGACGGGTTCGGCCGAAGCCGTCGTGGGCACGGCCGTGTGCCACTCGGGCCAGACGACCGGATACCGGTGCGGAGAGGTCACCAAGGTCAACCAGAGCGTCGACTACGGCAACGTGGTGATCGACGGGCTGTCCTACTCCAGCGCCTGTTCCGCAGGAGGCGACTCGGGCGGCAGCTACGTCACGCCGGCCGGGGGACGGGCCGTCGGCCTCCACTCCGGTGGCGGCAGCGCGACGTGCAGCGGCGGAAGCGGCGAGAAGTACACCATCTTCCAGCCGGTCAACGAAGCCCTCACCAAGTTCAACGCCCAGCTGGTGACGTCGAACCCGCAGCCCGGCGAGGTGACTGTGTCCGCGGTGTCCGCGCAGACCACCGTCACCGGCAGCCGGGTGGAGCTGCGCAACAGCGCGGAGGGCGGCACGGCCCCCTACACATGGAGCGGCACCGGCCTGCCCGCAGGGCTGTCCCTCGACGCCTCCACCGGCACCGTCTCGGGCAGCCCGACGGCCGCGGGCACCCACCAGGTGACGCTGACCGCGACGGACACGGCCGGAAAGAAGGGATCCACATCCTTCGCGTGGACGGTGACGGCCCCCGGCACAGGCACACCCAAGCTCACCGATCCCGGCAGCCAGACCGGCTACGTGGGGAAGCCGATGAGCCTGCCGCTGAAGACCACCGGCGGCACGGCCCCGTACACCTTCACCGCGACGAACCTCCCGGCAGGACTGACCGTCCACCCGACCACGGGCCTGATCTCGGGCACCCCCACCAGCTGGGGATTTCGCAACGCGACGCTGACTGTCACGGACGCGACGGGCAAGAAGGCCTCCGTCGCCGTCACCTTCACGATCTGGTCCTGACCCGGTGAAACCGCCGCCCCCGGGCCACGACGGCCGGGGGCGGCGACCTGCCGCGAGTCGGGGGCTACTCCACGTTCCGCGCCAGAATCCCGAGCGTCGCGCGAAGGCCCGCCTCGGGGATGACGGGGAAGATGCCCGCCTCCCGGTAGCGTTCCTCGATCTCGCTCCAGTCGTAGTACGACGTGACCAGAGTGCCGCCCTCGCTCGCCTTGAGCCGGTAACCGTAGAGGTGCCGGATGGGAGGCTGCACCTGGCCGGAGATCGTCCATTCGATCAGGGCGTCCTGCTCGAACTCCGTGATGATCACGGTGACGTCGTACTTGCCCAGCGGGTAGTCGTTCAACGACTCACGGTCCATGTGGACGACGAATTCGTCGCCCGCCCCGCGCACCGCGTCTCCCTCGGCGGACTGGAGCATTCCTGAACTGTCGATCGCCACATGCCCGGCCGGATCGCACAACAAGGCAAAGATCTTCTCCGGGGCCGCGGCTATCTGACGCTGCACTTCGAATCGCTCTGTCGTCATGCGCGCCACCCTTTCACGATCACGAAACCCGTGACGAGCGGTTCCTGTCCGTGGGGCGCACGCCCTGCGGCTGCCCTGTCGCTCGCTCGCGCAGCAGAAGCACCGCGGTGACTGCCACGGCCGCGGCGGTCGCGCCGTGGACCCCGAGCGCGGTGGCCGCGGAGCCACCACTGCTCAGGACGATCACCATGTCCCCGGCGGGGACGAACGCCATCGCGAGGAACGCCCACCCCAGCGCCCTGCGTTGACCGGTGAACAGCAGGGCGAAGACGACGAGAGCCAACCCCAGGTCCCGCACGCCCTTCACGGCGAGGAATCCCGTGCCGTCCTGTTCCCTCCGGGGCCAGGACGGCAGGCCGAACCCGGACGCGGTGGCCTGCGGGTCGAGCAGATAACAGGCTCCGATGTACGCGATGAAGGCGCCGCCCAGGACGGCGAGACCGGTGGCTATGTGCTTGGTGTTCATGGCATGTCTCCAGAGGTGAGGGAGGTGACGGAGGTGAAGTGGCACGCGGCAGGGCGTCGGTCGGGGGATCAGGCGCGGGAGCCGCGCACCAGGCGGGTCCTGCGGCGGTAGAGGGGGCGGCCCACCGCGTGCCAGACCAGGCGCGCGGGCAGGGGCAGACCGGCGAGTACCGCGGCGCGTTCGGCCTGGTCGGCGTCCTCCAGGACGATGCCGAGGAAGAGGAGCAGCTTCGGCTTGGGCGTGCTCTCCAGGAAGTGGTCGCCCATCGCCTTCCACTCCCGCTGGGTCAGGTGGCGTGCGACAAGAGGAAGCAGCACCCGCTCCTCCTCGTCTAGATGCTCCACCAGGACCGCGCGGTGCTCGCTGAGCGCCGCCACGAGTGCGTCGCGCTCCTGCTCGCCGCCCGTGGACTCCCAGGCGGGCAGGGTGGCTTCGGCAGCAGTGAGGGTCTGTGCGATCCGCTCGTGCTGGGTGTCCATGCGCAGCACGGCGTCCGCTTCGAGATCGACCTTGGCCAGGAGCGCAGGCCACAGGTGCAGGTCCTCGCCGTGATGGTGGTTGTGCAGTCCCAGGCGGTAGTCGCGGAAGTGGCCCGCGAGGACGGTGGCACGCGCGGTGTCGCCGGGCGGCACGGCCGCGATCAGCTCCACCAACAGGCGTGCCTCGCGGCGCAGTCCGCGGTGGATGATGACCATCTCCCGGGTGTCGGGGCGTTCTTCGTCCGCTGTCCGTGTGTTCGGCTTGGTGTTCATGTGAGGAGACTGGCCCGGGGCTCCTGGAAGGCACTTGGAAGCGACTTGGAGGATGAGGCCGGGACACGAAGGCGGGGTTGCGGTGGCCGAACATTCGCCGCGGGAACCGGACTTGGACGATCTTTCTGCGGCTAGGCTCTACCGACATGGTCTGCGTACGCGTGCTCGGCTCGTTCACGGCCGAGCGGGACGGTGAGCCCGTGCCGCTCGGCGGCCGCCGCCAGCGCACACTTCTCGCGCTGCTCGTCGCCGCCCGCGGCCAGGTGGTCCCTCTGGACCGGATCGTCGAGGACCTGTGGCAGGGGCGGCCGCCCGCCCAGGCCATCACCTCCCTCCAGGCGTACGTCTCCAATCTGCGCCGCCTCCTCGAACCGGGCAGGGCGCCGCGCACCCCGGCCAAGCTCCTGATCAGCGCCCCGCCCGGCTATGCGCTGCGGCTGCCCGACGGCGCGGTGGACGCCTGGCGGTTCGAGAGGCTGCTGCGCGAAGGGCGGGACCTGCTGACCGCGCGGCCCGTCGCGGCGCGGGACCTCCTGCGCGAGGCTCTGGCGCTGTGGCAGGGACCCGCCTACGCCGAGGTGGCCGACGAGCCGTGGGCCGGGCCCGAGGTCGCCCGCCTGGACGAGCTGCGCCTGGTCGCCCGCGAGCTGCACATCGCCGCCCAACTGCGCTGCCCCGACCCAGTCGGGGCGACCGTCCCCGAGGCCGAACTCCTCACCCGGCAGGCGCCGTTGCGCGAGGAAGGCTGGCGGCTGCACGCCCTCGCGCTGTGGGCCGACGGCCGTCAGGCCGACGCGCTGGCCACACTGCGTCGCGCCCGGTCCGCCCTCGCCGAAGAGGTCGGCATCGACCCCGGCCCGGCCCTGACCGCACTCGAACAGGCCCTGCTGTCCCAGGACCTGAACGCGTTGCGTGAGGCGACCGGCGCCCCGACGCAGGGGGACGACACCCTCGCGCAGCCGCAGCCGCAGCCGCAGCCGCAGCCGCAGCCGCAGCAGGACGCGGTGGAGGGGTCGGTAGGAGCCCAGACCGCCTTCGACACGCAGGGCGATGGCCTTGGCGCCACCCCCTTCCTCGGCCGTGACGCCGAGCTCACTCTCCTGGCAGGCGCCGCGCGCCAAGCCGGCACCCAAGGACCGTCGATCGCCCTGGTCACGGGCGAGGCGGGGCTGGGCAAGACCGCGCTCCTGGAGCAGTTCGGCCGACGACTTCGGGACGAGGGGTGGCTCGTCGCGGCGGGTACTGCCACCGACGCCGAGGGAGCGCCGCCCGCCTGGGCCTGGACGCAGGCCCTACAGGCGGTCGCCGAAGTGCTGCCGCCCCCGCCGGACACGGCCGACGTTCTCGCGCCGCTGCTCTCCGAGCGGGCGTCAGCCGCCGCACCGGGCGCGGACGCCGCGGCGGGACGGTTCCGGCTGCGCAGGGCCGTGTGGGCGTGGCTCGCGGCGGCGGCGCGTCAGCGGCCGGTGGCTGTCCTTCTCGACGACCTGCACTGGGCGGACGCCCAGACCCTCGCACTGCTCAGCGGCATGGGTGAACTGCCTGGCGGGACACGGCTGGTGGCGGTCGGCGCCTACCGTCCGGATGAGACGGAGGGGCCCCTGGGGGAGACGCTCGCCGCTCTCGCCCGGCAGGCCCCGCTCCGGGTGCCGCTGCAAGGCCTCGGCGATGGCGCTGTCGCCGAGCTGGTCGGCGCCGTGTGCGGGGCCGAGGTGGACACCCCGACGGTGGCCGCGCTCGCCGAGCGCACGGCGGGCAACCCCTTCTACCTCCGCGAGAGCGCCCGGCTCCTGGCGAGCGAAGGGGCCCTGGTGGCCCTCGGTGAAGTGCCGGAGGGCGTACGCGACGTCCTGCGCCGCAGGCTGGGACGGCTTCCCGACGCGACGGTCGCCGTGCTGCGCATCGCCGCGGTCGCCGGGCGCGAGGCCGATGTCGAAGTGCTCACCGGGGCGGCCGACAGCGGCGAGGACGCGGTCCTCGACGCGCTGGAGAGCGGCCTGATCGCCGGGCTGCTCACCGAACCCGCCCCAGGGCACGTGCGGTTCGTGCACGCCCTGGTCCGCGACACCCTCCTGGCCGACCTGAGCCGGTTGCGCGCCACCCGTACGCACGGGCGGATCGCGGCGAGCATGGAGCGCCTGGGCCGCGACGACGTGTCGGCACTGGCCCACCACTATGCGCACGCCGCCTCGACGGCGACGGCGGCGAAGGCCGTCCATTACTGCGTCCGGGCCGCTGCCCTGGCGGAGTCCCGCTACGCCCACGACACCGCGGCCGACCTGCTCGGCCAGGCCCTGGAACGCTTCGAGCACACACCGGCCGACACGTACGAGGACCGCGACGCCGAGCGGATCGACCTGCTCGGCAGGCTGCTGCGCGCCCAGGTGCGGGCGGGAGCGATCACGGCCGCCCGTGCCACGCGCCAGGAGGCCATCGACCGGGCGGCCGCCGCGACCCGTGACGACCTGCTGATCCGCGCGTTCACGGCATGGACGGAGCCGACGCCCTGGCAGACCCGGCGCTATGGCACCGTCGACGAACCCCTCGTGGCGGCCCTGGAGCGGCTGCTGACCCGGCCCGGCCTCGAACCGGCCGTACGCTGCCGCCTGTTGGACGCCTACTCGGCGGAGCTCTCCAACACGCAGGATGCGCGCGTGCGCGCCGCGGCCGGTGAGGCGCTCACCTTGGCCAGGGGCCTTGGCGATCCCGCCCTGGAGGCGCTGGCGCTCGCGACGCTCGCCCGCGAGCTCGACGTCGACCGCGAGACACGTCAGGTCGCCGACCTGAGCGCCGAACTCCACCGGCTCGGCACCGCGCACGATCTGCCGATCCACAGCTGGTTCGGGCTCTTCCAACAGGCCGGGGCCGCAGCCGTCAAGGGCGACGTCGCGGCGACCCGCCGTCTCGCCGGCCAATCCCTCAGCCTCGCCCGCGCCTACCGGATGCCGGGCCCGCTCGCCGTCAGCGAATGCGCCCTGGCCACGCTCGCTCTCATCGAGGGGCGCTACGACGACGCCGAACGGCTCTACACCCGGGCGAGCGTACAGATGGCGGCGCAGGGATCGCCGCACGCCGACGGATACCTGGTCATCGCGGTCGCCGCCGTCAGACTGGCCCAGGGGCGCCTTGCCGCATTCGTGCCCCGGGCCCGCGAGGTCTTCCGCGACTACGGCCCGCTCGTCGCCGACGTCCTCGCCGCGGCCCTGGCCGATGCCGGACAGCACGAGGAGGCAGGCCGGGTCCTCGCCGAAGCCGCGCCCCTTCGCCCGGACTTCTTCTTCACCGCCTTCGCGACGTTCCGGGTCCGTACGATGGCCGCGCTGGGCCTGCGGGAAGGCGCCGCGGAGTTGTACGCCGCCTTGTCGCCGTACCGGGACGCCCCGCCCCTCACCGCGGGCTTCACCGTGGCCATCCCGCCCGTCGCCCACACCCTCGGCCACCTGGCCCGCCTCCTGAACAGGGACCGGGACGCCGCCGCGGACTTCGCCCACGCGAACACGATCGCCGAGCGGTGGAACAGCTCCATGGGACGCACGAGTTGACCGTCGGGCACGAGGAGCCAGCTACGGGCAGCTCTCCTCGAACTTGACCGCCGCGAGCGTCACCGGCTGCCCCTTCAACGAGGCCCCGGCGGACGGCTCCTGTGAGCAGACCTTCCAATTCGACTCCATCAGTACCCAGCGGTCGTCCGGCAGCGCATCCTTCACCGTGACGGACGTACCCGAATCGAGTGCGGCGCGGGCCGCCTTCACCGACTTGCCCGCGAAGTTCGGCATCTTGCCGCCCTTGGAGGCGGGCGGCTTCTCGTCCTTCGCCGGACAGTTCTCCTCCAGCTTCACCGCGCCGAGGTCGAGCTTGGTGTCCGTCGGCTTCGAAGCGCCCGCCTTCACGTTCTGGCTGCACACCTTCCAGTTTCGGTCGAACGCCTGCATCCGGTCCCGGCCGAGCGCGTCGTGCGAAGCGAGCCCGTAGAAGCCGGACTCCTGCGCCTTGTCCTGCGCGGATTGCAGGCCCATACCCACGAAGTTGGGCACAGTCGCGCTCTTGTCCTCATCGGATGCCGGCTTGTCGTCCTTGGTCGGCTTGTTCGCCGGCTTGTCGGCCTTGGCGGGCTCCGCCGCGGCGGTCTTTGTGACCGTGACGGCGGGCTGAGGCCCGGTCTCACCTGCGGTGCTCGTCTTCTCCTGGCTGCTGCTGCCGGAAGAGCCGATGCCGATACCGAAGAAGAAGATGAAGAGCGCACCCGGGATCATGATCCGTTTGCGTGCCCATCGGGGTCTGCCGGACGGCTGCGGCTGAAAGGGCCCCGGGAAGGGCGGCTGGGCAGGCTGCTGGTTGTCCGACACGCGTCCCCCATGGGTCAGTTGGTGCCAGATGACCGTAAGTGGTGAGACGCCCCGGAAAGCCAGCTCCAGGAAGTGAGTGACGCAACTGTTACGAAGAGTGAAAGTGCCGGTTGTGTCCGGGACATGCAACGCAGAGGGTGCGTCGCGTTGACCCCGCCGTGACGTTTCACCCTCAACGCCGTTGACCCACGCGTGACGTACACGCTGGGGTTCGAGGGCGGGCCCTTCGACGGGCAGACCTACCGGGGTCCGGATCCACTGCCGACATGGATGGTGCGCTCCGACGCCGTGTACGAGCTCACCGCGGGCGGCATCGCCCCGCACGATCCGCACTGGCGCTATTGCTGGCGACCTGGGCGGGCGTGGGAGTAGCGGATCGTTCCCGCCTGCCGTTGATGTACCGCCAGGGTGAACGCCCTGCTGTGGCGCGGTCGGTGGGGGCCGGGTCGGCAACCGGCAACCTCCGAAGTTCGGGTCGTCCTTAGCGACTTCGCCCTGACCAACTGCGCCATCGCCGGCCTCGGGACCGACTCGACGAACCCCGGGGCGGTCCACGAAAGGCATGCGTAGGCTGCGCTCCATGGTCATTCTGGAACCCGTCGGCACGGCTCTCGTCCTGGTCGATTTCATGCCCCGGATCATGGAGCTGTCGCTCGGCCCCCGTTCCGGTGCTGAGGCGCTGGATGCCGCCTGCGCTCTGGCCGAGCGATTCCGAGCCGTCGGCGCGCCGGTGGTCGCCGTGAAGGTCGATCGGCCCCATGCTGCCGAGCAGCCGCCAGGCAGCGAACTGCATGAGCGGGTGGCGGCCCTGGCCGACGAATCAGTCGTCAAGAGCACCATCGGCGCATTCCACCGCACCGGCCTGCACGAACTCCTGCAGGAACGGAAGGTCTCTACCCTCGTCCTTGCCGGCATCGCCACCAACATGGGCGTCGAATCAACGGCCCGCGCAGCGTCCGACTACGGCTACGAGTTGGTCTTCGCGGAGGACGCGATGACCGCTCTCACCTCGGCGGAGCACCAGGCGGCGATCACGCTGAACCTGCCCCGCTTCGGCCAGGTGGCGTCCAGCGCCGAACTCGCGCTGAAGGCCGCCTCCTCGTCCTGACGCGTCCGGTCGCGCGGATGTCGGAAGGGATCGCGGTACACGGGCGCCAGAAACGTAAGCTGGCAGGTATGCGCACGCGCCCCACGCTGACCTGGGAGCCTACTGGCGGCCTGCTCCCGGCCTCGACCGATCTCACGGCTGTCGTCGAGGCGGTGCGCGCGGGCAACGTCGCGGTGCTGAGCGGGGCCGGGCTGTCCACCGAGTCGGGTATCCCGGACTACCGCGGAGAGCACGGCTCCCTGCGTCGGCACACTCCCATGACGTACCAGGAGTTCGTCGGCGCCGAGCAGGCCCGGCAGCGGTATTGGGCCCGTAGCCAGCTGGGATGGCGGGCCATGACGCGCGCCCGGCCGAACGCCGGTCACCGGGCCGTGACCGCCTTGGCCGAAGCAGGCCTGGTCACCGGCGTGATCACACAGAACGTCGACGGGCTTCAGCAGTCCGCCGGGGCCCGGGACGTCATCGAACTCCACGGGAGCCTGAGCCGGGTGGTGTGCCTGGCCTGTGGGCAGGGCAGCGCTCGCGGGGAGCTCGACCAACGGCTGCGTGCGGTCAACCCGGGGTTCGAGGCCGCCGCCGAGCGTTACCGTGCGGCGCGCGTCAATCCGGACGGTGACGTCGAACTGCCCGACGAGGCGGTTCGCGAGTTCCAGGTGGTGGCGTGCGCGGCCTGTGGCCACGGGGTCCTCAAGCCGGACGTCGTCTTCTTCGGAGAGAACGTGCCTCCCGAGCGGGTCGCGGCGTGCCGCCGCCTTGTCGATGAGGCTGCCGTCCTGCTGGTGCTGGGCTCCTCCCTCACCGTCATGTCCGGGCTGCGGTTCGTGCGCCAGGCGGCGCAGGCCGGCACTCCGGTCCTGATCGTCAATCAAGGCCCGACCCGCGGGGACCGGTGGGCCACCCAGCGCGTGGAACTGCCCCTGGGGGAGGCGCTGCCCGCCCTGGTGGCGAGGGTGTCTCCCTGAGCGGGAACATCAGCTCCCTCCCTCGAAGGGGAGGGACTGCGCTCATGCCGCCATTCGGGTGCCGCGGCGCCAGACGGCACGGGTGTTGAGGGTGTCGCTGATGTTGCTGGTCGGGTCGCCGTCGACCAGCAGGAGGTCGGCGCGGAGCCCCTCGGCGATGCGGCCCCGGTCGCTGAGGCGGAAGCGGCGGGCCGTGGTCGCCGTGGCCGCGCGCAGGGCCCTTGCGGGTGTGAGGCCGGCCGCCACCAGGTATTGCAGCTCGTGGTGCAGGCTCGCTCCGTGTGCCAGGCCCCCGAAGAACGTCTCGGGCATGGAGACGTCGGTGCCGGCGAGCACGTCGACACCGGCAGCGTCCAGTGCGCGCACGGTGTCGTACACGTCGTGGAGCTTGCCCTGCGGGTAGCGGTCATAGCTGGAGCGCAGGGTCCGGTCCCAGTCGGCGTCGAGGCGTGCGGCGACCCGGGGGTCGTCGGCGAGTTCGCTGCCGGTGATCCCCATCATCGAGGCGTTGAGAGTGACGCAGGGGATGACGAACATGCCCGCGTCCTTGATCAGGCCGATGATCTCGGCGGTGTGCGGCTGGTCCATGAACACGTGGGTCAGGCCGTCGATGCCGGCTTCGGCGGCCGTCCTGGTGGCCTCCACGGTCAGCGCGTGGGCCACGGTCAGTGCGCCGTACTTCTTGGCTTCGGCGACGCCGGCGTGCACGGTGGCCCGGTCGAGCGCGGGCAGCCCGGGGTGTCCCTCTACGCTGCCGTCGTCGATCATGAACTTGATGAAGTCGGACCCCCGGGCGAGGAGCTGCGGCACGAAGGCGGCGGCCTCCTCGGGTGTGGTGGAGAACGGCATCAGGGGCATCACCGGGGGAAGGTCCCACTTGGGCCGAAACCCTTCGGGCATCAGCTCGCTCGGGTGGCCACCGGGCGGTGTGATGGCGAAGCCGGAGGAGCGCACGTCGGCCTGGGTGTCGTCGTCGGTGATGGCCCCCCGGTTCTCCCGGGTGTTCATCCCCTGCATCTCCAGTTCGGTCGTCACCCCGAAGCGCAGGGCGAGCGCCAGGGAGCCCGGGGCGGAGTGGACGTGGGCGTCGATGAGTCCCGGCAGCAGTGTGGCGCCGCTGCCGTCGATGATCTCGCTGCCCTCGGGAGCGTCGCCGCCGACGCGGGCGATCCTCCCGCCGTCGATGACCACGGTTTGCACGCCGACCGCCTTCTCCCCGTCGAAGATCTGCGCGTTGGTGATCGCGGTGAGCGCCATGGCGGTCCGCCTCATTTCCTGGCTCGTTCAATATTTACATACCTGATGCTATGTACTTGTTGAATGGTATGCAAATGTGCTGGCCGGGCCTAGACTCGGCACATGAGCAGCACCTCCTCCTCCGAGCAGCCTCCCGACGACCGGACGCTGGATCAGATCGGCCCGGCGCTGTCCCGTCTGCGGCGACGCGCACCGGCATCGGGCAAGGACCTCTCCCGCAACCTCGTGCTCAACGTCATCGCCGACGCGCCGGGCGAGACGACCGTCGGTGGGCTCGCCGCCGAGATGGGGGTCGTGCAGCCGGTGGCCAGCCGGACCGTCGCCGCCTGCATAGCGGACGGGCTGCTGCGGCGGGCGGCATCCCAGTCCGACGGACGCCGCACCGTGCTCGAACTCACCGAGCACGGCGAGGCCGAACGCAACCGCTTCGCCGTCGAACAGCGAGAAGCGTTCCTGGAGATCACTGTCGCCTGGTCACCGGAGGAGCGGACCCAGTTCGCACGGCTCCTGACTCGATACGGAGCCGACGCCACCGCCTGGTCCAGGAAACAGACCCCAAGCCGCGATTGAACGAGCGCCCCGGGACCGAGCCACGGCCAGGAGTCCGGGCGTCGGCGGCGACTCGGTGCCGAACTCCGGGGGCAACGCGACAGGGTGCGACCGCCGCGATCTGCGGGCACACTTGAACGCATGGTTGTGCCAGCGGTGCATGTGGCGGACAACGGCTGAACTGAAGCGGGGTGCTCTCGCGGAACCCGGGGCGAACAATGTTCCGTACGCAGGCGGCCGACGACGGTGACGAGCTGCTTGCCAGGCTCGGAGCCCTCACTGCCCGGGCCCGGGAGCTCGCGGAGATGCAGCGCTCCCGGGTCGAGCTGGCAGTGGCGCTCCAGCGCGGCATGCTGCCCCATGATCTTCCCCAGCCTCCCGGCGTCCGGCTGGCCGTGGGATACATGCCCGCCACGCACGGGCTCAACGTCGGCGGAGACTGGTACGACGCCTTCACCATGCCCGACGGCCGTATCGGCCTGTCCATCGGCGACGTCCAGGGACACAACATCCAGGCCGCCGCGTTCATGGGGCAGGTCCGGGTCGGCCTGCGTGCGCTGGCCTCCGTCACGGGCGACCCAGGGGAACTGCTCGCGCGCACCAACGATCTCCTCGTCTCCCTGGGCGCGGACCTCTTCGCGACCTGCGCTTTCCTCCGGCTCGATCCGGCCACCGGCGTCCTGGAGTGCGCTCGGGCAGGCCACATCCCCCACATCTGGGCCACCGCCGACGGCCGGTCCGGTGTCGACGAAGGCGAATGCGGCCCCCCGCTCGGCGTACTCGAAGGCGCCGAGTACCCCGTGACGTGCCACCGGCTCACCACGGGAGGTGTCGTCGTGCTGCTGACCGACGGCGTGGTGGAAGGGCCGTCACTGAGCCTCGACGAAGGCCTGCAGCGGGTGACGCGCCTGGCCGAGATCACCACCGCTGCCGGACTGGGCATCAACGCCCTGGCAAGCGGTGTCATGCGGCTGGCGGACACGGTGGGACACGAGGACGATGCCGCCGTTCTCATCGTCGGCCACGACGGCGGCGTCCCGTAGCCGCGCCCACCGCACCCCGCAAGAGGCAAGCTCAGCGGCGTTCGCATGGCCGAAATGGCCGGAGCGGTGTCTGATGACTGCTGTGTTGGTGACTCGGCGGTCCCGGCTGTCCTGGGAGGCAGTACTCAAGGCACTGGCCGTGGCCGTCTGCTACTACGTAGCCGGGCGTCTGGGCCTGCTCGGCAGGCTCACCGTCGAAGGAGTGATCGTCACACCCATCTGGCCGCCCACCGGCGTTGCCCTCGCCGCCCTGCTCGTCTACGGCGTGTCGGTCTGGCCCGGGATCGCCGTCGGCTCGCTCCTCCTCATCGCCTCCCTCACCACCCCGCAGCTCACCACGCTGGTCACCGTGGCGGGCAATACCCTCGGCCCGGTCTGCGCCTATCTGCTGCTGCGACGGGCCGGATTCCGGGTCGGCATCTCCCGTCTGCGCGACGGACTGGCCCTGGTCTTCCTCGGCGGGCTCGGAGCCATGCTGATCAGTGCCACGGCGGGCGTCGGGCTACAGGTGGTGACCGGCGAACTGGCCACAGGGGAGTTCTGGTCCGTGTGGCTGGCCTGGTGGGTGGGCGACGCGATGGGGGTCCTGCTGGTCACCCCACTCCTGCTCGTGCTGCTGGGAGCCGCTGGACCCCTGCGCCTGAGGCGTTGGAAGGAGATGCTGTTCCTGGCTCTCGCGACCTTGATCGTCGTACCTCTGGCCGTGCTCGGCGAGTTGAGTCTGCTCTTCCTCGTCTTCCCACTGCTGATCTGGGTGGCGCTGCGCTTCCAGCTGGCAGGGAGCATGCTGTGCGCGCTGTTCGCCTCCGTGCTCACCACCTTCGAGGCGAGTACGCAGCAAGGAGCCTTCCTCCACCTGTCGGCCATCGAGGTCATGACCAAACTCCAGGCGTTCAACGGTGCCACCGCGCTGACGGCACTGTTGCTGTCCTCCATGGTCTCCGAACAGCGCGCCACCCGACGCTCGGTGCAGAGCGCCTGTCGAGAACTGGCGGAAGTCCTGGAGCACCTCGCCGCGGGGGAGACCCCGCCCGAACTGTCCGCCAGACACACCCCTGACCTCCGCACCGACGACACACCGCCGGCGACGGACAGCGCCCGGGACGTCTGACGCGTTCCCTGGCCCATGGCCCGACGCGCGAACGGAAACACGAGACACTGTCGACGCCCTCGCTGTCGGAGATCTTCAGCAGCTCGCTCAGGCATGCCGCTTGGCCGGCTTCGTCGGCTCTCGGAGTCGGTCGGCCACCTCCGCGGACCGGATGAGCTCGAAGGTCGTGAAGCCGAACGAGTCCGAGTCGACGGCTTCGAATCGGATGGGTCCAGGTGGTGCCTGAAGGATCTTTCCCGGCTTTCCAGGAGTCGGCCATGATGGTGCCGAGTAACAGCAGCTCCGACGAAGGCGGCATGGCATGGCCTATGGCTACATCGGAACGATGAAGACCCAGTCCGGCAAGCGCGACGATGTCGTTGCGATCCTGCTCTCCGGAGCCGAGAGTCTCCGCGAGCTCGGCTGCAAAAGCTACGTTGTCAGCGTGGCCGCCGATGACCCGGACACCATCGTGGTCATGGAGGTCTGGCAGTCGAAGGACCACCACGACGCATCTCTGCGGTTGCCCGAGGCTAAGGAAGCGATCGCTGCCGCCATGCCCATGCTCACCGGTGAATTCAGCAGTCGCGAGCTGGTTGTTGCGGGTGGCCTCGGCGCTGGTGATTGATAGATCACGGTTTGCCCTGTTTGCCCGCTAGCACGCCACCCTCGCCGCGGCTGTCCGGCATGAGCCCGGGCCTCGTTCGGCCTGCTTGAGGGGGCGGATGGGGCGGGGGCGTGGTCGGCTCTGGTGGGACGCCGTGTCGTGGCTTGCCGCAGGACGGGCAGCGCATCTCGTGTTGCCTGTCGTGTGGCTGTGGGTCCGGTAGTCGAGGCTCCGGTATTGGTTCTGCCCTGTGTGGGCTTGTCCCCCTATGCGTCAGGAGTTCGGCCATGAAGCTTCGTCGTACGGCTGCCATGTCTCTGTCGGTTTCGGTTCTGGTGATCGGCGGTGGGCTGTTGAGCGCTCCGTCGGCCGCTGCTGCCGATCCCGGCCCGCCCGATGCGGCGGCCTGTGTGGGTCTGCTCAAGGACGCGGGTACCGCGGCCGCGGCTCATGCGGCGGCCAACGTCACCGCGGCGGCCTCCATGGCTGCCGCTCTGGTCATCGCGGCCGACCCGGCCGCTGCCCAGGCCACGGCAGCGGAAGCCCTCAAGGCGCAGGCGACGGCCAATGACGCGGCCGCTGCCGCGCTCAAGACCGCAGCCGCCGCCGCGGGTTGTGTAGTGCCGGGCGTCCCGGCTCCCTGACGTTCCCGACCCGACCCGACTGGTCGGAACCCGTAGCTTCGCACTTCGAGTTGCGGGACCAAGAGGCCACCTCGCGTCGTTCCTCGGAACGAACACCGGGCCTGTGCCCGTCCCTTTCGGGGGACGGGCACAGGCCCGGTCACTTGTTGTGTGGGGCGCTCCGCCAGCGAGCCGGAGCGGGGACGGTCAGCCGACGCAACTGGGGACTGCGGGGGAACTGCTGGTGCAGTTGTTGGGGGTGTTGCTGCCGATGGGGGACGTAGTGACGGTCATGGTGCCGTTCAGGCGGTAGATGCCGCCCGCTGCGAGGAGGGCATGGTTGGCGCTGACGGGGGTGCTGGTCAGAGTGGTCGCGGTGGAGTCAACGGCGGCGATGCCGCCGCCCTGGGAGGCTGTGTTTGCCCCGTTGACGAAACTGCTGGTGGTCGTCAGCGTGCCGCGCAAACCGTTGTAGATGCCACCGCCTCGGCCGACGGAGGTGTTGCCTGACACTGTGCTGCCGGTGAGGGTCGCCGTCGCCCCTGTCGTGGGGGCGGCGATATCCGCATTGGCCAGTCCGCCGCCCTTGCCCAGAGCGGTGTTGCCGGTGAGCGCGCTGGCGGTGAGGGTCACCGCGCCGAAGTTGAGGATGCCGCCGCCGTTCGTGGCGGCCTTGCCATTGTTGAGCGTGACGTTGCCCTTGAGGGTCAGGTTGCCGGTCCCTGCGACCTTGGCGATGCGGAAGGCGGGGGTGAGCAGTGCTGTCGAGCGGGTGATGATGTTGTTGTCGCCGGTCAGGGTGATGGCGGTGGTGATGACCGGAAGGCCGTTGGGTCCGTTGCCGTCGCTGCTATGGGGTGTGGTGAGGGTGTAGGTGCAGCCCGAAGCGAGAACCACATTGCCGCCGCCGGCCGTGTTGGCGGCATTGATCGCGGCGATGAGTGCGGTTTCGTTGCAGGCCACGGCTGCATGAGCAGAGGTCGGGAGCAGAATGCTGCTGGCGGCGGCCAGGGCGACTGCCCCGGCAGTGACTGAGATGGTGCGGATGCGGCCCATGAGATCCCTCTCGGAGTGGGGTGATGCCTGTTCGCCCGACCCTTGTCAGGGAAGCGATGATTGGGGTTCTCCATGTCCCGTCGCCTGGAGTGTCCCGCCGAGACAGGGGGCTTGAGCGGTGCGTGAGCAAGGCGGGTAGAAGGAATCGCAGGTGGGCAGTGGTGCCCGCGTGCCCCCGCGCGGCGGGAGGGCTCGAGCGGCGCGGAGCTCGAACTCCGGGATCAAGCGCGGAAGGGCGGGGCGTCCGACGGCCCCTTGCACTCGCCAGGCATTACTGCAGGGCCGGCCAGGCCTGGTGGCGGGCAGGGCTGCCCGTGCGACGCGCCTCGGGCGGCGATGGGGCCGGCACGGAAAGCGGTCGGAGCCGAGTCAGCCGTGGCCCCTTAGGGGGTCGACGCGGTGGCCCGCGCCGACCACCTGACACCAACTGCCCGCGGCCAGAGCCCATTTGCCGCTCATGCGGTTCCTGCGCGACTGAACAGTCCCCAAGGCACGTTCGACCAGTACGGTTGCCCTACTCGCCGACCCCGCATCGTGCGCCGCAGCCACCGCCGCCGCCAAGCATGTGCCTCCGTCCCCGCCTAAAGTTGCGTCGGGGCCGCGACGCAGTGAGCAGTCTGAGGGCGCGTCAGCGCGCAATTCAGATGCTCGCCGCGGAGCCGGTGGCTAGGGTGATGACTGTTCAGGTGCGCAGGCTGCGGCTACTTCTCCTGCCAAGAGAGCAACGCGGGTTCGAATCCCGTCGCCGGCCCTGGCCGGTGTCGTCCAGCGGCCAAGGACGCTTACGTCGCCGCCGCCGAGTCTGATCTCTGAACAACCGACGCGAGCCGCCCGCCCGGGGAAACCGGGCGGGCGGCTCGCGTCGTGTCGGCCACACGCCCGGCGCCGACGCCGCCTTCAAGGAGCGAGCACTCGTGCCGCTCACGTACCTTGTGCGTCATGAACCGTTGGGAAGAGTTGACTGGTGGGACGTCCGGAGAGGACTACGCCGCCCGGTTCGCGACCCTGGCCGGAAGCGGCAAGGACATGCACGGTGAGGCGCAGTTCTGCGCCGCGCTGGTGCCCGCCGGGGCGCGGGTGCTGGATGCCGGGTGCGGTACCGGCCGGGTCATGATCCGGTTGGCTGAGCTCGGGTACGATTGTGTCGGGGTCGACCTGGACGCGTCCATGCTGGCCGTGGCGCGCAGGCAGGCTCCACAACTGCCCTGGGTCCAGGCCGACCTGGCCACGTTCGACCCGGCTGAGCTTCAGGTCGTCGCGGACTTCGACCTCGTGGTCGCCGCCGGCAACATCTTCCCGCTCCTCGCCGCAGGTACTGAGGCTGCGGCGATCAGCCGCTTGGCCGCCGCCCTGCGCCCGGGTGGCCTCATGGTCGCCGGGTTCGGCCTGGACCGAGCCCACCTGCCGGTGCCGCCCGCCATCACGCTGCCGGAGTACGACGCCTACTGCGCCGCGGCCGGCCTCACCTTCGTCGACCGCTTCGCGACATGGGACGCCCACCCCTACGAGGGCGGCGGCTATGCCGTCAGTGTCCATCGGGCGCATCGCGACTGAAGAGCGCCCCCCTCCGGGTCCTTGCCTGAAAAAGCAGTGGAACCGCACTCCTGCGAGCCGTTAGCGTGCTCCCGCCCATAGTCGCCCTGTCAAGGACGTGCCGTTGTACACCAAGTGAGATTCCCCGAGCGCTGATCCGTCGCGCGTCGCACCTGTGCGCCGCGCTCCTTTTCGCTGCGGTCTTCTCACTGGAACCGGTGTATGTCTGTGTCAGAAAACAGGGTGGTCGTGCCCACCTGCCTGCAAAATGTTCTCCGTCGTTGCCCTGGGTGCGCCTCCGGGCGCGGAAACACCACCAGGCAAACAGTCCTGGAGCGGACGTACGCGCCTTCCGTGCGACCCGAGCGGCCGGCCTGGCAGTCGCCGTACGGTCCGCCGCCGCACCGGGCGCACCGCGGCCGGTGGGTGCCTGCGCCGGTGACGGCCAGATCTCGGCCCGCTGTGCGACGCGGACACCTGTGCGGCCGGTGCGTCTGATCGGCAGGCTCCCGGGCGACTTCACCTTCCCGCTCAAGCGCTGAGTCCTTCCGGCCCGGGGCCTGTTCGGCAGCATCTGATCAGCCGGACAGGCCCTGGTCGAGCACAAGGAGGAGCTGCGTGACGCCGGGCTGCTGAGGGGGAGAGCCAATCCCGACAACGGTAAGAATCACTGCCATCTCTACATAGATGACATCGGAGGGGGCAGAAGGGGATCAACCTGCTTTCCCGATTGAGGCGGCATCGTGTACCCCTCCGTGAGCGCCTCCGCAACATCGGCTTTCCGTACGGGAATGCAAGAGCACATGGCTGATCTGCCGTGGATCGAGGATGCGGCCAAGGTCACTCCCCGGGACGCGCGCGTGCTGTCCAGGCTGTTCCTGGACCGGCTGCAGGCCCTGGAAGAGGGCACCGGCGAGTATCAGTACGTCCGCAGCACACTGATCGAGATGAACGTCTCTCTGGTGGCCTTCGCAGCCCACCGCTTCCGCAACCGCGTGGGCAGCGACATGGAGGACATCGTCCAGGTCGGCACCATAGGTCTGATCAAGGCCATCGACCGGTTCGACCTGACACGTGAGGTCGAGCTTTCCTCGTTCGCGATCCCCTACATCCTCGGTGAGATCAAACGCCTCTTCCGCGACACCACCTGGGCCGTGCATGTCCCCAGGCGCCTGCAGGAACTGCGCGTCGAGCTGGCCAAGAGCCAGGAGGCGCTGGCCATCCAGCTGGACCGCACGCCCACGGTGCAGGAACTGGCCGTCGACCTGGGCCTGACCCAGGCCGAGGTCACCGACGGTCTTGTCGCCGCGAACGGCTACGTCGCCGGATCCATCGACTCTCCCGCCGGTGACGATGAAGAGGGAGAGGGGCGGAAGTACGCGGACACCATGGGAGATCTCGATCCGGCCATGGACCTGTTCGAGGATCTGCACGCACTGGGCCCGCTGCTGGCGCAGCTGGGCGAGCGGGAACGGGTCATCATCGAAATGCGGTTCGGCCAGGAGATGACCCAAACGGAGATCGGCCGTGAACTGCACCTGTCCCAGATGCACGTCTCCCGCCTCCTCAGCCACACCCTCGCCATGCTCCGCACCGGCCTCCTCCCGACCGAATCCCCCTGCTGCCCTGCCGCCGTGAGGCCCCGCCCCGGTACGGCTCACGCACCCGCAGTTCGGCGGCCTGGTCCCGGTCCTCGTCGAGGGAACCGGTGAGCGACCGGTCGATGAGCTGTTGTCGGCGTACGTGACAGGGCCCACCGAGGTGCGTGTGAACGCGATCAGCTATGTTCCTGCACCGTGTGTGTCGTCTTCGCGGCACACCCATGCTCCTGGGTGTGATCTTGGAGGGGTGTCACGGTGTCAGGCGACGTCTGGGGACCGGTCTTGTCGCTCGCCGGCGTTGTGCTCGGGGGCGGGCTGACGGCGTTTGCCCAGCGTGCCACCCAGCGGTCCGCCGAGCGGACCGAGCAACGCAGACAAGCGGTGGCCGAGGCGGAGAGCCGGCGGGCGGAACAGCTGGAGGTGCTCAAGGAGTTCGTCGTGAAAGCGCAGGAGGCCGAGCGGGTTGCCTACAGCCGACCTGAGCCGTGGGGCGATGACGAGAACGGCTGGATGACGGGGGCCGGGCCCGTGATGACCGCGCTGTGGACGGCGTCGGGCAACGTGATGCTGCTGTGCGACGAAGCACTGCACGAGCCAGTGCGCCTTTACGGGTACGCGCTCAACCAGGCGGTGTGGAGAGACATCGGCGACACCGCAGTGAACGAGCATCTCGAGACACACAAGGCCGCGTTCATGACCGCGGCGCGCGAGAGTCTGGCCGCTGGCTGACGGGTGCGCAGCGCGGCGGGAGCAACAAGACTGGCAGCAGGCCCATTCCGGAAGCCGCCGAGCCGTGACGGACTCGTATGCCTTCACGAGACCGGCTGGAGCCGTATCGCCGACAACACGGCTCCAGCCGTCGCCCTCCCGGGTGTGACGACCAACAGGGCTTCGATTCCGCGGCCCCTGCCGCCTGGAGAGCGTCTCGCGCGAGGACCGATCGCGGGGGAGCCACGGTCGCACGCGCAGCCGGCCGTCGCCGCAGTCGCGCGGCTGTAGCCGGACATTTCCCAACTTCCCACCGTGGGCGTGGTAGCCGGTGTCCGGCACCTTGGTGCGATGCCTGGATCAGGCGCGTGCACGATGTGCGCTCCGGGGGGAGTTGCAGGTCTCAGCCGCCGTAGCGGCGGTGCTCGGTGTTGATGCGCTGGTCCTGTTCGAGCTGGTCCTCGAGGGTGACGATGGTGCAGGCGGCCTCGATGGGGGCGCCCCGATCGACGAGTTCCCGGACACGGGCGGCGATGCGCAGCTGGTGGCGGGAGTAGCGGCTGTGGCCGTCCTCGGAGCGGAGCGGGGTGATGAGGCGGGCTTCTCCGATGGCGTGGAGGAAGCCCTGGGTGGTGCCGAGCAATTCGGCGGCCCGAGCCATCGTGTAGGCGGGGCGGTCATCGTCGTCGAGGCGGCCGAGCGAGTCGTCTGCTGACATTGAACCTCTCTGTGGAGGGGCCCTGGCGTCCATGACCACCAGGGCCCCGAAGGAACTGCTACACCATCCGTCGGCCCTGATGCCGCGCCGACTTCCTGTTTCCGCCGACCCGGCCGACGTGCTGCCGGGGGTGCGGGGATCGCGGTTGCTCGACCGGAGACCACCTCACTGTCGATGTCCTGCGGTACCCGGACTCACGACGTCCGCCCGGGCGATCCTGATGGTGCTCGGCCCCTCCGCTCTTCCGGCAGATGGGCACTGCCGGGCCTCGTTGATGTCGGCTATGAGAGAAACCATAACGACACCGACATCCAATGTCTACTCCGGCCAACACAGATATACGCGTATTCGACGGTGAGGTAATCGACCTCGAACATGACGGAGGGGGAAGCGGGCAGGACCCTGGAAACCAAGAGCTCCCCACCGCCCGGCGGTGGGGAGCTCCCTGGGCTCCTGCGGTATCCGCAGGACGCGGCGGCCCGCCTACTGGATGTTCATGCAGAAGCGGTCGTTGCTCTGCTCGGACTGCTCCAACTTCTCATCCCACGCGAGCATCCGGTCGTCGGTGTAGTACCGGCGCAACATCCCGCCGGCCGCGGGAATCTTCTTGTCCCGCGGCCACCGCAGGATAATTCGCCACGCCACCCGGTGAGAGCGACGGCCGGGCCGCGGACCGTGAGTCGCCGGCCTCAGTCTTGTCCGGTCTGCGGCTGGGCCTCGATGCGGTAGCCGACACCCGGCACGGTGGCGATGATCCAGGGCCGGCCGAGCCGTTTGCGCAGGGCCGAGACGGTGATGCGTACCGCGTTGGTGAACGGGTCGGCGTTGGCGTCCCACGCGCGTTCCAGGAGTTCTTCGGCGCTGATGACACCGCCTTGGGCGGCGATGAGGACTTCGAGGACGGCGAACTGTTTCCGGGTCAAGGCGATGTAGTGGCCGTCGCGGTAGACCTCGCGGCGGAAGGGGTCGAGGCGCAGGCCCGCGATCTCTTGCACGGGCGGTCGGTTGTGGGCGCGCCTGCGGTCCAGCGCCCGCAGCCTGAGCGCGAGTTCCTGGAGCTCGAAGGGTTTGGTGAGGTAGTCGTCGGCGCCGAGCTCGAAGCCGGACGCCTTGTCGTGCAGCCGGTCGGCCGCGGTGAGCATGAGGATCGGCATGCCGCTGCCGGAGGCGACGATGCGTTGGGCGATCTCGTCACCGGAGGGTCCGGGGATGTCGCGGTCCAGGACGGCGATGTCGTAGGCGTGGACGTCCAGCAGATGCAGGGCGGTGTCACCGTCCCCCGCGATGTCGGCCGCGATCGCTTCCAGGCGCAGGCCGTCGCGGATGGCTTCGGCCAGAAAGGGCTCGTCCTCGACGACCAGTACACGCATGCTCTTGATGCTACGAGTCGGCACATATCGCCGACGTATCGAAAAGCCCATACGTGCCGACAACAGCACACTGCCTTGACTGGCGGCATGAACCACACTCCGCCATCAGCACGGACAGCAGTCCGCCCCACGCATCGGCGTCGTGTCGCCGGCCCGGTGGCCGTCATCGCGGCGATCGCCGCGACCCTCGCCTGTCAGGCGCAGAATTCCTCGTCCTCCTCGTCCTCCTCGTCCTCATCGGCCGCACCGCCCTCGAAGGGTCCTCGCGGCGAGCACCATGGTGCGCTAGGCGAGGCCGGGGGTGCCGTTCCCGAGGGCACGACAGTCTTCGACGAAGATGTTCCGGCTGTGGCCAACCTCCGCCCGGACTTACGCAAGGCCCTGCGCCGGGCCGCCAAGGAGGCCGGCGGCGACCAAGTCGCCCTGTACGTCAACAGCGGCTGGCGTTCGCCGCAGTACCAGAACCTGCTGCTGCGCCAGGCGATCGCCCGGTACGGCTCCGAAGCCGAGGCCGCCCGGTGGGTGGCCACCGCCACGACGTCGCCTCATGTGTCGGGGGAGGCCCTCGACGTCGGACGCTCCGACGCGACGGCGTGGCTGACCGAACACGGCGCCCGGTACGGGCTCTGCCAGATCTACCGGAACGAGCCCTGGCACTACGAACTGCGCACCGCAGCGATCGAACACGGCTGCCCGCCGATGTACGCCGATCCCACCCAGGACCCGAGGATGAAGAAGTGACCGTGACCGGCAGCGAGCCAGGACAGACGACCGTGCAGGCAGGCACGGCACAGCAGACCACCGGCGGGGCGGAGCAGACGACCGACACGGCGGCGCAGACCACCGGCGCGATGGAGCAGAACAGCCAGGACGGCGCCGCCCGCCGGGACACCGGATCCGCTACCTGGCGCGCGGGCATCCGCCGGGCGATCCGCACCGCCGGGCGGCCCGGGCCCTGGAAGCGCGGCCGGGTGCTCGCGGCGCTGGCGCTGCTGCTGGGCCTGCTCCTGCTGCTGCACGCGCAGATCACCGACCGCGGGGGCCTGGGCAGCCTGGTCGAGACCTTCCTGCCGTGGTGGGGCCTGTTCATCCCGGTGCTGCTGGCCGCGGCGCTCTGGCGCCGCTCCGCATCCGCGGTGGTCGCGCTGCTGCTGCCGGTCGGCGTGTGGCTGAGCCTGTTCGGCCCGCTGCTCACCGACAAGTCCCACGCGGGCAGCGACCTCACCGTGGTCAGCCACAACGTCGGCGCCGACAACCCCGACCCCGCCGGTACCGCCCGCGACCTGGCCGCCTCCCAGGCGGACGTACTGGCCCTGGAGGAGATCACCCCGCAGGCCCAGGGCGCGTACGAGAAGGAGCTGGCCAAGGCCTACCCGCACCACACGGTGCGGGGCACGGTCGGGTTGTGGAGCAAGCTGCCGCTGTCGGGCATCCGGACGGTCGACGTCGCGATGCAGGGCATGGTCGGGCCGCTGGCGGAGCACCTCTCGGCAGAGGAGAAGAAGGCCACACCCCGGGCGCTGCGCGCCACGGTGGCCACCCGTCAGGGGCCGCTCGCGGTGTACGTGGCCCACCTGGGCTCCGTACGCGTGAATCCCCGGACGGGCTTTGCGACGAGCCAGCGGGACGACGGGGCGCAGGCACTCGCCAAAGCCATCGGCGCCGAGGACAACAAGCGGGTGGTGCTGCTCGGTGACCTCAACGGCACCATGGACGACCGCGCGTTCGCCGGCATCACCTCACACCTGCGCTCGGCTCAGGACGCGGCGGGGGACGGCTTCGGACTCAGCTGGCCGGCCAAGTTCCCGATGGCGCGGATCGACCACGTCCTGGTCCGGGGCGTGCAGCCCGACAGCTCGTGGGTACTGCCGGCCACCGGCAGCGATCACCGGCCGGTGGCGGCCGGAATCACCGTGTGAACATCGCGCACAGCCTCCGGCGCCCGCCCGCTTCTCCCGCTGTCAGCTGTGGCGGGACGGGTCAGCCGGGCAGTCGCCCGCGATAAATGCCGGTGGCGTCGTGGGGCATTCGGGATACTGGGCGGCCATGGATGAGGTCAAGGTCGTCGTCGCCCATTCCGAGCGTGCGACCCTGCGCGTCGGCGATGTGTTCCTGAAGGTGGACGCCGATCAGGCGCGCGTGGACGTCGAGGTCGAGGCGATGGCATGGGCGCCGGTTCCGACCCCGGAGGTGCTGTGGCGCAAGCCGCCCGTGCTCGCGATCGCCGCGCTTCCGGGGACGGCGCTGGGCCGCCTGGGCGAGCCCTCGACCGCCTCGCCGGCGGCGTGGGCCGCGGCGGGCGCCGCCGTACGGAAGCTGCACGAGACGGCGTTGCCGGCCTGGACCGGGCGGGGCGGCCGGGACCTCGACGAGTTGGCGGCCGATCTCGACGGCGAGTGCGAGTGGCTCGTGACCAACCGCGTGCTGCCCGCCGACCTGGTTACCCGCAACCTCCGGATCGCCCAGGCCGCGCTCCGGCCGTGGACTCCGGTGTTCACCCACGGCGACCTGCAGATCGCTCACGTATTCGTCGAGGGTGACGAGATCACCGGAATCATCGACTGGTCCGAGGCGGGCCAGGGCGATGCCCTGTTCGACCTGGCCACCTTGACGCTCGGACACGCGGAGCACCTGGGCGACGTCGTCGCCGGATACGGCACCGACGTCGACCTCGACGTGATCCGCGCCTGGTGGTCGGTGCGGAGCCTGCTGGGAGTTCGCTGGCTGGTCGAGCACGGCTTCGACCCGACCGCGCCGGGCTGTGAGGTCGACGTGCTGCGATCCCAGCGGTGAGGAGATCCCAGCTGTCAGGAGGTGCGCCCGCCCGTCACACGCCCGGATCCGCCTCGATGGGGCCGGGTTTCAGCGCCCGGGCCGCCTCGAGTTGGGCCGCGAAGGACAAGCCCAGGAACAGGGCGATCGAGGTGAGGTAGGCCCACAGCAGCAGGGACATGAAGGCGCTGAGCGGGCCGTAGACGGTGTCGAAGGAGCCGCTGACCGAGAGGTACAGGCTCAGCAGACCGGTCAGACCTGTCCACAGGAGGAGGTAGACCGCCGCGCCGAACGCCAGCCAGGTGTAACCGGGTTGGCGCCGCCGAGGCGAGCGACGGAAGATGACGCTCGCCGAGACAAGCGCCAGCACGAAGCCCAACGGCCAGCGCACCACCCCGAACGCGGCGCTCACCTCAGGACCGATGCCGAAGACCGTCACCGCCGCGGCCGCCAGGTCACGGCCCGCCACCATCACGACGAAGCCCAGTCCCAGGGGCAGGCCCGCGGTGACGGCCATGACGATGCCGCGCAGGTACTTCCGGTGGAAGGGACGGTCGCGCTCGTTGCCGTAGATCCTGTTGGCGCCGCGTTCGATCTGGCACATGGCCGTCGTGACGTTGGCGAGGGAGAACATGAGCCCGAACCAGAGGGCGACCTGCGTGCCTCCGCCCGCGGTCCGGCGGCTGCGGGTCAGTGCCTCGTCGACGACATCGGCGCTCGGCCCTTGTGCCATGCGGTGGATGACCACCTCGGCGAACCGGCCGATGCCCTGAGTGTGCAGCACGGTCGACAGGCCGACGAACACGATCGCCAGCGGGACGACCGCCAGGACCGTCTGCAGCGCCAGTGCCCGGGAGTGGCTGAACCCGTCGGCGTACCGGAACCGCACGAAGGCGTCGCGGAGCAGCCGCCAGCTGCCGTAGTGACGCAGCGCCACGAACGCCTCGTCCCCGGAGAGTTCCTCGCCCTGCATGTCCCGTGTCTCGGGAACCGTCGTCGCCGTGCCCATGCCCCGCCCGCCTCGCCCGTCGTACGTCGGCAGGAAGTTCCTGCGTACCAGTGCCCGGTGCCCAGGCGATGCCGCCGCAATCCGGTCTGGCCAAGATCGCGGCGGCTCAGGGCGAGATCGAAGCGCTCTGTCGATGCCGCGCAGGCCGCGGCCGCTTCGTGCTCGGCGGGAAGTGGGGAAACACTCCAAGACTGGCTCGTGATCATTGTGGTGGGCAGAGCAACTGCCCACGTCCGAGTTGGCACAGACTTGCAGAACGCGGTGGCCAGGCCGGCCGCCGTATCCCTGTCTCGGCCGACCCAAGGACTGCCACCGTGAACGAGCGCGTTCTGACTCCCCGCAATCGCGGCTTCCTCTTCCTCGACTCCCACCCGGCCGGGTGCGGGCAGTTGGTGGCCGACATGTGGCAGGCATGCCCCGCCCCCGCCGGCTTGCCGGACGGCGACGGGCCGGTCGCGCTGATCATCGGCTCCTCCGCCGGATACGGGCTCGCGGCCACGCTCGCCGGACTCAAGCGTGCCGGTATCCGCGGCATAGGCGTGTGCTTCGAGAAGGCTCCCACCGCGAGGCGCACCGCGACGGCCGGCTGGTACCGCACCAGTGCCACCGCCGACATCGCCCGCACCGCAGGCAGGGACCTGGTATTCCTCAACGGCGACGCGTTCTCCGACGCGATGAAGGACCAGGTCGCCGACCTCATCGAGCAGCGGTTCGGCGGCCGGCTCGACTACCTGATCTACTCGGTGGCCGCGCCCCGGCGTACCGACCCCACCACCGGCACCACCTACGCCTCGGTCCTCAAGCCGATCGGTCGGGCCAACCGCACCAAGACCCTGGTCTTCGACGACGAGGGCGTGCCCGAGGTCCGCGAGGTGGAGACCGAGCCGGCCGAAGGCGACGACGTGGAGCAGACCGTGGCCGTGATGGGCGGCGCGGACTGGGAACGCTGGATCGACCACCTCGCCGGACGGGGGCTGCTCGCCGACCGGTTCGCCACCGCCGCACTGTCCTACATCGGCTCGTCGCTGACGGCGGCGATCTACCGGCAGGGCACCATCGGCGCGGCCAAGACACACTTGGAGGCCACCGCCCGTGCCCTGAACGAGCGGCTCGACAAGATGGTGGGAGGGCGAGCCGTGACCTCCGTCAACGCCGCGGCCGTCACCCAGTCCTCCACCGCGATCCCCGGCATCGCCCTGTACACCGGCCTGCTGCGGGGGGTCCTGGGAGACGCCCTCGTCCCGCCGATCCGCCAGCTCTCCGCCCTGTGGGACCAGCTCACCGGCGCCGCCCCGCTCGCTCTGGACGACGCGGGCCGGATACGTCTGGACACCTTCGAGCTGACCGACGACGTCCAGGCGGCCGTCGCCGACCGCTGGGAGGCCGCCACCACGGCGAACATCGCCGACCTGGCCGACCTCGACTGGTTCCGCGCCGAGATCCGACGCCTCTACGGATTCTCCGTGCCCGGCATCGACTACGCGGCGCCGGTCGCCACAGATGTCCCCTGGCCCGATCACACGCCCTGATACACCTGCGACTCCCGGCGGCCGAGGGCTAACGTGTCCAGCGATCGAGGAACTGCGCGCATCGGAGAAGCTGTTGACGGAACGGTTGAACGGACATCGCCCCACACTCGAGGATGTAGCGCGCCGTGCGGGGATATCGAAGTCCACGGTGTCCCGTGTGATCAACGGCGAGCCCCGAGTGCGGGCCGCGGTCGCGGAACGCGTCCGACAGGCCGTGGACGAACTGGGCTACGTACCCAACCAAGCCGCCCGGAGCCTGGTCACCCGGCACAACAACGCCGTCGCCGTCGTGGTCACCGAACCGCAGAACCGGCTCTTCGTGGACCCCTACTTCGACTGTCACCTGCGCGGCATCCGACAGGAACTCGTCCACCAAGGAGCACAGCCGGTACTGCTGTTCATCGAGGAACAGGACGACTATCCGCGCGTCGCGAACTTCCTGGGCGGTGGCCACGTCGATGGAGCCCTGCTCTTCTCGCTGCGCACCGACGATCCGTTGCCCGCCATGGTCGAGCACATGGGCCTGCCTGCCATCTTCGGCGGTCGCCCGGCCGTGGGCACCGGCCGTCGCGGCCACGGCTACACGTACGTCGACGCCGACAACCGCGGCGGAGCCAGGCAAGCCGTCCGGCATCTCGTAGCGCTGGGACGCCGACGCATCGGGACCATCACCGGCCCGCTCAACCAGGCTTCGGCGATCGACCGCCTCGATGGCTACCGCGACGTACTCCTCGACACCCCGCCCCAGCTGATCGCCGAGGGCGACTTCACGCTGCGGGGCGGCGCCGACGCCATGGCCGCGCTCCTCGACCGGTGCCCCGACCTGGACGCGGTCTTCGTCGCCTCGGACCTGATGGCATCCGGTGCCCTGGGCGTGCTGCGGGTGCGCGGGCGCCGCGTACCCGAGGACGTGGCGGTCGTCGGCTTCGACGACCTGGCGACCATCGCCGAGGCGACGGAGCCACCGTTGACCACCGTGAACCAGGACATCGAGGGCATGGGACGCCTGATGGCCCGGCTGCTGTTCAAGCGGACGACGGGCGAGCCCGCGTCGCCAGAGGACAGCCCTCCGCTGTCCTCCGTGGTCACCCCGACGCGTTTGGTCGAGCGGCAGTCCGCCTGACCGCACCCTCCTCAGCAGCCGAGTGGCCCGGATGCTGTCTGCTGCTGTGCGTGTGCGCTGGATGGACGCGTGCTGTGGACAGATGGAGTGGGGTCGGATGGTCGCATCGAGTGGTGCTGCCGTCGATGTCTCAACCTCAGGTTCAGGGTGAGCGTCAGGTTCGCGCCACGGGCGCAGCAGCATCTCGCGGACACCTGGAGGGCTGACGAGCGTCCATGTCCCGCATCCGCTCCTCCGCGTCCGCGTCGAAGCCGACCGGCTCCCAGCGCTTGGCCAGCAGTGTGATCAAGCCGAGGGCGGGGGCGGCGAGAATGACCCAGTAGACGTGCGTGCCGAGGCCGCTGCTGAGGACGGGGAAGAAGAACAGCGTCAGCGTCGAACCGAGGCGCAGCACGGCCTGGTTGAAGCCGTGCAGGGACGTACCGACGGATCGTAGGCACCAACCGGAATGTGCTCGTCCGATTGTCCGCATAGTGGTCACGAGGCCGCGGGGGACCAGGGGCCGGCTGCCGGAGAGCGCAAACGCGTGCCGGTGGCCGGCTGTCAGCGCCGGGCGGTGACCCGCCGTGTGGCGGCGCGCAGGCGGCGGTCAACTCGGGCGGAAGGACGTTCCGTTCACCGGGCAGCCACTTTCGCACAACCCTTCGTACGCCTCATGCGTCACACTCCCGCAAGCCCTTCCCCTCACTTCCCCCTTCAACAACGGGAGTTCCACCGTGCGTGCACGTACCCTGACCGCCACTGCCGTCGTCGCGGCACTCACCGCGGCCGGTCTGAGCCTGCCGCTCGCCGGGAGCGCCGCGGCCGCCACGACCCCGCGGTTCGACTTCAACGGCGACGGATACGCGGACATCGCGGTCGGCATGCCCAACGCCACGGTGGACGGCAAGGCCAAGGCCGGCTACATCAGCGTGATCTACGGCGGCCCGCAGAGCCCGAGCCAGTCCACCGGCGTCATCAGCCAGGCCGAGGCCGGCATCCCCGGCACCCCCGAGGCGGGCGACCGCTTCGGCTCCTCCGTGGAGCCCGTCGACGTGAACGGCGACGGCGTCTTCGAACTCGTCGTCGGCGCGAGCGGCGAGTCGCTCAGCTCCGAGCAGCTCGGGAACGAGGGCACCATCACCGTCCTGGACGGTTCGGAGTGGAACGTCAAGGGCACCACCGTGGCCAGGGGCGCGAGCGAGTTCAGCGGCATCGGCGACACCATCGCCGCGGGCGACTACGACGGGGACGGCGACATCGACCTCGCGTACAACGACAGCGGCGAGGAGCGCGGCGAACTCCGGTTCCGTCCGGGCCCCCTCACCGCCGACCCGGCGCCCACCACCACCCTGCGCGGTTACGGCATGGGCGGCAACACCGTCGACCTGGCCACCGGTGACTTCGACGGCGACGGCCGGGACGATCTGGCCACCACCTGGAAGGCCATGGAGGACTCCGGCACCTTCATCACGCGCTGGGACGACCAGGCCAAGCCCGCCCAGTGGTGGGCCGACGCCGACCGCGGCAGCGCGCTCGCCACCGCCGACTTCGACCGGGACGGCACGGACGACCTCGCGGTCGGCCTCGTCATGCCCAACGGCGAGTCGGAGACCACGCATTGCGAGGACCTTCTCGGCGGTGCGGTGCTCCTGCTCAAGGGCTCGAAGACCGCGCACTTCGGCACCGAGAACGAGTGCATCACCCAGTCCAACCCGGACGTCGGCGGCACCGCCGAGTCGGGCGACGACTTCGGCGCCGCGCTTGCCGCCGGCGACCTGAACGGCGACAGCCGTCCGGAACTGGTGGTCGGCGTGCCCGGCGAGGACGTGGGCACCGTGAAGGACGCGGGCGGCTACGTCACCCTCAACGGCACCGAGCACGGCCCCTACGGCGGCCTGGCCCGCAGTCAGAGCACCCCGAACATGCCCGGCACGGCCGAGGCCGGCGACCGCTTCGGCGCCCAGGTGGCCGTCGGCGACTACAACCGCGACGGACTGTGGGACACCGCGGTGAGCGCGCCCGGGGAGAACGCCGGTGAGCCCCGCTCGGGCGGCGTCTGGTTCGCGCCGAGCAGCACCGAGGAGACCTACCCGCTGGGCAAGTCGCTGACGCCGTTCGGCTTCGCGCTGCCCAACGGGGCCATCAAGTACGGCGAAGTGCTGGGCTCCTAGGCAGCTGCCTGTCCTCCAGTACGGCCACCCACCTTCCCACCTTGCGATGTGGAGCATCTGTGCGCAGTAAGAGACTCTCGGCCGCCCTGCTGGGCGCCGCCACCGTCCTCGCCTCGGCGGGGCTCGCCACTGCGGCGGGCGCGGCACCGGCGGCCGTCCAGGGCGCCGACTTCAACGGTGACGGATACGCGGACTCCGTGGTCGGCGTCTATCGAGGGGACGTCGACGGCGAGACGTCCGCGGGCTACCTCCACGTGCTCTACGGCGGATCGAGCGGGGCCGGCACCTCCACCGCCTCGGTCAGCCAGGACAGCCCGGGAGTCCCCGGCACCAGCGAGAAGAACGACCGGTTCGGCAGTTCCGTCGAGACGGCCGACGTGGACGGCGACGGCTTCACCGACGTCGTCGTCGGGGTGAGCGGCGAGGACGTCGGCAGCGACCCGGAGGCGACGGGCCACGGCGCGGTGGTCGTGCTGTACGGCTCGTCCAGTGGCCGCTTCGAGCGTGGCAGGACCATCGCGCAGGGTTCGAGGGGCAGCGGCGCCGGGGCCTCGCTCTCCGTGGGCGACTTCACCCAGGACGGCGCCGTGGACGTGGCGGTGGGCCTGCCCCACGGGGAGTTCGGCGAGGTCACCCTGCGCCCGGGCCCGCTCACCGAGGACAAGCCGCTGACGCACCTGCTCGACACCGGCTTCGGCGGCACCGCGGGCAGGCTGGCGGCCGGGGACTTCGACGGGAACGGCAAGACCGACCTGGCGATCTCCTCGTACTCCAACGACTACTCGCGCACCACCCTGTGGCGCTGGAACGGCTCGGCCCTGCAGGAGTACTGGAAGTCCCCGGCCACCGGCTACGCCGTAGCCGCGGGCGACTTCGACGGCGACAGCGTGGACGACCTGGCCCTCGGGCACTGCCTGATCATCGCCGAGGCCGACCGGCCCACCGAGGCCTGCGGCCCCGACGAACTGGCCAAGGGCGGCAAGGTGCGGGTGCTCTACGGAGGCGGGGGCGCCGAGGGCTTCGGCACCCGCAACCAGACGTTCAACCAGGACACCCCGGGCGTCGCGGGCACGGCGGAGCAGGCGGACAACTTCGGCATCAAGCTGGCCGCGGGCGATCTCAACGGGGACGGCCGGGACGACCTGGTGGCGGGCACGCCCGCCGAGGCCATCGGGACGGCGGACCGCGCCGGTTCGGCGACCGTGCTGACCTCGGGCCCGGACGGTCTGCTCGACGCCTCGGGCACCGCCAGGTCGGCGGCCTGGCACCAGGACTCCACCGGGGTCCCGGGAACGTCGGAGGTCAACGACGAGTTCGGCTCGGCGCTGGCCCTGGGGGACTACGACGGTGACGGGGACGGCGACGTCACGGTCGGCGTCTACAACGAGAACAGCGCGGAGTACGAGCAGAACCTCAGCACAGGCGGTGTCTGGACCCTGCCGAACGGCGCCGGGGCAGGCTCCAAGGCGCTGACGCCACGGCTGTTCGGGCTGCGGGGCGCGCTGTACTACGGGCAGATACTCGGGCGCTGAGACCCCGGTGACGCGGGCGGCGCGCCGCTGACAGAGGCGGCGCGCCGTGCGGGAACGACGCCGGCGGCGTCCCGGCCCGGGGGCCGCCTGTTCGCGGCAGCGATGGCCGCGGCCGCCGCGGCCACCGGATACCTGTGGTGGCGCCGTGGGCGTACCCGCAGCGGGGATGCGGTCCTGCTGGACCGGAACCTGCTGAACACGCGCGGCGTACGGATTGTCGCTGACCGGCCACCACCTCACCTACGCCGTGGCAGCCGGTCTCCTGCTCCTCATCGGCCTCCCGGCCACGGCTCGCCTCAGCAAGAGAGGCCAACCCCGCTGAGCGGAGTCTGGTCAGTGGTTCGAACTGGCGGGATGCTACGGGGTGGCAGCACCAACCAGGGGGACCCATGAAGGCCATCGCCCAAGGCCCGTACGGCACCGTCGACAGCCTGGAACTGCGCGACCTGCGCCGTCCCGCGCCTCGCGACGACGAAGTGCTGGTCCAGGTGCGTGCGGCCGGGGTGGACCCGAGCATCCTGCACCTCATGACGGGCAAGCCCTACATCGCCCGCCTCGCCCTGGGAATCCGCAAGCCCAAGAACCCGGTTCGGGGCTGGGACGTCGCCGGAGTGGTCGAGACGGTCGGTGCGAAGGTGACGGGGTTCAAGACGGGCGACGAAGTCTTCGGCAGCGGCGACGGCTCGTTGGCCGAGTACACCTGCGCCAAGGCCGACAAGCTCGCGCCCAAGCCCGGCAATCTCACCTTCGAACAAGCCGCGGCTCTGCCCGTCTCCGGCGTCACCGCCTACCAGGCCCTCAGTGGCAAGGCGCGCCCGAAACCGGGGCAGCGCGTCCTCGTCATCGGCGCCTCCGGCGGCATCGGAACCTACGCCATACAGCTCGCCGTCTCGTACGAAGCCGAGGTCACCGCCGTCTGCGGCCCCGGCCAGGCGGACTTCGTCCGGGCCCTGGGCGCCACCGACGTCATCGACTACACCAGCCAGGAGATCACCGACAGCAAACACCGGTTCGACATCATCCTCGACGCCGCGGGCAACCGCCCACTGTCCTTGCTGCGCCGCGCACTTGCCCCCAAGGGCGCCCTGGTCATGGCCGGAGGTGAAGGCGGCGGCGACTGGGTGGGCGGCCTGGGCCGCCAGCTCCGTGGCTACGCGCTCTCACCGTTCCTCGGCCAGACGCTGAGCAGCCTGATCGCCAGGGTGCGTCAGCAGGACCTGCTGACCCTCAAGAGGCTCGCCGAGACCGGCACGATCGCACCGGCCATCGACCGCACCTACCCGCTCTCCGAAGCCGTCGCCGCGATCAAACACCTGGAGAGGGGCCATCCCCGGGGCAAGATAGTCGTGACCGTTTGAGCTGAGGGTGATCGCGTCTTGAGCCGGACGGATCACCCGCATGTCGGCCTGCCGCTGCTACACCGCCCGCCTCGCGCACAGCAACGCAGGGACGGCTGAGCAATGAGCCCGCCGCACGGTGAGTACGCGTACTCACGTGCGGCGGGCCGCTCGATCCAAGACTGTGCGCATGACACGCATCCCTGTCCCAGTCGGCACCTTCGCCCGCCCCTCACGGGGCCCGCAGCTCACCTTCGTGATGACAGCCGTTGCCGTCCTTGCGCTCGGCGCGTGCGGCAGCAAGAAGGCCGACGCCGGCGGAGAGCGGGCCAAGTCCGCAGTCACCGCCGGAGGCCAGAGCGACGCGGCCTTCACAGAGATGCTGGATCATGCCGCACAGCCGTGTCCCCCGAGCGCCCCGCCCGAGGCACCGCCGACCGAACCGGCGGAGACGCTGCCGGGTTCGGTGGAAGCGGACGTCGAGCCCATCGCCCCCACGGCCGGGCCGGAAGTGGAGTTGAACGCTCGCGACTGGTGTGCGAGCGCCCGCCATGAGGAACGCATCGCCCAGGCGCTGTGGAATCTGAAGGGCCCAACCCCCGCCAAGGTGAGGACGATCCTGCACGACCTCGGCTACGTCGACGACCGTATCCACGACCTCAGGCAGGCCGGAGCGAGCACACGGTTCTTCCTCGATCTGCGTGACAAGGGCGGTCGCCTCTGCCTGGAGGGCTCAGCGGCCGGCGAGCAGACCGTCATCGACCCCTGCGTAGCCCCCGCGACCGGGCCGTTCACGCCTGGAGGGCCGAAGGGGGACCAGGAGGGCCGTTGATGACCAAGGGGACGCGCTGGGCGGGTGTCTGCCCGCCGTGCGTGAACGACGACCGGCGTAAGAAGGTGCAGTGGATCGAGATCCACATCCAGTCTCTCAAGTCCGATCGGGCGCGGGTCTATTTGCGGGCGTGCTGAGTGCCTCTTGTGCGAGCCAGAGATCGGATCGCGTGTGCCGCTGTGCAGGCCGGTTCTCGGTTCTCGGCTCTCGATTCTCGGTTCTCGGGACAGTTCGTAACCGTTTGTGCGGGGGAGGGGTTTTGGCCGGTCGGGCGGAGGAGAGTTGGAGTGCCGGACCGGGTTCGGTACCGGCAACTTCTGCGGGGTAATTTGATTGAACGCTTCACCTTCTGATGGTCAACTCCGAGCGATCACCGACATCGTGCGAGCGGTGAAGGAGGGGCGGCAGTGGCGCGTCGGCCACTTGCTGGAACGTTTTGTGGCGCAGGCAGATCTTCCCGGGCTGCTCGCGCTGCGGGAGGCTCTCGACGGGGCCAGGCCAACACGCGCCCGGTAACCGGGCGCAACCCAGTGCCGAGGGGCCGACCGATGACCAATCGGGAACTCCGCCCGGTCAAGCGGTGAGCGGCAACTCGGCCAGGATCTGCCAACCGTCGGGGGTGAGGGCGACCACGTGCACAGCGGACACCTCGGAGGAGATCGGCAGGCGGCCGGTGACGTGACGTGCTATTTCGGCGGCCGTGTGGGCTGTCGCGTCGAGCGACACGGTGACGTGCACCGGCGGATCCTGCCCGAACCGGCCACCGTAGGGGACCTGTTCGGGGTACGCGGCGCGAACGGCGGTGGCCAGGGCGCGCAGTTCGGGCACCGGCACACCGGCGAACGCACCGGCCTGCTCGACCTCGGCCAGCCGGACGGGAATCCGGCCGCCCTCCGGCGCGGCCCGCAGCAGTGCGGCCCGCAACCGCTCCAGCTCCCTCGCATCGATCCGGTCGGCCGACAGCCACGGGTAGAGCAGCGTGGCGTGTGCGGGCACCTCCGGCCGCACCGCCCGCGCGTCCACCTCGGAGGCCAGCTCCAGCAGTGGTTCGGCGTCCGGCAGCAGGGCCAGCACAGCCGTCGTTCCCGGTGCGGGCATCGCGGCCGTCACCTCGCTTCCCGTGTCGAATCCCGCTGCGACAACCTCGGCCAGAGGGATGCGTGTACCCGGAAGCCGTCTTCCACCAGTCTGCGCAACGCCTCGTCCGCGAAGCGAGGGGGTGCGGCTGCGGCGGTTCGTTCAATGATCACCGCCGGAGGTTACACACTCGGCCGACGCCGGGAGGACGGAAACGTGGTGTGCGGGGCCGTCGGGACCGGGTAACGTCATGGGCATGGTCATGTTCTTCCAGACGCTGATTTACGAGTGAGAGTGTGACGGGCCCCTGCTGACCTCCCTAGACGTCGCCGCGCCCGTCCCCCACCGATGAATCCGTAGATCACTTCACATCATTCCGGGAGAACCCGTGAGCAAGAACATCAACAACCCCGTGGGCATGGGCGGCGGCAAGCGCAAGAAGCTGTCCCGCGCCGAACGGCAGAACAACGGTCCGCACCGCAACCTCGACCGCCAGGGTGCCGCCGACCAGAAGGCGGAGCTGGTGCGCAAGATGCGCGAGAAGACAGCCGAGGGCGCCGGGCAGACGAGCGACGACGCCGGGCAGACGAGCGACGACGCCGCGCAGAGCTGACGCACCGCCGCCGCAGGGCGGCACCGTACGGGGCAGGGCCCGGACCGCGACGTGCGGTCCGGGCCCTGCTGTCGTACGGCGTCAGCGGGCGACCAGCTCCCGGCTCAGGACGTGCTCGACCAGGGAGACCAGGACCTCCTTGCCGGACTCCCGGTCACGCACGTCGCAGAGCAGGACGGGCGTGTGCGGGTTCAGGTCGAGCGCGCGGGCCACCGTCTCCGGGGAGTGGCTGCGGATTCCGTCGAAGCAGTTCACCGCGACGATGAACGGGATGCCGCGGCTCTCGAAGTAGTCCACGGCGGGGAAGCAGTCCGCGAGCCGGCGGGTGTCGGCGAGGACCACCGCGCCCAGGCAGCCCGTGGCCAACTCGTCCCAGACGAACCAGAACCGGTCCTGACCGGGCGTGCCGAACAGATACAGGGCGAGATCGTCGTGCAGGGAGATGCGGCCGAAGTCCATGGCGACCGTGGTCGTGGTCTTCGTGGTCACCCCCTCAAGGCTGTCCACCGGGCGTGACGCCTCGGTGAGGGGTTCCTCCGTACGCAGGGGACGGATCTCGCTGACCGACTCCACCAGCGTGGTCTTCCCCACGCCGAAGCCGCCGGCGATCAGGAGTTTGAGCGCGGTGAAGTCGGCGGACACCGCGGGCCGCGGGTGGTCAGAGTGCACGGAGGCCATTGATCACTTCTCGCAGGAGGTGGGCGGGAGGACGTTCTTTCCCGCTGGCGGTGGACTGGGGCGGGGTGATGTGAAGCAGGCCCTGCGCCGTGAGGTCGCCGAGCAGGACCCGGACGACACCGAGGGGCAGTCCCGAGTCCGACGCCAGGTCCGCGACCGGGCGCGGGCCAGGGGCACTCAGGGCCAACAGGGCTCGCTGCTCAGGTGGGAGCGGGCCGCGCGGGGCGGTGCCGGTGCGCCGGACGATCGCCATCAGGTCGACGCGCTCCGCGCCGTTGTCGGTGCGGGCGCGACCGGCGGTCATGGCGTAGAGCCTGACCAGGGGCCCGGCCTCGTCGTCGTAACGGTCGGTCCACGCTTCGGCGAAGCCGTCGCCCGGATCGCCCCTGCGGCGGTTGGATGGCCGGTCGGTCATGAGGCCTCGCCGTCCGGCGTGGGCGCGCCGTCCGTCCGCACGGGCACGGTCAGGTGCTCGCGCACCCGGTCGACCAGCAGGGCCATCTCGTACGCCACCAGGCCGATGTCGGCGTTCCCGTCGGTGAACACGGCGATGCAGGAGCCGTCTCCGGCGGCGATCACGAAGAGGAAGCCGCCCTGCAGCTCGATCATCGTCTGGACGACGCCGCCCGCGTCGAAGTGCCGGCCCGCCCCCTTGGCGAGGGAGTGGAAGCCGGAGGCGATGGCGGCGAAACGCTCCGATTCGTCGCGGCCCATCCCGAGCGAGGCGCCGACGCACAGGCCGTCGGTGGACAGCATGACCGCGTACCGGACCTCCGCGACGCGGTCGACGAGGTCGTCCAGGAGCCAGTCGATGCCTCGCCTGCCGTGGTCGTCGATCTGGCTGCCCACGGAGGTGACGGAGTAGGTCGGCGTCATCGGTCTCGGAACCCTTCGTCGTTCGCTGCGTGGTGGTGGGGAGAGGGGCCCGGGGTGCCGGGGCCGGCCGTTTCGTCGCGGGTGACGGAGGCACGGCGCCGTCCGGAGCGCAGCGACGCCATCGTGGCGCGGGCGGCTTCCGGGGAGCGGACGGTCGGGCTCTGGGCGGGCTGCGGGCCCGCGCTCGCGTCGTCGTCCTGGCGCAGTTCGGGCGCGAGGCTGGCCTGGCGCACCCGGCGCGGCAGTCCGTCCTCCGCGTCTTGCCCGTCCGGTCCCTGTCCGTCGGGTGCGTCGGTGGGCTGCCCGGTAGGGGCGGGCGGGGTCTCGGGCCGCTGGACCGCGGCGTGCCGGGCGCGGCCGGGCAGCTGCATGGGCGCCGGGGCACCGTGCGAGGGGCGGGGCTCCGTCTCGGGTGCGTCCGCCGGTGCCCGGCTGTGGTGCCGCTGGGCGGGGACATGGGGGAGGGCCGGGTCGAGGTCCGGTGCGGGGCCCGGCTCCACCGCCCGCAAAGGCTCCGGTTCCGGCAGGGGGCGCAGGCCCGGGTGCGGGGCCTCCAGGAGCTGCTGCGGCAGGAAGACGACCGCGGTGATGCCGCCGTAGACCGAGCGGCGCAGAGTTACGTCGACGTGCTGGCGCTCGGCGAGGCGGTTGACCACGAACAGGCCGAGCTGGCGCGAGTCGAGCAGGTCGACGTCCGCGGCCCGGATCTTCTCGTTGGCCGCGGCGAGCGCCTCGTCGCCCATGCCAAGACCGCGGTCCTCGATCTCCAGGACGGCGCCCGCCCCGACCTCCTCACCGCGCACCACCACGGGGGTGTGCGGCGGCGAGTAGGAGGCCGCGTTCTCGGTGAGTTCGGCGATCAGGTGGATGAGGTCGGCGACCCCCGAGCCGGACAGGCGCAGATCGGGGATGTCGTGCAGCTGAACCCGCTCGATGTCCGCGGTCTCCGCGATGCCCGCGCGCACGGCGTCGATCAGCGGGACCGGGTTGCGCCAGGCGCGGCCGGGCGCGGAGCCGGAGAGGATCAGCAGGGACTCGGCGTGGCGGCGCATCCGCGTCGTCAGATGGTCCAGGCGGAAGAGGTCCTCCAGGTCCGTGGGGTTCTCGGTGCGGCGCTCCATGGTGTCGAGGAGTTCCAGCTGACGGTGCAGCAGCAACTGGCTGCGGCGGGCGAGGCTGACGTACACACCGGAGACACCCGTCAGTACGGCGGCGCGGCCCGCGACGGCGCGCAGCGCGGCACGCTGCACCGTGGTCAGCGCCGCACCGACCTGGCCGATCTCGTCCCGGACCGGCTTCTGCGACAGCGGCGCCTCCTTCTCCAGATCGAGGCCGTCGCCGCCGTGGATGCGGCGAATGGCGGCCGGGAGCCGCCGGGCGGCGAGTTCCAGCGCGGAGTTGCGCAGTCCGGTCAGGTCGTCGACGAGGCCGCGTCCGATGCGTACGGAGAGCAGGAGCGAGAGGATCACACCGAGCAGACCGAGGAGTACGGCGAGGCCGGAACTGCCCAGGTTCGACAGGGAGTACGGCTTCGCCCCGGCGCCCGTGTCGATCGCTCCTTGCTCCGCGGTGGCGAGCCCGGACAGGGTGGGACCGGCGACGGAGTCCCAGTGCCTCGCGCTCACCGCCGTGGCGGCGTCGGCGGGGCCGGCGGCGAGGACGGCGCCCTGGGCGGTGGCGAGGCCGGCTGCGGAGCGCGAGTCGAGCACCTTGCGGTAGGCGGCGGCGTCCTGGGACCGCAGGTCGGACACGGCCGCGTCGGCGAAGGCACGCTGCTTCGCGACATCGCCGACGTACGTACGGTACTGGGCCCCGGACATGGTCCCGCTCGCCTGCGCGGCACCGAGCACGGCGTCCTGGCGGCTCAACGCGTCGCGGGAGCGGGCCAGTTCGAGCACGGTACGGGTGGCGGAGGCGCGGTCGGGCTGGTCGGCGCCCGCGAGCCCGGAGCGGACCGCGAAGGCCCGGTCGACGGCCTTGCCGTAGTCGGAGAGCACGGCGGAGGCGGCGCGGGTGCTCTCGCGCCGCTCACCGAGCGACGTGGCGCTCGTGAGCAGGGAGCGGACGCGGCCGGGCAGCGCGGCGTCGAGTGCCGCGAGGTCGGTGCTGCCGGAGCGGATGCCCGCGCGCAGCGCCGTGACGGTCTTGTCCGTGCGGGCCTGCGCGGCGTCGAAGTCGGCGCGGGCGGTGCCGCCGGGCGCGGCCTGGTACTTCAGGGCCGCGGCCCGCTCGTCCTGCACCGCGGAGTTGAACCGTGCGACGGGCCGCACCAGGGTCGAGTCGATCTGGCGCAGCTGCTCGGTGGCCGAGACCTGGGAGGCGGTGGTGACGGCCGCGTGTCCCCACAGGGCCATCAGCGAGAGGACCGGCACGGTCAGCAGAGTGACGACCTTCGCGCGGATCGATTTGGGGCGCCAGCGTTCGGGCAGCAGAGGGCGTGCGGGCATGACGAAGGGTCTCCTTGGCGGTGCAGGAGTGCGGGGGCGCGCGGAATGCGTCGGCCCCGGGAGTACGCGGGGCGCCGACGTGCGTGACGGGGCGCGTGCCGCGGGTGGGGAGAGGGGCGGCCGGGGCGGCCCGGCCGCGGTCAGGAGACCGGGAGTTCGACCTCGTGCAGCGGGCGGGCGGCGGCCTCGCTCTCGGCGCGCTCACGCGCAGTGGGGGACAGTGCGACGAACGCGCAGGTCAGGAAGAGGAACGAGCCGAGCACCACGGCGAGCGGCAGGATGAAGGAAGTGGCGCTCGCGCCCTGCAGCGGCGCGGTCCCGGCGCGCACATCCACCGTGACGGCGGCCATGCCCGTGTAGTGCATGCTGCTCACCGCCAGACCCATGACGAGCGAGGCGAGAGCCGCGACGGTCGGCCCCCGCACGGACAGCGCGGCCCACAGAGCGGCGGAGGCGGCGGCGATGGCGATGAAGACGGAGAGCGCGACGAGCGCGGGGTCGTACGAGATCGAGCCGTTGAGCTGGACGGCGGCCATGCCGATGTAGTGCATCGCGGCGACGCCGAGTCCGGTGCCGACGCCGCCGAGCACGATGGAGCGCGCCCGGGAGCTGCCGTAGCCGGCGGTGAAGACGCCCGCGCCGACCACGGTGATCGCGACCACCAGGCTGAGCAGGGTCAGCGGGATGTCGTAGCGGATCGCGGTGCCGTCGACGGTGTAGCCGAGCATCGCGATGAAGTGCATGGTCCAGATGCCGGCGCCAATCGCGACCGAGGCGCTGATCAGCCAGTTCCTCCTGGACCGCCCCCCGGCTGCCAGAGCGCGCACGGTGCAGCGCAGTCCCAGCGCGGCGCCGACGACGGCCATGGCGTACGACAGGACCGGAGTGGCCCAGCCCCCTGCCATGTGGTGCATGTGACCCACGGGATTCCTCTCACTTGGCTGTGTCGGCCCCCCGGCGACCCGGGACGCTAGCACGCAGTGGATCTCCCGCCAGGGGGCACGAAAACCGCTTGTTGTGAGGGTTACCGAACAGTAGAGCCCGAGTTCACCGGGCTGCACGCCCACAGGGCCGTCACTGATCGCACACATAGGTGCGACTCTTGTCACGCCGCGTATCGAACCGCTCCCGACACCGCGGGCGACACGCCCAGTTCCGGATATCCGGGACATGCCGGTGCAGTCTCCCGCTCGCTGGACGGGCGTCCACCGCGGGCGCCGCGGGACGCGTACCCGACGAGATTCCCGAGCGCGCAGTCGTCCGCTCTGTGTGCCCGGACTGGGCCGTTCTGGGATGTCCTGCGGGACCACATGGCTGACCGGGAAGACGCCACCGTGGAGGGCGTCTTCGTGGGCCTCAACTTCGCTCTGCTGGACCGGCTGTGGGCCGGGTCGGGGCTTGCACCCCTCGGGACCCCGATGCCGCCGAGGGCGGGAGGCCGAGGAGAGCTGCGGGCCCAGGTCCCGGCCGACGTGCCGGCCGGGACCTGGGGGTGGCTCAGTTTGCCTGGTGGTCGGCCTGCCTGGGCAGGCAGAACATCAGGGCCCACATCAGGGCGAGGAGGCCGCCGACCCACCACAGCACGGTGACGAACGCGTCGCGGTTGACCGCGCCGTCGGGAGAGCCGCCGGTGATGGCGAAGAACACCACGGCGGTCAGCGCGGTGCCCAGCGCGATGCCCAGGTGAATGGCGGTGTTGAACAGGCCCGAGGCCGAACCGGCGTCCTCGTGCGGGACTTTGGCCAGCGACAGATCGGTGAGCGGGCCGGAGACCATGCCCAGGCCGAAGCCGATCAGCACCACCGGAGCGGTCATCGCCGGCAGGGTCAGGTCGGCCTGGTGGCTGCCGATCTGGAGCCCGTAGGTGACCATCGCAGCGGTCGCGATGAGGGCTCCGGCCTGCGGCAGACGGCGGGCGAAACGTCCGGCCGTCTTCGCCGCGATGGTCGCGCCGCCCAGTTCTCCCACGGAGAGCAGTACGAAGGCCACGGCCGCTTCAAGCGGGCTCATGCCCAGTCCGCGCTGCAGGTACAGCGTCCAGGTCATGAAGAACAGGCCGCACAGCAGGCCGTGCAGCAGGTCCGCGGCCATGCCCCCGGAGAACTGCCTGACCCGGAAGAGGGACAGGGCCACCAGCGGGGCGTTGCCCTGCCTGCGCCGCTGGTGGCGCAGGAAGACACCCAGGACAAGGAGGCCGACGGCGAGCATGACGAAGCTCCACAGCGGCCATCCGTGGGCATGGCCCTCGGTGAGCGGGAAGAGGATCAGGACGATGGCCAGGCCGGACAGCAGCATGCCGACCAGGTCGAGCCGGTCGGCCTTGCGGACGGTCGATTCGGGGATAAAGGTGCGTCCGAGGAGGAGTACGGCCAGCCCGACGGGCACGTTGACCAGGAAAATCGGCCGCCAGGACAGCCCGAACAGGTCGGCCTGGGTGAGCACGCCGCCCAGGACCGGGCCCAGGACGTTGGCGATGGCCAGGACGGCCCCGTACAGGCCGAACGCCTTGCTGCGGTTCTGGCCTTCGAAGGTGACGTGCATGGTCGCCAGGACCTGCGGGATCATCACGGCCACGCCGACGCCCTGAAGCAGGCGGGCGCCGATCAGCACGCCCGGGCCGGTGGCCAGACCGCACAGCAGCGAGGCTGCGGTGAACACGACGGTGCCGATGAGCAGGATTTTGCGTCGGCCGTAGATGTCACCGAGCCGTCCGCCGGTGATCAGCCCGACGGCGACCGGCAGGGAATAGGCGGTGGTCAGCCACTGCACAGCGACCGGTCCGGCGCCGGTCGACTCCTGGATCGCGGGCAGGGCGGTCAGGACGACCGACTGGTCGAGCATGTTCATCAGCTCGGCGGTCAGCAGCACCAGGAGGGCGATCCAGGCTCCCAAGGCCGCCTTCGAGGGTCCAGCTGATGGGTGGCCTGGGGTTTGGGTGGTGGTGTGCTGTGGCTCGTTGTCGAGCGCGGGGGAAGACAAAACGGGAACTCCTGATCCAAAGGAATCGGGGGAGCCCAGCCGACAGCCGCACCGGGGCCGGAAAACACCAAAGCCCGGGGCAGACGGCAGAGCTGCACCCGGGAAGGAAAACTGCGGGGAGGGGTGACGCAACTCAGGCCAGCGCGACGTCCGCCCCCGGACACGTGCGACACATCAGCACGCGGGGAACGCGGACGACTACATGGCCTGGTTAATAGGACGTCACCTCAAGATCGAAAAAGATGGAACAAGAAATCCGGTCGCTGCCACCGACACCTCGGCACAGGGACCCGTCCACCATATGACATCCCCGGGTCCCGTCGCACACCAGATAGCCGCCCCCCGGCTTTGCGTGGAACGCGGAGGAACACTCGGCGCGAGTCGGCGTGGTACGGCTCGGAGCCGGGAAGGCCGGGGGCTTTCGCGCCCCCCGGTCGGGTAGCGCGCGAAGTCCGTGGTGGCCGGATGGAGTTGCTCGTCACGGGTCGCGATCGCCTGGCCCTGGTTGTGGTGGCACGGTCGCGGTTGGGCCGGTCCTGCCGGCCGTCTTCGCGGTGCGTGCAACACCTGTGGCGCCACTTGAACTTGTGAGCCGGCAGCCGGATGACCGGACGACCGAAGGGCTCCGGGGCAGTGTTCTTGCCGCGGTGCAATTCGAAGGCAGTCATGGCCATCGCTCCGTAGTCTCCCTGCATGCCAAGCTCAGACCTTCCAGGCTCAGACCTTCAGGGCATCAACGCCTTCCTGTCCGCCTTCGCCCGCCGCCAGGCCGCGCACATCGTCGACCTTCCTGGCGGCTTTGCTGTATATGACGATGCTTTTCACCATTCCCGAGCGAACAACCAGGTCATCATCGATATGGCCGTCGACCCGGAGACGCTGCCCACCATCGCGGAGGAAGCACTGGGTCATCTGCCACACCGGCTGATCTCCGTCTTTGATGACGAAGTTGGAATGGCGTGTGCGGAGCCGCTGACACGGGCTGGATACAGCCACTCCATCTATCTGGTGATGCTGCACGCAGGCCCAGTGCCGGCAGGCCGACCCGCAGGCGAGGTAGACCTCGATGCGATACGTACTCCGCTCACCCGACGTTGGCGGGGCCTCCTTCCGGGCGTCGGCGACGAGGTAATAAGCCACCTTGTCGACCGACGCGAGGCTCGTCGGCGCGGGGCTGACATCGTTCGCTTCATCGGTGCTCTCACGGAGGAAGGCGAGGTCGCCTCATGGGCCGACCTCTATGTGGACCCGGCAACTGGCATAGCCCAGATCGAGGACCTGATCACCTCCGAGGCTCACCTCAGGCGCGGTTACGCGGATGCCGTCCTGGCCACTGCCCTGCGCATGGCTGCCGATGAGGACTGCAGTACCCGGTTCCTGACCGCCGACGCGTCAGACTGGCCGCGCCAGTGGTATGAGCGTCGCGGCTTCTCCGTCATCGGCCACTCGCACTGCTTCGAACGCGGCTGATCGGAAAGCAGCGGTGGCGTGCCGGTGATCCCCTCAACCAGTACCGACCACGCCCCTACGAGGATTGTCGGCCGCGTTGGTCCAGCGCTCTGGTCAAGTCCCGGTTGGCCTGCTCGCGGCATCGAGATCGGATCGGGCTCCCTCCAACGCGGACGTCAGTTCAACGGTGTGTTGCTCCAGCCTCGTGATCTTCCGCTGGGGCTGGCCGATGTCCGCTGGGGCTCCGAGCCCTGACTCCTGTCATGCCTGAGCCCCGAACGCCAGCGACTGTTCGACAGGACGGCACAGCGCCAGCGGGAGTGGCAGGGGAAGGGAGGTCACGGGGTAGCCGTAGCCCGCCCTGGCTGTGGCTGCTGGCCTGGCAGGGGAGTCTCACCCCAGCACCAGTAGCGTGCCGGGAACCAGAGCGTGGTTCGGGGGCATCAGGGCACCCGAATCCGCTACGTAGTATCCGGACAGCGGCCCCGTGGCGAGGAGTTCGGCCGGCGGGCGGGCCAGTGACATCACCAGACGCCAGGGTGGAGAGGGCTCAGCCCTCTCCACCCTGGCGTCTGGTGTGGTTGGTCTATGCGGCAGATGTCAGAGGCGGCCATGCGTCAGCCGAGTCAGCGGACCGCCCTGAATCTTCGCCGTCCGGCGCCCGGCGGTGAAGGAAACACCGACCACACTGACCAGACCGGCGGCAGCCCCTGCGGCAATGGCCTTGCGGTTCTTCACCAGGGTCCAGCCGGCGACGGCCGTTGAAGCGACCTTGCCGGTGGCCGACACCACCGTCTTGCCGCCACTTTCGATACCCGCGGCTGCCGCCTGCTTTGCACGCTGAGTCGCGAGACCGAAGGTGTGCGCACCAGAACTGGCGGCGTCGGCCGCTTCCCCGGCGGAACCCTTCGCCTTTTCGGCAGCCTCGGCCGACTCCTGCTTTGCCTTCTGTGCAGTGGTGTTCACCTTGCGCGCTCCTGTACTCGCAGTGGACCGCTCCTTGGCGGCTGTTGCCTTAGAGGTTCTTCTTCTCTCTTCAGCCATGCAGTCCGTGTTGCCACTCAACGCCCCATGAAACTTGAAGCGTTCGATCACTCTCGATCGACCAGCAGCCAGGAACCCACCAGCCCCAGGTCGGTCGGGTCGATGTGCGCGACGGCGGCCGTGAAGCTGGCGGAGTCGAGCAGGCGGGCGATGTCGGTGCCTACGGCCGGCGCGGCCTGGACCACGGCGGCCTGAACGGCGGCCCGTCGGGCGGCGGTCGAGCTGACGGTGAGCGCCTGCTGTGCCCACTTCGGCAAGGCGGGTCACGTCGCCCTCGGTGGTCTCGACAGGCGGCGCGGCCAGGGGTCTGCGGGGTCGAGCTGGTGCTTGGTGCGGCCGGTGCCGGGGGCTGGCGGGGTGCCGATCGGTGCGCCGGGGGCGGGGCGCGTGCGGTGGCCGGGGGCGGGGTCGACACGTGGGTCCTCCGGGGACGGTGTCCGGGGCCGTGCGCGCCTGGCGCTCGGCCGGATGCGGGCAAACGAAAAGGAGCCCGCGCCGAGCGGGCTGTGATGAGTTGTTTCGGAGGAACCAGCTACCGGACAGCAGCGTCTATGGGCACGGAGGGGGCTCGATGACCGTGCTATCGCTGATCATCTCGGCTGCTGCGTTAGTGGGCGTCGCAATGTCTTTGATCTATCAATCCCGACAAACGCGTCTGTCCCGAGAAGAGAACATGAGGGCGTCACACCGAGAGCTGTTGGTGATGTCCATCAATGACGAGATTTTGCGGCCCTGCTGGGGAAGTCCCCTGTCAGAGCTTCCAGAAGTCGTAGCGCGACAGATGCTGTTCTCGAACCTCATCGTGTCGTGGTGGCACTCTGCTTACATGATTAAAGAAACGACAGACCAGCAAGTCAGCCTGCTATTCCGCCATTTCTTCGAGGGGGAGATTTCTAGAGCGTATTGGGACAGGGCGCGTGCTGGATGGAGTGAGCTGGCGCACGCGGGAAATTCCTCGAAAACCAAGCGCTTCGTATCTCTCGCGGACGAAGAATACCGGGCAGTTGTGTCAGCAGGTGCCTAACTCCGGGTTGCACCTGGTGCGCGGAAGGTACGGCAAAGTCAAGAATGGGGCGAGTTGTAGCGTAGCCACGTATCTACGGGCTCCGCAGCGTCGACGCGCTCGGGTGCGGGCACGTGGTTTGGGCGTCGCCCCTGCGGCCTGCCTCGCGGCCTGCCGTGACTGCTCTCACGATGCCCTCGCGCGCGCCCATGTCACCCACCTCTTGTTCTGGTGGTCCGACGCGTTGTGCCGGGCGCCGTCGGCCTATCGCTACGGCTTGCCGGTCACCTGCTCGATGAACTCGGCTTGCGTGAGCCTGCCGTGTTCGGCCCACCAATCGGGCGCGCCTGCTCCGGTCTCTGTGAGGATGGCGGCCGCCTCGGCCTGTACGGCGGTGTCGTCCCAATCGGGGTGCAGCCAACGGCCTTTGGTCCCGGTGGACACGTCGCCCGCTCGGGCGAGCAGATCGGGGGTGGTTGCCGTGCTCTGCTCGCTCTCGGCGACGCCGTCGCCGAACTCGACGCGCGGCCGTTCCGGTTTGATCGGTCGGCCGAAGGTGCACGGCGTCGACTGCAACAGACATGCAGTATGTGCGCGAGATGCTGGCGCCAGTACCCGGTTTTCTTCTTCCGGGTGACCATGGACAGGGCGTCGCGGCTGTCGACCTCTGTCGCGGTGATCGGGCCGCCGTGGGCGTCGAGGCCGAAACTCTGCGCGGAGTAGCCGGCCGACTGGGCGGCCTGCCTGGTCAGTGCCTCGATGCTCCACTGGTGCTCCTCGACCCTGATCTCGAACTGACTCAACGTGATCGTGCTGCCCTCGTTGGGCGGCATCTTCAGCGAATGCCAGACCTCGCGATCGTCGTCGAACCCTGCGCCCTGTCCGGGCCCCGCAGGTATCCGTCGGGGGCGATCAGCCGTGCGCGGGCGAGGCGAATGTCGCGCATCCACGACGTCCACACGTCGTCGATGGCCTCGAACACGTCCCGGATGCCCTGGAAATGGGAACGCCCCATCGGGCTCGACTCGATCAGGTCGCAGTCCCACGTGGCACGGAGATACACCCCGGAAAGGCCCGCGTCCTGCTCGGCTTCTCCGTACAAGACCTGCTGTTCGTGGCCTTCGTCGGCCAGCGTTTCGAGACGCGTCTGTGTGGCCTTGTCCTCGACGCTCATGGCATGTCGCTGAACAATAGGTGCGCGCTCACGGCGGCGATGTCGGACGGCAACGGCACGTGCAGTCGGTGACGTGGCCGGGAGGTCTGCGCGCGGCGCCGGTCACCGGAGTACCACGCGTCGTCGAGGCGCATCTCGGCGTAGTACGGGGCCCATTGCGGGGGCGGCCATGAGGCGCCGGGCTCAGGAAGTGGCATCTGGGCCACCTCCTAATTGCACATCAGTACGATGGGTGAGACCGTGGATAAATTTGGGGAGTAAGTAATTCCTTGCGGGCCCTGTTGCGGCTCGCGTTAGAGGATCCGAATTTCGTCGAGACGTTCCGATCATGTATCGCACCGTGCTATACCTCATTGACAACACTCGGGGGATACTATGATCGAAAGTGTGATCATTGCTGTAGGTCAGTTTCTGGCTGGCAAAGGTATCGATGAACTGAATCGGGTCTTCAAGGCGTACGACCGGGAAAAGGTCATCGACCGTGCCATTGGGCAGGCGACCGCGCAGCATGGGAGGTATCACAGCCTATCAAATATCAACATGCTGTGCGACACGTGTGCAGGTATCGGTTGGACTCGAAGGGCACACAAGCAGAACCACAAGAAAAAGAAAAAGACGAAATATTGTCGCTACTGCAATAAGAGCGACTGGCCTTACAGTGCTTTCCCGAAATAGGTTCTGTCGCGCTATGTCGGATATATTTGCTGCGTGTTATAGAGTTCTGCGTTCGGTGAGCAAGTGGCGCCACTCGTGCGCGGTGGAATGGACGACGTAGCGCAGGGCGTCGGCGCTGTGGTCGTCGACCTTGATCGGGGCGTCGTCGCCGCGCTCGGTAGCTTTGGGGTCCCAGCTTTAGCCGGGCATTTCGGCGAGCAGGCCCTCGCACGAGTCGTGGCGCCATTCGGCGCACACGTACAGGCGGCCGTCGGCGCCCTCGCCGAGCAGGACCGCGGCAAAGGGGTTGGTGGTGCCGTAGTCGACGCCAAGCCGGTGCCGACGCATGTCGGGTTGCTCGGTGACGACGTGGCGGGGCTCGTCCCACATGTCGTAGATGCCGCCCTCGGCGACCACCCACGCGCCGTCGATCATGCGGCGGCGCCACAGGCCGACGTACTCGGCGGCGAGGTCGGCAACGTACTCGGGCGACGGGCTCGGGTTGTCGGCGAGGCGGAAGTGCCAGGCACGCAGGTTGAGTTTTGCCCGCGCGGTCGAGATACCTGGTCTTGAGCCAGTGGCGCGGTGAGTCGGGGTTGGTCGTGGCGTACGGGCGCGCGCCGGGCACGGACAGCAAGAAGCTGGACCCAAAAAGCTTCGGGCAGGAGGGTGGCCTCGTCGACGTACGCGAGTTGCACGGTGAGGCCACGTAGGCGGCCCTCGGCGCGGGCGTCGGCGGCGCCGATCAGGTGCACGGTGCGCCCGAGATCGTCGCCGTCGTCGCTCCGTGGGTGTGCACGACGTGCTGTGCGAGGGGACCGAACAACGCGCGATCTTGGAAGGGTTCCAGGATGTTGCGTTCGAACGTCTGGAGGCTGAGCCCGGACGGCCCCGCCGTGGCGACAGCCATCACGAACGCCAGTAGCGAGGCGATCGTCTCGCCGCTGTGCCGTGCCACAGGCTGATACGGGCGGTTGCCTGTCCGATTTTGCGGAGCTGCTTGAGGGACAGGGGCAGATTGCCGAGGTCGAGCACTACGGCTCACCCCCCCCCGGCGGCGCCCCCGTCGTCGTGGGCCTGGTCGTCGTCGGCGGCCTGCGTCAGTGCCTCGCCGAGCGCTCCGAGCATCGAACGCACCTGCTCGGCGTTCTCTCCGCCCTCGACGGGTGCGAGGCGTAGGGAGACCCCGACGGCGGTCTGTACCGACGCGACGATCGCCCGTTGGTCGCCGAAGCGGGGTTGCGGTAGGTGGGTCTCGTGCCACTCGCCAAAAAAGTGGCCGGCGAACTCGCCGTGCACGGTGGGCGCCCATAGCTGAGTGCGTAGGTGCTCGGCGTCGCCCTGTAGGTCGACGGCGAGGGTGGCGCGGCGGGCGGCGGGCGGCGGGCGGCGAGGTCGGCGGTGCGGGCGCGGGCGGCGGCCTCGACCTGTGGGGCGCGGTCGAAGCTGAGCGGGGGCTCGAAGGCTGTGGCGATCTTCGACACGGTCGAGGGGCTGCGCTGGATGGCGCGGGCCATGCTCCAACCCCGTTGCATCGAAACCGCTGATGGGGTGGCCTAATGCGTAGTTTTGACTACGTATTCTCCTCATCCTTGAGGAGGAGTGGCGATTACCGCGAGGCGAAAAGATTGCAACCTGCGCCGTTGTTCAATCTCCTCACCGCAGACGTCTCGCCTTGCGGCCTTCGTGTTTCACACTGAGTAACGGGTCGGCGCCGACCTAAACCCACTCGAACAGAACGGAAGTAGGTCAACATGCGTGCACGTGAGACACGACCTGCTGAGAGGCATGGGGCTTGTGTGTCGGCGACGATCCGTCGGCGCCGGTATCGGCGGTTGACTGTAGTGGTCGTCATCCTGCTAGCTGGTGTTGCCCCTTGGATCGACGCGCAACTCTTGGCAGTGGTGCTTGCTGTAGTGGCCGGGGTTGCGCCCGTCGCATTCGGCCAGTCCTTAGCTGCGTCTTGCGAGACTAGTCCAGCCTGAGCGCCAACAGTGCGCACCAACACGAAACGCCCCTCGTGATCGCGCGGGGCGTTTCGTGTGGCATCCGCGTGGCCTGTTTCCGGGCGTGCCGGGAACGGTCCCACCATTAGGTCGCAGCCGCCCCCCGAATATTCCCTGAGCCGCGTCCCTGAGACATTTCCGGGGCATCCCCGATGGTGCGCGCTTTGCCTGACTGGTGAGCTTTTGCCATGAGAAACCTCCAGTCCTCGCGTCCTCTGCTCGCGGTCATCACCGCGGCGGCGTCGCTCCTTGCTGCTGTCCCCGCCCTTGCTGATTCCCGGCACGGGGATTCGCGATTACACGCCAAGACCCAGGCTGCCTTGAACGAGATCGTGGAGCAGGGCACGCCCGGTGTCATCGCCCAAGTACGCGACGGCCACGGCGTATGGAACGGCAGGGCCGGTGTCGGCGACCTTTCCCGCAGCGACCAGCGCAGCACGCGCGAGAAGTTCCGCATCGCCAGCGTGACCAAGACCTTCACGGCCACCGTGCTGCTCAAGCTCGAAGCCAAGGGAAGACTGTCCCTGGACGACAGTCTCCAGAAATGGCTGCCCGGGGTGGTGCGCGCTCCGGGATACAGGCCCGAAGCCATCACTGTTCGGCACCTGCTCAACCATACGAGCGGCATTTTCGACTACAACATGGACGAGGAATTCCGCGCCAAGTACGCCGGTGCGGAGTTCGACAAGAACCGCTACACCCGGTGGGCGCCCAGAGATCTCGTGGACATCGGGCTGGCCCACCCGCCGAACTTCCAGCCCGAGCAGGGCAGCAGGCCCGGCAGGCCGGGCAAGTGGGACTACTCGGACACCAATTACCTACTCGCCGGGATGATCATTGAGAAGGTCACCGGCGGCACCTACAAGGAGGCGGTCGAGCGGCTCCTCATCAAGCCGCTCCACCTGCACGGCACCCGCGTGCCCGGTTCCTCGCCCAAGGTTCCCCGGCCGCACGCGACGCACTACTCCACGCTCTTCCAAGAAGAGCCGAACGCGCAGATCTACGACGTCACCAAGTTCAGCCCCACCGTGGCCTTCTCGGCCGGACAGATCATCTCGACCGTCGGCGACGTCAACACCTTCCTGTCGAAGCTGCTGGGCGGCGACCTGCTGCCCGCCGCCCAGCAGCGGGAGTTGCTCGACGCGGTGCCTGTCGACGGAGACAAGGGGCACGGCGGCCCGCAGGACGTCTACGGCCTCGGTATTCGGCACTTCAAGCTCACGGAGGACTGCTGGGCCTGGGGTCACGGCGGCCTGATCCCCGGATCCGCGACCCGGACGATGGCCTCGGTGAACGGCCGGCACGTGCTCACCATGAACCGCAACGGCGACTGGGGCGAGCAGAAACTGGAGGACGCGACCGTCGAGGCGGAGTTCTGCCAGAAGTGACCGCGGGTGCGGGCGGTCGGTGGCCGTTCGGCTCCTGACGATGAGGTCCCTGAGGTCCCTGAGGTCCCTGAGGTCCCTGAGGTCCCTGAGGTCCCTGAGGTCCCGGAGGCCTCTGAGGTGATCGCGGCCTCGGGGCAACCAACAAGCACGCTGCCTCCAAGCTTCCCGGCCTGTGCCCCGCAGCACCTCAACCGCCTGCTGCCCGCCAGGCCCACCGCGCGACATCCCCCGGATCGGGCGCCTCCAACAGGTGCAGAACCGGGCATGTAAGGTTTCAACTCCCTTACTGCGCATACCAGTTGATGCTCTGCGGCTATCACCGAATGGCATCGGTACCAACCAGCCCCGCCTTCCGGATACTCGTCCCGACCAGAGGCCGCACCCGCAGGCCCCGGTCCCGGGATCGCGGGCACCCCCGTGCCCCGAAACTCCCGGCCGCCCGGCCATCCAGGCCATCGGACATCTGGAAGGGACACACCCCCCATGAAGAGATCCCGCACCAGCCTTCTCGCCGTCCTCGGCGCCGCCGCTCTCGTCGGCTCGCTCGCCGCCGCCCCGTCGGCGTTCGCCGCGCCCGCCCCCGACACCTTCAAGCCCCTGTCCACGAACGCCGTGGCGGCGTACGCGGGCTCCGCCGAGAACGAGGCCGCCAATCGGGAGTTCTTCGACGCCGTCATGAAGTCGGCGCTGAAGAAGCAGGCGGCGCAGCCGGGCGTCCAGGTCGTCACCGTCCGGTACCGCACCACCCGCGCCCCGAGCTTCCGCAGCCAAATAGCGCAGAGCACGCAGATATGGAACTCCTCCGTGAGCAACGTGAAGCTCCAGGAGACGACCTCGACCGCCGACTTCGAGTACCGCGAGGGCAACGACTCGCGCGGCTCGTACGCCTCCACCGACGGGCGCGGCCACGGCTACATCTTCCTGGACTACCGGCAGAACCAGCAGTACAACTCCACGCGCGTGACGTCCCACGAGACGGGTCACGTCCTCGGTCTGCCCGACCACTACTCGGGCCCGTGCAGCGAGCTGATGTCCGGCGGCGGCCCGGGCACGTCCTGCACCAACGCCTACCCGAACGCGCAGGAGCGCCAGCGGGTCAACAGCCTCTGGGCCAGGGGGATCGCCACCCTCCAGGACAAGGGTGAGCTGACGAAGGTCCGCTGAGGTCCGCTGACCCCGCACCACGCCGGGCCCCGAACCGTGCGCCGGTTCGGGGCCCTTGCCGCATGCTGCCGGACCAGCCGTCGGCTGCCTTCCGTTCGGCCAGCGCCTGCTCGGCCCGCGGTATCGACGGGCGCCTGCGGCGAGCTGCGGGGCGGCGGATAGCGTGCGGGCATGGCGATAGCGGGGAAGCGGCGGGTCCTGTACCGGCAAGGCAGCGGGTTCTGGCGGATGACGGCGAAGTGGGTCCTGGTCTTCGGGGCCCTGTACCTGCTGGACGGCGGGTGGCTCCGGTCATGGGGCGACGCCTTGGTCTGGCCGATGATCGGGATCCTGCTGTGGGTGCCGTTCGGGGTCGGCATCGTCTGGTACTCGAAGAAGGACCAGCGGTTCGCGCTGACGGAGCGTGAACTGCGGCTGCGACGCAAGCGGTTGCCGATGGAGAAGGTGAACCTGCTGCACGTGGCGCGGTTGTGGCTGGAGGGGCGGTCAACCCTGGACGACCAGCCGGTGCGGGATTGGCCACGGCTCGTCCGGGTGGTGTGGGTGCCGCTGCGGGACGGCCGGGCGCTCGGCGTGGAGTTCCGCGACCCGGCCGCGTTCGCCAAGGTCTTCGGCGCTTTCACGGTCGAGGCCTGCGGCGGGCCGGACATCGTCCGCGCGAGGGCAGCAGCGGAGACCTACCCGGATCCGCGCCCGATACGGCCCCGCCCCGCCGCCGACGGCGGCTCCAGGCTGGACATCCTGGACATCTTCAACTGAGAGCCGGAAGCGCACGGCAAGGGGCAGCGGTCCGTCAGTAGCGGTCCGTCAGAGGCGCGGGGTGCTCACACCCAGGCGTGCGTGGACGCCCTCGCGAACTGAGTGCTCAGCCCCGCCACCAGTCCCCGGAGTCCTCCAGGGCCCGGCGCAGGTAGTCGTCAAGACCGTTCGCCGCCCATGAACGCCCGTCCGTCTCGTGATCCCAGACGAACACGTCGTCACGCGGCGGGATCCTGATGAAGGCGAACTGATCCCCGCCGCTGTTGTCGCCGAAGAACATCAGGGGTTCGAAGGGCATGTAGAGCGTGGTGAAGTCCGCCGAGGCGCGGAAGGCGGCGTTCTTTTCGGTGATCCGCTCAGCACTCCACACCACGTCCGTGCCGTAGTGCCCGCGCACTCCATTGCACTCGCGGAGCAGGGACGCGAGATCCTCGGGAAGCGGCTGCCCCAGTACGCGTTCGGCCTCGGCCAAGGCCTCGCTGGTCGCCGGCTCGGCGAGCTCCACACCTGCCATCACTTCGAGCATCCGTTCGCGCCACATGCGGCGAGCCTCTCAAGGCCCTGATGATCGTGACAACCCGCAGGCGCGAGCGGCGGCCTCGCCCACCTGCAACGCCTCCGGCATCTCGCTGAAAGCCTGGCTCGTTGGGGCCGCCCCTGTTAGCCTCCCCTGCCACTGATCATACATTCACGCAAGGTGTGTATGAATGGAGGAAGTATGCGGGGACAGAGGGCCGTTGTGCTCGGCGGAAGCGTGGCGGGGCTGTGCGCCGCGGGAGTGCTCGCCAGACACTTCGACGAGGTGATCGTCCTGGAGCGGGACCGGCTCCCGCCCGGCGCGCAGCACCGGCGGGGCGTGCCGCAGAGCAAACATCCGCACTTCTTGCTCAACTCCGGGCGCCGGGCGATCGGTGAGATCTTCCCCGGGTTCGAGGAGAGGCTGATCGCCGCGGGCGGGATGCACCTGATGCCGTCGGTGGACGCGGCGTACTGCGAGAACGACGGCTGGGCCCCGCGCAAGACCGGGTCGATGACGATGGTCTACAGCTCGCGCGTGCTCATCGAGCGGGTGCTGCGGGACAGCGTGCGCGAGCTCCCGGCCATCGAGATCCGCGAAGGCGTGACGGTCACCGGACTTCGTTCCAGCGGAGGCGGCACCGCGCGCGGGCGTGTCGAAGGAGTCGAGTACCGCAGGGGCGACGACGCGGTCCATCTCTCCGCCGACCTGGTCGTCGACGCCCTGGGGCGTGGCTCATCCGTCGCCGACTGGCTGCACACGGCGGGGTGGCCACCGCCGCCGGAGAAGACCCTCGACGCCAAGGTCACCTACACCTCGCGGTGGTACGACCTGCCCCCCGCCGACCGGCGTCCGCCCTCATGGTGGTGGAAGCACTTGGTCGTCACTCCGGCACAGGACACCCGCGACCGGCCCGAGGAACACGAGTTCCTCAGCAACTTCTTCCCGATCGAGGGGGATCGCGCCATCGTGTGCATGGGATCGTGGGGCATCCGGATGCCGCGCGAGGTCGCCACCTTCGAATCCTCGGTGGACCGCGTGCGAGCCACGGCCTTCGGCGAGGCGACGCGTGCCTGCACGCCGACCTCCGAGGTACACCTCACCCGTTCGACCGGCAACAAGTGGCGCCGCTTCGACCTCCTCGAACAGCCCCCGCTCGGGCTGGTCAGCGTCGGCGACTCGATCTGTGCGTTCAACCCCTTCTACGCCCAGGGAATGAGCTCGGCGGCCCGTTCCGCCCTCATCCTCGCCGACATGCTGCCGGGCCACGACGTCCTCGATACCGCCTTCTTCCACGAGTTCCTCGCCCGGCAGAAGAAGTCCCTCGACGTGCCGTGGATGCTCGCGATGGCCCGTGACCAGGCCTATGACTTCGCGACCGGAAGCGAGGTCGTCGCTGCCTGGCGCCGCAGGCTGGCCGCGCGGTTCAGCTGGCCGGTCTTCAACGCCATCACCGCCGCGAGCCGCGAGGACGCCTACGTCGAGCGGACGTTCGCCCAGGTCTTCAACCTCGACAAGTCACTCCGACAGATGGCCACCGACCCGCGGTTCTGGTTCGGCATCGTGCGCCACAAGGTGCGTCAGCGGCTCGGACGCACGGTCGTACCCGGCGGGTTCGACGATCAGCAGGACCCGCCCGGCACCGACTTCAGCAACCACACCCACACCCACACCGGCACGAAGCCGCCCGCCGCGTCCGGCCTCGTCGACCGCTGACCCCAGGAGCAAGCAATGGGCTACTCATGCGACGCGGCGGCCGAACGCCTGGCTGAGAGGCTTGGCCACTCCTGTCACCATGCCGAACCCGTCGTGGACTTCCGCAATCCGTTCGGCCTCGAGCACGCCACCATGCCGTTTCTCGAACTGCTCGTCATCGGCGGCGCGGTGTTCGCCCTCGTCCATGCGTGGCGGCGGTGGCACCGCGACGGCGACCCGGTCAACATCACGCTGTGGTTCGCCTCGATCGTCTACCTGGCGGTGATCGAGCCGCCGCTCTACTTCCCGAGCTGGTTCGGCCTGCAGGAGCACGTCGGGCTCATCTTCTCCCACAACGTGTTCACCGTGCAGTTCATGTACGACCGGCTGCCTCTCTACATCGTCGCCTTCTATCCGGCACTGTCCCAGCTCGCCTACGAACTGATCCGCGTCCTCGGTGTCTTCACGCGGCGCGGGCCCCTGGCCGGGGCCCTGGCGGTCGCGTTCACCTGCCAGGCGTTCTACGAGATCTTCGATCAGCTCGGGCCCCAGCTGCAGTGGTGGGCCTGGAACCCCGGCAACGAGATGATCAACGCTCCCGCGCTCGCCTCGGTCCCGATGAACAGCATGTTCCTGTTCGCCTCGGTGTCGTTCGGCGCGATGACCTACCTCGTCGTCCGGCTGGTCGGCGCGAAGGAAGGGCGGGGCGCACTCACCGGCCGGCAGATCAGCCTGCGCACCATCGCGGCCGGCGCCCTGACCCCCTTGGCAATGGGGATCGCGGGCGTGCCGAGCAACCTCTTCCGCGGTGGCGACCAGCTCGGGATACAGCAGGCCATCCTCGGCACCGAACTGGCCCTGGTCTGGGTCGTCGGCCTCATCCTCCTCGCGGACGCCTGGCGCGCGCCGCGGGCCGATCAGCCCCCGGTGGCGTCAGCGCAGTTCGCGCGGATCTATCCGGCGCTGTACCTCGGCGTCCACATCGTTCTGTGGCTGATCGCCTTGCCAGCCTACTTCGCGGCGGACGACGGCATCACCGAGCAGGGCACCCCCATCGGCAGCCTCTGGTACACCGTGCTGTGCACCCTCGCCGCGGCCGGGCTCATCGCGGCCGTACTGCGCGCGACCACGTCCCGAAGGACAAAGGAGCCTGTGCGATCCTAGGGCCATGGGGCACCACGGCTGGGGAGGCAGGCCTCCCGCATCGGACGCGGAGGCCCGGCAGCGCATCGTCGACGCGACCGCCCGCTGCATCGACCGGCACGGCGTCACGAAGACCACCCTGTCCGACGTCGCCGGCGAACTCGGCGTCACCCGCCAGACCGTCTACCGCCACTTCGGCCGCATCAGCGAGATCATCGGCGAAGTGGCGGCCCAGGGCGCCGAGTCGTTCGTCGACCTGATGATCGCGCACTTGCACAAAATCACCGACGACCCGGCCGAAGCCGTGGTCGAAGGCATGATCTTCTGCGTACGAACCATCCCCGCCGAGCCCCGCCTGAGCCTGCTGCTGCAACTCGAAGACACCACCGCCTTCGGCCGCGGCACCACCACCCAGGACACCATCACCTACGGCGCCAAGATGCTGCAGCGCTTTCCCGTCGACTGGGGCGCCGCCGGCATCGAGGAAGAAGAGCTCCAAGGCCTCGCCGAGATCATCATGCGCCTCCTGGCGTCACTGCTGCAGCACCCGGGCGAGCCGCCGCACGACGAGGACCAGCTCCGCACCTTCCTCAACCGCTGGCTGGCCCCGGCACTGTCCCGGACCGGGCCCGCCAAGAGGCGGGTCAAGCCTTCTCCAGAATCGTCGTCAGCTCCGACATCATCACCTTGAGCAGCGAACTCGCCGCGCTCACCGGCCAGATACAGACCTCTCGCACCCTCACCACGTGGCGGCTGCTCAACGACTGAGCAACTACAGGCAGCGACAGGCCCGGTGGCAACGCGCGCCCGAAGACGGCCCGGCCGCTGAGCGGGCGGGTGTCACCGGAGCGGGATACATCCGCCCGCTGCTCTGATATGCATGGCCGTTGAGGGGCCTGCACGGGTCCCTTCCGAGTGTGAGGGGGGATCAGATGGTCTACACAGAGCCGATGGCGCGATCCGTCGTGGAGCCGGCCGTGCACGAGCTGATGCACCAGTGCACCGACGGCCAGGAGCGCTCCACGACGGTCGGCTTCGGCGGAGACGGCTTCACCATGTACGCACACGTGCGCCTCCGCCCAGCCACCCCCGCACAGGCCGACGTCTCGCTCGCTTGCTGGACCACCAACATGGACACGGCCCGGTATTTCGGCAACACCCCTCCGAGCGAGCAGGAAACCCGTCTGCCCCCCGACGGCACGGCCACGCCGGACGAGTCACTGACCAGCCGGGTCATGGGGCACTTGGCCCCGCGCATGAACGCACTCGGCAACCCTCGACCAGGCGGCGAGGGTCACCTCACCATCACTGTTCCCCTCATCTCCCCGTAACAGCCGATGCCAGGGGGCCCTGCTCGCTGACAGCAGGGGGCCCTGGGCGCGGCGCGGGGGAGCGGCGAGACACCCTCCCCGGGTCCGCCGGACGCTTGGGAGTGGCGAGGTCCTGTGGTGAGCGTCATTTCAGGTCTGAGCGAGGCGAACGCGCCAGAACTCACCCGGTGGTCCGTAGAGATGCAAGAAGCCCCGGCTGGACGGGGGAGACCAGCCGGGGCGGTAGGGCGTGGCAGGCGGAGGGCGGTCGCCTCTCGGCGAAAGGCTCCATGGGGCTTCAGCCGAACGATCTTCCCCATGGGCTATAGGTGAGGCCCGGGGACACTGTCCCCTCCGCAGCCACACCTAGATGAACGATGACCCGTACACGAATGTTCCGGGCCGGCCGGAATGCCTGGGTGAACTGAGACACATCGAGGGATGCGCCTCCTCGACGCCGTTCGGCGAGCAGAGGCAGGGACAGACGATGCGGGCGCGCCTTGGGTCCGACGCAGCCGACGACGTCAGCGCCGAGGCTCTCGCTGCGCCTCAGCTGCGCCCTTCCCGAGTGCGCAGCCCGGCCAGAAGCCGGTCGAGCGCCTGCTCGCCGGCCTGGGGGTCCCCGCCCCGCGCGATCCAGAGCGCAGCCTCGTTCATCGCTCCCGACAGCAGCCGGGCCAGGGGCTCCACGGGCTGTTCGTCGATGATCCCGGCATCAGCGAGCGCCGTCAGAGCCTCCGCGAGATGCCGGGCGGAGGATTCTTCGTCCGCGGTCCGCCACTCGTCCCACCCCAGGACGGTCGGGGCGTCGATCAGCAGGATCTGGCGCACCGCCGGGTCGGTCCCCGCCGCCAGGAACGTCCGGCAGCCGGCCCGGAGCTGCTCCCAGAGGTCCTGATGCTGCTCGGCCGCGGCCGCGACCCGCTCGCCCAGTTCCCGCTGGACCTCGCTGACGACGGCCCGGAAGAGCCCCGCTTTGCTGTCGAAGTGGTGGTAGGCGGCGCCCTTGGTGACCCCGGCGGCCCGCGCCACCTCCGCCAGCACCACATGGTGATACCCGTCAGCGGCGAACCCCCGCCGCCCTTCGGCCAGCAGCGCCTGCCGCGTGGCCGCCCGCTGCTCCGCCCGGTTGACCGCCATCGAGCGCACCGCCCTTTCCATTTCGCGTACCCGAGGTATGCTAACCCCCGGTTCGCATACCCAGGGTATGCGAAATGGCCGTGAAAGGACCTCTCCCATGACGAACGCACCCACGACCAAGCTCGGCGGCTTCTACCCGGTGATCGCCACCGGGGACGTGGCGGCCTCCCGCGACTTCTACACCCGCCACTTCGGGTTCGAGGCGACCTTCGAGGCGGACTGGTACGTCAGCCTGCGCCGCCCCGACGCCCCGCAGTACGAGCTGGCCTTCCTGGACCACGCCCACCCGACCGTCCCCGAGGGCCACCGCAACGCGATCCGGGGCGGCTTGCTGCTGAACTTCGAGGTGGACGACGTGGACTCCGAGCATCAGCGGCTCGTGACGCAGGCCGGCCTGCCCGAAGTCCTGCCCCTACGCACGGAGGAGTTCGGCCAGCGCCACTTCATCGTGGCCGCCCCGGACGGTGTACTGATCGATGTCATCACCGTCGTTCCGCCCAGCGAGGAGTACGCCAACCAGTACACCGGCGCCTGAAATTCCCGGACCCTGCCGTACAGCCGGCAGGCGCTCACCTGGCCCGGCCTGCCGGCTGTACGGCACGTAGGCGAAGTGCACTTCGCCTACGCGGGTGCCGGGTGGGCGGCGTCTTCTGGCGTGCACACCCCTGTTGCCCGTTCACACGCAAACGGTTCACGCACCCGATCCTCATCGTCACCGGAATCGATCGCCCACGTAGGGTGCAGAGCAATACGGCGTACGAGACATCCCGGAGGGGCGCCATGGTCGGTGTTGAGGACGTGGAGAACGCGGCGGCGCGGATTGCCGGGCATGTGGTGCGCACTCCCACACTGCCCAGCCCGGGGTTGACCGCGTTGCTCGGGGTGCCGGTCACGGTCAAGCTTGAGCTGCTGCAGCGCACGGGCTCGTTCAAGGCCCGGGGAGCGGTCTCCAAGCTCCTGACGATGAGCGGTGAGCAACGCGCGGCCGGCGTGGTCGCGGTCTCCGGCGGCAACCATGGCGTCGCCGTGGCAGAGATGTCGGCCGCTCTGGGCGTGCACGCCACCGTGGTGATGCCGCGCACCGCACCGGCACGCTCGGTGCAGGCCGCCCGGGCCGCCGGAGCCGACGTACGGCTGACCGCCACCATGGCCGAGGCCTTCGCGACGATGGACCGGCTGGAGGCGGACGGGCTCACGCTGCTGCACCCGTTCTCCGACCCGGTGGTCATCGCGGGACAGGGCACAGTGGGACTCGAACTCGCCGCCGACGCCGGTGAGTTGACGGACGTCCTGGTCTCCATCGGCGGCGGTGGTCTGATCGCCGGTGTGGCGGCGGCGCTGCGGGCACGCCGGCCGGGCGTGCGCGTGTGGGGCGTGGAGACGACCGGCGCCGAGGCGATGTCCAGGGCACTGGCCTGCGGCGGGCCGGTCCAGGTGGATGTGGACTCACGCATCAGCACGCTGAGCGCGCCCATGGTCTCCCCACTGACCTACACCATGGTGCGCGACCTGGTCGACGAGGTGCTGGTCGTGCCCGAGTCGGAGGCCTACGCGGGCGTGCTCGAACTGGCAGAGCACGCCAAGGTATGGGCGGAGCCGGCCGCGGGCTGCCTCCTGCCCGCTGCCCGCCGCGTCCTGGCCAAGACCGGCGAAGCGACCAGGCTCGGCCTGGTGATCTGCGGCGGCAACGCATCGGTGGAGGACGTGACCGCGTACGCGGGCGAGGCCTTCTGAGTCTTCTCAGCGGTCTGCGTCGGGCCGGATCCATCCGTACGCGGGTCCGTCGGCCCGCGTCCGGCGGTGCCTGGCGTGTGCCGGGGCCGAACGCAGTCCTGGGCCGCGCCCGAACGCAGTCATCGGCCAGACCCGAACGCGGTCCTTGTTCGAGGAACCCCTGGCGGTCGGTCGGTCGAGGAAGTGGCCCACTTCGCCGCCGCACCCGGGGTGATCGGGATGGTCTCGCGACCGGTCGGCACCGCCCACCGCATCCGCCCCGGGATGTAAACCCGTGGGCTGATGCGATCGCCGGCAGGTAACCGGTGGGCCGATGCTGCGGGGGAGGGGCACGTGACAGCGTCGCTCCGTGCCCACGGACCGGCCGCGCGGCACGGCTGACGACCCGTCACCAGACGACCCGTCACTAGGGGAGGCTCCATGACCACCACGCCGTTCAGCAGCCGGAAGGGCATGACACGCCGCAGCATGATGGGAGCCGCGCTGGCCGCCGGGGCCGCCGTGCCGCTCGCCGCCGTCGCCCGCCCCGCCTGGGCCAGCCCGGTCACGGCCGCCCCCGCCGCGAGGCGGCGGCTCATGCTCCCGGCGCCTACCGGGCCGCACCCGGTGGGCACGGTCCAGCTGCACCTCGTCGACCGGTCGCGTCCGGACGCCATCGCGGGCCCCGGGCACTTCCGCGAGCTGATGGCCACCGTCTGGTACCCCGCCCGGAACGTCCAGCGGTACCCGGTGGCGCCCTGGATGCCGGCCGGCGCCTTCCAGGCGTTCCTCGCCGACGCCGGGTTCAGCGAACTGGCATCCCTGGGGCCGCTGACCGCCGGCCACGTGGGGGCTCCGGTGCGGCGAACGGGCCGACGGCTGCCCGTCGTCGTGTTCTCGCACGGCGCGCACAGCCACCAGGGCGACCACACGGTCATGGTCCAGGAGCTCGTCAGCCACGGGTACGCCGCTGTGACGGTGGCTCACCAGTACGACACGTACACCGAGTTCCCCGACGGCCGGATCGCCGTCCCGCTCGACGACAGGGAAGCACCGACGATGCCCGGGGACTTCGCCGCTGACCTGCGCTTCGTCCTCGACTGTGTCGAGCAGCTCGCCGCCGGGCGCAATCCTGATGTCGACCGCAAGGAGCTGCCGGCCGGACTGCTCGGCTCCCTCGACCCGCGGCGCACGGGCGCGTTCGGCTGGTCGAAGGGCGGGACGGCCACCGCCTGCGCCACGCTCGCGGACGAGCGCATCCGGGCCGGGCTGAGCCTCGACGGCCCGATGCAGATGAAGCCGCCGCTGACCGGCGACCTGGACCGGCCGTTCATGCTGCTGTCCGCCGAGTTCACCCGGGCCACGGATCCCGAGGTCGCCGCATTCTGGTCGCACCTGCGGGGCTGGCGGCTGAACATTCAGGCCCAGGGTGCCGCCCACATCTCCTGCGGTGACAACGAGGCGTTGTTCCCGCAGGTGGCGAGGCTGTTGGGATGGAGCAGGCAGCAGCTCCAGGACGTGATCGGCACCCTCGATCCCGATCAGGCGGTGAAGATCCAGCAGGCGTATCCGCTCGCGTTCTTCGACGAGCACCTGCGCCACCGTCGGGGCCACCTGCTCGACGGGCCGTCCCCGGCCTTCCCGGCAGTGACATTCGTCCCGTGAGCACCCGGGACCGCAGCGCCGTGGTCCCTCGCAGGCCGGCCACCCGGCCCTGCGGGGTCAGCTCGTTTCGCCAGAGGTCTTGACAACTCGATTGGTCTGGACCAGCTTAGCGCGCAGTGACGGTGGCCACCGTTGTTCACTTCCGTCCTTCGCTCCTCCCTGGAGGCATTCCGTGGACCGTGTACGTCAGGGCAGACCCGGCGTTCGCCGGAGAATCGGCGCGGCGATCGCCGTCGGTGCGGCCGCCGCACTTGCCGTCACCGCACTCGCCGCGCCCGCGCAGTCGGCGGACGTCAAAGCGGCGCACGCCACCGCGGCTGATGCCAAGGCGGCGGACGTCAACGTTGCCAAGAACGCTGGTTTCGAGGCGGACTTGAGTAACTGGACCTGCGCCGCGAACAGCGGTGTCGCCGTCACCTCCCCGGTGCACGGCGGCGCGAAGGCGCTCAAGGCCACCCCGTCGGGCCAGGGCACCGCCGAGTGTTCCCAGATCGTCTCGGTCAAGCCCAACTCGACGTACAAGCTCAGCAGTTGGGTTCAGGGGAGCTATATCTACCTTGGCGCCCGTGGCACCGGCACCACTGACGTGTCGACCTGGACGCCGGGCAACTCGTCCTGGCAGCAGCTCTCCACCAGCTTCACGACCGGGGCGAACACCACGTCGGTCACCGTGTACACGCACGGCTGGTACGGGCAGAGCGCGTACTACGTGGACGACGTGAGCGTCCTTGGGCCCGACGGGGGCGGCGGCACCGACCCGGTGGAGATACCGGCCGTGCCCACCGGCCTCGCGGCGGGCACGACGACGTCCACGTCGGTGGACCTGTCCTGGACCCCGGTGTCCACGGCCACCGGATACACCGTCTACCGCGACGGCACCAAGGTCGCCTCGGTCGGCGGCGCCTCCACGACCGTCACCGGTCTCACACCTGACACCGCCTACAGCTTCCAGGTGAGCGCCTCGAACGCGGCGGGTGAGTCCGCCAAGTCGACGGCGGTGTCCGCACGGACCGCCAAGGGCGGCGGCGGAGACGGCGGCACCGTGCCCAAGCACGCGCTGACCGGCTACTGGCAGAACTTCGACAACGGCGCGACCGTACAGAAGCTGCGGGACGTGTCGTCGCAGTACGACATCATCGCGGTCTCCTTCGCCGACGCCACCACCACACCGGGCCAGATCACCTTCAACCTCGACCCGGCCGTCGGCTACTCCTCCACCGCCGACTTCAAGGCGGACATCGCCGCGAAGCACGCCGCGGGCAAGTCCGTGATCCTCTCGGTCGGCGGAGAGAAGGGCACCATCTCGGTCAACAGCGACGCCTCCGCGACGGCCTTCGCGAACAGCGCCTACGCGCTGATGCAGGAGTACGGGTTCGACGGCGTCGACATCGACCTGGAGAACGGCCTCAACCCCACCTACATGACGAAGGCACTGCGCCAGCTCTCCGCGAAGGCGGGTCCGAAGATGGTGCTCACGATGGCGCCGCAGACCATCGACATGCAGTCCACGTCCGGCGGGTACTTCCAGACGGCGCTGAACGTGAAGGACATTCTCACGGTCGTCAACATGCAGTACTACAACAGCGGTTCCATGCTGGGCTGTGACGGCAAGGTCTACAGCCAGGGCAGCGTGGACTTCCTGACCGCACTCGCCTGCATCCAGCTGGAGGGCGGCCTCGACCCCTCACAGGTCGGCATCGGCGTCCCGGCCTCGACGCGCGGCGCGGGCAGTGGATACGTGGCCCCGTCGGTCGTGAACAACGCCCTCGACTGCCTGACCCGCGGCACCGGCTGCGGATCCTTCAAGCCGTCGAAGACCTACCCGGCGCTGCGCGGCGCCATGACGTGGTCCACCAACTGGGACGCGACGGCGGGCAACACCTGGTCGAACTCCGTCGGCCCCAAGGTGCACAGCCTCCCGTAACGAGCGAGCGAGCGAACGACATGGCGGGGCGGGCGGACCACCCACGGTCCGTCCCGCCCCGCCCAGGATCTTTGACGCTGGATATGCCCCTTGCTCAGGAGCCGACCAGGGCCTTGTTGACGGCGCCGAGGAAATCGTCGAGGTCCTTCGGCGTCCGGGACGTGACCAGGGTGTAGCCGTTTGCGCCGTCGCTCACCACGGCTTCGTCGACCCAGCTCTTGGCACCTGCGTTGAGGACATCGGTGCGCACCGAGGGATAAGAGGTCAGGGTCTTGTCGTTCAGGACGTCGGCTTCCACCAGCGCCCAGGGCCCGTGGCAGATCGCCGCGATCGGACGACCCGATGCCGCGAACGCTTTGATCGTCTCGAGGGCCTTGGGCTGCAGGCGCAGCTGGTCGGCGTTGATGGTGCCGCCGGGGATCAGCAGCAGCTGGTGCGCGCCGGAATCCAGGGCCTCGAGCGTGGTGGTGGGCTCCAACGTCTCACCGGGATCCCGATCGCCCACCAGTGTCTGGACAGGATCTGCGGTCACGGCTGCGACGGTGACATCCGCGCCGTCCTCCCGCAGCCGGCGGACCGGCACCAGCAACTCGTCCTGCTCCACTCCGTAGTTGGTGACGAGTACCAGCACCCGGTGGCCGTTGAGCGGCGTGTCGGACATGGTGTTACACCCTTCTCTCGTTCCCCCCTGCTTGTGGTGTCAGTGGTCGATGGACTGCTTCGCGGCTTGCGTCTCGGTGCTGGCGCCGGCCGTGGCGAGGGTGCCGCCCACGGTCTCCAGGTGCGCCCGGACGAACCACTGGAACTGCTCCAGGTCACGCAGTTGCCCGATCAGCAGGTCCTCGGTGGCCGGGTCGATGTCACCGACCGTCTTGGTCGCGGCCCGCAGGTCCTGGAGTATGCCGGTGTACACCAGGTCGAGCGCGCCCAGATGGGCGATGGCATCGGCGCGGCCCAAGCTGTAGTCCTCCCAGCCGCGCTCCGCGACCAGTGCGCCCGGAGTGCCGTGGGCGACGCCCCCGAGGGCAGCCAGACGCTCGGCGACGTCATCGGCCATGTCGCGAACACGGTCGACCTGCGGGTCGATCATTTCGTGCACGGCGATGAAGTGCGGGCCCACCACGTTCCAGTGGACGTGCTTGAGCGTCAGGTGGAGATCATTGAGGGCATGCAGACGCTGCTGCAGCAGCTCGATGACCGTGCCGGCGTCCTGCACCGTGAGACCCGGGACGGTGTAGCGGGGGGTGGCGGCCTTGGAAGTCATCGTCATCTCTCCTGTCTTGTGCGGGTTTGCCGCCTCCCGGTACCCGTGATCGGCGCACGCAATCACCGCAGTCCCATCCGAACCGGTCGACGTGCATGGTGTCCGGGGCATGTCTGGCATCAGGGCCGCCTTACGGGGGCCGGTGGCCTGGGGCCGCCCGTTACAGCGGACGGATGCCATGCCGCGCAGTGCAGGGATGCCAGGAGGTCGGCGAGGCCCTCGGGGGCTCGCCCGGCGAGGCGGGCCGAGGTGTGCACGGGGTGCTGGTCGGTACGGGCGACGCGGAGCCCCGCGGCGGACAGCCGGACCGCGAGGTCGCGGTCTTCGCCGGTGGGCAGCGGAGCGAAGCCGCCCACCCGCAGGTAGGCGGCGGCCGACACACCCAGGTTCGCACCGTGCACGTGCGGGTGCTCCCACCTGCTGTCGGCCTCACCGAGCCGACGGGTGAGGAAGCAGGCGGCGTCGTGCCGGGCCACCAGGAGGGATCCGGCCGTGGTGGGAGCGAGGCGGATGGACCCCAGAACGGCGTCATAGCCCCGCCGCGCCCAGGCGGCCTGGTGAGTGAGCCAGGCCGTGGGCACGGTGGTGTCGGCGTCCGTCATGGCCAGCCACACGTCCGGACCGGCAGCGGCCAGCAGTTGCAGTGCGCGGTCGGTGCCGGCGGCCCGCGCGGCTCCCACGTTGCGGCCGCGGGTCTCCACGACCTGCGCTCCGCCGTGGGCGGCCAGGGCGGCCGTGGCGTCCGTGCACGCGTCCGCCGCCACCACGATCAGTACGGGCAGCGGCGCAGCCCGCGCGGCTGCCACCCGCACGCTGCGCAGGCAGGCGGCGATGCGGCGTTCCTCGTTGTGCGCGGGGACGACCACGGCCAGGGCTGAGGGTGTCACGCGAGACCTTCCGCGCGGGCCACGGAGAGCACCGGCCCCGGGCCTGGGGCGTGCTCGTGGACGGTGAGGGTGAAGTCGGGGTCGTCGTAGCGGGCCAGTGGGCTCAGTGCCGTCAGGGTGTCGAGCTGCCCGGCGATGTCGCGGCCCGTGCAGGTGTGCTCGGCCACCGGGTGGTTCCAGTGCACCGTGACCAGATGGCCGCCCTCGCTCAAGCTCCGCACGCTCTGGCGCAGGAGCCGCGCACGGGTGCCGGCGTCGAAGTAGTAGAGGAGTTCCGACAGCACCATGAGGTCGAAGAGCCCTTCGGGCCACTGCTCGGGCACTGCCATCCGCCGCACCGCCACGTGATCCAGCCCGGTGGTGCGCCGAGCCGTGGATTCGACGGCCGAGGCCATGCGGTCGGTGGACAGCAGCCGGCCGCAGCGGGCGGCCAGGAGCTCGGTCAGCACGCCCACCGAGCAGCCGGGCTCGAAGGCTCGCGCGTAGCGGGGGCGGGGCAGGGCCGCCACGGTCAGGGCGTACTTGCGGCGGTCGTACCAGCGCTCGCCGAGGTGCCATGGATCGGCGCTGTGGGCGTATTGGCCCTCGAAGTAGCCCGCGGGGGTGTTCAACGCATCACCGTCTCGAAGGTGCGGGTGTGATGGGCGATCTCCTGCGCCGGCAGCACCGCCGCGACGCCTGGGCCGCGCGGCTCCAGCTGGCTGGTGAACCGTGCCAGGGCTGCCTTCTTGCGGTCGAGCGCCGCTTCGCCGAGAGGCAGGACCGAGGACCGGTGCCACGGCACGCGGGGGTCGTGCGGGCGGGCCCAGTGCCACATCCACACCGGATAGGACCACACCGGCGTGGAGGTGTCGCGGCCTGCGCCCGCGGCGGCCCGGCCGGCGGCCTCGTGGTCGCTGTGCAGGTCGCCCTCCCACGGCGCCACGCATACGGCGGCCCCGACGGCGTCCAGGAGCTCGCCGATCGCCACCCGGGCCCTCTTCTCGTGCGCGTCCAGAGCCGTATCGGGCAGACCGGCATGCACAGGGGCGGGCAGATCGCCGAGCTCGCCGAGCGCCGCGGCCAGTTCGCCGCGGCGCCGGGCGGCCAGCTGCGCCCGGGCCGGTGGGGTCGCGGGCCCGTGGGACGCCTCCCCGTCGCTCAGACACAACGTGTGGACCGCCACCCCGGCCTGGACCAAGGCGGCGATGGTGCCGCCGAATCCCAGGACCTCGTCATCGGGATGGGCCGCCACCACGACGACGGGACCGGTGGGGAGGGCCACGCGCGGCAGGTGCTCCGCCAGCCGTGCTCGCCGCCACTCGGCCTCGTCGGTGCCCTGTGCGTCAATCGCCGCAGCGGCGGCCAGCCGCGCGGCGCCGACGGTCTTCGGCGTGCTCATCGCGCCGCCTCCTGCCCGGAGTCCGTGACCGCCAGGCGGCCCAGTTCGGCCAGGTTCGCCTCGGCGTGGTGCTGGCGTACGTAGACTGTCAGATCTGCCACCGCGCGGGCGTGCCGTTCGTCGTGGCACAGCGGTCCGGCGCCCGTGGCACGCCCCACGCGGTCAAGGACCTCGGTGCACACCTTCTCGGTCAAAGCCCGCACGCGCAGGCTGCGCACCCGCGCTTCCTGGCGTACGTCGAGAGGGTCGGCGTCGATGTCGTCGCCCGCCTGGCGCAGCACGGTGCCGGCCGTGTGCAGCAGCATGTCGACCGCTCCGAGATGCGCCGCCGCGTGCTCGTTCAACCGGCCCGCCGCTGCCCGCTCGTACAGCGGCGCGGCGACCGCGTGGGCGCCGCCGAGCCAGCAGGCCGCCACGCCGATCCCCCCGTGCTGGAAACCAGGCCGGGCCAGATAACCCTCCACCCCGCCGACCGCCCGCGCAGGCACGTTGGTGAACGACATTTCCAGGCTGTCGCTCCCGGCCATACCGATCGCCGGCCACGTCCCTTCCAAAGGCCTCGCGCCCGGGTGATCCAGCGCGACGGCGAACAGGCGGTAGCCGTCATCGGCGTCTGCGGTCACCAGAGCGTGGGTGCAGCTGCGAGCACCGGAGCAGTAAGGCTTGACCCCGCTGATCGTCCACTCCTGGCCGGCCGGAGTGGCGTGCGTTCCGGGCCCCGGCGGGCGCGCGGCCCAGACGCCCCACCGCTCACCTTCGGCGGGCAGGGGGTGAGCCAGGTCGTTCAAAATCGCCGCAGCGTCCAGGTGTCCCTCGGCGAGCCGAGCCAGAGACAGGTCCTGCCGCCCCAGAGCGGTGAGGGCGGCAAAACGGCGTGCCGTGGACCGGCCCGGCAGGGGAACGCGGGGCGCCTCGCGATCGACGAAGGCGGCGAACAGGTCTGCCGTACGCCGCTCCGGCGTGCGGAGGCGGTCGGGTGTTCCGGGGGGCATGGCGATCACGCGGCCTCCTGCCTCCTTCGTCGAGGGTTGCTCTCACCACAACGCAGTTGTCCGGCGGCGCGCGGTGCGGGCCGGTGGCTCAGCCCCGGTACTCGGCGGGTGATCCCATCTCCCTCTGGCCCGGAAGATGCTCTGCCCGCCGACGCCTTCGTCCTGGCTCGGCCGGTGTACCTGCCGAGAGCCGACCAGGGGCCGGCTCGGCAGGGCGTGGCAGGCGCTTTCCACAGCCCAGCATCCGACAGCACACCGGCCGCCGCCACTTCGCGAGAAGCTCCAAAGGGTCCGCGTTCCTGTCTCCGTGAGCCACCGCGAGCCACCGCGAGCCTGCCTCGCGGGCGTCCACGGGCAGGAGCTGTCGTTCAACGGCTGCGACGCACTCGTACCGCGGCGACAGCGCCCAGCAAGGCGCCGGCGGCAAGGACGATGAGCCCCCTGACCCAGACGTCCCGTTCGATCTGTGTCGCGAGCAGAACGCAGGAGGCGGCGCCCAGCACCGCAACCGCGGTCGGCGCTCGGTAATGGTCGCGCGAGACGGTGTCGCGGCGCAGGACGAGGAGCGAGGTGTTGACGAGGAAGAACACCACGAGGAGGAGCAGGACCAGCGTGGAGGCCAGGGTGTCCACGTCGCCGGTCAGGGCGAGGAGCAGGGAGAGCGCAGTCGTCGCGGCGATCGCCGCCCAGGGTGTGCGCCGGCCGGGCAGCACCTTCGTCAGAAAGAGGGGCAGGAGGCCGTCCTGTGCCATGCCGTAGGCCAGGCGTGAGGACATGATGCCGGTGAGCAGGGCGCCGTTCGCGACCGCCACCAGAGCAATGGCGCTGAAGAGTTCTGTGGGGACCCCGCCGGCCACCCGGACGACTTCGAGCAGCGGCCCGCTCGATTCGGCCAGCCTTCCGGTGGGTACCGCTGCGGCCGCGGCCGCGCCGACCAGCGCGTACACCGCGCCTGCGGTGATCAGGGCGCCGAACAGCGCTCGGGGGTATGAGCGGCGAGGGTCCTGGGTCTCCTCGGCCACGTTGACGGACGTCTCAAAGCCGACGAAGGAGTAGTAGGCGAGCACCGCCCCGCTGAACAAGGCCGCCACGGGGCCCTCTTGCGCAGTACCCAGGTCCGTCAGTCTCCCCAGGTCCCCGTCGCCACGCAGCACGATCCAACAGCCCAGCCCGATCACGAGCAGCAATCCGCCGACCTCGATGACGGTGGCGACCACGTTGGCCCGCGTCGACTCGCTGATCCCGCGCGCGTTCAGCAGCGCCAGCGCGGCCAGGAACACGATCAGCACGAGCACGATGGGGAGGGTGACGAACTCCGCCAGATAGTCACCGCCGAACCCCCGCGCCAAGGCGGCAACCGAGACGACACCGGCGGCCAGCATGCAGAACCCGGTCAGGAACCCGGCGAACGGACCGAACGCCAGGGTCGCGTAGTGGGACGAACCACCCGCGCGCGGATACTTGGTGACCAGCTCGGCGTAGGAAGCGGCGGTCAGCAGCGCCAGACACAAGGCGGCGATCAGTGGGGCCCACACCGCACCGCCGGCGTCGGCCGCGACTTGCCCGACCAGGACGTACACGCCTGCTCCCAGGACGTCTCCGAGGATGAAGAAGTAGAGCAGCGGCGTGGTCAGCGCCTTCTTGAGCGACGTCGGGGACTGGGACGCCTCTGACTGGTCAGGGGGTGCTTTCACGTGGCCCGTATACCCGCTCCGGTGTCCCACAGGCCGCGCGTCCCTCGGATGCCAGAGATCCACGCTGCTCCACGAGGACACCCTCACGCTGGTGGACACGATCGGCCGGCTGATGACGGCACGCGCCGACCGCCGACTCATCGGAGCGCGCAGTTCCGGTCGCAGTACGCAGTCACGCGCAGCCCCACGGCACCCCTCGGCCGACACCGGCCACCTGGTTCGGTACTCCCCGGCGCATGCTGCTCCGCTGCCCCTCGGGTGCCTGGCCGATGAGTGAGGGGCGGCGAACGAGCGGGCGCGGCCAAGCGTTCTGGAGCCCGTGCCTCGGGTACGCGGTCGCCTGCCTGAAGGCCGAACAACCCCCACCCAGGAGGCAGAGCAAGATGACCGCAGCTTCGTCCGCCCGGTATCCGGAAGCGGAATCCGGCCAAGCCCGGGACACGCACACAGCACGCCAAACCCAATCCGAGACGAAACCCTCCTTCAAGACCTCGGAGATGTTCGTCTACGCCGCGTCGGTGATAGCGGTCCTCATCGCTTCGCTGGCGGTCGGTGACGGCTCCGACGGGGTGGATCGCTTCCCCGCCGACCAGGCATGGCTGTACGTCACCCTGTTGACGATCGGCTACCTGATCAGCCGTGGACTGGCCAAGAGCGGAAGCCGTGAGACAACAGACACCACACGGCGGTAGCGCGATACCCACGGCCCGCGCGGGATCCCCGCGCGGGCCTCCTGCGCGTCTCCCGTGCGTCTCCCGTGCGTCACAAGCTGCCCTGTGGTCTCGCTGCCGTTTCACCCAGAGTTGGCGCTGCCCCCCCCCCGCCCGTAGGGAGCCTGGGGAATCACGCGAACTTCTGGCTGGGAAATCACGCGACCGGCCACAAGGAAATCGCTGGACCGCTTGAACCTCGCGATGGCGAGGGCGAGTTCGCGCCTTGAAGAGCGTTGGCACCAGCTCAGTGAGAGCGGCGGCGACGGTGATACGCGACCGTCAAGGCCAGCAACAGCGGGCCCCACAAGGTGAACAATCCGCTGACCGTCATCGCCAGCACGTCCCAGCCCGCGGCGTACGGGAAGCCGTCAGCGCCGCCAAGGCGAAAGGCCCCGAACACCCAGTGGACCAGCAGGGCGGAGAAGAAGAGGCCGCCTGCCGTCGCGGGGAGGATCACCGCGAAGGGCGGCACACGTCTGCCCCCCAGCTTGGGGACCCAGGTCGGCACAACTTCGCCCCACGAGCGAACCAAACCGAAGCTGACCAGGGCGACCATCTCGGACAGAACGCTGAGTCCGACGACGTAGGGAATGTTCCACGGTGACGGAGACAAGATCTCCCCGCCCATGCCGTAGCCGAAGGCGATGGGCAGGCGCCACAGGCACACCGGCAGTGCGACCAGAGGCATGGCATGGGCTGCGGCAACAGCCCACCGGGGAACGGGCCGCTGTGTCGCTGTCGTGTCGAGGTGCACCGTGTGGGTTGTCATGCGTCCACTGTGGCTGGGCAACTCACGAGCCCGGATCCACTTCACGAACGATCCGCCTCCGCCCGAGGGGCGAGAAGTGGGGTCCAGAAGTCCGACCTCGTCGCTGCCATCGCCGACGTCATGGCCAGGTCTGACGGAACTGCTGGCAGAGCCAATCGCGTGAGCGTCCACAATCCGCCCGCGCGGCGGGGGCTTCGCGCGTATCTATCCGGGCTGCTACTGCCGCGGAATGGGAACCGACTTCCGTCCCAGGAAGGGGGCAGTCGCCACCCCAGTCAGACGGCCTGCTGGCCCCGCGCCGTCTGTGGCTGGCTGACGCCCTGGGCCATGCGGCAATGGGCAACTGAGCCCCCGCCCACCGTGCTCCAGACGCAACCGGCAGGCTTCTTGATCTCTGCCGTCCGGTCTGCAAACCATCGCCAGCCGTTGTCGAGAGTGGTTATGAGCCCCTCGCTCTGCCTGTTGTGTGTTCACCAAATCGCAGGTCAGCGAATGTTATTGCCCACGCCTTGGCCGGAATGCAATCTTTCGCTTCTGAGTAATGTGATGGCAAAATGGGCGCCGCCGAGGACGTGCCGCGTACCGGAGTTCGCTTGATCCGTCTTTCCGCAGTGCTGCTCCTCTCCGACCCGACCTGACCCGACCACACCGTGCCGGCGCCCGACGCTGCTCCGGCGCAGGAGGCAGGCCATCATGAAGTCACCGCTCGCCCCCACGCGACGGCGGACACGACCGGGGCCGTACTTGGCCTTGTCGCCGCGCACGACGGAAGACCGCAGGATCGCCACCGCGCCTGCGAGCACCCTGGCACCGGCCAACCGGCTCCAGACCCACGGCGCTTCGGGCGGCGCACCGAGATCCTCACCGGCTTCCGGCCCATGCCGCACAGTCCTGCAGCCCGGTCCGCGCATGTCGTCCGGGCGTACCGGACCTGCCTGAGCGCCCCAGTTCCGTACCGCTGCAAGCCGCGCCTTGTCCTCGGCCGGGCAGGGCTGCCCGGCCATGCCGCGCCGTGCCCCGGAGGTGCTCCCTACGTAGCAGCGGCCCCCCGTACTGGCCCGTTCCTTCACGCCGACAAAGGAACCCCCACTCATGGCTTCGACTCGCTCCTACCTGCGTGACACCTTCGGTGAGTTACGCAGGCCGGGTGTCCTGCGCCTGGACGTGCTCGCCTCGCTCGTCGTCTTCCTTGTGGCGCTGCCGCTGTGCGTCGGGGTGGCCGTGGCGTCCGGTGTTCCGGCCGAACTCGGCCTGGTCACGGGCATCGTCGGCGGGCTGGTCGTGGGTTTCTTGCCCGGCAGTGCCCTCCAGGTCAGCGGCCCTGCGGCCGGACTGACCGTGCTCGTCTTCGAGGCGGTGCAGGCGTTCGGCCTCGGGATGCTCGGCGTGATCGTGCTCCTCACGGGCGTGCTCCAGATCGCGCTCGGCCTGTTGCGCTGCGGACGCTGGTTCCGCGCGATCTCCGTCTCCGTCGTCCAGGGCATGCTGGCCGGCATCGGGCTCGTTCTGATCTTCGGGCAGCTGTACACGATGGCCGGTCTGCAGCAGCCTCGCTCCGGCCTCGACAAGGTTCTCAACGCGCCCCGCCTGGTCGTTGACGCGCTGCGGGACAGCGGTGCCCTGGCCTCAGCCGCCGTGGGCCTGGGCACCGTCGCCGTGCTCGTGCTGTGGCCCAGGCTGCCCGCGCGGGCGCGGCCGGTGCCCGCGCCGCTGGCGGCCGTCGCGCTCGCCACCGGCACGGTCGCCGCGTTCCGGCTGGACGTGGCGAACGTGACGGTGCGGGGGCTGTTGGGCACCCTTCAGGCTCCAGGCCTGGACGATGTGGCCGCGCTGGGTGCGGTGGCCGTCATCGGGACCGTCATCGCCTTCACCCTCATTGCCTCCGCCGAGTCCCTCTTCAGCGCGGCGGCCGTGGACCGGATGCACGACGGACCCCGTACCCACTACGACAAGGAGTTGGTGGCCCAGGGCGTCGGCAACAGTGTGTGCGGGCTGCTCGGCGCACTGCCCATGACGGCGGTGATCGTACGCAGTTCCGCCAACGTGCAGGCGGGCGCACGCACGGCACTCTCGCGCATCTTGCACGGTGCCTGGCTGCTGTTGTTCACGGCGCTGCTGCCCGTGGCGCTCGGCGTCATCCCCCTCGCGGCCCTGGCGGGCGTCCTCGTGCACGCGGGCTGCAAGCTCATTCCGGTCGAAGAGATCCGCCGGCTCGTGCGCCTGGACCGCGGCGAAGCGGTGATCCTGAGCGTCACCGCCGTGGCGATCGTGGTGGCCAACCTGTTCGAAGGTGTCCTGCTGGGCCTGGCGATGGCGATGGGCAAGTCGGCGTGGGACACCTCGCACGTCCAGGTCGACGTACGCGAACTGACCGGCGGGCGGCTGGTGGTGGCGCTGACGGGGTACGCCACCTTCCTGCGGTTGCCGCGCATTCTCGAGACGCTGGAGGCGCTGCCGAAGGACCGTCCGATCGAGCTGGACCTCACGGGTTTGCACCACCTCGACCACGCCTGCCGGTCCACGCTGGAGAGTTGGTCGGTCCGGCACAACGACGCCGGGACCGAGCCCGTCCGCCTGACCTCCGGGCCGGGCGGGAGTGTGGGTGCCGATCCGGCGGCAGGAGCCGTGGAGTCAGGCCACGTCCATCTGGCAGAACCACCCGATGGGGGACGTGACTGATCTCAGGAGCGCCGCACTACGGAGTGCGAAATTGCAGGTGACGGGCCCGACGGGAGTTCGTTCGCGACGGGATGCTTCGCCCTGCCCATGGTGGGCCGAGCGGTACGAGTAGCCATTTCGAGCCACCCGACTTGACTATCCCTTGACAGTTGATTGACTTGATCTTTACCTTCGATCTGCGGTCGATGAAGATCCATTTCGTTGCCCGTTCCGCATATCCCGGCACTCGAGGAGGTCCGTCATGGACAAGCTCATCAAGCAGATGACCCAGGACACCAACTGGTCGAAATGGGTGGCCGCCAACTCGGCGCAGGGCGCCAAGGACGGCTGCATCAGCGCCACCCCGAAGGACGGCTGCATCAGCGTCGCCGGCAAGAGCGGCTGTATCTCCTGACCCACGCCTTGCTCACGCCGGGGCCGCCGCCCCTTCTCGGCGGCGGCCCCGGCCCGCCACCCCCTCGGAGAACACATGAGCCCGCTGCCGAGCCCGCACGTCGTCGACCGGGTCCGGGACATCCCGGTCTATCGCGAGTCCGTCGCCCGGGGAGACTTCCCGATCCTGGAGAAGACCGAGATCGCCCGTGGCTTCCCCGACAACTGGATGACGCCCGGCCTCGCCGCGGCGCTGGAGTCGGGCGAGGCGGAGTACGTCCTGTCGACCGGCACCAACCACGCCAGGATGCAGCTGATCAGACCGCCGTACTTCCTGCTCCGCTCCTACTACCGGCTGTGGAGCGAACACCCCGACCTGCGCGCCACCTGGGAGGCAGGCGCCAAGCGCATCTCCCTGACCACCGTGCTCGCCACCGAGCACGTCGCCCGCGTCAACGCCAAGAAGCCGGGCGCCACCCCGGGAGAGCGCTGGCTCGACGACCGCACGCTCTACCTCAACAACACCCTCGATCCGGCCGACTGGGACCGCGCGGAGGTCCGCCGCATGCTCGCCGAAATCCGCGCGATCAGCGACGCCCACCCCACCGGCACCTATCACCTGGACTGCTCGGGCTACCACCTCGCCCACCTCGTACAGAAGGTGGAAGCCTGGGGGCTGTGGGACGAGTTCCCGCAACCGGGCAGCATCGTCCACGCCTACGAGTACACCCCGCTGAACGTACGCGCCCTGCTGCACCGGCACTTCGACTGCCCCGTCGTGGACCTCTTCGGCAGCACCGAACTGGGCTATCTCTACTCCAGCGCCCCCCAGACCGGCCGCTACCGGCCGCACCTGGAGGACATGAGCGTCGAGCTCATCCCCGTCGCCCCCGGCAGCGGCATCCACTGCCTCATCGTCACCAGCCTGCGCAACCCCTTCATGCCGCTCGTGCGCTACCGCTCCGGCGACTGCGTGCGCACCTCCGACGGCTCCGCCGACCCCGGGCGCATCACCGCCTTCTGCGGCCGGGAGAAGGAACTGCTCGATGCACCGGGCGGACCCGTCGCCCAGGCCGACCTCGACGCCCGCGTCCACGAGGCGTCCGATCGCGTCTTCCTCGCCCAACTGCGCCTGTCCGCACCAGACGACGGCGCCGACGACGCCACCCTGCGCTACTCGACCTTCGACGGCACCCCGCTCGATACGGCGCACACCGAACATCTCGAAGAGGCCGTCGGGGAACTCACCGGCCGCCCCTGCACCCTGGAACACCGCACTGACCTGCCGATCGGCCGCTCCGGCAAGTACGTCTGGCTGGCGCGTCCCTCCTGACCGGCGCCGCGCACACCGCGCCGCGCACACCGCGCCGCGTACGCCCACCTCCAGGCCGGCGGGCTCTTCTTCGGCCCTCCTTCGCTGACCACCGTCGCCCCACGCCCGAACAGGACTCCGCCCCGTGACCACATCAGCAATTCCGGCCCCCACCGCCGAAGACCTCCTGGGCAGCGCGCTGCACGGGGAGGCCGTCGACTACTTCACCGCGAAGACGGAGCATCACCGCACCCATGTCGAGCACCAGGTGCGCGAGTGTCTGCGCTGCCTGTACCTGGTCTCCAGCCATCCCGAGCGGCTCGGCGGACTGTTCCTGCCGGTGGAGCAGGAGATCGACGAGATCTGGCACTTCCTTATCCTGCAGACCCGCGAGTACCGGGAACTGTGCGAACAGCGCCTGCCCGGCGGGCACTTCATCCACCACCGCAGCATCGCCTACACCGACTACCAGGGCGGCGGCGACCGGGCCGACGAGGGACGCCAGGTCGCGGCGGAAGAAGCCCTGCGCTGGATTCCGCTCTACACCGCCGCGTTCGGCCCCTTCGACCAGGACGCGCTCCCGCACTGGACCATCGTCCGCTTCCTGTACCAGGAGTTGGGCATGAGCCTGGCCGAGATCTCCGCCCTGGAACCCTCCGACGGAACCACCGCATGACCTCGGCGGCCCGCACCCCGCCGTTCGCCGCACCCGAGGTGCAACGCCGCATCCTGACCGTGCTCGTCGCCTCGCAGGCCCTGGGCGGCGCCGGAATGGCGGCGGGCATCACCGTCGGCGCGCTGCTGGCACAGGACCTCCTGGGCTCCACCGGCCTCGCCGGACTGCCCGTGGCCCTGTTCACCGCGGGAGGAGCCCTCGGCGCCCTGCTCATCGGCCGGATCTCCGAGCGGTGGGGACGCCGCCCCGGGCTCGCCCTGGGGCACGCGGCCGCCGCCCTGGGCAGCATCGGCGTGATCGCCGCCGCCTGGGCCCGCACCGTACCGCTGCTCCTGCTCGCCCTCTTCGTTTACGGCGCCGGCACGGTCACCGGCCTGCTCGCCCGGTACGCCGGAACCGACCTCGCACCGCCCGAGAAGCGCGGCCGCGCCACCGGCACCGTGCTCCTGGCCACCACGCTCGGCGCGGTGGCCGGGCCCGCCCTGGTCGGCCCCACCCAAACCCTGGCCCACTCTCTCGGCCTGCCCCGCCTCACCGGCCCCTTCCTGCTGGCCGCGGTCGCCTACACGGCCGCCGCCCTCGTCGTCGCCCGCTGGCTGCGCCCCGATCCGCTCCTGCTCGCCCGCAGACACCAGCAGGATGCCGTTGGGCCGCAGGTGGGCGGGCAGCGCGTGGGCCGCATCGGGACCGGGGTCGTCACCGGAGCAGCCGTGATGATCAGCGGGCAGCTCGTGATGATCGCCATCATGACGATGACCCCGGTGCACCTCACCCACCACGGACACAGCACACAGACGGCCGGGATGGTGATCGGCCTGCACGTGGGCGCCATGTTCCTGCCCTCGCCCCTGACCGGTCTGGTGGTGGACCGGATCGGAAGCCTGCCGGTGGCCGCGTCCTCCGGAGGCGTACTGCTCATCGCGGGACTCCTGGCCGCCCTCGCGCCGCCCACCGGAGCCGTCGGAACCGCCCTGCTGGGCACCGCCCTCGTGCTGCTCGGCATCGGATGGAACATGGCGCTGGTCAGCGGCACCGCGATGGTCACCGAGGCCGCGCCCGCCGAGGCACGCGCCTCCACGCAGGGTCTCGTCGACGTGGGAATGTCTCTCGCCGGAGCCACCGGCGGCATGGTCTCCGGCCTTGTCGTGGCAGGCGGCGGCTACCCGCTGCTGGCCGCCTGCGGCGGCGTGCTCGCGCTCGCCGTGATCCCCCTCACGGCCCTCGCCGCCCGCCCCCGGCACACCGCCCCACGCCCGACCGCGAGTTGACGCACCTCCGCAGCCGCGTGCGTCGGCCCCGCCCCCAGCGATCCGTCAGGAGAACGGCATGCCCAGCGTCCCCCCGTCCTCGTCATCGCCCACTGTCCCGCAGCTCGACGCCGTCGTGGTGGGGGCGGGCTTCTCGGGCCTGTACCAGCTCTACCGCCTGCGCGAACTGGGCCTGACGGTCCGCGTCCTGGAGGCGTGCGACGACATCGGCGGTACGTGGCACCGCAACCGTTATCCCGGCGCGCGCTGCGACATCGAGAGCACGTCCTACTCCTACTCCTTCTCGCCCGAGCTGGACCAGGAGTGGGAGTGGAGCGAGCGGTACGCCACGCAGCCAGAACTCCTGCGCTACCTCCACCACGTCGCGGATCGCTTCGGACTGCGGGAGCACATCACGCTGCGCACCCGCGTGACGCGTGCGGTGTACGACGAGGACGACCACCTCTGGCAGGTCACCACCGACACGGGGGAGAAGCTCACCACCCGGTTCGTCATCCTGGCAACCGGCTGCATGTCGGCCGTCAAGGAGCCGGACATCCCCGGCGCCGCCGCCTTCGAGGGCCGGGCCCTGCACACCGCCGACTGGCCCCACGAGGGCGTCGACCTCACCGGCCGGCGCATCGCGGTGATCGGCACCGGCTGCTCCGGCGTCCAGGCCATCCCGCTCCTCGCCGAGCAGGCCGCCGCCCTCACCGTCTTCCAGCGCACCCCGGTCTACGCGCTCCCCGCCCACAACCGTCCGCTGTCCGCCCAGGAGAACGCCGAACTGAAGGCACGCTACCCGCAGTTCCGCACCGCCCAGCGGCAGTCCAGGGGCGGCACCGTCTTCGCCCCGCCCACCCGGTCCGCTCTGGAGGCCGACGACGCCGAGCGCACCGCCACCTACGCGGAGGCCTGGGAGTCCGGCCTGCTCAGCGGACTGCTGCGGACGTACAACGACATCCTCGTCGACGCGGACGCCAACGAGACCGTCGCCGAGTTCGTCCGCTCCAAGATCCGCTCGATCGTCACCGACCCCGAAACGGCCGAGACGCTGTCACCGCGCGGCCTGCCCTACGGCACCAAACGCCCCTGCCTGGACACCGGCTACTACGCCACGTACAACAAGCCGCATGTCAGCCTCGTGGACCTCGCCAAGACCCCGATCGTGCAGATCACACCGAGCGGCATCAGAACCGCGCAGCGGGACCACACCGTCGACGTGATCGTCTTCGCCACCGGCTTCGATGCCATGACCGGATCACAGGTGGCCATCGACATCGTCGGCAAGGGCGGCACGACACTCCAGGACAAGTGGGCCGACGGCCCGCGCAACCATTTGGGTCTCCTGTCGGCCGGCTTCCCCAACCTCTTCACCGTGATCGGCCCGCTGAGTCCGTCCGTGCTCAGCAACGCGGTGGTGGCCATCGAGCAGCATGTGGAGTGGATCACGGACTGCATCGCGCACCTGCGGGAGGGCGGCCTGACCGAGATCGACGCCACCGCTGACGCCGAGCAGGAGTGGTGCGCGCACGTCGCAGACCTCGCCGATCTGACGCTCTACCCAGCCGTCGCCTCCTGGTACACAGGGGCGAACGTACCGGGCAAGCCCCGGGTGTTCCTGGCTTACACAGGCGGCCTGGACCGCTACCGGAAACAGTGCGACGCCGCCGCCCTGGACGGATACCGCGGTTTCACCCTGACCCCGCTGGCAGGCGTCTGACGGTGTCGTCCCAGGGCGGGCGTTGAGCAGGGGCCATCCCCGCACCCGCGGGGATGGCCCCGGTTCTGATGGCGTAGGCGCCGATGTTCGCGGGAATGTCCGGGTTCAGTGGTGGTGGTTTGTCGTTTTGTGGATCCAGTTCGCGTAGGCGGGTGCGCTGGTGTAGAGCCCCGGGCCCTGACTGCAGCGCACGCCGGGGGCGCCGGGGCCCGAGGTGACGCCGATGAGTTCCCAGCGCCCGTTGGGGCTCTTCTGCACTTGGGGGCCGCCCGAGTCGCCGTTGCAGGCCATGGCGTGGGGTACCTGGCTGATGGTGCACAGGCGGGTGCTGTCGGCGTAGCCGGGTGCGCACTGGGAAGGCGCGCCTCTGCGGGTGTCGAGTTCCTGGAGGCGGTCGGGGAAGACCCAGCCGGTGGGGTCGGGTGTGTCGTCGGTGGTGCCGAAGCCCAGGATCCGGGTGGGGGTGCCGGGCCGCCCCGGCTTGCCGGCGAGGGGGATGGGTTTCTCGGCGACCGGGCGGTTCAGGCGGATCAGAGCGAGGTCGTTGCGGTTGGGGCCGGCGTTCTCGCCGTTGCGGTAGCCAGGATGGGACACCGTTTTCGCGATGGACCGGACCGTGCCCCCGGACGTCCTGTGTTCACTGCCGATCCGGACGGTGCCGTCCAGGGTGACCAGTGCCGGATCCACGCAGTGGGCAGCGGTGAGCACCCACTGCGCATCGATCAGCGAACCTCCGCAGACCCCCTTGAACGTGGGGTCGTCCGCGCCGGTCACCGGGATCGACACCATGGCGGGGTAACGCTGCGTGGAATCCTTCCCGTTGACGATGGCTTCGGCACTGGGGGCCATCATGGCGGCGCAGGCCGCTGCGGCCAGGGCCACCGCGGCGGTACGGGCCGCTGTGCGGCGCGAGGAATTCGAGCTGAACACGGGTTCTCCGATCAAGGGGCAGGTGCGACGTGCTCAGCCTCCGCGATCAAGAGGAGCGGAACCATCCGGTCAGCTGGTCTGTGCCCGGTGCGGTCAGCGGGCCTGTACGGGGTAGGGAGAACCCCAGCCCGTACGGGGTGGGGAGACCGGCTGGCACCCGCTGGCCCGCCTCCCGGGCGACACGTGGCACCGCGGCCCGGCAGGCACCGAATCATGAATCCTCCGAGCGGACTCCGGTGGGCCAGACGGTGAGTTGATCTCCTGTGTGCGTGACGGTGCGGCCCGCAAGGAACTCCTGGAGTGCCGCGATCTCGTCGCCCTCGAAGTATCCGGTCGCGGTGATCACACCGGTGAGGTGAAGCGTGACCTTCGCGGTCCCCGGCGGCCAGATCAGGATCACTTCTCCGTCACGGGTCACCTGCCGTGCCGGTGCTGAGGCGCGTACGCGTTGCAGGTCGGCGTCGTCGAAGGGGCCCTCTAATCGGATGAGACCTGCGCGGCGGGTGAGCCTGCGCGTACGGGCGGGCCACTGTCCCTCACGGGCGGATTGCTGGGCATCATCCGTACCGCGAGATGGATTGCGAACGGGAATGTCACTGTGTCGTCTGAGCATGCGTGACTCCAGATCCTGTCAATTCAAGGGTGGTTGGCCGACTCCGTGAGGCGCACTGGAAGCGTATGTATTTACGTCAGCAAACTCAAGTGGTTGGGTGGGGGTCGGGTACAGGATTCAGGCGGGTTGCATCCCGGGTGGTGCGCCGCGTATGACCGAGCAACGGCCGTAGGGGAGTTGGGGGAGAGGATGACTGGGAGCCCACTGTTCGCGGGGCGGTATGTGCTGGTCGATGAACTCGGACGGGGCGCCTTCGGGCTCGTCTATCGCGCCTGGGACATCCGTGAACAGCGGTACGTCGCGGCCAAGATGCTGCAGCAGTCCCGGGCCCACAATCTGCTCCGGTTCGTCCGCGAGGGCGCCCGGCGCATCGAGCACCCCCACGTCGTGACGCCGTCCGGCTGGGCCGCAGCCGACGACAGGGTTTTGATCGTCATGGACCTCGTGGATGGCGGCACGCTGGCGAGTCTGGTCGGTGACTATGGGCCGCTGCCGCCCCGCTATGTACTCACGCTCGTCGACCAGGTGCTCGCCGGACTCGAAGCCGTCCACGCGCAGCGGATCGTGCACCGGGACATCAAACCGGGCAACCTCCTGCTGGAGGCCACCGGGTGGAAGGAACCGCGGGTGCGCATCGGCGACTTCGGTCTCGCGCACCAGGTCGGCGACATCCGCATCACCCAGGCCCACCAGGTCATCGGCACCCCGGGCTATATTGCCCCCGAAAGCTACGACGGTGCCGAGCCGGACCCGCGGTTCGACCTCTTCGCCGTGGGTGTGGTCGCCCTCCAGCTGCTCCTGGGAGAACACCTGGATGCCCCCGCCCTCGCGGAGGCCTTCGAAGACGGCGGCACGCCACCTGCCGCCCCCGAGCAGGTTCCTGATCCGTGGTGGCAGGTGCTTGCCCGGCTGCTGCACCCAGATCCGCGGCTGCGCCTCGCCAGCGCGACCCGGGCCCGCAAGGCCCTCGCCGCGATCGCACCGCGGCTGCCTGAGCCGGACAGCGACAGCGCGATCGAGGTATTCGACCAACTCCCGCCCCTGCCCAACGGCTTCGGCCCCACCGGCCCGATCATTACCGAGCCGGCGCCGCCCTCCGCCGCGACGCCGCAGCCGACCTCCCACACCATGCACCTACGCCGACGCGCACCCGTGCCGATCGCCTCGCGGCCTGAGTCCGTGACCGCCCCGCCACACCCGCCGACTGCCGCAGTCACTCCACCGCCACGGCCGCTGCCCCCGCCCCTCGCATCCGACGCGAGCGAAGCGCTCCGCCCCGCCGGCGTGCCATCCGGGACGGGCATACTCACCGTGCTCGGCCTGCTCCTGATCGGTTTGGGCATCTGGGCCTGGCTGGCCTGAACGCTACGCCGTCCGGCGCCGCGCGCGCAGCACGCGGCCGGCAGAGACGGCCAGGAGCAGCGCACCAGCGGTGAACGAGCCGGTCGCCAGCATCATCCTCCCGCCCCCGTCGGCAGTCTCGGTTGCCGCGGGGCGTCCAGTCGTCGGCGCAGGAGGCTGCCCGCCCGGGACCTCGAAGACGCCCGGGTCGCCGGCGTAAACGGGTCGTTTGCGGGCCGAGCCCTCGATGTCCAGGTGCACCGTCAGTCGCAGCGGCTTCCTGCCCCACGTGGGGGCGAGTTCAGGGGAGGCGGTCACCTGCACGAAGTACCAGCCGGGAAACCGCATCGCTGCCGTTTTGCGTTCTCGGTCGCTCCTGTTCTCGTACGCCACGGGCGGCAGCGCGTCCAGGCCGGCGGTGGCCGGCTGGCCGTGGTAGCTCGTCGAGGTGCCTTCCACCTTCATCCGTGCCGGGTTGTACACCGTGACCGACAATCCGTTCGCCACGTACGGCCCCTTCTTCTGCCCGGCGAGCTCTGCGTCAGCCGTCAGCCGCTGCCCCCAGTCGACCGGAACCCGGTAGAACCGGGACTGCCCAGGGGTGATCTCACCGGTCACCGCGCCCTCGCGCACCCGTGCCGCGACCGCGAATCCTGCCCCGCCCTCCACTGGGGTCGGGCTGCCGTCCGGCGCGGAGGGACGGGGGCTGCGCGCAGCGGGGCCGTCGCCTCGCGACTTCTTCAGCGGAGGCTCGGCGTCGACACGCAGATCAAGCCCCCACGGGGCAGCTCCGGCGCGCTGACGGTAGCGGGAGACGGCCACGAAATACGGGCCGGCCCGCTGACACTTGGCCTCCGCCGCGCCCTTGGTCGGCGCGATCATGCGGCTCGCGGAGGCGGCGAGCGGCTGCGCGGATCCAATCGCGAACCCCGCGCCCTGACGGTCGCAGCGGTTGCCGTCAGCGTCGACGAGCGTGACCTGCAGCGAGTTTGTCGGCGTGCGCTCGGTCCCCGGACCGGGGATGCCCACCACCGACACGTACGTGTGTGACTTCGCATCGAGCGCGACGCGGAAGTAGACCGGTTCGCTGCCCGAGAGCGTGCTGCGATACGGCGTCCCTGTGGCTAGCTCGGGGGCGCTGAGCAAGCTGGAACTACCGCGGACGGTCTGCGCGTCGGGATCATAGCCGTAGGAGTCTGACCCCGGGGCCGCGTTCGCCGGCGGAACCATTGACGCGCCGGCAAGGACCACGAGGCCCAGGACACCCCGTAACCAGACCCTGTTCCGTGCCCCCACCAAGCCCCTCCCGAACACTGCGCCACAGCGTGCCCTGCTCTGCCGCGCGCCTTCAACTCACGGGCAGCGGCGCCTCGTTCACATGACCGATATCCTGCCGTCTGCGGCGCTGGACTGTCTGGCCAACTGGGTGGCTGGTTGCGAACTGGCCGGAGGAACGGGTGCCGTACAGGAGACCGGCCGGCACCCGAAGGCACCGCACCCGCGCCGCGACAGGGCGACGCCTCACCGCTCCCGTGCCGCGTATGCCGCAGGGCCGAGCCCTCGCCGAGCACAGCTGCAGCCCGTCGACGCGGATGCGGATGCTGCGCGAGTTCGGCCAACACGTCCGTGGTGGGGGTGCGTTGCAGCGTCTAGAGCATGCTGAGCGCCTGCATGGCCTCGCCTTCAATGCGGGAGAGTTCGTGCAGGAGTGAACCGGCCTGCACGAGGTGCGTCGTCTCTCCGGAGTCGCCTGCCGTTGCGACGAGTGCGGCCACCTGCGACCAGAGGCCGGCGGCCTCGCCGTACAGGCTGTGGCCGGTGCGCAGGTGCTTGCTGTCGATCAACTGGGCGCACTCGGCGAGGAAGTCGCGGTAGAGGTTGCGGAACAGGGCGCCGCCGGTGCCGGCCCTCTCCATGAGGACGGCCGCCCGCGGCAGGTCCTCCCGCGGATTGTCGCTGCGCTGGAGCCACCTCGGGACGAGCTGGGCGGCCTTCTCGATGCCCCGGTAGCCCAGGTTGGCGATGGGCGGGTGGAGGAAGGCGTCGGCGCAGGTCTTGATCGCGGGGACGATCCGGTCCTGGAGCGGCGGCAGGCTGCCGGGCGCCGTGATGGTGAAGGAGCGGTGTCTGGCGGTCATGGGGCCGCGCTCGGCCCTGGCGCGGGCCAGGGCTTCGAGGCTGGTCGTCACGGCCCCGCCCTGCGGGGCGGTGTCCACCAGGTAGGCGCTCTGGTCGTCGTAGCCGTACATGGCGACGACGTGTCCGCCGAAGTGCACCTTGGTGGTGAAGTAATCCAGGTGGTAGCTGTCGAGCTGAAGGCCGACCGGCCGGCCGGCGTCGAGGGGGGCCGTTACGTTCTGCCATGCCTTGCGCGGCGAGGTGGTCTCCGCGACCACCAGCTCGAGCCCCAGTACGTTGGCCAGATTCCGGGTCAGCTCGAACGGCTTGACCCGGCCTCCCAGGAAGGGAAAGCCCATCGCTTTGGTGTCCCAGTAGATGAAGGACAGCCCGGAGCCGAGGCCGAACAGCAGGGGCTCGGACACGTCGAGTCCCTCACGGCGCAGCAGCACGCCCAGGGCCGTCGTCTCACAGTGCTGCATGCCGCGGGCATCGACGTCTTTCACCATGCTCATGCTGCTCATTGTTCCTCTTGTACTGGACGGCAATGCCGCGGACGGGCATACGCGACGCCGCACCGGGCCGACCCACTTGCCGAGAGCGAACTGCTTCTCAAGCGCCCGGACTTCGCCACGCTGTGGGAACGCTAGGACGTCGGTGGGGCTTGAGTCTGGCCAGTTTCCGCTGGTAGCTGCTCCCGTGACCCGCCGGACGGAGACTCAGGGGTGCATGACGATCTTGCCCACGTGCCCCCTGCGGGCGAGTTCTTCCTGCGCCTGAGCGGCCTGTTCCAGGGGGAAGGTCGCGGCGATGACCGGTTGCACCTCGCCCCGACGCGCCAGGTCCATGAGGAGACCGAAGTGGGCGGGCGTGTGCATCGCGGACCCGATGACCTGGGCGTTGTGCAGGTAGAGGCGACGCACATCGAAGGTCACGTCGTATCCGCCGAGTGCGCCGGCGATCACCCACCGGCCGCCTTCGCGCAGCAGCGGCAGCCCCTCGCCGACCAGCTCGCCGGCCACGACGTCGAGGGCGACGTCGATGCCCTCCGGGGCGGCGGCGCGGAGCTGCCCGGCGATGTCCCCCGCGCGGTCGATGACCTCGTGCGCGCCTGCCGCGCGCACCGCATCGATCTTGGCTCCGCTGCTGATGGCGACCACCCGGGCGCCGCGCGCACGGGCGATGTGCACCAGCGCGATACCGACGCCGCCGGAGGCTCCCGAGACCAGGGCGGTCTCGCCCCTCCCGAGCCGGCCTCGTTCGATCATGCCCAGCGCCGTGCCGTAGGCGGTCGGCAGCGTCGCGAGCTGGTCGTCGGTGAGAGGTGATTCCGTGACGTCGTGGACGCGCTCGGCCGACGCTGTCACGTACTGGGCATACCCGCCGTCACGTTCGCTGCCCATCCGGCCCACCGGGTTGGCGTCCGGCCCTTCGCTGTCGTAGATCGCGGGGTCGACAACCACGCGGCGTCCGACCAGCCTTCCCTCCACTCCGGCCCCGACGGCCACGACCTGGCCGGCCACGTCGGCGCCCTGGATGCGGGGGAAGTCGATCGGGCCGCGCCAGCCCGATGTCGCCTTCGGGTCTCCCGGCAGACCGTAGGCGCCCTCCCGGGTCCACAGGTCGGTGTTGTTCAGTGCCACCGCGGCGACCTGGACGAGCACCTCGCCGGCTTGAGGGGCGGGGACGGGGACATCCGTCAGTTCAAGAACCTCCGTCCCTCCGTGCCCCGTGATTCGCACCGCACGCATGAACTGGGGCGTACTCATTGCTTGAACCTCCCACGGGTATACCGATCGGTTTACATCTTCCACCGTACACCGATCGGTATAGGGGCTCCGTAGTGCCGACCTGCACGAGGCGAAGCTGACCCGGCTCGATGCCGTACTCCGCCCCATGGTGATCCACCTCGGCCCGCCGTGTTCGGTGGGATCGCCGGGCGGTCCAGCTCCCTGTGATCGTCTCTCTCGGCGGCGGGAAATCCTGGCCGAGCCCCGCGAGGGGACTGGTCGTCCTCGGCGCGCCGGACGTCGCGCCGGACGTCGCGCCGCACGACGCGCCGCACGACGCGCCGCCGCCGGTCCTGGCTGCTCGGCCTACTCGGCGACAGCGCCGGAGTCCGGCGGAAGTTCGAGATCCGTCGTCTCGCGCGACCGGGTCGCGATGCTGCCCGGCGCCCAGCCGAGAACTTCCTCGAAACGGCGGGCCGCGAAGGGAAGGGGCAGGGCTCCGCGATCACTCTCGTGAAGCCTGATGGTCGCACGACTCAACCGCGTGCGGTGCGCAAGCTCCCGTTCGGAGATCCCCTCGGCCTCCCGGAACTCGATGAGAGCTTTCGCCAGCTCCTCGGATTCATCGCTCATGGCCACAGCATTGCGCATCACGAACGCTCCATCGGCATCCGGTGATCCGACCCCATGAGCCGGAGTGAGCCGGATGGCCGGTAGGGCGGAGAGGGGCGTCCGCAACCGCGCCGGCACAGCGGTCGGTGCGGATCTGATCGCTGAGGGCCGGGCGGACCCCGGGGAGGGGGCCCGCCCGGCCCGGTGTGCGCGGAGCTGCCGTCAGCGGGGCGCTATTCGAGCAGCTCCGCGTACGAACCCATGGCGAGCGCGATGTCCGCCTGGGCCCAGAACCGGTGGTAGGTGAACGTCGGCGCCGCGCCGCCCGCCAAGTAGGCCTCGATCTTCGACCAGTTGGGGTCGTCCTGGTAGAAGGAGCGCAGCGAGGAGAAGGTGGCCGCGGAGTCGATCTTGTCTCCGTTGGGCATGGTGCCCGTCCAGCCGCTCGGCACGTAGACCGGGTCGTCGAAGCGGCTGTAGTCGGCCCGGGTCTCGGGCACGGCGATGCCCAGCGCGTCCTGGTGGTGCTCCCACATGCCGTCGAGCAGCGCTTTGGCCACCGTCTTGGCCTGTGTGTCACCGGACTTGTCGGCGTAGTACGTCAGGGTCTTGGCGTAGGCCGCGGCCACACCGACGTCGTTGGTGTAGTCGGCGACCGTGACGTGCAGGCCCGTGTTGGCTCCGGGGTTCGAGGCGTTCCAGGTGTCGGGCTTGCCCGACCACTGGAGCGTCGAGGGGATGCGGAACGTGCCGTCGGGGTTGACGGTCGTCTTGGACAGCGCCCAGTCGACCCACTTGTCCAGGACCGTCTTGGCGTCGGCGTCGCCCGTCTGCTGGTAGTACTCGGCCACGCGCTCCATCGACCACGCCTGGAAGCCGAACCACTGGTTGGACGGCGGGTCGTGGTAGACCGGCGCCTCCTCGTAGTGCATGCCGTAGAACGTCGGCGTGCCGGACGGCGGGGTGCCGTAGCTGCCGCCCCAGCTGTTGGTCGCGCCGCCGGCGATGGCGCCCTCGTCCGACTGCAGCCAGCGGTAGAACTCCAGCTGCCGGTCGAGCGATTTGGCCCAGTCCGCCTGTCCCGTGGCCGACTTGGGCTTCAGGTCGGCCGCCGAGGAGAGTGCGTAGGCGGCGAGCGGGTTCTGGTATCCGCCGTGCGTGTGGCTGGAGCCGATGCGCCAGGACCAGCCCGCCGAGGTGTCGGTGGCGCCGCCCCAGGCGTAGTACCAGGACATCAGGTAGTGCGAGGCGTCCTTGCCGGTGCCGGCCGGGCAGCTGGTCGGCCCGGTGCAGTTGCCGACCTTCTTGAAGTACTTGTCGTACATCGAGTAGCGCAGGTAGTCGCCCATCTTGGCGGCCTTGCCGACGGTCGCCGAGACGTCGGAGCCCTTGCCCTGCTGCTTGGCCCACTCGTTCGCCCAGTAGGCGGCCTGCACCGCACGGGCGTCGGCGTCCGGGGCGTTGGTGAACTTCCACTGCTTGGCGTAGGAGGAGTCGCCGGTGAACAGGTCCAGATAGCCGTTCTTGCCGCCGTACTTGAAGGCGTCGCACGTGGGCTGCGGCACCGTCTCCCACACCGACTCCTGCGCGCCGCGCTGGAAGGTGTTGATGTAGGAGGGGCCGGTGGCAGTCGGGCCCGCCTCGCACTTGCCGGGTTCGTTGCCGTAGCCGTAGACGTTGTCGACGTCCTGCAGCCAGTGCATGCCGTAGATGTCATCCGTGCCGTAGGCGCTCTTGAGCTCCCCGGCGATGGGGTCGCTGCCCACGGAGACCGAGGGGTCGAGCTTGGCCGGATACTGGGAGGGCAGGTCGTGCTCGGGCGCGTACGTCGCGGGCTTGGAGGCGTTGTAGGAGGAGTTCGTCGGCTGGTCCGCGTGGGTGGGGATCATGTACTTCTCCATGATTTCCCACGCCCCGTTGAACTTCGACCAGTCGCCGCTGACCTTGCCGTACATCGCCTGGAGCCACAGGAGGTAGCTGTAGGCCTCCGAGGTGGTCTCGTGGCCGTGGTCCGGCGCCTCGACGATCAGCGTCTCGACGGAGTGGTAGGGCACGCCCTCCGGCGAGAAGTAGCCGTTCGCCGGGTTGGTGATCTTCCCGTAGAGGTCGAGGAAGCGGGCGTCGTACGTCTTGGACGCGGCGAGCTGGGTGACGGTGACCGCGGCTTTGGTGTGGCCCGGGGCCGTCACGGAGAAGGTGGCCGCGCCCGTGCCGGAGGCGTCGGCCGCGATGGTCACCTTCTGCGCCGTGTTCCAGTTCGAGGGGGTGAAGGTAAGGCTCGCGCCGGAGGAGACGGACAGGCCCGTGTTGCCGCTGGCGCGGGCCGTGGAGACGGTGACGTTCGACGCGGGCTGTGTGGACAGCTTCACGTCGAAGGTGCCGGACTTGCCCTGCTGGATGCCGAGTTGGGAAGGGGTGGCGACCAGGGCGGGGCCCGCCGCGACCGTGATGCCGACGGGGGTCGACTCGCCGGATGCGCCCTGGCTGTCGTAGGCCTTCGCGTACAAGGAGTGCGTCCCGGTCGTCAGGCTGTCCGCGTTGAGTGCGTACGGCGCGGTGGTGTCCGTGCCGAGCAGGGTGGTGTCGTCGTAGAACTCGACCTTGTCGATGCCGGCTCCGTCGGCCGCCGCGGCGGTGGCGGCGAGCGGGACGGCGTCGCCGGCCGAGTAGACCGCACCGGCCTTCGGGCTGGTGAGTACCGTGATCGGCGGCTGATGGGCGCCCGCGCATGTAGAGCCGTTGACGGCGAAATCGGTGGGCGCTGAATTCGCGCCGCTGTAGGTGAATTGCGCGCCTGTCGTGGCGGCGGCACCGGGTGCGATCTTCGCGTTGTACGCGAGGCTTTTCGCAGTGATCGACTTTCCGGACTGCGACCAGGCCGCATTCCAGCCGTTGGCCAGTTTCTGGTTGCCGCTGTAGCTGTAGGTCAGAGACCAGCCGTCGATCGCCGCGCTGCCGCGGTTGGTGATGGTCAGATCGGCGGTGAAGCCGGAGCCCCAGTCGTTGGTCTTGTAGTCGACGCTGCACTCAACTGCCGCCGCATCGGCGGGAGTTGGCAGCGCGGTCAGGGTGGCGAGCGGTAGTGCCAGGGTGGCCGCGACAGCGGTCCACAGCCGCCGGGCCCGTCTGTGTGGCATGGCCCTGATTCCTCCTTGCGTGTCGGAGAGCGAGGGGCGGGGTTGTGATGTGGCGTCACAACCTGTGAACCAGTGGGAGCGCTCCCAAGGATGGGGACGGGGGAATTGAGGGTCAAGAGGCTTGAAGAGTCGAATTAATTCGACAAGGGCAATTCGGAACTCCTCTGTTGCTTGACGGCAGTTCCTTCTCTACAGTCCACCAGCAACCAGTGGGAGCGGTTCCACCAGTCGACGCGCCGGCCATGTGCCGGTCGCGCCCGAGCTGCAAGGAGTCGCTCATGCGCCACCCCCCGCGTCATGCGTTACGAGCAACCCTGCTCGCGTGCGCCGTCTCGGCGGCCACGCTCGTCCCCCTGACCGACGCCGCGTCCGCGGCCGCCCCCGCCTGCACGGTGGAGTACTCCGTCACCGGACAGTGGGACAGCGGCTTCCAGGCCGCCGTGAAGGTCACCAACAACGGTGCGGCCAAGGACGGCTGGAGCCTGTCCTTCGCCTTCGCCGACGGACAGAAGGTCACGCAGGGCTGGTCCGCCAAGTGGTCCCAGTCCGACGCGACCGTGACCGCGGCCAACGAGTCCTGGAACGGTGCGCTTGCCTCCGGCGCAAGCGTCTCCGCCGGGTTCATCGGATCGCGGTCGGGCGCCAACACCGCGCCCACGGCCTTCAAGCTCAACGGCACGACCTGCAACACCGATGTCACCGACCCGACCGACCCTACGGACCCCACCGATCCGACGGATCCGGGCGGGGAGGGCAAGGCCCCGGAGCTGAAGGTCTCCGGGAACAAGCTCGTCGACGCCTCCGGCGCCACCCGCCGGATCCTGGGCGTGAACCGCTCCGGCGCCGAGTTCATGTGCGTACAGGGCCACGGGATCTTCGACGGCCCCGTCGACGACGCCTCCGTCGCGGCCATCGCCGACTGGAAGGCCAACGCCGTCCGCATCCCGCTCAACGAGGAGTGCTGGCTGGGCCTGGACAACATCAAGCCCGAATACGCCGGCGCCCACTACCAAAGCGCCATCAAGGAGCTGGTCACCAAGGTCAAGGCCCACGGCATGACGCCGATCCTGGAGATGCACTGGTCCTACGGCCAGTACACCGGGAACTCGGCCGGCTGCAGCGACATCCACGCCACCTGCCAGAAACCGATGCCCGACGCCCGCTACGCACCCGGCTTCTGGTCCTCGGTCGCAGGCGCCTACAAGGACGATCCCACGGTCGTCTTCGATCTGTTCAACGAGCCCTATCCGGACCGCGCGACCTCGAACCTCGCCGACGCGTGGGCCTGCTGGAAGGACGGCGGCACCTGCCCCGGCATCGGCTACGAAGTCGCCGGCATGCAGGACCTGGTCGACTCCGTCCGTTCCACGGGCGCCCAGAACGTGATCCTGGCGGGCGGCCTGGCCTACTCCAACGATCTGGGCCAGTGGCTCGCCCACCGGCCCGTGGACCCGACCGGCAATCTCGCCGCGGCCTGGCACGTCTACAACTTCAACACCTGCTCCACCGAGAGCTGCTGGGACTCCACGCTCGCGCCCGTCGCGGCCCAAGTGCCGCTGGTCGCCGGGGAGATCGGCGAGAACACCTGCTCGCACGGGTTCATCGACCGCGTCATGAAGTGGTTCGACGACCGCAAGCTGTCCTACCTCGGCTGGACCTGGAACACCTGGGACTGCTCCTCCGGTCCGTCCCTCATCAGCTCCTACGACGGCACACCGACCGCGTTCGGAGCCGGCCTGCGCGATCACCTGCGCGCGGTGAACGGATGACCGCCCCGCACCGCACGGCCGCTCTTTCACCTACGACCACCCCTTCACGTACGACCACCCCTGTACGTGCGACCACGTCTGCACGTACGACCCTCCTCATCTCAGGAAAGGGACACCGCAACCCATGAGCCGTTTCAGATCGAGAGCCGGCACCGCCGTGCTCACCGCCCTCGCCCTCACCGGCGCCGCCTGTGTCGGCACCGCCACCGCGATGCCCGACGACGCCGGTGCCGCGGCCGCCGCCTGCACCGTCGACTACAAGGTGCAAAACCAGTGGGACAGCGGCTTCACCACCGCCGTCACCGTCACCAACAACGGCGCCGCGGTGAACAGCTGGAACCTCACCTGGTCCTACGCGGGCAACCAGAAGGTCACCAACGGCTGGAACGCGGACCTCTCCCAGTCCGGCGCCGCCGTCACCGCCAAGAACGCCTCCTACAACGGCACGCTCGCCACCGGGGCCTCCGCCTCGTTCGGTTTCAACGCCTCCTACAGCGGCAGCAACGCGCTGCCCGCCACCTTCAAGCTCAACGGCGTCACTTGCAACGGGGACACCGACCCCACCGACCCGACCGATCCCACGGACCCGACCGAACCCGGTGACCGCGTGGACAATCCCTACGCCGGCGCCAAGGTGTACGTGAACCCCGAGTGGTCCGCCAAGGCCAAGGCCGAAACGGGCGGCTCCCGCATCGCGAATCAGCCCACCGGCGTCTGGCTCGACCGCATCGCCGCCATCAACGGCGTGGGCGACGGCATGGGACTGCGTGACCACCTCGACGCGGCCCTGGCCCAGAAGGGCAGCGGCGAACAAGTCGTCCAGCTCGTCGTCTACGACCTGCCGGGCCGCGACTGCTCCGCCCTGGCCTCCAACGGTGAACTCGGCCCGACGGAGATCGACAAGTACAAGACGGACTTCATCGACCCGATCGCCGCGATCCTCGCCGACCCCAAGTACGCGGCCCTGCGCATCGTCACCACGATCGAGATCGACTCGCTGCCCAACCTCGTCACCAACGTCTCCGGCCGCCCCACGGCCACGCCCAACTGCGACGTGATGAAGGCCAACGGCAACTACCAGAAGGGCGTGGGCTACGCCCTCGACAAGCTCGGCGACATCAAGAACGTCTACAACTACATCGACGCGGGCCACCACGGCTGGCTGGGCTGGGACGACAACTTCGGCCCCTCCGCCGAACTGTTCAAGACGACCGCCTCCGGCAACGGAGCGAAGCTGTCCGACGTCCACGGCTTTATCGTGAACACGGCCAACTACAGCGCACTCAAGGAGAACAACTTCGCCATCGGTGACACCGTCGCGGGCAAGTCGGTGCGCGAGTCCAAGTGGGTGGACTGGAACCGCTACACCGACGAGCTGTCCTACGCGCAGGCCATGCGGACCAAGTTGGTCTCGCTCGGCTTCGACCAGAACCTCGGCATGCTGATCGACACCTCCCGCAACGGATGGGGCGGCACGGCCCGGCCCACCGGACCCGGCGCCACCACCGACGTCAACACCTACGTGGACGGCGGGCGCTACGACCGCCGCATCCACCTGGGCAACTGGTGCAACCAGTCCGGCGCCGGCCTCGGTGAGCGGCCGCAGGCCAACCCCGCCACCGGCATCGACGCCTATGTGTGGATGAAGCCGCCGGGGGAGTCCGACGGTTCGAGCACCGCCATCGACAACGACGAGGGCAAGGGCTTCGACCGCATGTGCGACCCGACGTACACCGGTAACCCCCGCAACAACAACAACATGTCCGGGGCGCTGCCCAACGCGCCGCTCTCCGGCCACTGGTTCTCCGCCCAGTTCCAGGAGCTCATGAAGAACGCCTACCCCGCGCTGTAGGCACCCGGCACTCCGCCGGGGCCCGGGAGCTTACGCCACCGGGCCCCGGCGGACAGCCGTCTCCGCCGCCGAAGCGCGCGAATGCTCAAGCTTCACCGCCAGCACGCACACGATGATGGCGAGGCCGGGTCGCGGTAGCGATCGAACACCGCGTTCGGCCTCGTCGGCGGCGGCCGCTCGGCAGGTCGGCGCGGACGGCATCACCCACTCCCAGCGCCGCCGGGTGCTCACCCTGGTGCAGGGGAACCCGGGACGCACGACGGTGGAGCTGACGGAGCTCATGTCGGTGTATGACCGCAGTTGGTTCGGCCGTATCCTGCTCTCCCTGCGCCGGACGTGCCAGCTCCGCGTAGACGGCGAAGGCCGCATCTGGGTCCCCTGGATTGGGGCGACCCGTTGCCGGCGAATTAGTCGTGAACGTCGACCCGCCCACCGACCACAAGGACTACCTCCACCGCGGCGGCCGTACGGCCCGCGCGGGCGAGTCCGGCAGCGTTGTCACCCTGGTGACACCGAACCAGCGCCGCGGCATGGTCCGCCTCATGTCGGATGCCGGAATCCGGCCGCAGACCACGCAAGTCCGTGCGGGCGAGGAGGCGCTGAGCCGGATCACCGGAGCCCAGACCCCGTCCGGCATCCCGGTCGTCATCACCGCACCGGTGGCCGAACGCCCCAGGCGCAGCGCCTCCTCGTCCCGAGGCCGGCGCCGCCCCGGTTCGGCGGCCCGGCGCGCACCCGTACGCCGGCCCGTCATCGATGCGGCGGCCTAGAACCTTCGTGATCAGGAAGCTGACCCATCTCTGCAGGAGGCACCTTTTGACGCTGGTTCAGATGCAGCCCCGCCCGACGAGCGCCGACCCCGTGCACGACACGAGGGTCGAGGCCAGGGACGCGGCCGGACCGCAGGTCTGTGACGACATGAGTGTCGAGCTGGCGCTTTCCGTCATGACCGCCGCCCGCACGGGCCGGCTAGTCGTCTGCGATCAGGACGGCCGGCGCACCGGCCTGGTCATCCGGAGCGAACTCACCGCCGTCCACGAGGACTCCGCCTACACGGACCGTGTGCTCCTGCGCGACATCATCGGCGATCACTGGCCGTCCATCTCACCCGTGACTGCTGCCTCCGGCGCCGAGCACGTGTCGTGCTCCCGCCCGCTCGGGGCGCTGCCGGTGGTCGAGGGGCAGGGAAGCGCCTTGGGCGTCCTTGCCTGCTCCCGCTGAGCTGCCTTTCCCAGGTCGGACCGTTCGCTCCTTCTCCCTGTGAGGTCACATGCGTTGTGTCATCGCCCGCTTCCCCTTCGACCTCACCAAGAGCGGCGTACTGGAATCGATGAAGGGGTTCAAGCCTGAACGGGCCGGTGGCGATTCGGTGATCATCGGTCGCCGCCACTACCCCGTCAAGCAAGTCGGCCAGATCATCACCCGCCAGGACCGGCGTGACTTCAGGGCCGCCGAAGTCCTTCGGGCCATGGCTCAGCTCGGCTTCACTTGCCGCGCCCTCCCCACGGCAGCACCGGCCGCACCCGTACGCATGCTCAACTCGGTACAGCAAGTCTCCGCGATGCTTGGCACTCCTGTATCCGTCTGAAACGGAGGAAATAGGTACGAGCCGGTACCTGGACAGCAGCAGTGTGGGCCCGACCGGCGCGAGCCGGTCGGGCCCACACTGCGTGCAGTGGGTTCTTGCTGAGTAGCTGTTCAGTGGTCGGAGTAGCTGAAGTCGCCCACGGTCCAGGCGTTGATGTCTTCGATCGCCACGCGGTACATCCCGCCCGTCTCGGGGATCCCCACGGTTCCCTGCAGGATCCGGGCGACATGGAAGTGCAGATACGTGGGTGGCCCGTCCCTCTTCGCGGGGGCGTCGAAGACGGCGGAGAAGTCTGCCAGGCGGTCCGAGTCCGTCAGTACTTCCGACACCCGCTGCCTCCACACCGCTTCGGGAGCAAGGCGGCCGGTGATGACAGCACCACCGGTGACAACGGTCAGGGACATCTGGTTGCTCTGCCCGGATTCCACCAGGGCGGCGACGTCAACGAGCAGCTCGTCAGGCTTCGACATGTGGAAGATTATATTCGCCGGCCGGCCAGCTGCTTGAGCGGCGGTGCTGGGGTGCTACCGGGGAAGACGGGCGCTCACGGTCTTGCCGCCACAGGCCCGGCGGGTGACCGCGGTGGAGCGGGCGAGGCGGTTGACCATGGGCCAGCCGAAGCCCCCGGTGCCGCCGTTCAGGTCAGGGGTGCGCATGCGCGGCGCATGCCGGCTGGAGTCGTGGACGGCCACCTCGATGGTGTCGGGGTGCGCGGTCAGTTCCCACGTGCAGCGGCCTACGCCGTGGCGCAGGGCATTGGTGACGAGTTCGGACACGACCAGGACCACGGTGTCCGCCGCGTCAGGGGCCAGGGGCGGCTGGCGCAGGCATTCGAGGAAGACCCGCGTCGTATCGCGCGCGTCGGCAACCGCCGTCGTGGAAGGGTCGGTTGTGGCATTGACGGCCATCACGTTCATCAGGGCTCCCGGTCTCTGATCGTCCGTGCCCGGCCTTTGCCGTTCCGATCTCTTTGCCCTACCCCTCCACCCGCAAACAGGCTGGGCCCCAGTTCTTGCCGGAGAAACAGGCACGCGGGCGAGGGCTCAAGAGTCACCGCGGGCCCGGTGATGGGCTCGTTGAACTTCCCCACCCTGCGCTCGAAGGTGGGACAGACCTGCTCACCTTGTCTCCTCACTTGAAAGCCGCCGACATGGCGCGGGGCGCATCAGGTGATGCTTGCTGCCCGCCCCGCCCCGGTCGACGGGACTTCGTCCGGTCTTGACTCGCCCTTCAACGCGGGTGCGGGAGGGCCGTCGATCGCGGCGGGAAGTCCGCGGCGTTCGCGCTGCGGACTTCCCGGCCAGGAGGACCTCGTGGAGCCGGGGCCACATTCTTGCGTCGGTCCACTCTGTCCACTCGGACCACTTGGCCAAGCGGCGTCAGCAGGTCATGCCGGAGCCGACACCGAGTTACTGCGGCAGGTGCTCCCAGGCGATCCCGGTGGGGAGCGCGAACGGGATGCCCTGGAACACCATCCGGGCCGGAGTGGCCCAACGACCACGGAGATCGCTTCGTCAGGGTTTCTCAGGCGTCTTGGCCATGGCCGCGACCAGCGCAGCGAGGAGCAGGACGCCCGCCGACCACCAGGCCGCGACGGTGAAGCCGTGCACCATACCCTCTCCCGTCCCCAGCCCCAGGCCCGGGCTCCGGGACGGGTGGGCGTCGATGTAGCGGGTGGCGGCGGACGACGCGAGCGTGTTCAACAGGACGGTGCCCAGGGAGCCGCCGATCTGCTGGAAGGTGGAGACGGTCGCGGACGTCACTCCGGCGTCCTTCGGGGCGATCCCGGCGGTCGCCGTCGCGTAGACCGGCATGAACGTCAGTCCCATGCCCAGGCCGAGCAGCACCAGCGCGGGCAGCACCCCGGTGGTGTAGGCGGAGTCCGTACTCAGGCGGGTCAGGAGCAGCATGCCGATGGCCGCGAGGAGCATGCCGGGGGCCATCAGGTTGCGGGGGGCGGTGTGGGGCAGGAGCCGGGCGGCGATCTGCGTCGCGCCGATGACGATCGTGACGGACATCGGCAGGAACGCCAGTCCGGTCCGTAGGGGTGAGTAGTCGAGGATGGCCTGGAGGTAGTAGGTCAGGAACAGGAAGGCGCCGAACATGGCGACGGTGGCCAGGCCCATCGTCGCGAGCGCCGCCGCACGGGTTCTGTCCCTGACGATGTGCAGCGGCAGCATCGGATGCTTGGCGTGGGACTGCCACCACACGAAGACGGTGAGCAGGACCACACCGGTCGCGAACAGGGTCAGGACCAACGGGTCGGCCCAGCCGGCGGATTCTGCGTCGCTGGAGCCGTACACGATCGCCACGAGCCCGCCGGAGGCGAGAAGCGCGCCGGGGACGTCGAGGCGCACCCCGCGCTGGCCGGGGCTGTCCTTGAGGAGGGCCAGCGCGCCGCCGAGGGCGGCCAGCGCGATGGGGACGTTGACGTACAGGCACCAGCGCCAGGTCGCGTACTCGGTGAGCAGGCCGCCCACCAGCAGCCCGATGGCGCTGCCGCCCCCGGCGAGCGCGCCGTAGATCCCGAACGCTCTGCCGCGCTCGGCGGGGTCGGTGAACGTCGTCGTCAGCAGTGACAGTGCGGAGGGGGCCAGGACGGCCGCGCAGGCCCCTTGCAGGGCCCGTGCCGCGAACAGCGTCCCGGGGCCGTCGGCCGCGCCGCCGAGCGCGGAGGCGGCGGCGAAGCCGACCAGGCCGATCATGAAGGTGCGTTTGCGGCCTACCAGGTCGGCGATCCGGCCGCCGAGGAGGAGCAGGCCGCCGAAGGCCAGGGAGTATGCGGTGATCACCCACTGCCGGTTCGCATCCGACATGCCCAGTCCGTTCTGGACGGAGGGCAGGGCGATGTTCACGATCGTTCCGTCGAGAATCACCATGAGCTGGGCGCCTGCGATGACGGCGAGGGCCCACCACCGCTTCGGATCGGGCAACTCGGCCGCATTCGCGGTGGTGTGGGGGACCGGCGTGGGCACGGTGTCCCCGGGGGAGGACTGCTTGGTCAAGGCGATCACATTCTGTGTCGGAGGTGTAGGAGCAGACGCGCGGTCCTACAACCCGGGACGCGACACAAGGGATCGCGAGAGCAGCGGACACCACCATGAGGTGCCGCAAGAGGGGGAGAGTCCTACCGCGCGCCGAACGGGGGCACACGGCTGGGGGCAACTATGGCCGCAACACTCGGTGTCCAGTTCCAATCCATGTTTCCCACCTCCTCCCGGCCGGGCACGCGGTACGCATCGACGCCGAACGCGCCGGATGGTGCGGCAGGGGCCCCACCGCACATGACCTCCGACAGACTAGGTCAGCCAGCCGGGGACGCAAACGGATTTACCCAGCGCCTGGGGACGGGCTTCTGACGCTTCGACAAGCAAAGTCGCGCCGTGCCCAGCCAGAAGGCTGCGGCTACGAAGCCCTGACCGTTCTCTTGCGGCTGGTGACCGGTCCCTACCGGCGCCCCCGACCCTCGTTGCCATCAGCGACGAACTGGGGAAGGAAGAGCATCACTGGCCGAATTCATAGATCCTCATCACCGGTGAAGCAGAACCTCGTCGAGGCGCTGAGGCGGCAGCCAGAGCTTCAGTCTGCGGACTGTGGCACCGCCACCGGCCTCACAGAAAGCTCGCCGGGCTGCTCTGCCCATGGGTCACTCCGCGCGGCGGCCCCTGAGCTTCGGGGATGCCGCGACCATCCATGGACCAGTCAAGGCGGGTTACCTCACCTTCAGGCACGCAGAAATCTATCCCCGCTGGAGTAGACATTAGGTGGCGGTGTCGCTATGGTTTCTCTCGTAGCCGAGATCAAACAAGGCCCGGCAGGGACGAACTGGCGGGCAGCAGCACACGTAGTTGCAGTACGCAGGACGGTGCGGTGGTGGAGTTCCGGAGCCAGGGTTGTTGCATGACGGCGACGGGACTGACGGCCGGACCGGGTGGCCCGCAGTGATCAGGGGCCGCCGTGAGCAGTACCGCAGTTGAAGCAAGTGCATTACCTGTAAGTGCAGTTCGCAGTACCCGGCAGTGAAGTTAAGTGAGCGGTACCTCGGTGAAGGCGTCGGCTGCGGGCGCGCGCACCGGGAGGTTCGGCAGTGGGGTTCTAAGCCAGAGCAGACGCAGGAGAGGCGACGGGGCTGGCTGCCGAAGAGTGGCGCTATGAAAGGCCACCAGTAGTTCGCATCACCAGCAGTAGGTAAGTGATTGATCCCAGAGGGAAGAAACGGAGGAGTTGAGCGCCATCAGGATCGCCCGGGCGGAAGTCTTGAGCCCGGGTACCGCAGGACATCGTTAGTGAGGTGGTCTCCGGTCACGCATCCGCGATCCGAGCAGCCCCGACAGCTTTTTGGTCGGGTCTGTGGAAACAGAAGGCCGACGCAGTATCAGGGTCGGCAGATGGTGTAGCAGTTCCTTCGGGGCCCGGGTGCCATACGGCACCCGGGCCCCTCCACGCGTTCCATAGAGAGGTGCAAGTGACAGCAGACGACTCGTTTGGCCGTCTCGATGACGACGACTACCCCGCCTACACGATGGGCCGGGCAGCTGAGATGCTCGGCACCACCCAGGGCTTTATGCGCGCCATCGGAGAAGCTCGCCTCATCACCCCGCTGCGTTCCGCGGGCGGCCACCGCCGCTACTCGCGCTACCAGTTGCGCATCGCGGCCCGTGCCAGGGAACTGGTGGACCAGGGCACCCCTATCGAGGCCGCCTGCCGCATCGTCATCCTCGAAGACCAACTCGAAGAAGCCCAGCGCATCAACGCCGAACACCACCGCGCCACCGGAACAGCGAACCCGACGACCACAGGCTGAATGAGTGGGCGGAGACGCGCGGCTTCCCGGCTCAGGCGTGGGCGGTGTCGGCGGGTGCGTCGGCTGGCTTGGCGTCGATGGGGGGCAGTTGGCGGCGATCTCGTTCAGCGTTTGGGTCTTGAGCTTGTTGGCGGTGAGCTTCCAGCAGAGCTTGGTGGAGACGCAGTCGGCGGCGTAGGTGCAGTGGGCGTCGGCTGCCGAGGGGTAGCCACTCGGCCAGGCCCTGCTGCGGATCGGTCCGAGTGCCCGCGTTGTGGTGCCCTGCCTTGTGGCGCAGCCGCGGAGAAGCCGCATCGGTCGTGAAGCAACTTGAACCAAGGCGCGGGTCTGTGTGCCGTATATCGATCGGCCGGAGTCAGGTTAAGGATGTCCCTTGAGCTGGGAGTGAGCATGCTCAGTGTTTGTGGGTGGGGATGCTGCGAAGGGCGGGAGGATGGATGGGTGCTGTCCCGGGTCTGGGGTCTGACTCAGCGGCTGTCTGACCGAGGTGTCTTGATGTCACAGTGTCGGCTGTTGGCCGGGGACGGTGCGTTGTCGGTGCCGGGCTGGCGGGGTGCGTCCCGATGGGGGCCCGCCGACTGTTGTGGCGGCTTCACGATTCTGACCGCCTGACGCGGCCCGGTACCGGCAACGCGACGCGCCGTCGGACCGCAGAGGGGACGGGCGTGTCCAGTTCGCCCCTGTCCAGTACGCCGCCCGCTCTGCAGACCTATCGTCGTCGCCCTGCGGCGGAGGTGGTGGTGGTGGGAGTGGATACGCTATCGGGCCAGGAAGTGGGAAGCCGTGAGGCGGCCCGGGAGGTCTTCCACCTGGTCATACAGTTACAGCCAGTACCCCGCTCATAGGGGCTGTGACACTGGTTAGACGCCAGAGAAACGAACACGGAGGAGCCCCGATCCGAATGGGTCGGGGCTCTTGGTCGTTCTGGACGCCGTGTGTCACCTCTGGACGCGACTAGAGCCCCGGTGTCTTCCTCCCTCCGGGCCCTGGGGTCCACTGGCCACGTCAGGCCAGCAGGACGGATGAGGGTGACACGCGCACCCTCGAACCCGTTCACGTGAGCGGGCATCTCGTAGCAGCGGTCGTAGACCGCCATCCCCACGCAGAGTTCGTTGCGCTCCATCAATCCTCCGTCCCGACGCGGTCGTGCTGGGTGGTCAGCCTGAGCGTCCGAACACTGACCAGCAGACGAAGAGTGCCCTCAGCCGGCCCGGCAAAGTCGGTGTGGTCCCGATGGGCGTAGATGGCCCGCGCCGAACCCTCCCCGGTGGGCTCGGCGCCCAGAAGAACCCGCTCTTTCGGTTCTTGGATCACGTCGCCGCACGGGCGGCAGATGGCCAGGCTGGGAGCTGTCACGCGCGATCACCCCCGAGATTCTCGAAGTGATCTGCCAAGGCGTTCAGCACGCGAGCGAGCTTCTGCGCGTGAGCGATACCGGCGGGCGGTCCCGGACGGGCTTCCGTACCCAGCTTCATCCTGGCTTCGCCGATGCACGCGAGAGCGCACGCGCGGGGGACGTCGTCCTCGGCAAGCCTCCAGGCTGCTGACTCCACCTCCGGAATGGTCAGCATGATGTGACCCCGGAGCGTCAGGGTCAGGGTGTCAAGTTCCTCCGGGGTAGGAACGTCGGCGTCCTACCCGATTGGACCCAGGCACCTGCGTTCTCCCAGGTGCTCCGGCGTAAGACCAAGCAGGTCGTGCGTGTGCGCTTCCTGCTGGGGGACCCGGACGGAGAGGTCACCCGCCAACGTGAGGTCATCGAGGATGTTGCACTGACGGTCTCCACGCGCATCCACATGACCTTGGAAGAGTTGAAGCGCATCGGGGACCTGGACGGCTTGGAAGTCCACTTCAGCGCGCCGGAAGACGCGGTGAACCACGTCTCTCTCGGTCTTCCGCTTCGATGATCAAGAGCTTGTGACTCCTCACCTGGCACGGCTCGTTGGCCATGACTCGCCCCTCATGCACCTTCGCAGGGTCAAGGAAGGCGGCATGTTCGACCGCTTCTCAGAGCACGCAGAGGAACTGTGGTCCAGGTCCAGGTCTAGGCCCGTGTCAGAGTCGGGTAGCTGAGACCGGACAACACAGAGAGGCCTACCGCCCTCCGGTAGGCCTCTAGCCATATTCTCAATAATCGTGTGTTCCGGGCGCCTAAAGGGTGTTGCACAAGGCTGCGAGCTGGGCATTTCCCTTGTATGGCTGGGGTGTTGAGCGCTGAACGGATGTGGGTGGAGACGTTCACCGGGCTGCGGGTGACGCAGTTTGCTCGCCTGCTCAAAGCGGTGCGGGAGCGTGGTGGCAACGGCACGATGCAGGGTCGGCCGTGGAGCCTGCCACTGGCGCAACGGGTGCTGCTGGTCGCGGTGTACTACCGGACGAATCTGACCATGCGGCAGCTGGGACCCCTGTTCGGAGTGTCGTCGTCCACCGCTTGTCGGGTCATTCAACGTCTCGGACCGCTGCTGGCGCTCGAGCCTGTTTCGCGTCGGGCCGATGCCGCGGACCGGTTGTGGATCGTGGACGGCACCCTGGTCCCGGTCCGCGACCGGCACGTCGGTTCCTCCAGCCGCAACTACCGCTTCTCCGCGAACGTGCAGGTCATCGTGGACGCCGACACCCGTCTCGTGATCGCGGCGGTCCGGCCAGTGCCGGGCACCCCCGCGGACGCCCACGCCTGGCGGGCTTCCGGCCTGGCCGAGCACTGCCAGGACGTGACGGTTCTGGGCGATGGCGCCTACCTCAACTGCGGCATGGTCGTCCCGCACCACAAACGCCCCCGACGCAAGCTGTTGTTGGGCGAGGAAGCAGACAACGCCGCGCACCGCACGGTCCGCGCGCGGGTGGAGCATGTGATCGGTGATCGGCCGCATGAAGAACTACAAGATCCTCCGCGGCTGCCGGCAACACGGCAACGGCCTCCATCACGCCGTCCAGGCCGTCGCCCACATGCACAACCTCGCGCTCGCATCATGACCAGAAGGCTGCTATCACACACCCTGACCTGCGCAAATACAGCCTTGTGCAACACCCTTTAGGCATGTCACGCGGTGGTGGCGCGCTCTGCCCCTGGCCATGCCAATCAAGACACTCCGTTTGTCCGACAACCTCTTGACAAGCAGGACGAACAGCCTCTGGAACCACGGCCGCACGTTCGGCGGTTCCAGTGGCCGGGAGCGGCAGCGATCGCGGCCTGCCCGCAGCCAGCAAGTGTGGACGGGGCAGCGTCGCGACCCACCGCGCGCCCTCGCAGCGCCGGGGCACGCGGGTACCACTGCCTACTCTGAGCGTCCTTCTGCCCGCCCTGCTCGCGAGCCGCTCAAGCCCCTCCTACCAGCGGGTTTCCAGCCTAGGTTGGCCTTAGTCAGTCGGTAAGTTTCTTCGGCTGCACAACCGAAAGGCGTACCCCATGCGCATTACGCGCACCACCGCCATTCCCCGGACCGCCCTGATCGCCGCGGTCGCTGTTCTCGGCCTCGCCGCGACTCCCGCTCTCGCTCTTGCACCGGCCCAGGCCAGTGCGGGTAGTACCCCCAACCGCGTCAGTTCCGCCGCCGTCGGCCTGCCCGGTGCCAATGGCGCCAACGGAGCGGGGATCTTGGGCGGCGTCGGTGGCCTCGGCGGAGCCGGTGGCGCCGCTGGTGCCAACGGCAATGGCGGCACCGGGGGAGCCGGAGGCAGCGGCACCGGCCATGGGAGCACCGGCGGCGCCGGTGGCGCGGGCGGTGCGGGCGGCGCCAACGGCAACGGCGGCGTCGCGGGTGCCGGCGGCAACGCGGCCCTCGGGGGCACGGGCGGCAAGGGCGGCGTAGGCGGTGCCGGCAACGCCGGTGCTGGCATCAATGGCGGCAAGGGCGGCAAGGGTGGTGCCTCCACCGTCGGCGGCGGCCACACGGGCGGGGTCGGCGGTGCGGGCGGTGCGGCCAGTGCGGTGTGCCCGGGCAAGCCCGGCGGCAACGGCACCGCCGCCACGGTGAGTGCGGACGGCACAGCCGGCGCCACCGGCGCGGCAGGCAAGACCACTCTCCCCTGCTGAGCGGACCGCCAGGCTCGAGCTCCGGCTCCTTTGCGGGCCGGAGCATGCTGGCCGGCCGTAAGCCCCAGGAGACGCACATGACGGGGCGTGGTACCTGATCGCTGCTCCTCACTGACGTGTAGTGAGCGAGGACAGACAAGCGCTCGGCTGGGAACTTCCAGCCGAGCGCTTCACCTCGGCGCACTGGTATGGGCAAGGGAAGTCGGAAGCGCTGTCCCAGCGCAGCGTCTCTGCAGACACCCGGTGGGCCCCCACCGGCCGCCGTCTGCGGCGGTGGTTCGACAAGCGTGGGCAGGCCACCCGCATGCGTCGGACACGTGACGACGTGGCTCCCTACCTGTTGCCCGGAAAGTTCCCCGACCAGCCCCGCAACGCGAAGCAGCATCCACGCTGCTGCAACACCACTCCGTGCACGTCCTTAATGCCCGCAACACCGCCATGGAGGAGTTCTTAGTCCTGACCTCCGCCATGCGAGCGGCGGTTGATGCGGCGGCCCTGCCCCGCGCGGCTGGAGATCGACTCGCGTGAACCCGTCGGGGCGCTCACGGACTTCACCGAGGACGGCGGCCCGAGCAACTCGTAGGCCAGAAGCACCGATGCGTCGATGCGGCCCGGTGACCAGGACGAGTCGGGTTGGTAGGTGTGCCACTCCATGACGAGTTCGGGCATGAGGGTGGCCAGGCGAATACGGTCCTCGCGAAGCTGACCGGCCACGGGCTCGGCCCCGCAGGATCTTTCCCTGGCGCCACCGCCGCGACTTGGCGCACGAGGCGTGGATGGCGGGGTGCGCGGAAGTGATGCGGAAGCGGTATCCCTCGCGCCAGAGCTTCGCCCCGAGCCACTGGGTCAGCTAGGCGCCGATGTCCAGGCCCTGATAGTCGGGCAGGCACACGGTGCGGTGCGCCATCTTCAGGGTCTGGGTCTTGGAGTGGGGGAAGTGCACGTACGAGGCGAACGCTATGCACCGTCCCGCCCCCAACGGGTCGACGACGAGCCCCACCTGCCAGTCCCGCTCACCGATGGGCAGATTCGAGGTCGCCCTGTGCCGCATCGCCGCCGGGGCCGAGGTCAGTCGGTCCGCGGTCTAGAGCGGAGTCGGCGAGGGGTTCGAGAAGCTCGTCAACGGCCGCGCCGTCGAAGTCCGGGCCTTCCAAGCCGTTCTCATTCACCTGGAGTTGATGCAGAAGTTCGGCCAGCGCCCGGTCGTCGTAGCCGTTGTCGGCGGCCTTGTTGTCCATGAGGACGGTGCGCTTGGCGTCTTCGTCGTCCACATCGATGCCGACACTCGCCTTGTCGTGGTGGTCGGTCGGCCCCTGCCGGGCAATCGAGACGACTGCAAGGCGTGGGAAGAGTCCGGCGCGAAGGCCGCCGTCGGCAAGACGATGACCGTCGCCGACGGCGGCTATCCGGGCACCGGGCTCGTGATGCCCCACCGGCGCCGCAGGGGCGAGGAGTTGTCCGGCTGGCAGCGAACTCACAGCAAGTCCCACAAACAAGTTCGCGCCCGCGTCGAGCACGTCTTCGCCCGCATGAAGACCTGGAAGATTCTCCGAGACTGCCGCCTCAAAGGCGACGGCGTCCACCACGCCATGCTCGGCATCGCACGGATGCACAACCTTGCCCTCGCCGGATAGACCATCCGACACACAGCAGCTCGCCATGCCCGACGACATGCGGAGATCATTTACGGAACAACTCTTAGGCGTTCTCTGCCAGGCTCTCGTAGAACTCTTCCTGATGCACAAGTTCTAGATGAGTCCTAACCTCTTGGGTGCCCGAGTCGTCGCAGGACCACATCCCCTTCATCGGTTCGCCATAGGGATTACAGATATTGCAGCGATCCGCTTGCCTGTCCCTGCTGGCCATGAGCACACCAACTCGCTCGGCGGTACTCGTTCCGGCTGCCCGAGATGCCCGGCTGGCTTCGGCTGCCGCGTGGCCCGGAAGCTGCGGGCGAGTAGATGCGTCAATCCACCGCCTTTTATGTTGCCCGGAGTGGAAGGGGCAGTCGGCGGCGATCCGGTCGATCGGCATCGGCGTGCCGTCCAAGGTCGCGAACGCCTGCCGGAGGCTGTCCTCACCGTCTCGGGGAGGGTTGGAGCCAAAGCGGCCAGGACGTCGACGGCCTCGGCGATGTATCGGTAGGCGGTGGTGGCGCCCACGCCGAACCCGGCGGGGAGCAGGGCGTGGGTAAGGGAGCCAGCACGAGCAGCGCCTGCCGTCCGGCGGCCGTCCGGCGCCATCGCGTCCCTTGCGCAAGACGACGTGCGAGCGACTCAGGGGCGAGGAAGCGCAGAGCGGAACCTGGCCCGCAGGACCGTGGAAGGCTGGGATAACGCGGGAAAGCCGTTCACCGCATACGTGAGCACCTACCTGTGGGGCTGGACGCTGGTCAGCGGGCCAGTACGTGGTCGTCATCGGGGCGGTGGTCGCGGGAGCGGCGCAGATCGGTGGTGACGTAGGTGCGTTGCAGCCAGCGGTCTGCTCCGTCGTAACGGGGATGGAAGGCTGTGCGGCCATGGACGGTGACGCGGTTGTCGATGATGACCAGGTCGCCGGGAGTCAGGCGCAGGGTGCGGGCAGTCGCCTCGCAGGCACGGCCGAATTCGGTCAGCGCCGCGGCGGCCCGAGGGGTGAGCGGGGAGGTGACGAGTTGAGCCATCCGTATGTCGGGATCCTCGACCGCTCCCGACAACACTGGTCGGGGCTCGACTTCGGGCTCACTCGCGGCAGCGTCGGGACCGAATGAAGGAGGTGGTGTGGTGATGAACTCCGCTGCGAACAGGGCCTGGCGGCTGGCTCGGGTGAGGCGCGGCAGTGCTTGACGGATGCCGGCGACGCGCATGCCGGCGTGTCGGTCGTGGTCGGCACGCAGGCACAGAAAGACCACATAGTCGGGCGGGTGGGGGTGGAAGCCGTTCTCGGTGTGGAAGGAGAGTGGCACCGATCCGGCGTTGCCGTGGAAGCTTTCCTGCCCAGGCACGGGCACGACGTCCTGCACGAGGGCACCGGATTTCTCCGCCAGGTAGGCGAGAGGCTCGCCGAGGCCGCAGGCCACCATGGTGAGCACCGCGGCCGGGACGGTGGGCCGGCGCTGGACCGAGCCGGGTACGGTCGGTGTCGTCGGCAGGGCCGCCTGATCGACGGGAAAGCCGCCGATCACCAAGGTGCCGTTCGGGCCGGAATGCCGCCTGAACCGGCGCACCGCGCGGCGCAGTGGTAACGGAACATCCTCCCAGGCGTCCCGGGCGCGGGCCACCCACTCGGGGTTGTCGACGTGGCCGTGTCCGCCAGTGCACAGAGTCCGGGCCACCCGTTCGTACGCGCCGGCATCGGCCGGGTCCAGTGACCAGTCAGCGGCGACGGCAGTGCTTTGGGTGGTGTCGGGCGTCATCTCGGCCATCAAGGTCTCCTGCCGGAGGTTGGGCGGCGGAAAGGCGGGCCTACTTGTGGCGAAGGCCGTCCACGGCGTCGGCGATGTAGTGGTCCCCGAATCGGACCAGGGGGGCGTACTGGGCGGCACGGCGATGGCGCATGTGCCGTAGTTCGGCGACGGCGTTGTCGGGGCCTTCTGGCTTCTGGGCGATGGAGCGATGCAGATGCACCATCGAGTACGCGAGGGTGACGTGCCGTTCGCCGTCCACGATGTCGGCTTCCAGGAGCGCGCCCCGTGCCTCGGCCAGCTCCGGGGCGCGGGGCGCCAACTGCTCATAGGAATCGGGAACCACGGACAGCAGATCCTTCACCGCTGCCCGGAACAGCTTGTAACCGCGATGCTGGCGTCCGCTCAACGGGACGTCCACCGATGGCGGTGCCATGGTCTGGCGTATCGCCGCCATGTAGTAATCGGCCGGGATCGTACTGGCGTGGGTCATGGCTGCCGGGAAGCCGCGTATGTACACCGTCGCATCTGCCAGCCGCGTGAGCGCTGCATCGCCATCGCCGTGCCGCAGATGGCTGGTGGCGTCGGCCACGGCGACCGCAGCGCAGATGTTGAACAGGACATGAACCTGGTGGCCGATGAGCCACCGAGCATTCCACACCCTCTCCATCGACGCCCCTGCAGCAGGCTCGGGGACGGACACCGGCGGGACGAAGTCAGGGACTGAGCCCGGCGCTGCGCCAGTGAGGTCGAGCACCGCCTGCTGCATCCCGGCCACCTCCATCGCCAGGTCGGCGCCTGACAACGGAGCCTCACACAGGTCTTCCAGACCGCGGTGGACGACCAAGGCGCCGTGCAGGGCGGCTTGCTGATCCGACAGCTCCATCTCGCGAACCCGGAAGAACGACTGACTGGTCGACTCCGCCGGCAGGTCCTCACCGGTCACGGCCGGAGCCAGGGCTGACAGCGCGGCCACCAACCCCCCGGCAACCGCGGCGGCCTGCCGCAGCGCGAGGGCCCGCTCGACAGGTCCGGCATGGGTTGTCAACCCGGCCAGCACGTGTGCGGTGCGCTTCGCCTCGGCGTCGACCTGTAGGCCGAGCCCCGAGACGGGCTGCCCGCCTCGCGGCTCTCGGAAGACAGCGACAGCAGGATGATCGGCGTCCGGTGATAAGCCCATGGTGGAAGTACATCGCCAAAAGCACTCCACACAAAACCTGATCTGCAAGATCATTCCGGCGCGATGCGCCCTCGTGGGCTCGCAGATCCACCTCGCCAATCCTCCCGCCACACAAGGACGAATCGCACTCTCGCGACAGTTGCATACGCTCACCCGTACCGAGGCCGATGGAGGCAGCGACCTCAGCTGGGTCGGGTTCCCGCCGTGACACGCTGTCCAGCAGGGTTTTGTCGCGTCGGCCGCAGGAGGGGGGCGATGGCGCTGGAGTCGGTTCTTCCCACCACGCGCAAGGAACTTCCGCCCCGGGCGTCACACCCCTGGGGCGACCACTTCAAGATCACTGCATCACCTGCGGGGATGCCATCCCTGCAGGTGATGCCCTACAGGCCGCCGCATTTAACGGGATAAGCCTGGATGGGACGTGGCTCCGGCTCGACTTCGCGCACGCGCACCGAGACGATCTTCTTGTTGCCAGGGTCGCCGACGTAAGGGGTGCCGGTCCTCGAAGGGCTGATGCAGTCCGAATGCCTGCGGGTGGACCGCGCCACGATGGCCCCCTCAATTGATCGCCTTCGGCGCCGAATCATCACCGGGAACTCTTGAAGCCTCGTGCTCGATTCCATAGGGAGGCGTTACGGAGTCTCGTCCTGAAGCCAGTCCGGTGTGTGGATTCCGCTGCCGCCGTACATCGGGAGCTTCAGCGACTCCCCGTAGCGGGCGAGCTGGCTCCAGGGGCGGTTGATGCCGGCGGAGCCGTAGCTGCGTACCCGGGTGACGGTGTCGAGATCGAGGACGTCGACGAGGATCTCCTCGCCGGGGCCGGCCTGCTGGCGCACAGTGCCCTCTGGGTCGACGACGGCGCTCTGTCCGACCCCGGCCGGGTCGCCTGCGTTGACGTTGACGACGTAGACCTGGTTGGTCCAGGCGTTGGCGCGCGCGCAGACCAGTTCCATCTCCCGGTCGCGGGTGGGGGTGAGGGTGGGCTGGATGACGATCTCCGCGCCCAGCCAGGCGAGTTGGCGCACCGTTTCGGGGAAGGACCCGTCGTAGCAGATGGCGAGGCCCACCCGGCCGGCGCCGGGGATGTCGAAGACGGTGAACTCGTGGCCGGGGGCGGTCTTCTCGTACGGCTGCCAGGGGAAGACCTTGCGGTAGCGGGCGGCGATCTCACCCTCCGGTGAGGCGGCCAGGGCGGTGTTGTAGATGAGCCCGTCCTCGGCGCGCTCGTACACGCTTCCCGGAATCAGCCACAGGCCGGTCTCCACTGCCAGGGCGCAGATCCGGTCGGTGAGCGGGCCGGGGATCGTGACGGCGGCCTGTTCCATCCAGTCGTCGGGGGACGGCTGCAGGAGGGCGCCTTCCGCGGCGAGCAACAGCTCGGGGACGACGACGAGTTGGACATGGGGGAACAGGCTGCGGGTGGTTCGGACCTGGTCGGCGAAGCGCTGCCAGCTTGCCTCGGGGTCGTGGGGTACGGGGGTGGTCTGCAGGGCGGCGATGGCGAGCGTGCGCATGTGTGTGTCAGTCCTCGGTGATGGTGAGTTCGGCCACCGTGGCGCGGCCGTTGCGGAAGAAGTGGTGGAAGCGGCTGCGGGCGATGGTCAGGGCCAGGGCTCCTGCGGCGATGGAGCCGGCGCCGAGGAGAAAGACTCCGCCGATGCCGTGGAAGGAGGTGCTGCCGTAGGCCGGGTCGTACATGTCGTGGGCGCTGCGGGCGAAGGCGGCCAGCATCATCAGCCCGCCCAGCAGGGGCAGGATTCCGCGCAGGAGCAGGTCGCGGAGTGAGTTCCGCAGTTGCCCCCGGAAGTACCAGACGCAGGCGAGTGCGGTGGTGCCGTAGTAGCAGGCGATCAGCAGTCCGATGCACAGGATGGCGTCGCCGAGGAAGTCGGCGGAGACGAGCCTGAGCAGGACGAGCAGGCCGGCGGCCGTCGCGCCGATGAAGAGGGTGCCGAAGCCGGGGGTGCGGTGCCGGGGATGGACGCGGGCGAAAGCGGACGGCAGAGCGCCGTGGGCGGCCATGGACAGGGTGCCGCGGGAGGAGCCGACGAGGCTGGTGAGCAGGGCGGAGACCGCGGACACGCAGACGGCCAGCTGCATCACCTTGGCCGCCGCTGTGCCGAGGACCGGTGGGGCGAGGGTGGACAGGACGTCGGCGGCGTTGTCGGGATTGCCGAGCCCGGTGCCGTCGGTGCCGATGCCGGCGAAGCTGATCGCCGCGAAGGCGGTGAACAGGTAGGTCGCAAGCAGTACGAGGGTGGAGATGACGGCGGCCTGGCCGGCAACGCGTTCCCCGTCGCGCGTCTCCTCGTTCGCGGTGATCAGGGCGTCCCAGCCCCAGTAGATGAATAGGCACAGCATCACCGCCTCGGCGAAGGGGCCGAAGCCGTCGATGGCGGAGGGGTTGAGCCAGCTCGGGGACGGGGTGACGGCGCCGTGCCGGGCGAAGGCCGCGGCCCCGAAACCGAACAGGGCGGCCAACTGCAGTCCGAGCAGCACGTACTGGACGGACGCCGCGAGATGCAGGCCCCGGTAGGCGATCGAGGTGACTGCCGCGAGCAGAGCCACCGCGGTGGTCGTCACGGCCGTGCTGTCGTCGGCGAGGGAGTGCAGGCCCAGCAGCTGGAGCAGGTAGGTGGCGCCGACCTGGGAGAGGGCCGTCATCGCGATGAGCGTGGCGACCTGCACCACCCAGCCGCCGGTGAGCCAGCCGGCCAGCGGCCCGAACGCGCGGGTGGTCCACACGAAGGTGGTGCCGCAGTCCGGCATCTCGCGGTTCAGCTCGCGGAAGGCGAACGCGGTGAGCAGGATCGGGACGAAGCCGAGGAGCAGTGCGGCCGGCGCGAGATCCCCGACGGTCAGGGTCACGAAACCGAGGGTGACGGCGATGCTGTAGGCCGGGGCGACGCAGGACAGGCCGAGGGTGACGGAGGCGAGCAGGCCCACCGAGCCTTCGCGCAGCCCCTTGCCCGGGGCGGGCGCGGACCTCGTTGCGGCCGCTGCGTCGGTTGGGTCGGGCATGGTGCCTCCGTAGGCCGCAGGTTTGTTAAACGCAGATTTAAGACCGGCTGGCTTGGCCCGTCAATAGATGGCGAGCTATCGTTAAATCTGGATACAACAGAACGGTGAGGGGAACGGCGTGGCGGCGAGGAAGGGCAGCAGCAAGGAGGCCCGTCGGGCCGAGCTGGGCAGGGCGGTGGAGCGCGCTCTGGTGGCACGTGGGCTCGAGGGTCTGCGGCTGCGTGATGTCGCGGAGGAGGCGGGAGTCACCCCCGCCGCGGTGCTCTACTACGGAGACCTGGACGCTCTGGTTCACGTGGCCTATCAGCAGGCCATCGAGCGCTACAGCCAGGAACGCGAAGAGGCCGCGAACCACTTCGCCGACGCCCGCGACCAACTCGGAGCCTGTATCGACAAGGGGGTCGCCAGCGGGCCCGACGACGCGCTGACCCGGCTGCTCTTCGAGTACTGGCCGCGCTGCCTGCGCGACGCCAGGGCCGCGGCCCTCGACAGCGCGCTGACGGAACGCCAGATCGCCGTGTACTCAGGAATCCTGGTGCTGGGGCAGGCTCAGGGGCACTTCGCGCTGCAGGACCCGCCGCGCCTGCTCGCCGCCAGCTTCGTCGCCATGGAGGACGGCTATCAGATGGAAGTCCTCGCCGGCCGCCGCACCCGCGCTGAAGTGATCACCGCTCTGCGTGCCTATGCCCGCGCGGTCACGGGCCACGAATGGGCCGACCGTGGTTGAAGCGCTGGTGGCCTGAAGTGCTACGTGCCTGAGGCGGCGGCGTCCGACGGGCCGGGCGTCGCGATGAGCATCCGCCAGACGCGGCGGACCTGGTCCGCCATGTCGATGCCGGGGTCGCTCAGCCACTGGAGTTGGATGCCGTCGGACGCCGCGACGAGGGCGGAGGCGGTGAAGTCCGGGTCGAGGTCGGGGTTCCCCCGGCCCGCCCGCTGCTCGGCCGCGAGCTGCTCGGCGATGGTTGCTCGAAGCAGGGCGAAGCGTTCCTTGAAGTATGCGTGCGCCGGGTGCGCGGGGTCGGTGGAGGCCGCGGCGAGGGTGATGTAGAGGCGCACGCGGGCGGAGTTGGCGGCGTTCGCCGTCAGGGCCCGGGCCAGGAACTCGCCGGGATCGCGCACGGCGTCCGGGCCGTGGAAGCGGGCCTCGGCCGCCCGGTCGCTGGCGCGCAGGACCTCGGTCAGCAGGTGGTCCTTGGACGCGAAGTAGTGCATGAGCCCGGTCAGGCTGATCCCGCTCTCCTTGGCGACCGTCCGCAGCGTGGTGTTCCGCTCGCCCTCGCGGCCGAAGATCTCGAGGGTGACCTTGAGGATCTCCTCACGCTTGGCGACCCCCTTGGGGTAGGAGCTTCTGGCTTTCACGCGCCCACCCTATGCCGCCGACATTTCACCCGCGCAAAGCCTTGCCCACAAAAACAGTACGCCGTACTGTTTCTCGCCAGTCGCAGGTGCGGCCCACCGAAGGAAGGTCCCGATGGCGAGACCCCCTGGGGAGCTCCGTGCTCCCTTCGCGCTGCCCGCCGATCCGGCGGGAGCGGCCCGGCCGGTCGACGGCCGGGCGCTGCGGCGCCTCATGGCCTGCATCGGCCCCGCCAACCTCGGCATCGCCCTCGTATGGGGAGCCGTCCCCGGCACCCTCCTCGCCCTCCAGATCCAGCGCACGGTCGGCGAGGAAGCGAAGGTCGGCACGCTCGCGATCGTCACCACGGTGGGCGCGCTCGTCGCGATGGTCGCCCAGCCCGTCGCGGGAGCCGTCTCGGACCGGACCCGCAGCCGCTTCGGGAGGCGCGGGCCCTGGATCGTGGCCGGCACGGCGACCGGTGGCCTGGCCCTGATCGGCATGGCGTTCACGCACTCCATACCGGCGACGCTGGCCCTCTGGTGCCTGGTGCAGATCGGCTACAACTTCGCGATGGGTCCGCTCTCGGCCGTCATGCCCGACCGGGTGCCGCCACAGAAGCGGGGCCTGTTCTCCACCGTCTTCGGCCTCGGCGCCATGTGCGGCTCGCTGCTCGGCCAGGTCTTCGCCGCCGCCTTCGACGACCGGATCACCACGGCGTACGGAGTGCTCGCCGCGCTCGCGACGACCCTGGCGGTCGTCTTCGTGACCCTCAACCCGGACCACCCGAGCCGGGACGAGCTCCAAGAGCCCTTCCGGGTCCGTGAGTTCCTGGGCGGGCTGTTGCCGAACCCGCGGGGGCACCCCGACTTCTTCTGGGTGTTCATCGGCAGGCTGTGCACCAACCTGTCGTACTTCCTGGTCATCGGCTACAAGCTCTACATCCTCCAGGACTACATCGGCCTGCATGACCAGGCCATCGACCACGTCCCCGCTCTCGCACTGAGCGCCGTGGCGGGACTGCTTCCGGCCGCCGTCATCAGCGGACCCCTCTCGGACCGGCTCGGCCGGCGCAAGGTGTTCGTGGTGGCCTCGGCGTCCCTCATCGGCTGCGCCATGCTCATCCCCTTCGCCGTCCCCACCATGACCGGAATGACCGCGATGGCCTTCCTGGTGGGCATCGGCTTCGGCTGCTTCCAGGGCGTGGACACCGCGCTCATCTCTCAAGTGCTGCCGTCCGAGCGGTCCTTCGCCCGCGACCTCGGCGTCGTGAACGTTGCGGCCACCCTGCCGCAGGTCCTAGCCCCCGCCATCGCCGGAGCAGTCGTCCTGTGGCTCGGCGGGTACCGGACGCTCTTCCCCCTGGCCATGGCCTTCGCGCTGCTCGGTGCGGTGGCGGTCCTGCGCGTGAAGAGCGTCCGATGACCGCCGCCGACCACGGCAACCTCCGCACCGCGCATCAATCCGCACCACGCTCCAAGGAGAAAGCATGAACAACCCGAATCAGTCGGCGCAGACGCCCGCCGAGACGGTGGCCCGGCTGAGCCTCGCCGAGAAGGCCGACCTGACCACCGGCGCGGGCTGGTGGCGCACCACCGCACTCCCCGACGCCGGGATCCCGGAGCTCCGCCTCTCGGACGGCCCCCACGGACTGCGGCTGCAGAACGACACCCAGGCCGACCACCTGGGCATCAACGGCAGCGCTCCGGCCACCTGCTTCCCGCCGGCCGTCACCCTGGCCTGCACCTGGGACACCGGCCTCGCGGGCCGGGTCGGCGGCGCACTGGCCCGCGAGTGTCTCGCACGCGGCGTGCACGTGCTGCTCGGACCAGGCGTCAACATCAAGCGCAGCCCGCTGTGCGGACGCAACTTCGAGTACTTCTCCGAAGACCCGCTGCTCAGCGGGGAGTTGGGAACGGCCTGGGTCAAGGGACTGCAGACGCATGGGGTCGGGGCCTCGGTCAAGCATTTCGCCGCGAACAACCAGGAGACCGGCCGCATGTCGGTCAGCGCGGACATCGACGTACGGACCCTGCGCGAGATCTATCTCCCGGCCTTCCGCCGTGTGGTGAGCGAAGCCCGGCCCTGGACCGTCATGTGTGCGTACAACCGGGTCAACGGAGTGCACGCGTCACAGAATCCGTGGCTTCTGACGGACGTCCTGCGGGACGAGTGGGGATTCGACGGCGTGGTCGTCTCCGACTGGGGCGCCGTCGTCGACCGGGCGCGGGCCCTCGCCGCCGGGCTCGACCTGGAGATGCCGTCCTCGTCCGGCGCCGGCCCCGCCCGGGCCGTCACGGCCGTGGAATCCGGTGAACTCTCCGCGGGAGCACTGGACCGCAGCGCCGCGCGGGTCGTGGCACTCGCCCGCAAGGCGGCCGCGCACGCGCGCCCCGACGCCCCCTTCGACCCGGCCGCCCACCACGACCTGGCCCGCGAGGTCGCCACGCGCGGGGCGGTACTGCTGAAGAACGATGGCGCGCTCCTCCCTCTGGACCCCGCCGCATCCCACCGCATCGCGGTCATCGGCGAGTTCGCACGCACACCCCGCTACCAGGGCGAGGGCAGCTCGCGCGTGACCCCGACCCGGCTCGACTCCGCACTGACCTCGCTCAGCGAGTCCGCGCCCGCGGCGCACATCTCCTTTGCTCCCGGTTTCCCCGTCGACGCTGCGGACGCCGACGCGGCCGCGCTGCACGAGGAGGCCGTCCGCACGGCCGAGAGCGCGGACGTGGCCGTGCTCTTCCTCGGTCTGCCGCCGAGCCTGGAGTCCGAGGGCTATGACCGCGAGCACATCGAACTCCCGGCCGAGCAGACCCGGTTGCTCGCCGCCGTCATCGCGGTGAACCCGAACACCGTCGTCGTCCTCGCCAACGGTGGCGTGGTCCGCCTGGCCGGGTGGATCGACGACGTACCGGCCGTCCTGGAGGGCTGGCTGCTCGGTCAGGCCGGCGGCTCGGCCACCGTTGATCTGCTGTTCGGCCGGGCGAACCCGTCGGGGCGTCTCGCGGAGACGATCCCGCAGCGCCTCGCCGACACCCCGGCGTACCTGGCCTGGCCGGGCGAGAGCGGTCATGTCACCTACAGCGAGGGCCTGTTCGTCGGCTATCGCCATTACGATGCCCGCGACATGGCGGTCTCCTTCCCCTTCGGGCACGGCCTCTCGTACACCACCTTCGACTACGCGGACCTGCGGGTCATCTCGGACGCAGGCGGGCTCGACGTCACGGTGGCGGTCACCAACACGGGGGAGCGGGCCGGGCACGAGGTCGTCCAGGTGTACGTGGCCGCACCGGGGACGCGGGCTCGGCGCCCCGTACGGGAGCTGAAGGGGTTCGCCACCGTGTACCTCATGCCCGGCGAGACCCAGAACGTCACTGTCCGCGTCACCCGCGCCGACCTGGCTTATTTCGACACCGCAGCCGACACCTGGCTCGTCGAGGACGGCGACCACCGCATCGACATCGGGGCCTCCAGTCGCGACATCCGGCTGAGCGCGACGGTCCCGGTCGAGGGTGACGCCTACGCCGAGCAGCCGGACGCCGACTCGACCGTCGCGGTGTGGCTCGCCCACCCCGTGGGCGGTCCGGCCATCGAGGCCCTGCTGGGCCGGGTCCGGACGTCCATGGGCGACGCCTACCCCAAGGAGGGGAGCCCCCGCCATCGGATGGTGGCCAACATGCGCCTTGGCCAGCTCGCCGGGCTCCCGATCGTCCCCCTGGGCTTCGATGACGTACAGGAACTGGTCGAGACGGTGCGGTCGGCCGCGGGCGCCGGGAGGGAGGAGACCTCCTGACGCCCGGCGTGACCCCTCACGCGGCGACCGTACGGAAGCCGCAGTTTCCGCTGCTGGAGGCGCCCGTGTTGGCCGAGCGGGCGGCCACGCGGTAGCGGTGGCAGTAGGTGTGGTGGCACAGGTAGGAGCCGCCGCGCATGACACGGCGCTCGCCGCTCCGCGGCCCCGTGGGGTCGGTGGCGGGGGAGTGGGTGTAGTAGTCGGGGGCGAACCAGTCCGCGCACCACTCCCACACGTTCCCGGCGACTTCATACAGGCCGTGGCCGTTGGGCGGGTACGTGCGGACCGGTGCGGTCGCCAGCCAGCCGTCCGCACCGGTGTTGGCGTACGGGAACGTGCCCTGCCAGATGTTGCACAACCACCGTCCGTCGGGGGTGAGTTCGTCTCCCCATGCGAAGCGGCGGCCATCGAGTCCGCCGCGGGCCGCGTACTCCCACTCGGCCTCGGTCGGCAGGCGGCGTCCCGCCCACGCGCAGTACGCCAGGGCGTCGTCCCATGCCACGTGCACCGCCGGGTGGTCCGGCTCCGCGGTGGACAGCGGGCCATGGGGGTGGCGCCAGTCGGCTCCCCGTACGTCCAGCCACCAGGGGGCGGCCGGGGCGTTCCCGGTGATGTCGGCCCGCTCGGCGGCGACGGCCAGGTGGAACACGGCGGAGCTGCCCTCCCGTTCGGCGACGGTCACGTACGCGGTGTCGTCGACGAAGGCCCGGAACATCGCCACGGTCACCGTCGTGACGTCGATCGCGAACGGGGTGACGCGTACGGCGTGCACCGGCTGTTCACCGTCCGCCGGATAGCCCTCGCCGAAGGAGTCGCCCATCAAGAACTCGCCCCCGGGGAGCTCGACGTGGGCGTGTGCGGGCGGTGTGTGGGCCGGCGTGGGCAGCGGGCCGGTGGAGCGGATCCGGGTTTCCGGTATGCAACATCCCATTGACGTCTCCATGACGCGAGTATATGAATTCTCACCTAGGTGAGACTGCACATAGCAAGATCGCACACCGCTTCCGCACAAGGGAGTCCACGTCCGTGAAGTTCGAGTACGTCCTGCTGGGCCTGCTGGCCCGTCGCCCCTACAGCGGGTACGACCTGCGCAAGTGGCTCGAGGTCGAGGGGCAGTTCCTGTGGGCGCGAGCCCACCACAGCCAGATCTACCGCAAGCTCGGGCAGATGGAGGCCGACGGCTGGGTGCGGCACGAGGTCGACGCACGCGAAGGCCGCCCGGACGCCAAGGTGTACCGGCTCACACCGCGCGGGCGCGAGGTCCTCCTGGAATGGGTGCGCTCGCCCTACGAGCCGCCCAGCCGCTTCCAGGAGATCGACTTCCTCGCGCGGTTCAGCGTCGCGGCGCCGCTCGACAAGGACGCCGCGATCCGGATCGTGGGGACCGAACTCGACCACCGCCGCGCACAGATCGCCAAGAACCGGGACCGCGATCGCACCCTGGTCTACGAGGACCCGGCACCCGACCTCGACCAGGACCTCGACCTGCAGGTCCACGACGCCCTCCACACGCTCGGCGCGGCCGCCATGGACCGCTGGGTCGCGTGGCTGGAGCGGACCCTGCGCAACCTGACAGAAGGGAAACCCGTCCGATGAGGGCGATCATGGTGATGTTCGACAGCCTCAACCGGCACATGCTGCCGCCGTACGGAGGCGACTGGACCCACGCACCGAACTTCGCCCGCCTCGCCGAGCGGGCCGTCACCTTCGACAACGCGTACGCCGGGTCGATGCCCTGCATGCCGGCCCGCCGCGAGATCCACACCGGGCGGCACAACTTCCTGCACCGCAGCTGGGGCCCTCTAGAGCCGTTCGACGACTCGATGCCCGAACTCCTCAAGCAGAACGGCGTCTACACCCACCTCGTCAGCGACCACCCGCACTACTGGGAGGACGGCGGCGCCACCTATCACGGCCGCTACAACACCTGGGAGTTCTTCCGCGGCCAGGAGGGCGACCCCTGGAAGGGCCAGGTGTCCGACCCGGAAATCCCCGACGACCTGAAGCGGATGCGGTTCGGCTCCTACCGCCAGGACTGGGTGAACCGGCCTCACATGGCGACGGAGGACCGGCACCCGCAGACCCTCACCTTCGACGCGGGCCTGGAGTTCGTGCGGACGAGCCAGGACGCCGACCGGTGGTTCGTGCAGATCGAGACCTTCGACCCGCACGAGCCGTTCTTCAGCCACCAGCCCTACAAGGACCTCTACCCCCACGACTACGACGGCCCGCACTTCGACTGGCCCGACTACAAGCGCGTGGTCGAAACCGACGGCCAGGTGGAGCACGCCCGCTTCGAGTACGGGGCGCTCCTGTCGATGTGCGACCACTCGCTCGGCCGGGTCCTGGACACCATGGACGAGCTGGAGCTGTGGGACGACACCCTGCTGATCGTCAACACCGACCACGGGCTGCTGCTGGGGGAGAAGGGCTGGTGGGGCAAGAGCATCCAGCCATGGTTCAACGAACTGGTCCATCTGCCGCTGTTCGCCTGGGACCCGCGCAACCGCGCGGCGGGGCAGCGGCGTTCGGCGCTGGTGCAGACCGTGGACGTGGCGCCGACCCTGCTGGAGTTCTTCGGCGTCGGCTGTCCCACCGACATGCAGGGAGCGCCCCTCCCGGTCGCCGACGACATCCCGGTGCGGGAGGCGGGCCTGTTCGGCATCCACGGCGGACACGTCAACATCACGGACGGCCGCTACGTCTACATGCGGGCGCCCGCCACACCCGACAATGCGCCCCTGTACGAACACACCCTGATGCCGACCCACATGCGTGGCCGCTTCTCACCCGCCGAACTCGTGGACCTGGAACTGGCCGAGCCCTTCGGCTTCACCAAGAACGTGTGCACCCTGCGTGTGCCTGGCCGCACCCTCGTCAACCCCTACCACCACGGCACGCTCCTCTTCAACCTGGAGACCGACCCAGAGCAGAACACCCCGCTGATCGACGACGCCGCCGAACTGCGCATGGCCACCCTGCTGGTGGAGCTCATGCGGGCCAACGACGCCCCGCCCAGCCAGTACGAACGCCTCGGCCTGCCCGCCCTTGGACCGGTCACGGAGCAGCACTTGCTGGTCCGCTCCCAGCGTGAGCAGGCGGAGCGTGCCGCGCAGCCACTGCCGCGGGCCGAGGACTATCCACAGGGCCGCCTCTCGCTGCGCACCCCCCTCAAGGCACTGATCTCCGATCCGGTCGCCGTCGAGGTGCTGCGCACACACCTGCCCGGTGTCGCCGACTCGGAGCTGCTGCAGATGATCGGCGCCACGCCGCTCATCGACGTCGCCGCCATGGCGGGTGCGCTGTTCCCGCCCCCGAGTCTCCACCGGGTCGCCGAGGAACTCGCCCGACTCTGAGACGCACGCGATCACTTGAGCCGGTGACGGGGTTGCAGCCCCGTCACCGGCGTACGACCTCCCCTTCCCGCAGACCTCCCGCGAAGAAAGTCACAGAGAAAAGAGACGGCCCGATGCCCGAGCTTAGCCAGAGCCCCGTCATGCCCAAACCCGAGGTGCAGGTGAAAGGGCGCTGGCGGCAGTTGTCCCTGCTCGGCGGCACCATGCTGGTCGACAGCACCGAGGCGAGCTTGGTCAGCAGCCTCTTCCCGTTGATCCGGCAGTCCCTCGGGGTCTCGCTGGGCGCCCTCGGCATACTGACCGCCGCCGGGAAGATAGCGGGTGCCTTCACCGGGCCCCTGTGGGTGTGGGTGGCGGAGCGCTGGTCGCGCAAGAGCGTCCTCGTCGTGGCCACCGGACTCTGGGGGGTGTGGGGCGTGGCCGCGGGCTTCTCACAGAACTTCACCCAACTCGTCGTCCTCTACACCATCCTGGCCGCAGGCTACGCGGCCGCGCACCCCATCATCACCGAACTCATCGGCGACCTCTTCGGGGGATCGACCCGCGGCCGCGCGATCGGTGTGGTCTACGGCGCCGTCTCGCTGGTGAGCGCGGTGATAGGCCCGCTCAAGGGCCAGCTGGCGGGCATCGACGAGGGCTGGCGCTGGGGCCTGTGGGGCATCGGCGCCTTCAACATCCTGCTCGGCCTCGCCATGTGGCTGTGGTTTCGCGACCCGGGCCGGGGTGCGTCCGAGGAACAGCTCGCCGACCTCGACCGCGCCACGCGCAACGCCCACTCGAAGCTCACCTGGACCAAGGCACTCTCGCTCCTGAAGATCCGCAGCCTGATCGTCCTCCTGGTCTCCCGCCTCCTGTCGGGACATCTCCTGGTGGGCACCTTCGGCGTCGTATACCTGGTGGATGTGTACGGCTTCAGCACGCAGAAGGCGTCTATCGTGCTGCTCCCCTTCGGGGTCGGCTATTTCCTGGGCACGCTCCTGGGCGGCTTCGCGGCGGACTGGGCCACCCGGCGCAGCCCCCGCCACGGCCTGGTCAGCGTCCTTCAGGCGGCCCAGTTCGCCTTTGCGGGCTTCGCCTACCTCGGGACCCAGTTCGACTACGGGAGCATTGCCCTCTTCGGTGTCTTCTTCGCCCTCATGGGCGCGGCCCAGGGCGTCAACCCGAGTGTCAATCGCCCCATGGTCATGGCCATCACCCCACCCGAGCTGCGCGGCGCCGCCTTCGCCATCTACGTCTCCGTCTTCGAGGCGATCGCCTGGGCCTCCTTCAGCCTCGGCGCCGGCTTCCTCGGCGACGCGATCGGGCTCCGCACCGTCTTCCTGTGGGCGCTCGTCCTCCTCATGCTGGTCAACGGCGTCTTCCTGACGCTCCTTCACCGCTCATACGCCGAGGACGTGGCCCGAGTCCAGAGGGAACTGCATGCGCGCCGCGACCAGGCCCTCGACCCCACCACCTGACCCCTCAGACCCACGCAGGCGCCGCCCGAAGCGGGATCGGGCCAGTCTCCAGCAGCCCACGGGCGGCGATGCCTTCGGTATCGGCGCCTGCCTGCCGCCTGCGCCCCCCGCCGCCGGTTCCGCCGGCTCGCCGCGACTGGTCACGCACGTGGCCACACACAAGAGAGAGGCAACTCATGACGCATGCACGACGTCTGCCCGATGGATTCCTGTGGGGCACCTCCACCGCCGCCCACCAGATCGAGGGCGGCAACACCAACAGCGACTGGTGGGAGTTCGAGCACGGCAACCTCCCCTACGTCAAGGAGCCCAGCGGTGACGCCTGCGACAGCTACCATCGGTGGCGCGAGGACATGGACCTGCTGGCCGAACTCGGCTTCACCGACTACCGGTTCAGCATTGAATGGGCCCGTATCGAACCGGCCCCGGGCGAGTTCTCCCGCGCCGCCATCGCCCACTACCGGCGCATGGTCGAAGGCGCCCGTGAACGCGGTCTACGGCCCATGGTGACCTTGCACCACTTCACGACACCCCTGTGGTTCGCACGGCGCGGCGGCTGGGCCGCCACCGGATCGGACGAACTGTTCGCCCGCTACCTCACCGCGGCCGCACCCATCTTCGCCGCGGACGTGGCGCACGTGTGCACCATCAACGAACCCAACATCGTCGCCGTCATGGCTGCCGCACAGGCCGCCCTCGCCTCCGGACAGGCCGTGAACTTCGCCGAGGACCCGCCGGCTCCGGACGAGGCCACCACCGACGCTCTGGTACGGGCACACACCCGAGCCGTCGAAACGGTCAAGTCCCTTGCCCCGCACGTAAGCACCGGCTGGTCCGTCGCCAACCTGGTGTGCAAAGCCCTGCCCGGATCCGAGGAAGTCGCCGCGGCATTCCGGCACCCACGTGTGGACGTGTTCCTCGAAGCCGCACGCGGCGACGACTGGCTCGGCGTGCAGGCGTACACCCGCACGCTCATCGGCCCGAACGGCCGACTGCCCGTGCCCGAGGACGCGGAGCGCACCCTCATGGGATGGGAGTACTACCCCCAGGCACTGGGCGATGCCGTGCGGCACAGCGCTTCCGTCACCGGCGGCACCCCGCTGATCGTCACCGAGAACGGCATCGCGACCGCCGACGACTCCCGCCGGATCCAGTACACCACCGGCGCCCTGGAGTCCCTTGCCGACGCCATGAACGACGGCATCGACGTCCGCGGCTACTTCCATTGGAGCGCCCTGGACAACTACGAATGGGGCCGCTACGAGCCCACCTTCGGCCTGATCGCCGTAGACCGCGAGACCTTTGTCCGTACCCCCAAGCCCTCGGCCGCCTGGCTCGGCGCCATCGGCCGGACCCGCGTGCTGCCCAGCGTGGCGTGAGGGCATCGCGCAGGCGCGGCGTAATTACGGGACGGTGTTGGTCTGCTGGCTTGCCGGATCGGCCAGGTCTCCGGGCAGATCCGGGATGTGGACACTCGTCTGGCCCGGATACTCGGCTAGTGTTCTGCGCCAGTAGTCGGTCGTTAGTAGATGTGTGACTTCTGCTGCTGGTGCGTCAGTTCCGTGCCGGGGCCCCAAGCTGGAAGCCCTGCTGTTATCCGCTGAAGAACAGGCGGAGTTGGAGCGGTGGGCACGTCGGGCAACATCGGCCCAGGCCCTGGCCTTGCGGGCTCGGATCGTGCTGGCGTGTGCGGAGCCTGAGGTGCCGCCGGTGGTCGTGGTCGCCCGGGATCTGCGGGTGGCCGCGGATACACGGTCCGTACGTGGTGGCGGCGGTTTCTCGCCGAGCGGCTGGAGGGTCTGGCCGACGAGCCGCGGCCGGGCCGGCCACCCACGATCAGCGTGGAACAGGTGGAAGACGTGGTGGTCACCACGCTGGAACAGCTTCCGAAGAATGCCACCCACCGGTCGCGCACCTCGATGGCCCGGCACAGCGGCCTGTCGAAGTCGACGGTGGGCCGGCCGCGAAGGGCGGGAGGAGATCCATTCGCTCACCTTTACTCAAGACCAGAGGCTCCGTTTCCCAGTCGATGAGCGCATGAACTCGCTCGCTCTGCTGAGCAAGGTCGCTGTCATGTCGGCGAAGACGCGTTGCTTCGCTGAGGCGGCGCACAAGCACATCGAGGCGTGTCAAGGCCGACATGCACGGTCGGTGACGTCGGAGCCGTCCTGACCATCCTGCTGTGGCGCCGTGATTTCACTGATCCGGGTGGCGAGTTGTCCGAAGGTGGGCATGCAGAGGTCCGCGACGGTCGACCTCTGGACTCGCCACACGCCCGTGGCGCCTTCCCGGACAGCGGTAGCGGGGGCGGGGGTTGGATCAGGCAGGCGGGCCCCTCGGCCGACGCCAACCACACCGCTAGTGTGTGTCGTCAACTGGCGGATGGGGCGGGGGACCACAGATGCGCTTGGGGTGTGACGGGTCACGATCGCTTTTGGGGAGAGTGACAGTGGCTGTGCGAGCTGCGCTGCTTCTGAGCGGCGCGGCAGGGTGCTCCTCGACCGAAGACTCAGCCAGGTCCACCCCCGCGCCCGAGAAGACGACTTCGCCGAAAGCGACCCCGTCCCAGCCCGTGGAGTACAAGGCCAAGGAGCAGATCCTAGCCGCGTACGGGGGGGGATGCAGACAGTGCAGTACGAGGCCTCCCGCACCGGGAAGCTCAACAACGCCGAACTGCAGAAGTACGCCCGGGACAAAGCCGCCAGCGGCGTCGTGGTCACCTTGGCCTGGTATGAGCAACAGGGCCTTGAGGTCGATGGCGAGCCGCGCATCGCTCCCCGAGTCAACTCGGTTGCCCTGCACGGTAAGTCGAAGACGGCAGTCCTCTCCGGCTGCCTGGCCAACCGCGCATCGGACACCGTCTACGAGACGACGGGCAAGTCAGCCCTCTATAAGGGCTCCGAGGAGCCTGACCGCGGGCCGGTGACCGCCAGGGCGGTCTGTGTGGGAGACCGGTGGCTGAACGGTGAGTACACCATTGACCGGACCCGGCCGTGCTGAATCCAGGGCCTGGCGGGTTTTGGAGGAAAGGCGACGGATGGGCCCATCCGCGTGCCACCACACTCTGATACGAGCCCGATGCAATAGGTATGGGGCGCACACGATGACGTCGGCAGGGAGAAGAACGCGACGATGGACATGGCCACGGCAGGCACCAGCGATCCACCGGCTTGGCTGACCGAGGCCGAGATGGGGATGTGGCAGGCCTTTCGCAATGGGAGCGTCTACGACCTGCGCACGGGCGACGGGGAGGTCGACGATCCACACGGCCAGCACCCTTGGGGCCCCGAGCGCAGTGTGCGCGCACGGGTCGTTGCGTGGCTGCTGCTTCACCGGCCGCCCGGCGTGGGTGGGCGGCTCTCCTGCCTCAAGCTCCGGGGCGTGCAGATCACCGACGTGCTCGATGTCGCGGGCGGCACCGTCGCCCCCTACGTCGAGTTGAAGCAGTGCCGCTTGGAGCAGGAGGTGCTGATCCCGAAGGCGCGCTTCACCACGCTACGGCTCGTGGACTGCTCAGTGCCGCGCCTAGCAGGGGACCGCGTCTACACCGAGGGCGACCTGGACTTGTCCCGTTGCCGATTCCAGCGAGGCGTCCGCCTGACTGGCGCCCACATCGGTGGAGACCTGCTGTTCAACCAGGCCGTGGTGTTCCGCGACCGGCGCGGCAACTCGATCGCGGCGGACGGGCTTTCGGTCGGGCAGGACCTCCAGGCCGAGCTGCTGGAGTCGCACGGCCAACTGAGCCTGCACGGTGCGACGGTCGGAGGCTCCTTCAGCCTGCGCGGCTGCAAGCTCGCCAATCCGTACGGCCAGCGGGCGCTCGACGCCCCGCAGATGACCGTGGAGCGCACGCTCTACATGACGCCGGCCTCGCTGGCCGACCGGCTTCTGCCCGGCCAGACCCCCGCCCGGGGCAGCCGCGTCCAGCGCTTCGAGTGCCAGGGCGGCATCCGGCTCGACGACGGCCTCTTCGGGGACGCCGTCGACATGGACGGGGCGCGCTGTGTCCTGGAGAGCGACCAGGAGATGTCGCTGCGCCGCGTCCGGACGACCGAACTGCGCTTCCTCGGGGAGGCCCCCGAGCGCGGTAAGGTCACTCTGTCGGGCGCCAAGGTCCTCAACCTGATTGACAGGTCTACCAGTTGGCCAGGTCCCGGCCGCCTCCAGATAGGCGGCTTCAGCTACGAGAGCCTCGTCCCGCTGGGTAGTTTCCCGCTCTCCTCGCGGCTGGAGTGGCTGGCGGCCGCGACCCCTGAGTACGACCCCGAGCCGTACGAGCAGCTGGCCACCATCCTGCGCAACGGCGGCCAGCACGCCGACGCCCGTCGGATCCACCGTGCCCAACAGCGGCGTTGGCGCGCCACCCTGCCATGGCCGCAGCGAGCATGGCATGCGGTGCGGGCCGTTCCAGGTATCGCGGTGGTCCTGTGGGCCGTCACTGTGATCGCGTTGCTGACGGTGGCCTGGCGCAGCACGCGGGCGGTCCTGCCGGACATCAGCCACAGTGCCGGACTGGGGCCATCCGACGCGCCCCCCGTGGTAGTTGCCATCGTCAGCCTCATCACCGCCTCCGGCGTGCTCATCGGCGGCATCCTCAACGGACTCGCCAAGTTCGTCAGAGCCCGGGGGCAAAACGCCTCCGACATCGTGCAGGTGCGCGGGCAGGCCGACGCCGACCTCATCCGCGCACAGGCTGAGATGAGAAGAGCCGAAGCCGACATGCTCCGCGCCCGCGCCGGCCTTCCTCCGGGAGAGCCGTTCGAACCTGACCCGGGCAGCGCACCGGGGAACGGCCCTCTCGCGCCCCCTGCTCTCTCCGGAGACGACGGGGCGCCAACGCCGCCCTGACCGCCTTGGCCCCATCGCTCATCGAACAGGCAAGCACTCGCGACAGGCGGCCGGGCGGGGGATGCGTCCACGTCCGCGGCTTACGGGGAGTGCTATTGAGCAGCCTCGGAAGCGGCCGGGCGGCCGACGTGACCCTCGCCGACGCTCGGCACCTTGGCGATCTGTGGGCCTGCGGCTTCGGTCTGGCCGCCCTGCTCCACACCCGGTCTCCAGCTCCGCTGCAACACGTGAGCGCCCGGCAGATCCGGGGCGCGATCTCGTGCGGCAATATGCCGGATTTAGCCGAGTGCGCGCCAAGCAGGCATGTCATTTCTTCACATTTCCCACGTCAGCTGCGCGACGCAAGGTGGCATGGTTGATCGACTGATGGGCCGGACATTCCGCGTCCGCGTTGGGGGGACTTTCATGCGTACTCGTGCGGCTGCAGCTTCGGCTGTTTTGATCCTGTGCACTGTGATGGGCGCGGCGGCCTGCTCGTCGTCCTCGGACGGCAACCCGTCTTCGGGCACATCGACCTCGGACGAACAGGGGAAGAGCCAGCGCCAGGCGAACAAAGTCGCCCCCGATGCCGATCCCTCGGCCTGCGCGACTTCCAGCGAGAAGATCCCGGAAGGCTGCGTGGTCGACATGGATGTAGCCGAGATGGACGAGGCGACTCCGGCCCCGGAGCCTCCTGCGACGACTGCGACGTGGGTGCCCTCGGCGAAGTGACTGCACCTATGACGGGCGGCCTGGCTCGATGGGGGAGCAGCCGCGACCGGGACCGCGCGCTCGTGCGCGAGCCTTACGAGATGGGTCCAAGACGACGGTGGTCGCCCTCGTGGACAGGATGCGATGCAGGTCTACTTTTCCAGTTGCCCGGCGGCATGTTGACCGCCCCCTGAACGCGGGCACCGTCTCATCCCGGTCTTCCTTCTGCTTCGCGGCCGTCAAGAGCGCATACCCTTCTTCCGCAAAGCGCCGGGCTTGTGCACAGCGGAGCGGCCGGACTTGGCGCTCTCCACCTCGTACTGCGGATCCTTCGTCGAGGCATCGACGGTCCGGCCTGCCGCGCGAGTCCGGTCGGTGATCTTCCTCTTGACCTTGCCCGGCACATCCTGGCCGTGGCTCTTCCACGACACTTCGTCGCCCTTGCTCAAGTCATCCTTCTTCGGCATGGCTGTTCCCTTCTGCATTCTGGGGTCAGGGTCGGTCTCCGTGGGAGCATTCACGCACAAGGCCCGGATGCTCCCACGGCTTGCCGAACGCGCGCTCCTTGTGCGTTTCGGCCGTGTCCACAGGTTCCTGTGATCCATCTGCTGGCGCATCTGCGGCTCACCCGGCCCCCTGGCGTGGGCGTGCGCGCGGCCGAGCGGCGGCGCGGTGCTGCTGCTGGATTGGTGCTTCGTCCGCGCCGACCCTTGCGTCCAGCGGTGGCGAAGAGAGACTCTGTCCGGGCTTCATGGGTGCTCTGTAGCTGCGGTGCTCGCTAGCCCATCGCCCATCTGATCAGGCCGGTAGCTGCTCTCCCCACAGGCTCTACGGCCCATCGCTCTGCGCGCTGACAGCGCGGCAATCGCAGTTCCGTGGATGCCCAGCGCGGCAGCAGGGCGATGGCGTTGGATGCCAGAGCGCCGTAGAACGGCAGCGCCGCGGTGGGGATCGGGGGCCGGAGCAGCAGGTAGCGGGCTGTTTCCAGCGCCTCGGGGGTGCAGCGCAGTTCGCTGCGAAAGTCGTCTATTCGGGCGCTCAAGGCGTTCATCGACTGTGGAGGTCTGAGAACCCCGAGCGTTTGGGCTATGCGAGATGTCTGCGCAACGTATCTGTCGCACTCCTCATCCGTCAGCCGGTGCGCCCCGAATCGCTGATGCGCGCGCAGGAAGCTGTCGATCTCCGCCACGTGCACCCACTCCAGCAGGTGGGGGTCCGCTGCGTGGTAGGCGATGCCCTCCCCGGTGACGCCCTTGATCCGCTCGTGGACGGTGTTGAGGCGCTCGCAGGCTGCCTGGGCGCTCTGAGCAGTGCCATAGGTCGTTGTCGCGAGGAACGTGCTGGTTCGCTGAAGCCTTCCCCAGGGATCACCTCTGTAGCCGGAGTGCGCGGCGACTGCGGCCATGGCGACCGGGTGAAGGGACTGCATGAGCAGAGCGGAGAGTCCGCCGATGAACATGGAGCTATCGGCGTGTACGCGGCGTATCGGGCTGTCGGGCGGGAACCAGCGTGGCCCGGGAGACGCGTGGATCTTGTGGCGGTTGCGCGGCCCCTCGGGTCCGGCGACACGGGTGAACAGCAGGGAGCCGGCGCGCTCACGCAGCGGATCGAGGAGCGACATGACGGCCTGCGAGGCTCCCTGCTGTTTTTCCCTCACACCAGTACTTCGCCGTTGAACCGGGTGTCGGATGCAGGATGCCTGGGTTCTTTGTCCCGCTCCGCCCCGCCCTCCGTACTTGGGCGAGCTTCGACCTGTACTTGGGCAAGCTTCGACGGGCTGATGCACCGCTCAAGACCGTCTGGTTCAGCGAGTGACTGGTCACTTCGGGCAGCCCGCGACGGGTGGGGACACGGCGTCGTCCATCGGGTCACGGTGGAGTGCATCCAACGACGCAGCCCGACGAGAAGCCGATGGGTGCGTGCACCGTGCTGGAAGAGCCCGCCGCGAAGGGAACCACATGATCGACGTCGAGCGCGTCCTGGACCTGCCCCACCCCGTAGAGGAAGTCGTCGCCTTTCTGGCGGACTCTTCCCATGCCGAGAGCTGGGATCCAGGAACCGTCACCTGCCAGCAGATCAGCCCCGGCCCGGCAGCGGCGGGCACGGAATGGCACAACGTCTCCGAATTTCGCGGCCGCCGCACCCAGCTTCGCTACCGGCTGACCCTCATGAACCCTGACCAACTGACGTTCGTGGGTCGCAACGAGACGGTCACCTCCACAGACGACATGCGCTTCGAGAATTGCCAGGGCGGTACCCGGCTCGCCTACCACGCGCGCATACAGTTCCATGGGATCGCCCGCCTCGCGACGCCCTTGCTCAAGCGGGAGTTCGAACGGCTGGGCGATGAGGTGTCCGAGAGGCTACCCCGCGCGCTCGACCGCGCCCTGGGATCTGCGTCCTAACCCGCCGCCAGGACGCCCGATGAGTGGAGGTACGCAGGATCGTGCCGGCCAGGCAGCAAGGAGATGCGGCCGATATGCGCAGCAGTCCGCTCCGAGGGACAGTGAATACATGACGGATCCACGTGTCCCTCCGACGGAGACGCCACCCGCCGAAGGGTCGATAGCCGAGGCGCACCAGGAGCGGCCCGATGGAGGCATCTGGGAGCACCCCACTTGGTGGCTGTGGCTGATCGTGCTCGGCGCTGCTTTGATCGCCGCCTTTTTCGTCGCGCGCCTCGCGGGGCTCTGAGGCTTCCCACGTGCGGGCAGCTCCTTGGCAGTCGGTTGCCCGATGGCCATGCCGCCCGTTCGGCGCCGTGCGCTGGCGAGCGCCCTGCCGTACTCCACTCCCGGTCTGCCGACCCGGTTCGTGGTGTTCGCGCGGGGGAGATGCTCGGGGCCCGGCCTGCCGCACCTTGGCAGTCCGCGGACAGCACGGTCTGGGCGCCCCCTCTGCCGGTCCTGGTGCGGCCAGCTGACTGTGATCGGCTTATTGCGCTTGCCGGTTTTCGCAGGGAGATGCTCGCAGGTGCATCCGGGAGGGACGTCCGCAGGGAAGACGTGTGGACCGAGGCCCACCTGACGCCATGAGAGGAATTGCGATGCGCCGCACCCGGGCGGAGGCACCGCCACTGGTCACCGGCGGCCACGACGACCGAGCCCGCCGACAGGACCCATCAGGCATCCGGCCGCTGCCGCGCGCTCAACTCGCCTGGCAGTCGGCGGGCCAGAGCTCCAGGTCGTGTGATGCGGCCGTGGTCAGCGCCGACGTGGCAGCCGCGGTCGGCCGTGTCCTCGATGAAGTGTTCCAAGAGCGGCTGGACGCGGCTGCCTCGATCGACGCCAGGTTCGCCAAGGGCGTGGCCGAAATGGTGGCCGACTTTACGCTGACCGGCGGAAAGCGCATGCGCTCGCGGTTTCTGTGGTGGGGGATGCAGGCGTGCGGTGGCCCCGCCGATGGAGCTTCACTCCAGGCGGCCCTCCGCCTGGCGGCGGGACTCGAACTGATCCAGACATGCGCGTTGGTCCATGACGATGTGATGGACGGTTCGCCGGTGCGGCGTGGCCGGGCCGCCATGCACATGGAACTTGCGGCCCAGCACGGCGCTCCCGCCACCGGGCCGGGCGCGTCGTTCGGCACGAGCGCCGCCATCCTCATCGGTGATCTGGCCCTGGCCTGGGCCGATGACGTCGTGGCGGCTACGGAGCTTTCGCCGGACCTGGCCAGGGATGTGCGCAGACTCTGGCAGGCGATGAGGTCGGAGATGGTGGCCGGCCAGTATCTCGATCTGTACGGGCAGAGGACCGGTTCCCGATCGATGTCTCTGGCTCTCCAGACGGCGTCGCTCAAAAGCGGACTCTACTCGGTGGAGCGGCCGTTGGCCTTCGGCGCGGCCCTTGCCGGGGCGGACCAGCGCACGACGCGGGCGCTCTGCTCGGCGGGCCGCTGCGCGGGCCTGGCCTTCCAGCTGAGGGACGACTTGCTGGGGGTGTTCGGCGACCCGGGGCACACCGGCAAACCCGCGGGTGACGACATCAAGGAAGGCAAGCTCACCTACCTTCTGGCCGTGGCCAGGGCCCGCGCCCAGGCCACCGGGAGCCGCGCTCTGCTCCGGATCCTGGACACCCATGTGGGGGATGCCGATCTGACAGAGCGCGAGATGGAGCGCGTACGCGGCGCCTTGGTCGCCAGCGGTGCGCGTGACACGGTCGAAGCCAAGATCCGTCGGCTGCTCGCCCAGAGTGTGCGGCACCTGGACCGCGTCGCCCTGGAGCCCGCTGCGGTCGCGCACCTGCGGGAGCTGTTCTGCACGGCGGCGGGTATTCCTTCGACAGCCGCTGCCGATATCGCGACCGGCTCATCCGATGCACCCGGCGACGGGCATCGAGTCAGCCCTCTGCCGCCTTTCGCCGAAGCGAGCAACGTATGAGAACGCTGCAAGGCCCGACCGATCATGTCGTGGTCGTCGGAGCGGGTTTGTCCGGTCTTTCGGCCGCCCTGCACCTGCTCGGCGCCGGGCGCCGGGTGACCGTTGTCGAACGCGCGGCGGTGCCCGGAGGCCGCGCGGGCCTGCTTGAGCAGGGCGGGTATCGGATGGACAGCGGGCCAACGGTCTTGACCATGCCCGATATCGCGGACGAGCCTTTTGCGGCGGTCGGGGAACGCCTGGCTGACCGCGTGGAATTGATCCCGCTACATCCGGCCTACCGCGCGCGATTCGCCGACGGCAGCACCCTGAACGTGCACACCGGCGCAGCGGCCATGGAGGCCGAGATCGCCCGCTTCGCCGGAGCACGCGATGCCCTGGGCTACCGGCGGCTGCGCCGCTGGCTCGAGCGTCTCTACCGGGTGCAGATGCGCCGGTTCATCGACACGAACTTCGACTCCCCCCTGGGTCTGCTGACCCCTGACCTCGCCCGGCTGGCAGTCCTCGGCGGCTTCGGACGCCTGGACGCCCGTATCGGCCGGTTCCTCTCCGACGAGCGGCTGCGCCGCGTCTTCACGTTCCAGGCTCTCTACGCCGGAGTCCCTCCGGCCCGCGCTATGGCCGCCTACGCCGTCATCGCCTACATGGACACCGTCGCCGGGGTCTACTTCCCCAAGGGCGGCATGCACGCCCTGCCCCGCGCCATGGCCCAGGCCGCCACCGACGCGGGCGGCGACCTGCGCTTCGAGCACGAGGTGACGCGCCTCGAACGCGCCGGGGAGCGGATTACCGCCGTCATCACGGACCGCGGACGCATTGCCTGCGACGCCGTCGTCCTCACCCCGGACCTGCCCGTCGCCTACCGGTTGCTCATGCACCGGCCGCTGCGCCCCCTCGCGCTGCGGTATTCCCCTTCCGCCGTGGTCCTGCATGCGGGAACCGACCGCACCTGGCCCGAACTGGCGCATCACACCCTGTCCTTCGGTGCCGCCTGGAAAGGCACCTTCCGGGAACTGACCCGCACGGGGGAGCTGATGAGCGACCCCTCGCTCCTGATCACCCGGCCCACGGCAACCGACCCCGATCTGGCACCGCCCGGCCGTCACCTGCACTACGTTCTCGCGCCCTGCCCCAACACGGCCCTCGGTACGGGAGTACGCCAATGGCACGACCTCGCGCCGCGCTACCGCGATGGCCTGGTGCGGGAGTTGGAGCGGCGCGGGCTTCAGGGGTTCGGCGCCGCGATCCAGGAGGAATGCCTGGTGACGCCCGCCGACTGGGCGGCGCAGGGGCACGCCGCCGGGACCCCGTTCTCCGCCGCCCACACCTTTGCCCAGACCGGCCCCTTCCGGCCGGCCAACCTGGTGCGCGGCACCACCAATGCCGTCCTCGCGGGCTGCGGCACCACACCGGGTGTCGGGGTGCCGACGGTGCTCCTGTCGGGAAAGCTGGCCGCGGCGCGAGTCACGGGAGCGGGGCTGTCCCGGCCCCCAAGGCCCCGGACAGCAGGCGGGGCAGTGAAAGGACCAGATGCATGACTGACCGGGAACTCGATGCCGCGGGCATCAGCGACCCAGCTCTCCGTTCGGCCTACACGCACTGCCGGCGCCTCAACGCGCGCCACGGCAAGACCTACTTCCTGGCCACCCGGCTGTTGCCGCTGGCGCACCGGCCCGCGGTGCACGCCCTGTACGGATTCGCCCGCTGGGCCGACGACATCGTCGACGACCTGGAATCCTCCGCCACGTCCGCCGAGCGCGCCGCGGCCCTGCAGCGGCTCGAGCAGCGTCTGCAGGTCGCGCTGCGGCACGGCACCAGTGACCAGCCGGTGGTGGCCGCGCTCGCCGACACGGCTGGCCGGTATGCGATCGAGGCGCGGCACTTCACCGACTTCATGACCTCCATGCGCCTCGATCTGGAGGTCAGCCAGTACGCCGACTATGCGGCGCTCCGCCGCTACATGCACGGATCCGCCGCGGTGATCGGCTTGCAGATGCTGCCGGTGCTCGGGACGGTGGTACCGCGTGCGGAGGCCGAGCCGCATGCGGCCGCCCTGGGGGTGGCTTTTCAGCTGACCAACTTCCTTCGGGACGTCGGCGAGGATCTCGACCGCGGGCGTCTCTATCTGCCGCTGAACCTGCTGACTGCTCACGGCGTGGACCGCGACCTCTTGCAGTGGAGCCGCACGACGGGAGCCGTTGACCGGCGCATCACCGCGATGCTCAAGGCCGCCGCCGAACTCACCCGCGGCGTCTACCGCGAGGCCGCGCCTGGGCTGGCGATGCTCGCTCCGATGTCCCGGCCCTGCATCCGCACCGCCTTCGTGCTGTACGGCGCCATTTTGGATGCGATCGCCGACGACGGATACGCGGTGCTGCACCGCCGTGCCATCGTTCCCCGCCGACGGCGGGCGGCCGTGGCCTGTGACGGCCTGGTCCGCCTGGCGATGGCTCGTACGCGTGCCCGCGGCAGGATCGAGCCCGTCGCCGGAGCGGTCGCGGGAGCACGCGCCTACCCGGCCTCGCATGTGCAGGCCGCCGCGGAGCGGGAGTGGTTTGTGGGAAAGGAGACAGTGTGAGGGGTGGCCGGGCCCCCGGTGCGGGGCGTATCCCTCTGCGGCTACGCCGTGGCCCCACGGCCTGGGAGCGCCAGCGGCCCACCTGGCGCGAGGCGAAACCGGGCATCATCGCCGGCGCGCTGAAGCGGGCGCTGGCCCGGCCCTCGGGCAACTGGTATGTCCTGGGCAGCTCGCAGGACGTCACCGCCGACCGCTCACTGGGCCGAAGCGTCGCAGGTGTCGAAGTCGTCGCATGGCGGGACGCGGACGGCGTGCTGCGGGCAGGACCGGGCAGCTGCCCCCATCTGGGAGCCCCGCTCAAGGACAGTCCGGTCCAGTGCGGCACCCTGATCTGCCACTGGCACGGGATGGCGCTCAACGGTCAGGCCACTGCGGGCTGGGAGCCCTATCCGGCGTTCGACGACGGGGTCCTCATCTGGGTCAGGCTCGACGAACTCGGCGGCGAGCAGCCGCTGGACCGGCCAGTGATCCCAGAACGTCCACACCCTTCCCGAGGAGTGGCCGCTGTCTGCGAAGTCGCCGGGCGTTGCGAACCGGAGGACGTGATCGCCAACCGGCTCGATCCCTGGCACGGAGCATGGTTCCACCCCTATTCGTTCGTCGATCTGACCGTCGTCAGTGAGCCTGGCAACGATGCGCACGCCGAGGAGGGCAAGGACTCCTTCGCCGTCGATGTCTCCTTCAAGGTCGCCGCCCGCGCGGTGGTTCCGGTACGGGCCGTGTTCACCGCACCGGAGCCACGCACCGTCGTCATGCACATCACCGACGGAGAAGGACGCGGATCGGTCGTCGAGACGCACGCCACGCCCCTGGGACCGGACACCGCAGGGCTGCCCCGGACCGCGGTGATCGAAGCGGTCATCGCCACATCGGACCGCCGTGGCTTCGCCATCGCCCGGGCGGCGGCACCCGCCCTGCGACCCGTGATGCGGGCCGCCGCCGGACGCCTGTGGCGGGACGACATGGCCTATGCGGAGCGCCGTTGGGCGCTGCGCACCAGCGGCCGCTTCCCTGGCTGAGCCACGAGGACTGGTCGAACCACCGATCGGAGAGGCGCTCAGCGGCGGGAGCGCGGGCCCGCACCCCGGCAGCCACAGCCCTTGTCGACCACCTCACCCGCACACAGGGCGAACGCCCGCCACACCGGCGGAGGAAGGCGACAGCATGCTCAGCCGAGCGCCCGGTTGAGGGCTCGCAGGACGCCGACCCTGCCTTTGTCCGGAACCGTCCAGAGCGTCTGGCCACGCACGCCCCACTGCTCGAGCAGCGCATTGGCAGCGAGGAAGCCTGTGGTCGCCGCCCTCTCCATGAGTGCGACCGGCAGTTGTGTGCGCACCAGGTCGCCGGCCACGGTCACCATGGGATCTGAGGTGCGTACCTCGGGCCTGTCCGCGTACCCCCCGACGGGAAACAGCGGGCAATCGGCGCGCCACTCGTGCCGCGCATCGATGATCTGAGCATCGCGTGTCTCAGGGTAGACCCGGTGCAACTGGCCTACCAGCCGCTCTTGTTCGCTTGCCCGGTCGGCGTGCCCGGCCGCCGCGTAGGCGTGCAGTTCCACAACGGATCCTCCACGGCGGGCGGACCACCGGGCAGCCTCGCCCTCCCAGCGCTCGAGGACGCTCACATTGTCCAGAGGCCCGTAGCCGCTGGTGCCCAGGAAGCCCGGGCGGTCGGCGGCTACTGGGCGATCCAGCCAGAGCCGGGACACCAAGAACGGCGGAGCGGTGCGCAGCCGCAGCATCCGGGACCGCCACTCCGGGTCGGCAAGCTGCGGGGATTGGGCGACCACCCGCTGCAGGCCAGGGGTGTCGAGGGCCAGAACCACCGCGTCGTAACGGGATTCGGTGTCCTGCGTGATGACCCGCGAGCCGCCGTGCGGGGCGGACTGAATGCTCTCGACGCTCTGACCGGTCCGGATATCGACCCCATGGCCGGACAGGTAGTGGGCGAGCGGTTCCCACAGTGCAGCCGGGAAAGGCTCGTTGGGCACATCAAACAGCAGGCCCTCGCTGGAGCCGAGGAAATAGATGTGGAACATCAAAGCCATTTCGGCTGCCGAGAGGTCGCGCGGATCGGCGAAGAAGCTGCGCGAGAATACTTCGAAGGCCAGGTGATGGGCGGCCTCGGGAAACCGGATGCGCTCCAGAAGGTCCCAAGCGCTGAGGCCGTCCAACTGCTCGTACACCTGCGGCACTCTGACATCGAGAAGAGGCAGGGCGGCGCGTGCGTTCATCCGGGGCAGGTCCCGCAGGCCGAAGGTGGGGCTGAGCGCGACGAAGCCCAGTGCGCTCCACGGCGGCGTACGGGGCACACGCGCAAAGCTGTCCTGCAGGCCACCGCTGTGCTGCAGGGGGTAGTCGGGGAGCGCGGTGAGCATCCGCAGCCCGGGGTCCGCACGCCGCAGCAGGCCTCGGAGGTTGTAGTACTGGCGGAAGAAGGCATGGAATCCGCGGCTCATGGTCACGGCAGATCCGTCGGAGAGCCCGACCGGCCAGCCCGCCAGACGGCCCCCCAGCTGCTGCTCTCGTTCGTACAGCGTGACGTGGACACCGCGCTCTGCCAGGGCCGTTGCCGCGGCGAGCCCCGCGATGCCGCCGCCGATCACCGCCGTTCGGGGGGCCTGGCCCTCGACACGTTGCCGTCCCTTGGGGCCGGGCAGCATGCGCGCGCGCCGGTCTCGGCCTCGTCGGACCGTGCTCCGTGATCCGGCGGAGTGTCGAAGTGGCGGGGTGTTGTCGCCCGGCACAGGCATGTCACATCTCTTTCTGTCGTCCGTGTTGCCGCCTGGACGCGGGCAGTGTGCGCTCTCGGGCCGTCGAGAGGCGGGGCAGCAGGGGCAGCTCGATCGCGGTGCGGAGCATGGGGCGCACGGGGGTGTGCAGTCCGATGCGGAAGTCCTCGTGCCAGCGTGTGGCACCGTCGAGAAAGCGAAGGAGGCGTTCCATGGGAACGTTGGTGAAGAGGCCGGTGAAGAATCCCGCTCCATTCACCCTGCCGGTGTCCAGGGCGCGCAGGAGGACGGCATCCATGGCCAGAGAACGCCGCGAGTGAGCGGGCGGCGGGTGTGGGGTACGGCCCTCGTGCCAGGCATGGGCGATGGCCCGCGCCTGTCGTTGGACGGCGGCGAAGGTGTAGCCGGTGGACGGGCGGGTCGCGCCACCGGCCGTGCCGATACGGAACACCGATCGACCTGCCCGGCGCGGGAACCGGGCGTCCGTCATGGGAATCACGCCCTGTTCGATGCGGTGTACCTCGTACTTCTCCAGGCCGAGTTGGTCTCCCACGTAGGTGCGCAGTGCTTGGTCGTATCCTGCGTCGTCCAAGACCGAGGCCGAGAACTCCGTGTACTCGACCAACGCCTCATAGGGGCTGCTGGGCAGGACGTAGCCGAAGGAAAGGCCGTGCCGCGGTTGCGGGGTGCGGAAGTCCATGAGGTCCGCGACTCCGGGGTCGAAGGCGGGCTGGTCGAGTCGGAGAAACCAGCCCCGAAAGTGCTGGAGAAGCGTGGTGCGGGCCGGTGGAAGCCGGGGCAGCGGGCGGGAGTCGAACACCCACCGAGCCCGAAGCGTGAGGGTCTCGCCCCGGCTGCCGGTTGCCCGTACCTCCGCCCCTTGAGGCCCATCACGCACGTCGTGGACCGCTGCCGCCAGGCGTGTCACGCCGGGTGTGGCCTCCAGCCGTTTGTGCACGAAGGTCTCGAAGGAGCGCGAACGCAGCATCTTGTAGCGCAGCGGTGCGGGCGAGCCGGTCACGGAGATACCGTCCGGCCCGCGCAGGCGCAGGGTGCTCCAGTCCGCCGATGTCACTTCGTCGAACTCGCCGCGCAGCTGCTCCCAGAAGCACCAGGTCCGCTCCGGGGGCCGCAGCGGACCCGGCGGGGCGTCGATCAGGACGATCGAGGGGGCTTTAGAGGGGGCAGCACACAGGTGGTAGGCCAGCGACAGTCCGGCGGCGCCCGCACCGACGATGGCGATCTCCGTGTCGTACATGCATCCCCAGTTCGCTGTCGCGTGGCGGGCCGCTGTGCGTGCAGCGGGCTCCCAGGATTCCGCACGAGGCGGCGAATTGGATGCACGGCCGAAGGACCAACCGGGGAGTGTCGCGATCGTGGCCTGGTGAGGGATCAGTTCTTCAAAGAACCACGGACCACGCTCTTGCCGGAATGCGCGGGACTGCCGTTGTAGGCCTGGTCCGAGACGTCCACCAGTGGGTAGTCGGCCAGGTCTACGCCTCGGGGCAGGGGCAGGGTGGCCGACCCGCTCGGGTCAAGGACACCGACCGCGATGAGTTTTTTGTGGGTCGGATCCATCAGCCACACTTCGAAGTAGCCGTCTGTCCGGGGTAGGCCGCTCACATCGATGTGCAGTTGCCGTCGGGGGCCTTGTGCTTCCTTGAGCCGCGCCTGCCCCTGCGCGTCCCCGACTGCCAACGGGGCAAGCGCTGATGCGGTTCCGGTGCGGGTGGCTTCCCCCTCGTCGTCGCGCAGTTGCCACCAGGTGGCGCCACTTCCCAGTGCCGCCCCTGCCACCAGGCAGGCAGCGGCGAGCAGCACCGCCGGCCTCAGGCCTCCGGCTGGTCGGGGTTCGGATTCTTCAGCCACCTGACCAGTGGAGACCACCAGCGGGGGCACGTTGCCGGTGCCATGGCCCGCGTCGCCGTTGCCTTGGGGCTCCGGCGCCCCGGTCGTCGGAGCGAGTGCCAGTTCCGAGGAGATCACATGCCAGACACTGTCGGGTGGCGCAGATGGGATGTCGTCGGGCGACATCGCCCGCGCCGCGCCCACCACGCGCCGCAGCGATTCGAGTTCGGTCCGGCACCGGTCGCACTGTTCCAGATGAGCGGTGAAGGCACTGAAGCGCTCGGGGGTCTCGTCTTGGAGGGCAAGCTCGGCCAGGTCCGCCGCGTCCAGATGCTTCACGATCTCTCACCTCCGCGCGGCGTCAGGGTTCGAGTCCCTGGGCCAGCTCCATTCTGATCTGGCCCACCGACAGCCCGGGCCGTTTGGCCATCTCCGTCGTCGTCAGATGCTCATACGGGGGCAGGCGCAGGATGGTGGTTTCCCGGATGACCGCCTGGGCGACGGCGAGTTCGAAGGTCGCGGAGCGAGCTCATTGGATGGCTGAGCCGTTGCGTGCGAGGAAGGTGTGGACGATGCCGGTCTGCCATCCGGCGACGGGGAGGGTGCGTACGTCGGTGAATCCGGCCCGGTGAACACGGGCGGCGAAGGCGGGTGCGGTGTCGAACGCGCTGACGCTGTCGTGCAGATGGCGGTAGAGCGCGCGGTCACCGGTCAGGGTCCCGGCCGGAATGATCACTGCGTGGCAGATCGTCGTCCACAGGGCGCGGTGGACGGGTGAGCCGCTGAGGCTGTACTCGTGCGCGGCCAGCCTGCCGCCGGGGCGCAGCAGGGTGCGGACGGCGCCCAGGACTGCGTCCGGGTCGCTGACGTTGCGGAAGAGGTAGGCAGCGAAGATCGCGTCGAAGGTGCCGGTGTCCTGGTCGGTCAGCAGTTCCTCGGCGGGCAGGTGCTGAAAGCGCACGTTCGGCGGCCAGGTCTTGGTGCGTGCTTGTTGCAACATGCCGGCCGATGCGTCGACGGCGGTGATGCGGGCGTGGGGGGCTGCTCGCAGCAGGGCGCGGGTGGAGGCGCCGGTGCCGCATCCGAGGTCGAGAATCCGCAGGTTGGTTCCGCCGTGGGGAAGCCTGAGCCGCCGGGCCGATCGCAGCAGGTCCGTGCGGTAGCCCGGGTTCATCGCGGTGAGTCGGTCGTAGGCGGGCGCGGCGTGGTCGAAGGCGCTGGCGAGGAGGTCGTCGTGGAGAAGTGTCATCGGTGCATGTCTCCGGGGTGGCTGTGCGGCTGCATTGCGGGCAGTTCCGGGGCGAGGACGCGGGCTTGCTCACAGCTGTGTGCGGCGAGAGCCAGGCGGGCTCCGCGTACGTCGAGTTCGGCCGCCACGGCGCTGCCGATGGATCTGGTGGCACCGGGCGACCAGGATGCGTGCTCCGTGGATGGCACGGTTCCTCCAGAAGTCGGCCCGATAGGGAACTGGGCCACGCCTCTTCTTCGGCCCGGAGGGCTGTGGCGGATGCGGTGGGACGGTTGCAGGTCTCTACCGGTGAGGCTGCGCTTGATCGGTCAGTACTTCGCGGGCGGCCCGGGTGCCGGAGGCGAGCGCGCCTTGCACGGATCCGGTGGCCCGGTGGTCTCCGCATACGTACCGGCCGGGCGCATGGCGGGTCGTGCGGCTGAGCGGCCAGGGTGGCCTCATCGCCGGCAGTGCACCGGCGATCGTGTAGGTCGCGATCAGCTGCCAGGTGGTGGTGTCCGTGGTGTACAGCTCGGCGAGACGACGGCGTACGGCGGCCTCTCGCTTGGGCGCGTCGCCGCCCAGGACGGAGGTGGACACCAGAGCGGTGCCCGGCGGAGCGTAGGTGGGGGCGACTTCGCTGAGGACGCAGGTGTTGAGGACCGCCAGCGTGCTGTCGGTCACCAGGGTCGGTTCGCTCAACGGGGGTGTGTCCGTGGCGTGGTAGTAGGTGGTGACGGTGCGTCCGTCCGGGACCGTCAGGCCGGGCAGCAGGTGCGCGGCCGTTGCGGCGTCCGTGGCGACGACGATTGTGGCGGCCGGTTCTTCGCGGCCGTCGGCCAAGAGGACACCGGCGTCGGTGAGGGCCGCGACCGGCGTCTCGAGCCTGAGCGTGCCTGTTGGCAGGCCTGCGGCAAGCTGGGCCGGAGCCGTGCCGATGCCGCCGGAGGGCAGGCACAGGCTGCCGCGGGCCATGCTGCGATAGATGAGGTGGAAGAAGCGTGCCGAGGTCTCCAGCTCGTCCTCCAGGAACACGCCCGCCAGGAACGGCCGCAGCAGGTTGTCGACGGCACGGGGGGACAGCCCGGAGCGTGTGAGCGCGCGGGCGGTGGCCTGGTCATGCCCGCGCGTGAGCGCGCGAGCCGGCAACAGGGTGTCCCGTGCGGTCAGTGCCGCGAGGGCGCCGAGGTCGCGGGCGCTCAATGCCCGCCCGGGCAGCAGGTTGGCGGCCTCGCGCGGCCGCCGGGTCGGGTCGGTGAGGCGCAGCACCCCGGCGGGCGTGTGGGCCATCAATCCGGGGGTGAAGGGGCGCAACCGCAACCGGCGAAGGTCCAGGCGGCGCTTGACCTGGGGGTAGAAGGTGTTGAAGACCTGGAAACCGCGGTCGAGTTGGAAGCCGTCGGTGTGGTCCGTGCGCATCCGCCCGCCCACCGCATCGGACGACTCCAGCAGGGTGACCCGCTGTCCGGCGCGGCACAGGTCCATCGCGCAGGCGAGGCCGGCGAGCCCGGCACCGATGACGACGGTGCGGGGGGCCGTGGGGTGCTGAAGGGGCATCAACTGTCTCCTCGTCTCGTTGGCCGTCCGTCACATCGCTGGTCCCGGGAAGGGCGCAGCCGGCGGTGGGCCAGGATGTCACCGCCGTGGTTGGGCTCACCGCGTGACAGGCCGCCGGGCATCGCCGGAAATCGCCGTCTCCAAAACGGCCAGAGCTTCGGCCAGCCCTGAGGGGCGGGGCAGCCCGGGCACGCTGGGACCGGCCCAGCCCGGTCCCAGCGTCAGCACCAGGGGGTGGCGGCGGGCACCCCGGACGCCCCACGTCATCGCCGCCACGTGCTGGGCCAGGGGGCGGCTTGCGGTGCTCCGGGACTGCGCCCACAGTCCGATCGCCGCGGGCCCGGTCCTGCGCACTGCCTGCACGAGAGCCTCGGCCGGCATCGCGGCACCGAACATGCGCACGGGCAGGCCACGTTCGGTCAGGGCCGCTGCCAGCGCTTCCAGCGGAAGGGTGTGGATCTCGCCGGGCACACAGGCGAGGAGCGTCGTGGCAGCCGCCTGGCCGGAGGGGACACGCGGTGCGCTGCGCCGCAGCGCACCGACGACGTGCCAGGACAGCAGATGCTCGACCTCCACGTACTTTTCCCCCGAGCTCTCCCACTTGCGGCCCACTGCCTGCAGCGTTGGCGTGATCACCTCCTGCCAGGCCGTGACCAGCCCGTATTCGTCGATCGCTGCGGTCAGCAGGTCGTCCACGGACGCGGCGTCGAGCCGCAGCGCGGCGCGGGCGAGACCCTTGCACTCCCGGCGCGCATCCCCGAGCCGGAGACCGGTGCCTGACGGGCTGCGGGCTGGGGTAGGGCGCGCCGGTGCCCGGGCGGCGAGCGCCATGTCCGACGGCCTTCCGTCACGTGCCAGGCGCGCGGCCTCAGCCGGCGGTACCCCCGCCATGGTCAGCGCGCTCATCCGCTCCAGCCGCGCGATGTCGGTGGCGGTCCAGCGGCGGTGCTTGCCCCGGGTGTGGACATCGGGGCCCAGGCCGTAGCGCTGGTCCCAGGAACGCACCGTCGTCGGCGCGACGCCCAGCCGCCGGGCCACCGCACCGGTCGACAGCCCTGCGGGGTCGTGCTCGCTCGAACTCACTGCCCCAGCGTACGACGCACAACCGACGCGTGTTGCCTGCGTCGTTTGTGCGTCCAAGACTCAGAACTGGCGCAGGTGCGCACTGGTCTGTGGGTGTGCCTCAGCACATGACGTCTTATCCCGCACAGCCGCTCCGCAGGAGGAACACGACCATGAGTTCGATCATGCGAACCTCGGAGCGCCTGTTCCCGCCCACCGAGGCAACGGCGCTCGAGGAAGAGCTGGCCCAAGGACTTGTCGACGCCGACGAGCAGGCGTTCGCCGCGATCTACCGGCGCTGGAGCCCTCTGGTGCACACCATGGCCGCCCGCTCGCTCGGGGACGCGCGGGAAGCCGAGGACGTGACCCAACAGGTGTTCCTCGCGGTCTGGCGGGGCCGGGCCGGCTTCCACCCCGAACGCGGACCGCTGGGGGCCTGGATGGTCGGCATCACGCGCCGCAAGATCGTCGATGCGCTGGCAGCACGCAGCCGACGTCTCCGCCTGATCGATGCGGCAGGCCACGCCGCAGGCATGGCTGCGCCGCACCTGCGCGTGGCAGTCACCGAGCGGGTCCTGGACCGTGTGCTGCTGTCCCAGGAGCTCTCCCGCCTCCCGCGGCGCCAGCGGGAGGTGCTGCACCTGGCGTTCTACGAGGACCTCACCCAGGTGCAGATCTCCGAGCGCACCGGCCTGCCCCTGGGCACGGTCAAGAGCCACGTGCGACGGGGCCTGTTTCAGCTGCGCACCAAGATCGAGGAGGGCCGCTGATGTCGGCGCTCCACCCCGTCGGGGCAGGCGCGCAAGGCGCTGCCGGGCCTCTTCACCAGGAGGCAGCGCCCGGCGTGCTGGTCAAGGCGGCGCAGGCGGCCGGAGAGCGGCAAGACGCTCTGGGCGATGGGTGGCACAAAGGCGAGCCGGGCACGCCTCTGACCTGGCGGACGCTGGGGCTGGACACCTTGGCATCCATGCTGCTGTTGTCCCTGCAGCGCCTGGGCGGCAGCAGTTTCAGCGCGCAGTGCCAGTGGCCTCGCCTTCATCCCCTCAACGAGCGCGCGATCGCCGTCAGCCACCATCCGCTGATCATGGTGGAGTCCACCCGCCAGCTCGCCCGCGCACTGGAGCGCCGGTATTTGGCCCCGGACGGTCCCGCCCCGCTTGAACCCCTCTCAGTGAGGCTGGGCGTGCGTCCTGGTGTCCGGCCTTTGGAGCGGGGCAGCGCCACGGACGTGTCCGTCCGGGTGAGCGTGGGCGACCTCGCCACGCACGCCGGTGTGCTCGCCGCCTACCGCATTTCTGCCGAGTATGAGCATGAGGGGATGCCGTTCGGTTCGTGCACCATGCGGTGTGCCCGCCCGGTCCACCTGGCGGCGCCCTGCGTCGTCGCACCGCCCCCGCTGTCGCATCTGCACCCCCCGGCTGCCGCGGTGGGCGCGGCCGCCGACACCGATGTCCTGCTGGCGCGAGCACCTCAGGGCCGTCTGGTCATCGTCCCGCGCGACCCCGGCCATCCCGTCCTGCTCGCCGGCCGCCCGCCCCGGCTGCCCGCGCTTGCGGTGCTGGAGGCCGTCCGGCAGGCGGCGCTGCTGACTTCCGGCCTCACGGCGCAGGCAGTGGCCGGGCTGCATGTGGAGCTGCAGGCCCCCGTGCCGCCGAGCGGGGCCCTGGCCGAAGTGATCGCGGAGCCAGGAGGATCGCGCGTTCTCGTCACGGTCGGCGGCGCAGTTGCCGCGTTGGGGACGGTGGCGCTGCTCGGGCCGTGAAACGGACGTCACAGACCACAGCCAGGACATAGGTACCGAAGCAAGCGCGCGGAGGAACGATCGTGGACACGGACGGACAGCGGGACGTACATCGGCTGCACTGCCTGGTCGCCGGGGCATCCGGCTACGTCGGCGGACGCCTGGTGCCAGAACTCTTGGAGGCCGGCCATCAGGTGCGGTGCCTGGCCCGTTCCCCCGCCAAGCTCCGCGACCATCCCTGGGCGAGGGATGCCGAAGTGGCCCCGGGCGATGTCACGGACGCCGCTTCGGTCGCGCAGGCCATGCGCGGGATCGACGTCGCCTACTACCTGGTGCACGCGCTGGGCTCCGGCTCCGGTTTCGAGGACACCGACCGCCGCGCGGCCCAGATCTTCGCCGAGCAGGCGCACACGGCCGGTGTGCGGCGCATCGTGTACCTGGGTGGTCTTACGCCGCGGAGCATCCCCGAATCCAAGCTGTCGCCTCACCTGCGCTCGCGCGCCGAGGTAGGACAGATCTTCCTGGACCACCCCGTTCCGGCCACCGTGCTGAGGGCCGCGGTCGTCATCGGTTCGGGATCGGCTTCCTTCGAGATGCTGCGTTACCTGACCGAGCGGCTACCGGTCATGGTCACCCCCAGCTGGGTGCACACGCGCACGCAGCCCATCGGGGTGCGCGACGTCCTGCGCTATCTCGTCGGATCGGCCACCATGCCCGACGAGGTCGACCGGGCCTTCGACGTCGGCGGCCCGGACGTTCTCACCTACCGGGAGATGATGCGCGCATACGCGAGCGTCGCCGGGCTGCCGCGGCGGCTGATCGTGCCGGTGCCGGTCCTCACACCCCGGCTCTCCAGCCACTGGGTCGGTCTGGTCACACCGGTACCCGCCTCCATCGCCCGGCCGCTCACGGAGTCGCTGCGCCACGAGGTCATCTGCCACGAGCACGACATCGCCCAGTACGTGCCCGACCTCGCGGGTCGGCCGATGCCGTTCGACCAGGCGCTCGCCCTGGCCCTGCGCAGGGTGCGCGAGGCACAGGTGGTCACCCGCTGGTCGTCCGCCTCCGTTCCCGGGGCGCCGAGCGATCCGCTGCCCACCGATCCCGACTGGGCCGGCGGCAGCCTCTACACGGACGAGCGGCGCCTGTCGGTCGACGTGTCCCCTCAGGCGCTGTGGAAGGTGATCGAGGGCATCGGCGGCGACAACGGCTGGTACTCCCTCCCGCTCGCCTGGGCGGTGCGGGGCTGGCTGGACCGGTTCGTGGGCGGCGTAGGCCTGCGCCGCGGACGACGCGACGCCGAACGCCTGCGGGTGGGCGACTCGCTGGACTTCTGGCGCGTGGAGGAAATCGAGCCCGGACGGCTGCTGCGGCTGAGGGCGGAGATGCGGCTGCCGGGGCTTGCCTGGCTGGAGATGTATGCCGAGACCGACGACGAGGGCCGCACCTGCTACCGGCAGCGCGCCCTGTTCCATCCACGCGGTCTGCTGGGTCACGCCTACTGGTGGTCCGTCGCCCCGTTCCACGCCAGCGTTTTCGGCGGCATGGCCCGCAACATCACCCAGGCCGCCGCCAAAGGCCTGAGCGCACACCAGAGCAAATCCGGCCCCCGTCGCGCTCGACGTCCCCGTCTCAGGCCAAGGGCGCGGCGCTAGCGCGCACACCCCCCATCCGAGGCCACTACAGGAGCCTTGAACGTGCACCCGCCTTGTCGTTGCATCCGCCGGCCGGGGCGGCCGGAAGTCATTGAAGAGGGGCAGCGCCGACGACCGCGCTCCAACCCGCCTCGGTCCCGTGCTGAACGACGCAGTGGCGCCAACAGCCGGGCGCACACGCCGTGTCCGCACTGCCGCCGCACCTCGGAGGACGAAACCTCGGGGGACGAAACCTCGGAGGACGAACGTGAACCATGTTGTGACGGCCGCCAAGCGGCCGGAATCGGCGGCGAATCTTCCCGAGCTCATGCAGCGAGTGGCTCATGGAGATGAGGACGCCTTCTCCTCCTTGTACGACATCGTGGCCGCTCCGGTCCTGCGAGCGGCCCACACCGTGCTGCGCGACCCTGCTCAGTCCCAGGAAGTCACCCAGGAAGTACTCGTGGAGCTCTGGCATACCGCCCCGCGCTATCGCACGGACCGCGGAACGGTCATGAACTGGGTCCTGACCCTGGCACACCGGCGTGCGGTGGACCGGGTCCGCTCCACGGCGGCCTGCAGCGCACGTGAGAAACGCACCGCGCAGCTGGCGCACACGCCCGTGTTCGACGCGGTCAGCGAAGAGGTCGAGACCCGGATGGAACACGAGCAGCTGCGCCGGTGCCTGCTCACCCTGACCGAGGCGCAGCGGCAGTGCCTGGTGCTGGCCTACTACCAGGGCATGACGTCCCGACAGATCGCCGAACGGCTCTCGCTGCCGCTGGGCACCGTCAAGACACGCCTGCGCGACGGACTCATCCGCCTGCGCGACACCCTGCAAGTGCCCGCGTAGATCGGATGCCCTGCGGCCTCCGCCGCAAAGGACCCTTCTCCGCGTGGCACGGGCTGCTTGCATCCCGTCCGCGCAGGCCAAACTCCGCGGTGCGCGTGCGCGTGCGCGTGGTCGGCGCGCCGAGCACAGCCTGCGTCCCGCGGCTGATGGCACCGGGCCACCAGGCGGCCGCACCCATCTCCCGCACCAGCGCCGGGACCAGGAAGGAGCGCACGACCAGGGGGTCGAGCAGGACACCGAAGGCAACGATGCAGGCGAGGCTCCGTCTCGGCGCGACGGCGGCCTCTGGATGGCCGACTTTCCGTGCACGCCACAGCGGCCAGCCCCATGGGAGCCAACCCCCGAGCACGGATGCGCGGCGGTCCCCCTCCAACCGCGGACCAGTGGATGCGGTCGAAGTGCATCCGCTGAAACCGTCGGACCGGAATAGATCGTGCCATATCCAACCAAGCCGCTGTCAGCCGATGCGTGCGTGACGTACGGCGATGGAACTTGAGCCGCCCGCCGGACGGCCCGCGGAAAGGAAGCTGGCATGAAACTGCAGGACGAACTGCCCGTCGATCACCATCTCGCAGTCGTCTACCGCTATGGCGCGGCGCTCTGCGGCCTCGTACTCATTACCTTCGGCTGCCTGGGCCTGGCCGACGCACTGACCCCCCTGAGCACCAACGGCGACGTGGCCGGCCTGTCCACCAATGTGGCGCTGAGCGTGATCTCCCTGACCGTGGGAACCGCGCTCATCCTGGGCGGGGTCATCGGCGGCACCTTCGCCTCCGCTCTGAACATGTCCGTGGGCACGCTCTTCCTGCTCAGCGGCTTCTACCACCTCTTCACCCTGGACCGACCGGCCAACTTCCTCGACTTCGGCATGACCAACGTGCTGTTCAGCTTCGCGGCGGGTCTGCTGATCCTCACCTTCGGCATGTACGGCCGCGTCTCCAGCAAGCTGTCCCACGACAACCCCTTCTGGCGTCGGCGCCACCCTGAACAGGCAGCCCATGAGGAGGATGCCCGGCGATCAGCAGCACCAGCGCAACTGTCGAACCGAGAGCCGCCGGCCCTGGAGAACACGGCTCCAGGAGACTGATGGGCGCACCGGCAGGCTGTTCGGACGGTCGCGCGCTGTCCTGCCGCACAGGTACTGCTGCAGGACGGCACGGCCGTGCGGCCGGTCATCGCGCTGATGGCGCCTAGACGGCTGGAATGTGGCCGGCTAGGACGAACGGCGGCCGATGCAGGTGGCGGACTGTGACGCCGATACACGGCCCCACGATGGCGGCTGGACCTGGGCCCGGCATAGACAACATCGCTGAATGACGGCGAATTGTCGTCGAAGACGCGCACGTTCCTGTGGCTGCGAAGGCCTTGACGGCCCATCAGCGAGGCCCACCAGCGAGGCCCGGCTGCGAAGGGACGGTCGCCCAACGGGTCCAGGTCAAGCCGATATCGCAGGGCCCTAATTCGCCGTCACAGCCAGATGGCCCCTGACGGGCCGACGGAGGTCTGACCGCCACCGGGACAGCGAACTCCGGTCACGGTATTTGGTCGTGGCGGGCAGTTTCTTCCCGCAGCGCTTGGTCGAGATCGCCCAGTCGTTCCATTCCGCTCACCGCCCGCACGGTGCGTGGGTGGGCGGCAAGGCGACGCTGGTTGCGGTACACGAACGACCAGTAGCCGGCTGTGAAGGGGCAGGCGCGCTCGCCGGTGCGCTGGGTGGGGCGGTAGGCGCAGCCTTGGCAGAGATCGCTCATCCGGTTCAAGTAGGCGCCGCCCGAGGTGCAGGGCTTGGTGGTCCTCGCGGTGAGCAGGCGGCCGCGATCGTGCATCCAGCCCTCGTGACGCAGCTGGCGCATCGCGGAATCGCGGCATCGATCACCGGATACCCGGTCCGCCCCTCCTTCCAGGCCTCGATGTCGTCTCGTGCCTCCTCCATGCCGCGCCAGGAGTCGTGTTGGGGGCGATAGCCGCTGCCAGACGCGTCCGGGCGGGCAGCCAGGACCTGCTGATAGAAGTCATGCCAGGCCAGGTGTCGCACGAACGCGGCGGACCCCCGTCCCTCGACAGCGGACAGCGTGCCGAAGTGCAGGTGCAGGGAGAGCCGCGAGGTCCCGCAGGGAGCGGTTCTGTCTATCCGGCACGGGGGCAGGCGGGCCGAGCCTCCGGGGCTTCGCTCTGCGGCTGCCGCTGCGAGGCGGTCGGGGCTTTTACATGCCCATGTTCGGATCGGCGGCAGCATGCGCCGCTTCGGCTTCCCGGGCCCCATTTCTACCTCTGCGCGGCTACCCTGGGGGAGTGACGCAACAAGCAGCAAGTGCCGTATCAGATGTGCGAGTTGAGACGGTAGAGCTCAATGGGAACGGTGCCCGGCAGATCGGCAGCAGGACGCGGCAGTCCGCGTCGTTGGCCGGCCGGTCGCAGGAGTTGCAGGACGCCATCCAGCAGGCCTCGACCATCGCGCAGGACGCCCTCGCCCAAGCGCCCGCACGTCACGGCTGGTCCGTCACCGGCATGGAAGTCACCTTCGGGATCACCCTGGCCGCCGAGGCAGGAGTGATCCTCTCGAAGGCGTCGGCGGAGGCCTCGTTCGAGGTGACGCTCACGGTGGAGCGGACCAAAGAAGGGCCATGACCGGCGCTCATTACTGGGTGCGGATCAGCGAGGACGGCAGATCTCTGGGCGCCGGTCTCCTCCTGACCCGCGTCTACGTCCTCACGGCCATGCACTGCCTGCGCGCGGTCCGCGTGCAATACGGCCGCCTCGACCTCGAACTGGCCGACGGACGCACACTGACCGGCCGCCTGTGCGACTCCGTGAAGGCTCAGGATCTCGCCCTCATCCACATCGAGGACGCGCACCAGTACGACCTGCCCCTGGCCGCCCCTGTCGACTGGCCGCGCCCGAACACGAGATGGCGGGGAACGTACTGCCCGCCGGATGAGCAGACCCAGCTCAGCGGCCGCGTCTCGCACGCCCCGATCACCTACCGCAGCGTGGAGGGCGGAGAGTTCACCGGGATGCAGCTCAGCGTGGAGCAGTTGATGGGCGACTATTCGGGATACTCGGGCAGCCCTGTGGACACCGAACCGGCCGTGATCGGCATCCTCATGGAGCAGGCCGCGGGCCGCGAGGACCCGTCCCGCGGCGCCGAAGTACTCGTCGGCGCATCCGTGCGGCATGCCATGGAACTGTTCCCGCACTTCAGCACCGAGTCCCTGCGAGGCGGTGGCCGGGAGACATGCGAGGCGGGCCCGGAACCCACCGTGCGAACCGGGTCGGAGGATGTCGCGGCCGTACTGCGATCGCTGCGGCAGTGGGAGGACGAGGGCCTCATCCTGCCGGACGAGGCCCGGGAACAGCGCCGTCACCTGCTGCGGGGGTTCGGTGAACGTGCCCTGGGAGGCGAGAGCGATGACTGACAGCGGCATGGAGGAGTGGCGGCGCAGGATCGATGCCGGCGAAAGGGCTGTCGCGGGTCTTCCGGGCGCAGGGCAGAGCCTGGCCGACCAGGCTGACCTTCTTGCCGAGGATCCGCAGTTGCTGATGACTCCGGCCGACGCACGGGCCATGTCCTATTTCCTCGCCTTGCTGCGTGAGCTGGGGCCGGCGGCCAGTCGGTCATATGCACTGGCCGTGGACGCGGCCCGGATGTGGGGGGAGAACGGAAGCGTGCCACCGGCCTACCAGTGCGCGGTGTACAGCCGGATCGGCACCGTCCTCGCCGAGAGCGGAAGCGGCGCAGTGGCCTTCATGGCTCTGCGTGCCGCCGTGAACGCCGCCGTCAGTCCGTCAGAGGAGGCATACGCCCTCGCCCGACTCGGCGAGCTGGAGATCCACTACCACCAGCCGTCTCATGCCAGGGTCCACGCTGAGCGGGCCGCGCGACTCGTACCCCAGGCAGAGGACTCAGTGACCTGGCTCGACGTCCGCATGCGATCGGCCTACACGCTGTTGCGCATCGAATACCAAAGCTCCCTCGTACGGGAGTTGGTGGATGTCTGCGGGCGACAGATCGACCGCTGGGGGAACGACCATCCCCGAGCCCTGGAGGCCCTCACGATCATGGCCGTGGCGCAGCGTGAGCACGCGCAGAAGCAGGGCGACCGGGCGGCCGCGGAGCGCTATACGGACGTGCTCGCCGTGACGGCACAACGCTCCGCGAGCCTCCTCGGTGCGCGCCACCCGCAGGCACGGGCCGCCTGAGGGAGGCGCCGGTGAGGCGGTGGATGGAGCGCGTCCTCGCCGAGCATTCGACATCGCCGGAGGTACTCGCCCTGCTCGCCGGGTCAGGCTGCAGCAGGAAGATACGAAACACCGCGAAAGACCGGGCCGGAATCCGCAAGCTGAGAACGCGATGAGCCAATGGGGGCGATGGGCGGGCGCGCAGACTGCCGCACCCTCAAGAACCGCGTCATGTCCCCTAGTCAGGCTGCGCGTATCAGCCTTTAGGCCAATCGGGGGAAGGCGGGGCGGTCTCCATCGATGTGGGCCTGCCAGCTGCGGAAGGATGCGTTCCATGCGAACCATGAAGCGCGTTTTCCTCGCGGCTGCGGCCGCGTCGCTGCTGGTGGCGAGCCACGGTGTAACTGCCGCGGCCTCCGCGCCCGTACAGTCCGCGTCCGTGCGGTCCACGCCGGCAGCCGGGCCAGGCTGGCACCACGTGGCGGACTTTCCTGCGGCCGAGGAGAGCCGCTGTCATGAGCGCGGCCGGTGGTACTTGGAGAACGGCGTACGCGCCTACGAGTGCCGGGCCGCCGGAGTCTGGGAGTTGTGGGTTCTCACCGAGCCCTCCTGACCAGGGTCGAGGTCGGCTCGTTGCCCTCACGGCGGTGCCTGCCCGGCAGCAAGGGCCGCCCCGCCCGAGCGCACGAGCGAGCGCAGCACTTCCCTCACTGCTGGGAGCCGGCGCCGGATCGACGGGCCCTGTTCGCGGAGATGCTCGGCACGATTGACCGCCCGGCCATGCCGCGGGCGCCTCGCCCAGCCTGCGACCGCTTGCTTGCCGACCGTGAACTGCGCGCTGCCATCGAGGAACACACTGGGCCGCCCATCCTCAGCAGCGCGCCCAGCCAGGCCGGATACAACTCTCCGAGCCGATCTGCCTGGCCCCCCAGAGCGGCGCCCCCTTTCTCGGAAGCCTCTCCTCAATCACCCCGTGTGTGTGGCTCCGGGCCCGCGAAGGGCTACTGGCCGTTTCCGGTTGAGGTGACCAGGGCGATCAGGACGAGCAGGCAGCCGACCAGGGCGATGACGTCTTCTGCGTCCCAGCCCTGCTGGAGGGGCAGAGCGATGGCTGCAGCCGTGACGTAGGGCCATGAACGGCGGGGCTGATGAGGCGAGTTCGCGTGGACATGGTGGCCTCCTGAGATTGGCTGATGTGCTGGAGGACCACGGTCAACCAGGGGTGTCTTGTCCCTTCTAGTCGGACTCGGTCGCCGCAGGTGGGGGCTCGAAGATCGGGGACTACCGGCTTTGTTCCGGGACAAGCAGGACGGGGGAGTGCATGGGGCGGCCGCTGGGGCGAGCTGAAGGGGCACACGGAGGAGGCCCATGAGTTCGCCCGCTGGCTGCGCAAGATCCCCAGGCGTGTCACCGTGTGACTATCCCTGGAGCAGGCCCGTGCGCTGGAGCCACGCCTTGATCGTGGGCCCGGCGTCGTTGGCTTTCTCGCCCTGGACAGCGAGGCCGGCGCCCATGGTGGCTCCGCGACAGACGGCTGCGTAGTCGCGTTCGGTGGTGCCCAAGCCGCTCATGGCGTAAGTGGTGACGGGGTGGACGGTCTTGTCGCGGAAGTCCAGCCCATCGGCGAGGGTGGTCATGATCATGGGCGCGCGGATGTTCCAGATCGGGCTGGCGAGCAGAATGGTTCCGTACCCCTCCAGGCGAGGCAGGCGGCCCTTGATGGCGGGACGGGCGTTGGTGTCCTGTTCGCGGACATTGCGGTTGACGGTCGCGTCGTAGTCGCCGGGGTAGGGGTCAGCGGGCTCGATCTGGTAGAGGTCGCAGCCGATCAGGTCGTGGATCTTTCGGGCCACGACTTCGGTGTTGCCGGTCTCGAGGTAGGTGCGGTCGCCGTAGTAATAGTTCTCACCGGGGCGGGAGAAGTAGGCGAGCAGGATCCGGCCGCGAGGCGTACTCGTGGGTTCGGATGTCGCGGAGGTCGAGGTTTGGCCGGAGTTCTGCCGGTCGGGGTCGCCTGCGCAGGCGGCGAGTGCGGGGGTGGTCATGGCGGCAGCTCCGGTCAGCAGCGCGGCCCGCAAGACTTCGCGCCGCGCCGGCAGGCGGACGGTTCGGGTCACAGGTGGGTCCCAAAGACGAGGTTCGAGCAATTGACAGGGCGGCAGGCGGACGGCCTGCCGCCCGCTGCAGCCGTGGAACTTCGGATCAGGCGTCGAGGCGGCGCTTGGCGAGCCAGGTGACGATCTCGGGGTCGTGGTGGTCGAAGAACAGGGAGTTGCCGGTGTCGAGGGTGGCGATCTCGGCCATCTGCTCGTCGGTCAGGTTGAAGTCGAAGACGTCGAAGTTCTCCGCCATGCGCTCGGCCCGTACGGACTTGGGGATGGTGATGACGTCGCGCTGGGTGAGCCAGCGCAGGACGACCTGCGCGACGGACTTGCCGTGCTCCTTGCCGATGCCCGCGAGGAGAGGGTTGGTGAACAGGTCGTTCTTGCCCTCGGCGAAGCCGCCCCAGGACTGGTGCTGCACACCGTGCTCGCGCATCAGAGTGTGGAAGTCGGCGCGCTGGAAGAACGGGTGGGTCTCGATCTGGTTGACCTGCGGGGTGATGTCGTTGTTGACGATCAGGTCGATCAGCCGGTCGGGGTAGAAGTTGGCGACGCCGATCGCGCGGGTCAGACCCTCGCGGTTGAGGGCCTCCATGGCACGCCACTGGCCGTAGACGTCGCCGAAGGGCTGGTGCATCAGGTACAGGTCGAGGTGATCCAGGCCCAGCTTTGTCAGCGAGGTCTCGAAGGCGCGGCGGGTGTTGTCCTGGGCCGGGGCGTCCTGGACCCACAGCTTGGTGGTGACGAAGAGGTCCTCGCGCGGGATGCCGCTGGAGGCGATGGCGCGGCCTACGGCCTCTTCGTTGCCGTAGGCCGCGGCGGTGTCCAGCAGCCGGTAGCCGGCGGCGAGCGCGTCGGAGACGGTGCGCTCGGTGTCCTCGGCGGGGATCTGGTAGACGCCGAAGCCGAGCAGCGGCATGACGACACCGTTGTTCAGGGTGACGGTCTTCATCAGGGGTGTCCTTTGCTGTGCGGAGGCCGGTGAGGGGGGGCCGGTCGTGGTCAGGGGCGGATGAGGGCCTTGAGGACCTGGCGGTCGGCCATGGCTCGGTAGGCGTCCGGGGTCCGGTCGAGGGAGAAGGTCCGGTCGAAGACGCGGCCGGGGGCGATGGTCCCGTCGAGGACGTCGGGCAGGAGCTGCTCGATGTAGGCGCGGGCGGGGCTGGCGCCACCGGTGAGGGTGATGTTGCGCATGAAGAGGGCCGGTCCGATCGGCCCCTGCTCGTACTGAGGCACGCCGAGGCGGCTGACGGTGCCGCCGTCGAGGACCGCTCCGAGCGCGGTGTGGAGGGTCTGGCGGGTGCCGACGGCCTCGATCACCTTGTTCACGCCGCCGCCGGTCACGTCCTTGATGCGGGCGATGCCCTCCTCGCCGCGCTCGGCGACCACGTCGGTGGCCCCGAAGTCGCGGCCGAGGTCGGTGCGCGCCTGGTGGCGTCCGGCGAGGACGATCCGCTCGGCCCCGAGCCGCTTGGCGGCGATGACCGCGCAGAGGCCGACCGCGCCGTCGCCGACGACGAGGACGGTGTCGCCGCGCGTGACGCCGGCGGTGAGGGCGCCGTGGTGGCCGGTGGTCATGACGTCGGACAGGGCCAGCAGGGACGGCAGCAGCGCGGAGTCCGCGCCCACCGGGAGCTTGACCAGGGTGCCGGCGGCCTGTGGGACGCGGACGGCTTCGCCCTGGCCGCCGTCCACGCCGTCGAAGCCGTACCGGCCGCCGTGGCGGCAGGAGATGTGCAGGCCCTTGGCGCAGTAGTCGCAGGTGTTGTCGCTGTAGGTGAACGGGGCGACGACCAGGTCGCCTGCCGTCAGCCCGGTCACCTCTGCGCCGGTGTCCTCGACGATGCCGAGGAACTCGTGCCCCATGGGGCGGCCGGTGTCGGAGGCGGGCATGGAGGCGTAGGGCCACAGGTCGCTGCCGCATACGCAGGAGGCGACGACGCGGACGACCGCGTCGGTGGGCTGGTCGATCTTCGGGTCGGGCCGGTCTTCGACGCGGACGTCTCCGGCTCCGTACATCATGGCTGCACGCATGACGGTAGTACTCCAAACGGGGGGGTGCGGGGATGCGGAGCGCGGCGCCCCGGCGGGTGCGGGGGTCAGCGCTCCAGCATCCGGGCCTGGGCCTCGGTGTGGGTGGCGCCGGAGGCCGGCGGGAGGGCGGTCAGCGTCTGGATCTGCTGCGGGGTGAGGCTGACGGCGTCGGCGGCGGCGTTCTCCTCCACCCGGGACACGCGCTTGGTGCCGGGGATCGGGGCGATGTCGTCGCCCTGGGCGAGCAGCCAGGCCAAGGCCACCTGTCCCGGCGTCGCGCCGATCTCGTCGGCCAGGGCCTTGACTTGATCGGTCAGGGCCAGGTTGCGCTGGAAGTTCTCGCCGGTGAAGCGCGGGTTGCCGCGGCGGAAGTCGTTCTCGTCGAACTGGTCGGTGGAGCGCACCGTGCCGGTCAGCATCCCCCGTCCGAGCGGGGAAAATGGCACCAGGCCGATGTTCAGCTCCCGCAGCAGCGGCAGCACCCGCTCCTCGATCCCGCGCGTGAACAGGGAGTACTCCGACTGCACGGCGGTGACCGGCTGGACGGCGTGGGCGCGGCGGATCGTGTCCGGGCCGGCCTCCGAGAGCCCGAAGGCGCGCACCTTGCCCTCGGCGATCAGTTCGCCGACGGCGCCCGCGGTCTCCTCGATCGGCGTGTTCGGGTCGACGCGGTGCTGGTAGTACAGGTCGATGTGATCGGTGCCGAGCCGTTTCAGCGAGCCCTCGACGGCCGTGCGGATGTTCGCCGGGCTGGAGTCCAGGTTCCACGGGCCGTCGCCGCCGTGCGAGACCAGGCCGAACTTCGTCGCGAGGACCACCGTGTCCCGGCGGCCCTTCAGAGCCCGGCCGAGCAGGTTCTCGTTCGTGTAGGGGCCGTAGATCTCGGCGGTGTCGATCAGGGTGACGCCCAGCTCCAGCGCCCGGTGCACCGTCCGGATCGACTCCGCATCGTCGGTGCCGGAGCCGGTGTAGCCGTGGGACATGCCCATAGCGCCCAGGCCGATCTGGGAAACCTCCAGGTCACGGAGCTTGATGTACCGCATCTCGCCCTTCTTCCACATCGCAGATGTCCAGCCCCCTTTACCTTCGCCCGGTCGGGCAGGGCGCGCCTGCCCGGCCCAGGGGCCGGGGGCCGGGGTGTATTGCTCCTTCACCTTCGCCCGGATTGCGCGCGTGTGGCAGGGCGGGCTCTTCGGGGGTAATGACAGGGCCCCCCTCGGCGCTGCGCGGCAGACGTAGGGCGGGTGAGACTGGGGGCATGGCATCGACGAGCGCACACAGCGAGGGCGCCGAGCTGGGCCGCTACCTGCGCGCCCGCCGCACCCAGACCAGCCCCGAACGCGTCGGCCTCACACCCGGCGCCGGCACCCGCCGCACCCCGGGACTACGACGCGAGGAGCTGGCCACCCTGGCCGGCATCAGCATCGACTACTACGTTCGCCTGGAACGCGGCAAGGAGACCCGCCCCAGCCCCGCCGTCCTCGACGCGCTCGCCCGCGCCCTGCACATGGACGACCAGGAGCACCAGCACCTGCGCGAGCTCGCCGCCCGCGCCGCCCGCTACGTCGCCGAACCGCCGCCCGCACCCAGCCGCACCGTGCGACCCCACCTCAAGCTGCTGGTGGAGTCCCTGCGCCCGAACCCCGCGTACGTGATCAGTCGTAGCATGGACATGCTCGCGTGGAATCCCGGCGGGCTCGCCCTGTACGCGGGACTCGAAGACTGGCCCGCCAAGCACCGCAACCTCGCCCGCTACCTCTTCCTCCACCCCGCGGCCCGTGATCTCTTTCCCGACTGGGACCGCCAGATCACCGCCTGCGTCGCCCGCCTGCGTGCCACCGCTGGCACCGCACCCGATGCGCCGGATCTGACCAACCTCGTCGGTGAACTCCTGCTCAAGAGCCCGGACTTCGCGGGCCTGTGGGAGCGCTACGAGGTGACAGGACGCAAACCCGCCCACAAGACGTTCCAGCACCCACAGGTCGGTGCCCTCACCCTGACCTCGCAGTCCCTCCACATCGAGGGCACTCCGGGGCAACGCATCGGCGTCTACACCGCCGAACCCGGCAGCCCCGACCACGACGCCCTGCTGCTGCTCGACATGACCGCTCCCCGCCCCATGCACAGTCCGGCTCGCGGATCGACGCCACCGGGAACCTCCTCGTAGGACGGCCGCGCCCTGCCGTGGGCTCGCCTACGTGGCGGTCGAGGGTCGGGCGTGGTCGGCGGCCCAGGACGCGAGGACGCGAGGATGCGCAGGCCGTCGCGGGTGGGCGATCCGAATTCTGCGGTCCATACGGCGAGTTGCTGGTCGGGGTCGGTGCTGGCGGTGGGGGTGTCCCAGTCCAGCGACAGCTCTCCGGCGACGGCATGCAGAAGGGTCTTGGATCCGACGCTGAGGGTGGCAACCTGGCGCGCGGGCCCACCACGTGCGGAAGTCCGTGTCCTGGACGCACAGTTCACCCACCAGTGCGGTCAGCCGTGGATCGTCAGGATATTTGGCTGCCTCCATGCGCAGTTGTGCGACCGCCGTGCGGGCGACGGTTTTCCAACCGGCATAGAGATTCCGCATGGCAGGGTCGGTGAAAGGAATGCGGACGTAGTTGCGGTGCTTTTCCGGCACGGCTGCGAAATCGGTGACCATAGCAGCGGCGAGCGGGTTCCAGGCTGGCCTGCTGCCAGGACCGCAACATGCTCGTACAGGTGTACTCGCCGATCGCCCACGGCACGCTCCTCGACAGTTGACACATCAAGACGATCGCCCCCCCGGTTGCCGGATGGCATCGGGTGGGGCGGCCGTGCATGCGGCGGCGTGCTCCGAGGCGTCGCTGGCCCAGGTAGCACCCGTGGTGCTACGAGTTACTCCCCGGGGTGCCGCTCGGCCGACGCTGCCACGTGCCGCCCCCTTAGGCCCACGGCGAGGGTGGTGAGGGCGGCTACCGCGAAGGAGAGCAGGGAGGCGCTCATCCACGGCTGGACGGTGAAGCCCACGGCGTCCTGCAGCCAGGCCCAGAAGTCGGACCAGCCGGCGATGTTCGTCGGCGCGATCAGTTGGTAGGTGGCGAAGCCCAGTGCCCAGGGCAGCAGCATGACCCAGCGGGTGGGGGCCTGTTCGGAGACGTCCCAGGTGCGGTGGCCGCCGAGGACGAAGTAGTCCACGACGAGGACGGCGAACATCGGGATGAAGACCGCGCCGATCAGGTAGAGGAAGCTGGCGTAGCTGTCCATGTTCACCAGAAGGGCCAGGACCGTGGCCAGGGTGCCGCTGATCAGGCACAGGATGCGGCGGTCGGCCCGGGGCAGCAGGTTCTGGACGGAGACGGCGGTGGAGTAGACGTTGGCGAAGGACTGGTCGACCTCGCGCAGGACCAGGACACCGAAGCAGATCACGCCGACGCTGGTGGCGGTGAACGGGTCGAAGACCTTGTACGGGTCGGTGGTGTCGAACGCGATCATGGCGAGGGCGGCCACGCCGAGGACCGAGCCCGCGACGCCCGCGAGGGTCTGGCCGATGACCAGGCCGCCGAATGCCTCCTTCTCGCTGCGGGAGTGGCGCGCGTAGTCGGCGACCAACGGCAGCCAGGAGATCGACACGGCGATCACGCTGTCGGCGGCGAACCAGAAGTCCTTCCAGGAGCCGCCCTCCAACGGAATGCCGCGCCCGGCCAGGTCCCAGCCCAGGTAGCAGATGGCCAGGACGACGGCGATGGTGACGTAGCGGCGGATGATGCGCAGGGCGCCGAGCGGGCGCAGCGTGAGCGCTGTCGTCACCGCGCCCGCGAGCAGTACGTACAGCCAGCCGGGTCCCGGGTCGCCGAAGGCCTGGCGGGCCAGGATCTTCAGGCCGGTGGAGATGACCACCAGCTCGAAGACGGCCCAGCCGACCATCTGCAGCACGTTGAGGACGGTGGGCAGGTAGGACGCCTTCGCGCCGAACAGGCCGCGCAGCAGGACCATCGAGGGCGCGCCGGTGCGGGCTCCGGTGATGGCGGCGAGGCCCAGGGCGGCGGTGCCGATCAGGGTGCCGACGACGGACGCGGTGACGGCCGCGGCGAACGACAGGGTCGGAGCGCCGGTGCCCAGGGGGTCGAGGACGACCAGCATGCCGCTGAAGCCGAGCAGGCTGACGCCCAGGTTGGCCCAGAAGGTGCCTTGGTCCAGGCCGCTGAGGACCTTGGGTGTGGGCTGGTCGAGGGTGAGCGGCGCCTCGTTCGCCGGGGCCGGTCTGGGGGTGGCGGGTTCGGTGGTGGTCGTCACTTCGCGGGCTCCGAAACCTGGGCAGGAGCGGCGCCCACGGGCCAGGTCTCCATGCGCCAGGCGGCGTCCCAGAACATCCACTCCCAGGTGGACGCGGTGGTGAAGACCGTACGCATCCGTGCGCGGGTGGCCGGGTCGGCCTGGTCCGCAAGCCGGTTGACGATCTGTCGGGCGTGTTCGGTGGCGGCTTCGAACTCCTCGTCGGCGTACGTGCCGATCCAGTCGCCGTAGGGGTGGGTGGCGAGGTCGCCGGCCGACTCGAGGAGCGCCCGGCCCACCTCGGCGTAGATCCAGAAGCAGGGCAGGACCGCGGCGGCCAGCTCCGGGTAGCCCTGGGTGTGAGCAACCGAGAGCAGGTAGGAGGTGTACCCGGTGCAGGTGGGGGAGGGCGTCCAGGCGTCGACGTCGACGACGTTGCTCTCGTGCAGGGAGCTCTCGACGATCACGGCGTCGTGGGCGGACTTCGCGAAGAACGCGATGTCCTGCGGCAGGTCCGCCTTCGCGGCGGCGCTGGCCAGCGCGCGGGCGTAGCCGCGCAGGTAGTGGGCGTCCTGGGCCAGGTAGGAGACGAACTTCTCCCGGTCCAGGGTGCCGTCGCCGAGGGCGATGACGAACGGCAGCTTGTCGATGGCCGCACGTATCTCGGCGGTGGCCGTCCACAGCTCGTCGCAGAACGTTGTGGTCATGGGGCTCAGCTCCAGTACTGGTGGAAGTGGTGGACAGGTCCGTGGCCGCTGCCGATGTGCAGGGTGTCGGCCGCGCGCAGGGCCCCGGTCAGGTACGCCTTCGCGGCACTGACGGCTGTGTGCCAGTCGTCGTGCTGCGGGCGCAGGGCGGCGATCGCGGCGGAGAGGGTGCAGCCGGTGCCATGGGTGTTGCGCGTGTTGACGCGAGGTGCGGACAGCTCGGTGACGCCAGCGGCACCGGCGCCCGTGGCGTGCGTGGCGTCGACGAGGATGTCCACGGACGCTGCGTCGTGTGTGTGGTGGCCGCCCTTGAGGAGGACGCGCCTGGCGCCGGTTTTCAGGAGTGCGTGGGCCTGCTCTATGGCTTCTGCGCGGTTCTTCGCCGCGGCGGTGCCCAGCAGGTCGCCGGCCTCGGGGAGGTTGGGGGTGATCAGGTCGGCGAGAGGCAGCAGACGATCGCGCAGCACCGCCACCGCATCGGCCTCCAGGAGACGGTGGCCGCTGGTCGAGACCATGACGGGGTCCAGGACGACGTACCGGGGGCGGTGCCGCTCCAGGGCTTGTGCGACGGCTGCGGCGATGCCGGCGTCGGCCAGCATTCCGATCTTGACGGCGTCCACCGGGACGTCGGCGAACAGCGTGTCGAGCTGCTCGGTGACGAACGCCGGGGGGATGGCATGGATGCCGGTGACGCCTTGAGTGTTCTGGGCGGTCAGGGCGGTCAGAACGGCTGTTCCGTAGGCGCCGTTGGCGGAGAACGCCTTCAAGTCGGCTTGAATCCCGGCGCCGCCGGAGGGGTCGCTGGCGGCGATGGTCAGGGCGATGGGCGGGCTGGTCACGCGGGGATCTCCTGTCGCAGAGTACGCACGAGGGACTGGGCTGCCGCCTCGGGGTCGGGCTGCCCGCAGACCGCACTGACGACAGCGATCCCGGCCACGCCGCTTCTCATGACCGCGGCGGCCTCGGACACGCCGATCCCGCCGATGGCCACGCAGGGCAGCGGGCTCTCCCGGACGATCTGAGCCAGGCCGCCCAGACCCAGCGGGGCGTCCGCGTCCGGCTTGGTGGACTGCGGGAACACCGGCCCGACACCGAGGTGGTCGACGGAGTCCGGCACGTGCGCCAGCTGCTCAAGACGACTGACGGACAGGCCGATGTACTTATCGGGACCGAGCTGGCGCCGGGCGCTCTCGGGGGAGACGTCCCGCTGCCCGAGGTGGACGCCGTCCGCGTCCAACCAGACCGCCACGTCCAGGCGATCGTTGACGATCAAGGGGACGCCCGTGCCCGCGAGTTCGGCCTGGATCGCACGGCCGAGCGAGAACAGCGTGCGGGCGTCCGCGTCCGGATCGCGCAACTGCACGGCGGTGACGCCGCCCTTGACGGCCGCCGCAACGGTAGCGGCGACACCGCGGTGCCCGCAGAGTCTGGTGTCGGTCACGAGATACAGGGACGGATCAAGAGGAGGTCGCATGGGTTGCTCCTTGGGGTCTCCCGGCCGGGGAAAGGCGTGGGAAACGCATCGGGAGGTACGGGGGACGGCAGGCCCTGACATGCAGGGACCTTGAGTTGTGCACCGGGGCGAGTTGGGGGACAGGGCAGCCGGACTCGGTGTCGGGGCCGCCGCCCCGGGGTGGGCGGGCACTGTGCGGCGGGTGGCGTCCAGGCCACTGCTCACGCAGGCCCCGCAGTACGCGCAGTACGCGCAGTACGCGCATGCTCAACGCAGGTGGAGAGCCTCGGTGAGCCGCTCAGGGCTGAGCTCGTACAGCGCGTCGATCAGGGCGACGGCGAACGTGCCGGGCCCCGCAGAGCGGGTGGCGGCGTCCTCCGCGGCCACCGTGAGCAGGCCGGTCGCGGCAGTGGCGGCCAGCAGCGCGTCGCCGGTGACGGCTGTGCAGGCGGCCACCAGGGCGCCGAGTGAGCAGCCCGTTCCCGTCACCAGAGTCAGCAGCGGGTGCCCGTTGGCCAGGCGCACCACGCGCGTCCCGTCCGTGAGAACGTCCTCCGGTCCGCTCACCGCGACCGCACAGCCGTAGCGCCGGGCCAGCGCGCCCGCCGCGGCCAGCGCCGCCTCGGGGGCGTCCGTGCTGTCCACGCCGCGTCCGCCCGTGCCGCCGTCCAGTGCCAGGATCTCGGAAGCATTGCCGCGAACGACCGCTGGGGTTGCGCTCTCCAGCAGTTCGCGGGCGAGTTCGGTGCGCCAGGGCAGCGGGCCGACCGCTACGGGGTCGAGCACCCACGGCCGCCCGGCCCCGGCCGCTTCGGTGACCGCGACGCGCATCGCCGCCGCCGTCACGGACGTCACCGTTCCCAGGTTGACCAGGACACCGCCGGCCACCCGGGCCAGCGCTCCGGCCTCCTCCGCGCTGTGCACCATGGCGGGGGCAGCCCCCGCCGCGAGCAGCACGTTCGCGGTGAACTGCGACACCACGACGTTGGTCAGGCAGTGCACAAGGGGTGCGGAGGTCCGCAGCGACGCGATCACATCCGCCACGGCATCACGGGAGACGGCAGTGCCGTGCTGGGCAGGTACGGAGGCAGTATCCATCGTCAACACTCTTCCTACGCCGGCATTACCCGGTCCAGGTTCATGCGGTCGGCGGAAAGGGGAGCAAGTCCCGTCCGCCCTCTCAGCCCGGCTACTCCCGAGCTCCCGCGGTGGTCGCTAGGCAATGTACCTCCTTCGGGGAAGGGGGTTCGCACTCGGGTACCTCACAAAACGGCATGGATCTGCACGGATCTGTTGGCGGAACTGACTGGGGATCCTCTGGCCACCAGGGCCCGACTTGTCCGTATTGGCTGATGCCGCAAGCGGTGTGCAGGAGGGCCACGTCCAGGTACTGGACCTCTTCCGACACCGCATCGCCACCTGGACCGGTACGTGCCTACCCGCCGGTCCTACCTGCCGGGCCGACGGCGGCCACGTCGAGCCCGACCGCTGTGACCAGCAACTGCTGACGGCCGATCTCGCCCGGCCCCGCTGCAATGCGACCGCCACGGCCTTCACCGATGAGCACGGCCCCTGGGGATGCGTCAGCGATCGCACGGTACGCAGCCTGCGAGCCATCGGCCCGAGGCCTTCAGCGGACGCGGGCACCTGGTTGAAGGCATTCTGGCCGGCTGTCATCTGCCGCGAGCAGCAACGGATGACGCAGCTGTGCGAGACCTGCTGGAGCGCCGGCGCGCTCCGAAAGGCCGGCAACGACAGTGAGGCTCTAGGTTCTGTCTCTCCGATCACGATCGGAGAGACAGAACTGCCGACGGCGTGAAGTCTGCTCAGTTCTTACGTGCAGTTATCAGAGCGAAGGAGAGGAATTCTCCGCCGTCTGTGGTGAGCATGTCGATGACGGGCTGGTTCGCGCTCCGGCCGTCGGGCGTGTGCTCGGCTGCTGCCCGGGCCCACAACAGCCAGTCCCGCCAGGCGTCTTGTGGCAACCACGCGGAGGTGACCTCCACGAGCTCGGTGATCGCCCACTGAAAGCGCCACCACTCCGCCGTGTGCCAGGCAATCGCCTCCCAGCCGACCACCTTCTTGATGTGAGGTGGGATGGCTCCGAGCTCACGGACCTCCCGTGTCGTGGCGGGAGTCGCCATCGCCAGATGTCCGCCAGGGCGGAGGAATCGCGTCAGGTAGGGCAGGTAGCTGTCCGCCGTTCCGAAGTACGCCACCCTGCGCGAAGAACGCCGCGCCGAGATCCCGGTCGGCCGCGCTCACCGCGGCGGCGAACCGCGCCACGGCGGCCGACGGCCACAGCGCGAACACCTCCTCCACCGCGCTCGGCCCCGGACGGGCCGAGCGCGGCGCGCACCCGGTCGAGGAACGCGGGCGCGGTCAGGCAGGAGGGTTCGAGCAGCTTCTCTCCCCACACGCCGGGCGGAACGGCCAGCACGGTCAGATCCTCGCGCCGCACGCCGGTGCGAGCCAGGGCATAGTCGGCGAACTCCGCATCCGGCTCGCAGCACAGGACGAGAAGGTCGCCGGGGCGGGCGAACCAGAACAGGCGCTGGGTCCAGGCGCGCATGTCACCGCGCGCCCGTATAGAGGGGTCGATGTGGTTGCCGATCAGGATGCGCACGGCGGACTCCAAGAGATGGGCGAAAGGGTCAACGGCGGAAGGAGGACAGCGGGCAGCGAGTCGAAGGCCCGCATGGTCGCGGTACGCCGCCGCACTCCGTCGCCCGCGGCCTCCAGACGGGCGGAGTGCCCGGCCAGGGCCGCGACCAGGGCGCGCAGGCCCGCCTGGGCGACCGTCGTCCCGATGCAGGAGTGCGGCCCCCGCCCGTAGCCGAGGTGACGGTTCGGGGAGCGGTCGAGCACCAGGTCGTCCGGCCACTCGAAGGCGGCCGGGTCGCGGTTGGCCGCCGCGAACAAGGCGACGACCCTCTGCCCCGCCTCGATGTCGATGCCGCCGGTCCGGCAGGCCCGCACGGCGATGCGCGTGGTGCCCTGCACAGGCCCGTCGAATTGACGTTCCTACAACACCCTGAAGTCGTATCGGCGGGTGGCCAGCCGGTGGTGAGCAGCACCGATGCTCTGGAATGACGTCCAGCACCCACCAGACCCTGGCTGCGGTCTCTGACGAGGAACGCTGGGCGGCGATCAAGAATCCGAGGGTCTGGCTCGTAAGACCCGGTCCGCAGGCGTCCGAGCGGTGGGCCGGGGTAGACGACTGACCGGCCCGCCCATCGGCGCGGCCGAAACCCGGGAGAGGACACGATCAGCGTGAGCGACGCCGAGCACCGGAAGCAGACCCCCGACGGAGCGGCCGAACTCCTGGTGCGCTGCCTGGAGAACGAGGGCGTCGAGGTGGTGTTCGGCGTGCCCGGCGAGGAGAACATCCGTTTCACCAACGCCCTCGCCCGCTCGGAGAAGATCCGCTACGTCCTCACCCGGCACGAGCAGGCCGCGTCCTTCATGGCGGAGATGCACGGCCGGCTCACCGGCTCGGCGGGTGTGATGTCCGCGACGCTGGGGCCCGGGGCGATCAACCTGATGCTGGGCGTCGCCGACGCCATGACGAACAGCACGCCCGTCGTCGCGATCACCGCGCAGGTTGGCAAGGAGCGCAACTACAAGGAGTCCCACCAGTTCGTGGACCTGGTGAGCATGTTCGCCCCGGTCACGAAGTGGTCGGCGGACGTCCCGGCCACCCAGGCCATCCCAGAGATGGTGCGGCGCGCGTTCAAGACCGCGGAGTCCGAGCGGCCCGGCGCCGTCTACCTCGCCGTGCCCGAGGATGTCGACGAGGCGACGGACGGCTCGGACCTGCGCCCGCTGCGCAGGGACGTCGTGCAGCCCGAGGCGCCGTCCCCGAAGCAGATCAAGCGGGCGGTGGAGCTGCTGCGGGAGGCCCGCCGGCCGGTGATCCTCGCCGGACACGGCGCGGCGCGCGGCGGCGCCGAGGAGTCGCTGACGGCGTTCGCTACCGCACTCGACGTGTCGACGGCGACCACCTTCCACGGCAAGGGCGTCCTGCCCGACGACCACCCGTGCGCGACCGGCACGTTCGGCTTCATGCGGCGCGACTACACCAACTTCGGGTTCGAGGAGGCCGACGTCGTCATCGCCGTCGGCTACGAGCTGCAGGAGTTCGACCCGTCCCGGATAAACCCAGATGGTGACAAGAAGATCGTCCACATCCACCGCTTCCCGGCGGAGGTGGACGACAGCTACTCGGTCGACGTCGGCATCATCGGCGACATCGCCGCCTCCCTCGACGCCCTCGCCACCGCACTCGACGGCCTGCGGTGGACCATCGACGACGAGGACACCACGGCCACCCGCGCGCTGCTGGCCAAGGAACTCGAGCAGGGTGCCGCGGACGAGCGCTACCCGCTCGCCCCGCAGCGCGTCATCGCCGACACCCGCGCCGCGCTCGGTCGCGAGGACATCGTGCTGGTCGACACCGGCGCGCTGAAGATGTGGATGGCCCGGCTCTACCCGACGTACGCGCCGAACACCTGCCTCATCTCCAACGGCTTGTCCACCATGGGCTTCTCGCTGCCCGGCGCGCTCGCGGTCCAGCTCGCCAGGCCGCAGACGAAGGTGCTGGCGGCGGTCGGCGACGGCTCGTTCCTCATGCACTCCCAGGAGATCGAGACGGCGGTCCGCGAGAACATCCCGCTGACCGTGCTGATCTGGGAGGACAACGGCTACGGGCTCATCAAGTGGAAGATGGACCTGGAGGTCGGGGAGAACTCCAACACCGACTTCGGTAACCCGGACATCGTCCAGTACGCCCGCAGCTTCGGCGCGAAGGGCTACCACATCGAGTCCGCCGGGGACCTGCTGCCGACGCTCCGTGAGGCACTGGCGGACCCGGGCGTGTCGATCATCAACTGCCCGGTGGATTACGCCGAGAACATGAACCTCATCGAGCACCTCGGGCACCTCGACTCGGCGCTCTGACCCGCCCGCGCGGCGCGGCCCCCCACCCCGACCGGCCCCGCCCCCCCCGCCGCGGGCACGCCACGCGGCCCCGCGACCCCCCCCCCGGCCCCCCCCGCCCCCCCGCGGGGCGCCCCCCCCCCCCCGCCGGCCCCCCCCCGCCCGGGCCGCTGTCACGCCTCGCGCGCAGCGTCCCGCCCCGAGGACCGCCCCGGACAGGACTGCGCAAACTCGTGACGTCGCGTGCTGATCAGGCCGCAGTCGTATCTCCGCATACCCGACGAGGGGGCAAGGACGTGCTCAGGCAAGGAGCAGCTCGGTGATCTCATCGGCGAGCTGGGGGCCGAGCGAGCCCCAGCCGTCCTTGTAGCCGTAGACGCTCGCCAGGGTGCGGGCGTCGTAGTCGCCGTTGAGGATGTCGATGTCGGTGGGGGTGATGAGCGAGGGATGGGCGACGCCGACGGCGCTCGAGACCCTCAGCAACTCCCTGCGCAGGGTGCGCAGGTAGCCCGCGGCCCGGATGGCCTTCGAGGGTGCGTCGATGCCGCGCGTCAGCCACGGGTTCTGGGTGGCGATGCCGGTGGGGCATGCGTCGGTGTGGCACTTCTGCGCCTGGATGCAGCCGATGGACAGCATCGCCTCACGGCCCACGTTGACCATGTCGACGCCGAGGGCGAACGCGACGACGGCGTTCTCGGGCAGGCCGAGCTTGCCGGAGCCGATGAAGGTGATGTCGTCGGTCAGCCCGCGCTCGGCGAACACGCTGTAGACGCGGGAGAAGCCCATGCGGAACGGCAGGGACACCGAGTCGGCGAAGATCAGGGGAGCAGCCCCGGTGCCGCCCTCGCCTCCGTCGACGGTCACGAAGTCGACCCCTCGATCACCTCGCTCCATCAGGGTGGCGAGTTCCTCCCAGAAGCCCATTTCCCCGATGGCGCTCTTGATCCCGACGGGCAATCCGGTCTCCGTGGCGAGCAGTTCCACGAAGTCGAGCATCGAGTCCACGTCGTGGAACGCGGTGTGCCGCGACGGCGACGCGCAGTCCTTGCCCGCGGGGATGTCGCGGATCCCGGCGATCTCGTCGGTCACCTTCGCACCCGGCAGCATGCCGCCGAGCCCCGGCTTCGCACCCTGCGAGAGCTTGATCTCGATCGCCTTCACGGGCCCGCTCGCGACCACGGACTTGAGCTTGTCCAGGTTGAACGTGCCGTCCTCGTTGCGGCAGCCGAAGTACGACGTACCGATCTGGAGGACGAGGTCCCCGCCGTTGAGGTGGTAAGGCGACAGGCCGCCCTCGCCGGTGTTGTGCATCGTCCCGGCCAGCGCCGCGCCCTTGTTGAGTGCCGTGACGGCCGCGCCGGACAGCGAACCGAAGCTCATCGCCGAGATGTTGACGACACTCGCCGGACGGAACGCCTTCTCGCGGCCTCGTGGTCCGCCGAGCACCTTTGCCGAGGGCAACGGCGCCTGCGCGTCGCGCAGATCGGGCAGCCGACCGGCGAACGTGCGCTGCTTCACGTACGCGTGCCCCTGCTCATGCTCGACGTCGTTGTCGGTGCCGAACCCGAAGTAGTTGTTCTCCTCCTTCGCCGACGCGTAGATCCAGCTGCGCTGGTCACGGCTGAAGGGCCGTTCCTCGTCGTTGGACGTCACGACGTACTGCCGCAGCTCGGGGCCGATCTTCTCCAGCAAGTACCTGGCGTGCCCCAGCACGGGGAAGTTCCTCAGCAGTGCGTGCTTCTTCTGCACGAGGTCGCGGGCGGCCACCAGCGCCAACGCCGTGGCGGCTGACGCGCCTATGTTCCGAGCACGCATGAAAGACGTTCCTCTCCTCGACTGGCCGAACCTCACCACGACCGGCTACCCCACGCCAGCGAAATGCCACGTGAGGGCGGCGAAGGCTCTCCTCTTGCGCGCGGTCGGGGAAGCGGGCGCAGGGGCCGAGGCCGGAGACCTTCTTGAGTGTGGCGTCCCAGCTGACCGTCAGTTGGGAGTCGTCCTTACCAGCGATCACGGAGAAGCTCCGCTTGTCGATGGATTCGCTCAAGTCGGCTTCCCAACGGTGTCGGGAGGGGGTCCTGATCCAGGCTCTCCCAGCGGTCGCGGCCGGTTCCGCTTTCGTCGAGGATGAACTCCTGCAGGGCGCAGGGTGTCAGGAGCTATCTCCTGAATGGCGGTGACTCGCGCTGCCCAAGGGCGAAGCTCTCCTTGAACGAGCCGTCACTGCGCCCCGGCTCGCGGGCCGCACCTCACCGCGCATGCTCCGAATGGTGCCCCGACGGTCGCGCGCCGGGGCACACAGCAGCAATCGGTGAGATCACTCGCAGGACATGGTCACGCTTGCCCGGAAGATGTGGCCGAAATTCGGGTCGTCGAAGACCTCGAAGACCTGGGGCTCACCATCGAGTTCACAGTGGAACCTGCCGTCCGCGCTCGCCGAGACTCCGGCGTCGTCGATCGCGCCCTGGACCGCGGCCTCGGCTGTCAGCCCGCGGCCGGCGCCGCAGTACAGTGCTGCCGAGCCGGCGGTGGCGGGCGTAGCGACGGCCAGCAGGGCGGCGGCTGTTCCGGCTACGAGGAGCCCACCCCGGGTCGTCCATCTGGTTGGTCGCAGCATCATCGATCCCTGCCCTTCAGCTGTCGGCCCCATCGTCTGACGGGGATGCGGTCGCGCACTCAATCAGTGATACGTACGCCGCATGCCACATGTTCACCGCCTGGCCGCAGATGGTGAGTGCGAAAGGAATGTCAAGGCTCTGTCGCGCACGTGGCAGCCTGCCCCCTGGAGGCTCAGAACCAGGGGCAGCGCGGCGGCTCCTGCCAGGACCGACAGCAGCAGGTACCGCGCGCCCCTACATGCCTCGGCCCCCAGCCCGTACCAGTCCATGGTGCCCTTGCCAGGGCCGGTTGAGGCATCGTCGTCGCGTCAACTTATACGTCGTCTCAGTTCGCGAGTCTGCGGGCATATGGCCGCGTTGAGGGGTCCACCAGCATTTAGGAATCTTGACGAACGGATCGCTTCTCCGAGCCTCGATACCGACCCGCAGGGATTCCCGGTGAGCGAAGTGCGGCCGGTGTGGGGCCGTGGACGGCGGAACGCGGATGTGATCTTCGCCCAGTTGGTTCCGGTGATCTTGCCTGGCAGGGCCTCGAGTCGTGGGTGGCAGCCCTCGCGGCCCGGCAGCGCTGGGCCGTTTTTCGGACAAGGGCCCGGGAATCGCGTTCAGTTGCCGAAACATCACGGCACAGTGACGCAGAGATCGCCAACGGGCCGCTGCGGGGGAGGGGTACGGGTGAAATTGTGCTTCAGGGTGCTCGGGGAGATCGAGGCGCACGTGGACGACAGCCCGGTGGACCTCGGGCATCTGCGGCAGCGATCCGTGCTGGCCGCGCTGCTGGTGGATGCCAACCGGAGCGTCCCGGTGGACCGGCTGGCCGACCGGGTCTGGGGTGACCGGCCGCCCCAGCGGTGGCGTCCGACGCTGTACAGCTACCTCTCCCGGCTGCGGCACGCCGTGGAGCCTGCCGGCGACGGAGCCGTACGGATCAGCCGCGGACCCGGTGGCTACCGGCTCGGGGTCGATGTCTCGGCGGTGGACCTGCACCGGTTCCGCGACCTGGTCGCCCGGGCACGCGCCAGCGAGCGGGACGAGCAGGCCGCAGACCTCTTCGAGCAGGCACTGCACCTGTGGCACGGGCCCGGGTTCGGCACCCTGGACACGCCGTGGTTCTGCGCGCAGCGCGAGGCCCTCGAACACGAGCGGTTCACCATGAGGCTGGATCGCAATGACATCGCCCTCAGGCGCGGGCGCCACGCCGATGTCCTCGCCGATCTGACCGAGCAGGCGGCGGCGCACTCGGTGGACGAGCGGCTGGCAGGGCAGTTGATGCTCGCCCTGCACCGTTGCGGCCGCTCGGCGGAGGCACTCGCGCACTTCGACCGCACGCGCCGCACGCTCTCTGAGGAACTGGGTATCGATCCGGGTCCTCAACTGCGCGGGCTGCACCGGCGGATTCTTGCTGCCGACGCGTCCCTCACCGTCCAGACGCCTGCGCCCGCCGCTCCCGCGCGCCCCGTGCCGTGCCAGATGCCGGCCCCGCCTGCCTTGTTCGCGGGGCGGGAGGAGGAACTGGAACAGCTCACCAAGGGGTTCTGGGACGCGCCGGAGGGCACCGTGGCGATCCCGGTGATCTGCGGGCCAGGCGGTGTTGGCAAGAGCTGGCTGGCTGCCCAGTGGGCCAGTCAGAACGCGCAGCGCTTCCCCGACGGGCAGCTGTACGTGGATCTGCACGGCTTCGACCCCCGTACGCCACCGTTGCCTGCCCACGTGGCGCTGAGCGGATTCCTGGACGCACTGGGCATCACCCGTGATCGCCTCCCCACAGACATCGACGCCCAGTCCGCCCTGTACCGGAGTCTGCTGGCCAACCGGCGGATGCTGATCGTTCTGGACGACGCCCGTGACGCCGACCAGGTCCGCCCGCTGCTGCCCGGCGGCCCGTCCTGCGCCGTACTCATCACCAGCCGCAACCGGCTGACCCCTCTGATGACCACGCACGGTGCCAGCCTGCTGCCGCTGGACGTGCTGAGCCCAAAAGAGGCCTCGGAGCTGCTGGAACGCCGCCTGGGCGCCGATCGCACCAGTACCGAACCGGAAGCTCTCGCGGCCCTGGTGGAGCACTGTGCCGGGCTGCCGCTGGCGCTGGCCATCGTGGCCGCCCGCGCCGCCATGCACCGCGATTTCCGGCTCGCCGTCCTTGCCGAGGAACTCGCCCGAACCACTGACCGCCTCACCGCGCTCGACCTCGGTGACCTGACGGTGAACGTGCGCGCCGTCTTCGCCTCTTCGTACGCGGCTCTGACCCCGGCCGCCGGTCGGCTATTCGCCTTCCTGGGGCTGGTGCGAAGTGCGGACATCACCGCCACCGCCACCGCAAGCCTGGCCGGACTTGCCCGGGCCGAGGCCCAGGCGTTGCTGGCGGAGCTGGAGAGCGCGCACCTGGTGCGCCAGCACCGTCCCGGGCGGTACCGGATGCACGACCTGGTCCGCCTGTACGCCGTCGAGCTCGCCGCCGGTCTGGTCGAACAGGAGACCGCACCGGGCCAAAACCGGCTTCTGGACCACTACCTGCACACGGCGTTCGCCGCCAACCGGGTGCTGGACGGCCCGTACACCCCCTTCCAGCCCGAGCCAACTCCTGCGGCCCCCGGCAGCAACCCCGTCTCGCCAGAGGACACCGCGGCTGCGCTCCAGTGGTTTGACGACGAACACGAGTGTCTGCTCAACGCCCAGGCGCAAGCGGCGGCTCTCGGCCGGCACCGCTTCGTAGGGCAGCTGGCCTGGACACTCATCTCTTATCAGTTGGGCCGGCACCGGCTGGAGGAGTACGTGACTGTGTGGCAGACCGCCCTCACCGCGGCCGAGCACGACAAGGACAACCCGGCGGCCCGGACTCTGGCGCACTGGCGCCTGGGCTTCGCCAGCGCCCGCGCCGGTGACCACGCACAGGCGCTCGACCACCTGCACCGAGCCCTCGATTTGGCCGAGTGCTCGAACGACCTGGCGGGCCAGGCACACATCTACCGCACTTTGGCGCGGGCTTGGGAGGAGCAGGGCGACAACACACGCGCCCTGGACCACGCGAAGCATGCGCTGCGGCTGTACCAGGAAGTGAGCCACCCGTTCTGGGAGGCGAATCAGCTCAACGCGGTCGGCTGGATGCATGCCAGGCTCGGGATGTACGCCCCCGCCCGGACGTACTGCGAGCAGGCGCTCACCCTCTTCCGTGCACAGAGCCTGCCGGAGCACGGGGCGTCGGCCCTGGACAGTCTGGGTTACATAGCCCATCACACCGGCCGCTACGGCGATGCCTTGGAGTACTACGAGCAGGCTCTTGCTTTCTTCCGCGAGGTTGGCGATTTCGCCAACGAGGCCGACACCTTGGCCAACGCCGGTGAGACTCACCTGGCCCTGCACCAGCACGAGGAGGCCCGCGGGGCCTGGCAGCGGGCCGTGGAGCTATACCGAACCCAGAACCGCACCGCCGAGGCCGATGCCGTGTGCGGCCGCTTGACCGCACTGGAGATGCTTTAGGCGGATGTGTGCCGCCGCCCCTGTGTTTCGGAGGTGTCGGCGCCACCTCCACCCCACGTCGCTGGGTTCTGACGCAGCTCCTGCGGACTTGCAATGCTCTCGCAGCGCCGCGCGTCGAGCGGGTGTCAGCAGTAGACGCGCAGGCTCCAGACGAGACTCCAGTTGATCTCGCTGGGACCGGAGTCGGCGGGCGCGACGTGGTTCACGGAGCCGTAGTAGTCGAACATCTTGACCATGCCGCCTCCGGGGAGGCGGTTGTCCCAATACCCGACGCCGCTCCAAGGCATCGGTGCGGACTCGCCGCAGTGCAGGACCAGTTGGTCGCCGCTGCCGTTGGTGGCGCAGAACGCGTCGGGCACGGTGCACGGAGTCGCGGCTGCACGGCTGGTTGAGAAGCTGTCGGTGGCGCCGGCGCCGGTGGTCGTGCCGGCCAGCGAGGCGGCCGACAGGGCGAGGACGATGAGGGCGGTGTGTGCCTTGCGCATGCGGGCCTGCTTTCGTGTGGGTCCGGTTGGTGCGGTGGCAGCGGGCTGGAACGGGTGTGGCAGAACCTGGGGCGAATCCTGATTGTGCTGGCGGTCGGCGGTGCAACGGTCGGGCGCGCTGGGCCGTGTGGCAGCGCTCAGCCTGGAGTTCCTCTACTCGCTGCCGAGCAGCGGCTTCCCGCACCTTCGGTCTCGTCGTCAGCCCCGGCACGGTGCATGAGGCGCCGGTGTATGGCTTCCGTAGAGAGGTCGTCGAACGGCAGTACCGCTCCGGACAGCATCGACCCCGCGCTGTGCCTGCCCGGCGGACCGATCCGGGAGTGGGTGAAAGGCCATGACTGGCCTGGCAAGATCCCCAGCAGCCGAAGTCCCGTGTCGGCATGCCCTGTTCTTCCCCCGTCCGCCTGCCGCATCCCCACCATGTGCGTGCAGTGTCAGGCAAGAAAAAGCGGGTGCCGTCCCCCCAGTCGGCACCCGCAGCCCTTCACTCAGACCAGCTTGCACGGCTTGCGGGAAGGAGGCCCGGCGGTCACGTCGCTGATGACCACTCGGTGATCCTCGTTGGGTGTGTCGCCCAGGTAGCACCGCTTGGTATTCACCTTCCCGCGGGACAGGATGTAGTCGAACTTCTTTCCCGACCCGTACTGTGTCCCGTTGCAGCGGCGGTCCCAGGTCTGCTTGCAGTAGGGGTCGGCGTCCTTGAACCCGTTCGCCCAGGGAACCTTCATCTCCCAATACCAAGGCTGAGCATTGAGGTCACCGGCAATTATTGAGTTTGGCGTGCCCGGGACGAGTTCCGACAGCTGGAGGAGTTGGGAGTGCCGAAGGTTGGCGTCCCCCGCGTCGCTGAGCTGCGTGTTGAAGATCCGTACCTTCTTACCCGCCAGGCGAGTTTGGAACATCATGAACTTCCGCCGCTCGATCCCGTCGGCTTCGCGGTAGCGCGCGGTTTCGGGAGCTGAGTCGATCTTCGTTCCTTTGGCCACCAGAATTGCGTGTCCGAGCTGTCCCAAGCAGGCTGGGTCATTCACTGGGTCGCCGATGTCGGGCCAGTCCGAGTGGAAGACCTCGTATTCCTGCTTCTGCGGCTGCTGCTTCATGATTTCGACGGCTTCGTTCACCTCGTTCTTGCACGATTCCTGCAACAAGACGATCTGCGGCTTGAAGACCCTTACCTGGTCGACCAGGCGCTGTGTTGTGCCGTTCTTCTGCCCGTTGGAGTTCCAGGACATGATCCGGTTCTTTTTGATTGCCGCCGCCCTGGAGGCCGGCGAGTCGCTTCCCTCCTCTTCTGCGGCGTATGCAGGCGTCATCAACCCTGCCGTCACGAGCAGCGCCAGCCCCGCCTTTGCAGCGAGTGCGCCGTGCCTTGGACTCTTCACGTTGTCTCCATCCTGTGAGTAGTGGGCGGTTGCGCAGCCCACGGGCCGTTTACGCTCTCGTCTGCGGCAGCGGCGGGCTTGCTGTTCCGGAAGCTTGCTCGGGAGGTCGGGTCCGGGACTTCTCGGGGACAAGTCGGCGTTCGCGCTGACCGGCACCAAGGCCGACGAACGCGTGACGCTGCTGGGCATGTTCGAGGTCGAGCGACAGCACATCGCCTACTGGCCCGGACAGACCCCAGCCGGTGACAAGAACTACTTCGGCGCGGACCTTGAGCGCCACCTCGAAGAACTCGATGTGACCGGTGGGCGGTGACCGATGGTGTTGTGAGCGGGTTACGGGCCTGGGCGGAGGGAGAGGGAGAGGGAGAGGGAGAGGGGGAGGGGAGGGCTGGCGGTACATCAGCGACGTCGGCCGTACGGTCGCCTCCGCGCATACCCAGGACGAGGCGTTGCTCCTGGCGCACCGCGTCATCCGCCTCGCGTACGGCCGGCGGTACGGCCTCGGCAGTACGGGCCTTCTTCACCCAGCCCCGCAGGGACTCCGAGCCGATGACGTCGGGACCGTGGCAGGCCCAGTGCTCCTTCGCAAGCAAGCTCTTGCTGAGCGACAAAAGTACGCGTGACCTCGCCGCTGCCCACCTCAGCGACGGCCGCTGGGCCCCTTCACTTCAGAGGATCCGCACCCAACGGCCTTCGACCAGGATCATCCGCGGCCGAACCGGAGCCCCCCCGGGACCCTGCTGGAGCAGAACGCTCAGCGGCCTTCAGGTCAGCCGGCGTCCCAGAAGCCGGAGGCCACGCGCCTGCCAGAGGTGCATCCGGCGTACACGCCCCTGCGGTCCCCGTAAGCGCGGGTGTACGTACTGTATTTGGTGGCCCCAGTGGAACACTTGACCCAGGTGCCGTACTTCTGCGGTCCGGTTCCGTCACACCAGCCGGTGAATCCTGTTGAGGTGAAACTGATTGCGTCGCAGTTGCCGTTCCAGTCCTTCACACCAACGTCGGACGCACTGCCACGCGAGACGGCACCAGCGGTGGTGATCGGGTCGGGACTCGACGAGGCACTCGCCACTTGAGGTGTCAGTGCCATACCGCCCAGCATCAATGCTCCGATGGCGGCGTAGAAGCGGTGCTTCTGCATAGTGGCTCTCCTTGAAAGCGCTGTGGTCACCTGACTGCCGGGCACCGGCGGATGATCACGGCCCCCTCCTGCGTGAGACCTGTCCACCCGGCTATGCGCCCTGCGGAACACCATCGGCCTGTGACCTGAGGCAAACCTTGTAAGACCATTGAATTACCTGGTCAAGGCGTCGACCGGCGGACGATAGGCGCGGAGGGCGCTGCCCGCGCCTCGTGCGGCCCCTGACGCCCCCTCAATGCATGGCCATGCAGGGCGAACGCTGCTTCCAGGCCCCGAAGGGCGGAGTGGACCGGCAGCGCCTCACGGCGAACGGCATTGACCCCGCAGACGTGCCCGGACTCAAGGCCCGTTCCCGATCACGCCGTTGACATCCGCGCGGCCCGGGGCCGCGCGGAGATCCGCCCCCGACGCGGTGGGCAGGGTAGGGAGGCCGGAGACATCGACAGCCCCCGCGCCTGGGACGACGACCTCACCATCGACCTCGTCCGCACCGACGAGAACGCCCGGCACCGTCTCACGCTCCACCACGGCGCCCTCACCCACCGCGCCACGCGGAACCCCACCACCGAGGCCGGTTTGACGCTGACCTCACCAAACCCCAACTCCTCGGCGTCCTCCCCGGAAAGGCCTCGAGGGCATAGACGTGGACGACGAGGCGTCCTCCTCAGAAGCCCCTTCTCCTACGTCACAAAGCCCGACACCCCCTTCCCGATGGTCACCCCGTGAGCCTCAACAGCCCAGCCCTGGGCGGCCCGCCAAGGCCTGCTCACATTCCGCCGGCGACCCTCATCACCGTGCCGGTGGCGTAGGAGGCGTCGTCCGAGAGCAGCCAGGCGACCGCTCCGGCGATTTCCTCGGGCTGCCCGGCGCGGCCCATAGGGACGAGTGCCGCGATCTTGGCGGGCCGCTGCGGGTCGGCGTGGAAATCGGTCCAGATCGTGCCGGGGGCGACACAGTTGACCCGAATGCCGTCGGCCGCCACCTCCTTGGACAGCCCGACCGTCATGGCGTCCACGGCGGCCTTCGCCGCCGCGTAGTGGACGTAGGTGCCGGGGCTTCCGAGGGTCGCGGCGGCGGAGGAGATGTTCACGATCGCCCCGCCCGCTGCCATGTCGCCAATGGCCCGGCGCGCGCACAGCAGGTAGCCCAGGACGTTGACTTCCAGGGCCTGCCGCATCCCTTCCGGGTCTGCGCTGGTCAGTGGTCCGACCGGCCCGCTCACCCCGGCGTTGTTCACCAGGCCGGTGACCGGGCCCAGCTGCGCGGCGGCGGTGTCGAACAGCCGGTCCACGTCCGCCGCGTCGGCGGTGTCGACCGCGACCGCGACGGCCGCCCGGCCCAGCGCGCGCACCCCTTCGGCCACGCCCTCGGCCGCCTCGGCGTCCGACCGGTAGCCGATGGCGGTGTCGTGTCCCTCGGCCGCCAGCCGCAGGCAGATCGCCGCGCCGATGCCCCGGCTGCCGCCGGTGATCACCGTCACCCGCCGCTGCTCTCCCTGTTCCGCCATGTCCGCCCCTCCGAGCTACGCTGGTAAATGATCGATCAAATGGCGACTCTACTCAGACGGCCCCGTGTCGATCCTCGCCCCCAGTGCCCGAGGCGCCGCGTTTACGCAGTGGGGGGGCGTGGTTTCCGCGAGACAGTGCGCCTTGCCTCGGCTGCCGTGTCCGGCCGACCCGAACAGCGCCGGACGTTTCGACTCGCTGAACTCCCGTGTTCAAGTGGCCAGTTGCGCTCGCGTGATGGAAGAGATCTGCCGGTCCAAGGTGAGGGCGATTCCCGCAGACTGATCACGACTCGATACGCGCCCTAAAGACGGCTGGGGGCCTCAACGGGGAAGGCGGTGCCTCGACGTCATACCGCGCGTTCCATGCACACCGGCTGATTCCGCTCGTCCCATGACCGGGTGACGGTGAAGCCGAGTCGTTCGTACAGGGAAAGGGCTCAACTCCGCGGTCCGCAAGGTCCTCGGCCCCGGCGACGACAGAGCCGTCTTCTTCCGCGAGCATGCCGAAGGCGGGCACTTTCCCGCGTTCGAGGTTCCCGACCTGTTCGTCGACGACATCCGCGCCTTCTTCCGCACCCTCCGCACCTGAGGGCGCCGGCTGAAGCCGCAGCCGCCATGGCCACGACCCGCCCGAAGGGCAGTGACCGGCAGCGCCGCGCCGTGCGGTCCGCCGTCATCTGCTCACACCGTCCGCCCGCGCGACAACGGTGGAGCAGGTGGCCGACACGCTGGTGGTGCTGCATGCCACCGAACCGGCCACGGTGTACCTCTCCGTGGCCGCGCGAATGACCGGAGCCACATCGCAGGCGGTGGAGCGGGCGTTGTACGAGACCGCAGCCTGGTGCGGATGCTGTGCATGCGCCGCACAGTGTTCGTGGTGCCGAAGCCCTGGTGCCAGTGGTGGAGGCGTCCCACCACCCGTACACGTTCGCGGCCTGCGAACGCGCCGTCCTGACCAAAGTGGTTGGTGGCCGAACAGCTCGGGCACGGCACGGCATGGCACGCTGCCGTCGAACAAGACCTCCTCACCGCCCTGACCGCCCTGACCGCCCTGACGGACCTGACCGCCCTGACCGACCTGGCCGATCTGTGTGAGGCGACGACGCCACCCGGATCGCCAACGTGGTCCCGCGACTCAAGGAGCAGATCACGCTCTCAGCGGTCAAGCCGTACGAGACCCGGCCCCGGATCAGTAACAAGGTGCTCACCGTGCCGGCAGTCGAAGGCCGTATCCGCTGCGGCCGTCCGCAAGGCACGTGGGCCTCGGCCGTCCGCACCGGATCTCACCGATCCCGGCGGTGCCGCCGGTATGGCCGAGCCGGTTGGTACGGCCGAAGGAGCGCAACCAGTGCCGGCAATCAGGCCGCGACGAGCTCCCGCTCGCGCTCCGGTGTCTTGACCTTGGGCGCCTTGGGCTTCTTGTTCGGCAGCGAGAGCCGGAAGACCTTGTGCCACGCGGAGGCCACCTGCTTGGGCAGCGGCCCGGTGACGTACTCCAGCTCGTACTTGTCGAACAGCGCGCGCACCTTCACCGCGACCTCGGCGTACCGGTTGCTCGGCAGGTCGGGGAACAGGTGGTGCTCGATCTGGTGGGAGAGGTTGCCGGTCATGAAGTGCATGGCCTTGCTGCCGCTGATGTTCGCCGAGCCCATCATCTGGCGCAGATACCACTGGCCGCGCGTCTCGCCCTTGATCGACCGGCGCTCGAAGACCTGCACGCCCTCGGGGAAGTGCCCGCACATGATCACCGAGTGGGTCCAGATGTTGCGGACCAGGTTCGCGGTGAACGTAGCGCCGAGCGTGGGCAGGAACGACGGGCCCGACAGCAGCGGGTGGATCACGTAGTCCTTGAGCACCTGCTTGCGGATCTTGCGGCCCACGGCCTTGGCGCGCGCGCGGAACTCCGGACTCTTGCGGCGGCGCTTGTCCAGGTTCTTGCCGAGCTCCAGGTCGTACGCCGCGATGCCGTACTCGAAGAAGCAGGCGTTGAGGAAGTTCCACAGCGGCTGGCCCAGGTGGAGCGGGTGCCACTTCTGGTCCTCGTCGACGCGCATGATGCCGTAGCCGAGGTCGTTGTCCTTGCCGATCACGTTGGTGTACGTGTGGTGCAGCTCGTTGTGCGAGTGCTTCCACTGCTCGGACGGCGAGACGTGATCCCACTCCCAGGTGGTGGAGTGGATCTTCGGGTCTCGCATCCAGTCCCACTGGCCGTGCAGGATGTTGTGGCCGATCTCCATGTTGTCCATGATCTTCGCCACGGACAGGCCGGCGGTGCCGAGCACCCACGCGGGCGGGAAGATGGAGAACAGCAGAACGCCCCTGCTGACCAGCTCGAGCTTGCGCTGTGCCGAGATGACCTTGCGGATGTAGGCGGCGTCCTTCTCGCCACGGCTGGCGATGACCTCGTCGCGGATCGCGTCCAGCTCGCGGCCGAGCTCCTCGATCTGCTCCGCGGTCAGGTGGGCGGTGGGGTCGATGGCGGTCAAGGTGCTCCTACCGTTCGATGTCGCAGGGGCCCGCCGCGGCGGACACGCAGGTCTGGATGAGGACGCCCGGCTCGGCCTCGGTGATCTCGCCGGTGCGCAGGTCGCGGACGGCGCCCGTCTTGAGCGGCGTGACGCAGCCGAAGCAGATGCCCATGCGGCACCCGGAGGGCATGAGCACGCCGGCCTCCTCGCCGACGTCCAGCAACGGCGTGGCGCCGTCCGCGTCGACGGTCTTGCCGGTGGCGCTGAACGTGACCTCGCCGCCGTCGCCGGCGACGACGATGCTGGGACGGAAGCGTTCGGTGTGTAGACGCTCTTGTACGCCGTGCTCGCTCCAGTGCATTTCGGCGGCGTCGAGCAAGCCCGCGGGCCCACAGGCCCAGGTCTCGCGCTCGGCCCAGTCGGGCACGAGCTCGTCGAGACGGGCGATGTCGAGCATGCCGTCCGTGTCGGTGTGCACCTCGGTGAGCCGCAGCTTCTTGTCCGCGACCAGGTCGTGCAGTTCGGTGCGGAAGATCACGTCTTGTGGCCGTGGCGCGCAGTGGACCATGACGACGTCGTCGAACTCGGTGTCGCGCAGCATGCCCATCACGGGCGTGATGCCGCTGCCGGCCGTCAGGTAGAGCACCTTGGCGGGCTTGGCCTGCGGCAGCACGAAGTCACCGGTCGGCTGGTCGAGCTGGATGAGTGTGCCCGGTCTCGCCTTGCGGACCAGGTGGTTGCTGACCTTGCCGTCCGGGATCGCCTTCACGGTGATCGTGACGCGGCCGTCCTGGCGGTTGGTCGGCGAGGTGAGGGAGTAGGCACGCCACAGGCGCACCCCGTCGACGTCGACCCCGATCCGCACGTACTGACCGGCTGTGTGGCCGCGCCAGCCCCGTCCCGGCCTGATGACGATGGTCGCGGCGTCACCCGTCTCGGGGTGCACGGCCTCGATGCGCCCACGCAGGTCGGCGCCATTACGCAGCGGGCTGACCAGGTCGAGGTAGTCCGACGGCAGCAGCGGCGTCGTGACCATCTCCAGCAGTTTCCACGCCCTGCTGCGGAGGGCTGTACTCGTCATGACTTCAGCTTCATGCGCCGCAGGGCGTAAAGTCCTGTCCGTAGGATGTGAATCTGGTCGGCTGAATTGTTCGCAGGGAACAAAAAATGGGGCATGCGATCCGGAGGGCCAGCGAACTGGCCCTGGATGAGACGACGGTCACCGTACTTCGGGCCGCGCTGAAGAGCACCGCCGACGAGATCGTCCAGGCGATCATCGACGAGGTGCCTCCCTACGCCAACGCCCTTGCGGGCCGCATGGGCGCCACCATCCGCCGAGCCGTACGCACCGCCTTGGGGCACTACCTGGACCTCGCGAGCGGGAACGCCACAGGCGGCGACGCCGGTGACGCGGCCTACGAGCTGGGCCGCGGCGAGGTGCGCGACGGCCGTTCGATGGACGCCCTGCTCAGCGCCTACCGCGTCGGTGCCCGCGTGGCCTGGCGATGCCTGGCAGCGGGTGCCGTACCCGCAGGTCTGCCCGCCGCCGAAGTCGCCAAGTTCGCCGAACTGACCTTCGCCTACATCGACGAGCTCTCCGCCGCGAGCGCCGCGGGCCACGCCGACGAACTGGCCGCCCGGGGCCGGGCCCACGAGCGCCACCTGGAACACCTGGCCCGCGATCTGCTCGCCGACGCGAGCCCGGATGTGCTGCGGGCCTCTGTGCAACGGGCCGGGTGGCAGCCTCCGGTTTCACTGACCGCGGTCCTGCTGCCCGCCGCCCAGGCCCGGCCTGCCTACCGCACGCTCGACCCGAGCACCCTTGTCCTTGACGATCTGCCGGACGCCACCGGTGTGCTGCTCGTCCCCGATGCCGACCGATCACACCTCTTGAGGCAGCTGACCGACCGCAGCGCCGTGGTCGGCCCGGCCCGGCCATGGACGCGTGCGTCCGCCTCGTACGCACGAGCGGTACGCGCGCGCTCCCTCTCCGCTGATATTCGCGACACCGAGGACCACCTGCCCGAGCTGGTGCTGAGCGCCGACGCGGACGCGTTCGCAGACCTGCGTGCCCGAGCTCTGGCACCGTTGCGGACCCTGCCGGCCGCGACCGCACGGCGGCTGGAGGAGACATTGCGGGAGTGGCTGCTGCACCAGGGCAGGCGGGACGAGGTGGCGGCGGCCTTGTTCGTCCATCCCCAGACAGTCCGCTACCGGATGTCGCAGCTGCGGGAGCTGTTTCCGGATCTCGCATCGCCTCACCGGGTCCTTGAACTGACGCTGGCGCTCGGTCTTCGGGTCAGCTGACGCGTACCTCGACCGTCCATGACCGCGTCCGCGAGCGGTCCAGGAATCGCGCCTCGTTCCCGGTGCCATCAGCTGGCTGATGCGGCCCAGGGGAGAGCAGCACTACCCGGCTGAGACCGGGGGCGGAAATTCGACCTCTGGCGAAAGCGGTACTGGAAAGACCGCGCAAAAGTATACCTGGGGAGCCGTGATGGGAATTGGGGGAGCAGAGCAGTTCGTACAGCTCGTACGGGACCATCAGGAGGATTCGATCTTCGCTGGAGGCTGCTCGGAGGTCGACATCGCGGAGGCGGAGCAGCGATTGGGCGTGTCCTTCCCCGACTCGTACAAGCTCTTCTTGCGCGAGCTCGGCGACTGCGACTTGGCCGGAGACGAGTTCTGGAGACGAGTTCTGGAGACGAGTTCTACGGAATCGTCATGCGCGACGGCCAGATGCTGGGAGCCGTCACGGAGACTCTCGACCTCAGAGAGTCCGCAGGCATGGCTTCCTCGCTGGTGGCGTTCCGCCCCGACGGAATGGGAGGCTACTTCGTCCTCGACACCAGCCGTCTGAACCCGGACAGTGAAGCCCCGGTGTGCGCATGGGGATCCGGTGCGCACAGCGCAACCGAACTTGAATGGATCGGGACGGATTTCGGCACGGTCGTCCTTGAGCTGGCGCGCCGCGGGCTGGGACTGCGAGACGCCTGACCGAGACCGGGGAAAGGGCAGCCAACAGACGGTCCCGTACCCATTTCAGCTGCCAGGCCCCGATCGTGGGCAGTTCGCAAGTCACCGGGCTGACGACCGATGTGATCGCCGAACTCGTCGCCGAGATGGGCCCGTTGTGGAATGAGGCGCGAAAGAGGCGACTTCGGTCGCGACACGACGACGCTCGGTGGGTGCCGGTGCCCGGTACAAGTGGTCTTCGTCGACCGCCTGTCTACGTTGGTCCATCTGGCCACGGCGTGACGCATGACGTTGTGCTGCTGAACGAGGCGATCGCTGACCTGGTGAACGTGCACGCCCGCCTGGGCACCTCACAGGCGTGGGACGACGGAACCGCCGTGGCGGCGGGACGGACTGGTCGATGGTCAGCGGTGCGTCCGGCCCGCCGAGTTCGGTGCGGACATGGCCGGGGCAGATGAGCAGGAGTGTGCGCGGCGTCGGCATACCGGGCGGCGTAGCTAGGCATGAGCTGGTTGAGGGCGGACTTGCTGGCTCGGTAGACGTCCTGCCCGCCATTGGTGTTCAAGCTGATGCTGCCCTGGCACGAGGACTTGATGCCGATGGTCCCGGTCGGCGCGACCCAGTAAGCGGAAGCACTCGACGACGCGCATGGGGCTGAGCGTGTTCGTGACCATGACCTCGGCAAATATCTCCTCCGGGATGTCGCCGATCGGAATGGTGCCCTCGTGATGGCCGCGTTGGCGAACGGCAGTTCGAGGGTGTGCCACGTCTGGCGCTCGCGCAGCGCGGTGACCTGCGCTGGCTTCCTCGTGTCCAGTGACTCGACCATGACTCGGCCCCCTGGACGCCTCGGCCAGGTCATGGAGAGCGGTGCGGCGACTGCCCCGGACGGTTCCGAAGACGTCCCAGCCGCGGTGCGCGTACTCGGTGGCGAGGCCGAGCCCGAGGGTGCGGGATGCCCCGGCGATGAGAGCGGTCCTGGCGCTCATGCCTGGGCCATCTGGGCCGCAGGCTCCAGGACCTTCTCACACCATGTGCGGAAGGTGGTCGGACTCGCGGTCTGGGGGGTGCGCCGCACGCCGTCGTCGAGGCCGTTGTCCTTGGCGCGCATCATGTCGACGTAGCCGTCGACGAGCGCGTCCCCGAAGCCGTGTCCATGGAGCGCGGCACGGAAGTCGTCGAGTGACTGCCGCTCGTAGCGGACTGGGCGGCGCAGCACGTCGGTCATGATGCGCGCCATGTCGTTCGCCGAAAGGTCCTCGGGGCCCAGCACCGGGACCTCGCCCGTCCCCGTCCATGAGCGGTCGAGCAGCAGGCCGGCGGCGGCCGCGGCGATGTCCCAGGCGGCGGCCGCCGGTGCAGTGCGGTCGGCGGCGACGGTGTCGGTGAACACGCCGTCGTCGCGGATCGAAGCCACCTGCCGTAGCAGGTTGTCCATGAACGTAGGGTTCGCGAGCGCGCGGTAGGCCACGCCTGAACTCGCGATGAGGTCGTCCATGGCCAGCGACGCCGTGACAAGTCCGGCGCGGCTGGCGACGGGTGTGCCACGGCCGAGCGCCGAGACGCCGACCACGTGCCCCACCGCGTGGGCCGTGAACGCCTTTGCGGCGGCACGCGTGAATCCGGAGTACGCGGTGTCCAGACTCGGCGCCCGCGGGGCCGGCGGAGCCAACCAGAAGACGGCGTCCGCGCCGGCGAAGGCCCGGTCGATGACCTCGGGGTCGTCGTGCGAGCCGGTGACGACATCGACGCGGGCACGGACCGCGTAGGGGAGTTTCCCGGGGTCGCGCACGATGACGCGCAGTTCTTCGCCACGAGCGGGAGCCTCAGTGAGCAGGATGTCCAGGAGCCGGCTGCCGATCTGGCCGGTGGGGGCGGTGATGACGATCATGTTTCGAGTCTCGGGGCAGCCCGCCTGCGGCGTCCAATACCCTTCCTGGGCAATTGATACCGTAAAGGCATGGATCTTGATTTGCGCAAGCTCCGCTACTTCGTCGCGGTGGCCGAGCACCGGCACTTTGGCCGGGCGGCGCAACAGCTTTACATCGCCCAGCCAGTTCTCAGCCGTCAGATCAAAGCGCTGGAGCAGGAGTTGGAGTGCACTCTGCTGGTGCGGACCACGCGCCGCGTGGAGCTGACCGCCGCCGGGCAACAGCTCTACGAGGAGGCGCAGAAGATTCTCGCGGCTGTCCCCGCAGCGGTGCAGCGCGTGCACGACGCTGATCGTGGTTCCCAACGGCTCGTCGTCGCCTTCTCTCCCGGACTGCACGTGTCGGAGGCGATCCGGGCGTTCTCGTCGCGCCGCCCGGACGTCGAGACCGACGTCGTCCCGGCGCGCTGGTGGGAGCAGGACGCGCCGCTCCGGGACGGCCGGGCCCAGGTCGGCTATCTGCGGCAGCCGTTCGACGACTCGGGGTTGCACACCATCCCCATCGGCCACGAGCCCAGGGTCGCTTGCTTGCCCGCGGCGCACCCGCTGGCAAGCCGCGACAAGCTCACCTCCGCGGACCTCGACGGCGAGCGGCTGCTCGACGCACCGACGCGGCGGACATCTTCACTTGAAGAGAAGTTCGAGCTCATCGCCTCCGGACACGGCATCGCGCTCGTCCCGCTGAGTGTCGCGCGCTCCTACTCCCGCACCGACCTCGCCCACCTCCCCGTCACGGATGCCCCGACGCTGGGGACGTGCCTGGCCGTCCTCGCGGACCGGCGGGAGGAACTGCTGCGCGACTTCCTGGAGATCGCCACCGCGACGCTGCGACACACCTGAACGAACAGCGGGCGAGGCCGCGGGCGGCACCGCGTCGGCATGGATGGCGATATCGGCGGTTCCGGCTACTGGTCGATGACCAACCCCTCACCTCACCCGGCGACATCGAGGACCTGGACGGCTACACGCGGCACCGGCTCCGCCACGGCGCCCTCACCCACGGCGTCCCCACCCACGGCGTCCTCGCCCACGACGCCGAGGACGGCACCTCGACCCCGATGCTGCTCGCCCGCTCCCGCCACACCTCTATCCGCTCCCTGGAGCGATACGCCCGCCGTGGCGTCGACTCGGTGGCCCGGCACGTCGCCCAGCGCCACCCCGCCGCCCGACGGAAGCGGAAGCGCTGACGCCTCAAGATCAGCACCTTGCCGGGCATGTCTGCCCGCCACAGCACCATCCACCGGACGGGTACAGGGCTCGACGCGCCCCGAGTCGCACTGACACAGATCGTCAACTGATTGATTCTCGCGGGGCTGGGCGCTGTCCCGGTCCTGCGAAAGGGTTCCAAGAAGGCGGCACTGCGGCATGTGCGCACTCGATCTGCTGCCGCGCCGAGTTTTCTTTCAGGCACATCCACGTGAGAAGGAGACACGCCCCCTATGCGCGCCCTTGTGGTCGATCACAGCGAGGCCGGACCCGTCCGGTTCGCCGATGTCGATGAGCCCGTCCCCTCCGCCGGTGAGACGTTGGTGGAAATACGGCACATCGGTCTCAACTTCGGAGAGCTGAATTACGTGCACCAATGGCAGGCCGGCGCTGTGCACGGTCACGACGCGGCCGGTGTCGTGGCGCGCACCGCATCCGACGGCTCGGGGCCGCCCGAAGGTACACGCGTCGCAGTGGGAATGGCTCCCCACGCGTGGGCGGAGCGGGTGGCAGTCAGCCCCGCTTCGCTCGGCACCGTCCCCGAGGGCGTGGACCTGGCCGACGCCGCCGCGTTGGGAATCGCCGGAGTCACCGCATTCCGGGTGCTGCGCACGCGTTCCCTGCTGGCGCGCGACGTGCTGATCACCGGCGCCAGCGGGGGAGTTGGGCACTTCGCCGTCCAGCTGGCGGCGCTTGCGGGCGCCCGGGTGACGGCACTCGTCGGTTCACCGGAGCGGGCCGCCGGACTTCGTGAACTCGGCGCCGACAGGGTCCTGACCGAATTGGCCGAGACCGGGGACGACCGTTTCGACCTCGTCCTGGACACGGTCGGCGGGCCGCTGGTGGCCCAGGCGTGGAGTTCCCTCGCCGAGGGCGGCACGATCCACCTGGTCGGATACTCCTCGGGGCAGGAAACCACGTTCCCGTCAGGGACGTTGTTCGGCTTCGGCGAACCTCGCAGCATAGCCACCTACGGCGACACGACGCCGACCGGCGGGGAGCTGACGGACCTGCTGGGCCTCATGGCCGCCGGGCAGCTCTCGGCGCCGGTCGGCCTGCGAGGCGACTGGCAGGACGTGGGCGACGCCGTCCAGGCACTGTTCGCGCGGAAGGTGCACGGAAAGGTCGTTCTTGACGTGGCCTGAAGCTGTGGACGGGGACACATGCGTCGTCGGCCGATCGGCCGTCGGCGGCGGTGGATGAGAATGGACCCATGGATGTGCTGGCGGAGGTCTTGCGTGTTTCGGGTGCGCGTGGGGCGCTCGGGGTCCTGCTGAAGGCCGGCGGAAGGTGGGGCCTGCGGCTGGACTCCACTCCAGGCGCGGCACTGCACGTGGTGTCCCGCGGCACCATGTGGCTCCACGTCCCAGGCGAGAAACCTCTTGAAGTGCAGGCTGGAGACGCCGTCCTGGTGTCGCCGGGCACCGCACACGGGATAGCCGGCGGTGCCGACGTGACGATGGGCTCCTGCGACCGGGAAGAGGCGGCCCGGGCTTTCGGCGATGGCCGGGCCCTGCGGCTGGGCTCGGCGCCGGTGCAGACGGAAGCGGTCGTCCTGCGCTATGAGCAGGACCCGGAGGTGCGCACACCGGTGCTCACCTCCCTCGCTCGGCCTATGCACGTCACAGCCCGGGAGAACGCGCAGCTCAGAAGGACCGTCGAACTTCTCGCTGCGGAGCTCGCACAGCCGCAGATCGGCACAACCGCCGCCATCAACAGCATCGTCGACCTTCTGCTCGTCCAGTTCGTACGCGCCTGGCTGGCCCGCCACCCGCAGGAGCAGTCCGGCTCATGGCTGGGAGCGATGCGTGATCCGGTCGTGCGCGACGCTCTGGCATGTGTCCATGCCCAACCGGAACACCCCTGGACCACGCAGACCCTGGCCGCCGCGACGAGCGTCTCCCGGGCGACACTGTCCAGGCGTTTCCGGTCCGCCCTCGGACAGACGCCGGGCGCGTACGTGACGCAGTGGCGCATCGACCTGGCGTCCGTCCGGCTCCGTGATACCGATGAGCCGGTCGAGTCGATCGCCGGAGCGGTCGGATACGGCTCTGCGCACGCGTTCAGCCGTGCCTTCAGACGTGCCCGAGGCGCGGCCCCGGGCGAGTACCGTTCTCGACTTCGCAAGTGATCCGCTCGGGAGAGGTCAGCACCAGTCGGGAGCCGCCCCCCCCCGTGTCCACATCGGCACGAGGAATACGCGACACCTCAACATGCGAGCCCACCAGTCCCACGGCTGAAAGGACTTGCGCTACTACCTCGGTGCGGAATCCTCGAGATCGCGGCGCCCCGACACGGCCTGTGAATGGAGATCATTTCGATCCACTTCGAAATGATGGCGTTTCAACGCCTCGACAAATGATGTCTCTTCAGGTGAAGTCGAAGTGCGAAAGTCCCGAACGACGCGCTAGCAATCGGCGTGAGACGCACACTTGACGGGCAGCACGGCACGGTTGGACACATGAACATGGGGAGAGCTTGTGACCGAGTGGATTTTGGCATTCGACGCTGACTGCCGGTTCTGCGAAGAAGTGGTGGATCGGATTCGCGTATCCGTCGACGGGACGTTGACCACCGCGGGCCTCACGGAGCCACGTATTCGCGGCCTGCGCGCGCGTGCCCTGGGGGAAGGGGGTGAGTGGGCCCCGACCCTGCTGGCGGTCAACGGCGACCAGGTGCGGGCCTGGACCGGAACCGCGCTGTCCCTCCGGCTGGCGCGGCTGTTGGGACCGGCGGACTCGCTGCGGGTGGTGCGTGCGCTCCGCGACCTCGATGTGCCGCAGCCCCCGAGCCGTCGAGGCATCCTCAAGACCCTGCCGGGGCTGGCCCTGGGAACGTTTCTGGTCACCGGCGGCCTGGCGACCTCACCCGCGCAGGCGGTGACCCGCGCCAAGGGCAGCAAGGCGACGCGATGGGTGAAGGCCAACCTTGACCGGCTGCCCTCCCGCTACTCCGAGTTCGTCTCCTACCCCGCGGACTATCGGCGTGCTGTCTACGGCGCGCTGTCCGCTTCAGCTCGGAGCGATCTGTGGGTGGCGCACTTCGCGAACTACCGCAAGACACATCGCCTGTCGGCCGAGAAGTCCGCCGTCCTGGACGACGCGACGCGGCTGGCACCGCAGATCATCGCGGGGCGCCGGCAGACAGCAGCCGTCGAAGGGCTGGAGGCGGCGGCTGTGGCGGCGTTCGGCGAGAGCGAGGCGCGGGCCATTCTCAGGACGCTGGGCCCTGCTGACACGCAAGGCGCTGCGGCCCGCAGCGAGCAGAGCATCCAGGCCGTGGACTGCAATTCCCGGTGCGGGACGGGGACCGGAAGCTGCGACACAACGTGCTACGCCGGGTGCACCTGGACCGATTATGGCTGCGGCCCACTGTGGCTGGCACCGTGCAGCGGGCTGTGCAACTGAAGCCATTCCTGCTCGGAGCTCGCGCCTTCCTGCGAGCGTGAGTGCTTCGCGCCGTTCCTTCAGAGGCGGCATCTCGGCCGTCCGACGGTCGTGGGCGTGTTGGGCGAGGGTGAGTCCGGTTGCGGCGAGGCATGCGTAGATGACGTCGGTGCGGTATCGGATCTCGCGGAGGGCTCGGCGCAGGACGCGCATCGGTGGTCGGGGTCGGTGAAGGCCATGTTGTTCTGGCCCGCGGGTCGCCCAGTGACCAGATACCGATCGGGTGTCCGTGGCAGGGTGAGGGCGAGATCCGCAACGGACCAGCCCCCCGGCGCCGTTGGGCTGTCCGGCGGAACGCTGAGGCTGTTCAGCTGCTACGGCAGCGTGCTGGGCCAGCATCCATCCGGCCGGCCGCGGCGGCGAATCCTCGCCGGTCGCCGGTCTCCCCAGCGGTCTGCTGATCGTTGAGGCGCGCCACTTCAGCCGGTCCAGCAGATCGCGGCCGACCATCGAGTTGGCATCCGGACCCGGTCGAGTAGTCGGTGGCCGCGGTTTGTTCTAGATCGCCATTCGGTCACTAGTCAGACTCGATGGCCTGAACACCTCTGTCACTCCGTGTAAGTGATCGGTAGCGTGTCGTGTGCAACTGCTGGTGAGGGGCGCCTTCCGGTGCCCCGGTGGCAGGTGGCGCGATCCCGTCCGGCATGACCTTGCTTGACATGTCGAGCGCCTGTGGACCGGCAGCCAATGGAATCGGAAGCGTCGGCGCTGCGGCGCCCACGCCCTTCAGGAGGATTGAATGGCATCGTCGACCGAGTGGCAGCTGGAGAACGGATCCGCGCGAGAGTTCCTGGCGGGCGAGGAGCTGAGGCGCCCGTTCATTGTGGTTGCTGATGAAGTTCCGACGGACTTGGCTGCCTTCGAGGCTGCCGTCGACCATGCCTCGTACTCGTTCCTCGCCGAAGTGCACGCTCGCGGCTATGACCTCATCCTGGTCGGCTTCGACGCCAAGGCGGTCAAGCTCTCCGACCAGGCCAAGACCATCGTGAACGCGGTCTATCGGGCTAGGGCGGACAGGCATGGACAGGAGTCGCTGATCGTGGGCGGTGTGGGCAGGGGTGCCTTGGCTGCTCGCTATGCGCTGGCCCGGCAGGAGCGGGACAGCGTGGACCACGAGACCTCTGTCTTCTTCTCCTACAACGGCACCGCCGCCTCCCCCGAGGAGGATGAGGAGCTGAAGCGCCTGGGTGACCGGGCGCAAAGGCCGATGAACCTCAAGGCGGTCAGTGGCGACTTCGCCAGCGCGCCGGACGACGAACACTTCGATGACACACGGGCTGGCGATGCGAACACCGGGGGCCCGCTGATCACCAAGGAACTCGGATCCTGGCTCCTGGGGCGCCTGGGCTGACCAGAGAGCGGACACTCTGAGCGCGGCCCCCCCCGTTAAAGCCGGTCAGGGGCCGCGCTCGTCGACGGTAGGGCCGATGGTACGGCGCGGCCATTGTCCTGTGTCATCGAACCTTGGGCGCGTGCCACCAAAGTTTGATCAGTAAGGCTCTCGTTTCGGGTGAGGAATTGACCTCGGCAGCTGTGGGGCGGTGATTGTCTGGCACGGGTGACCTTGCACATTCCAGCGCAGGAGGACCCCCGGCATCGCCCTGCCGGGGGTCCTCCGGTGTGCACGACCCTGCCCGTGCGTGATGGTCAGGGCTGCGGGCCGGGCAGATTCACGACTCCCGGCCGCGAAGGTGGCGTGCTACTGCCTGCACGCTTTCGCGAGTGTCTCTTCGTTGATCTCGCTATACTCGCTGGCCTGGATATAGCGGTTGATACCCAACTCGGCCTTGACCACCTGTGCTTCCGCGCTGTACTGCATCTTCTGCTTGACGCTCGCGCCCTCGGGCACCCACTGGACAAAGATGAGCCCGCCCGAGGACGGGTCGGTGTAGAAGCCGTAGCGGCAAGCGTCCTCCGGCAGGGTGGCAATGAAGTCGGAGTGACCGCTGTCCGCGGAACCCTCCTGGTCCACGACAACCGAGCCGTCCGAGATCCTCAGTGTCGTATCACGCCTCGACGCGGAAACGGCGGCCTTGGCCTGCGAATCGACTACCACGGAGACGGGCGAGGGCGTAGACGCCAGCGAGCCGTACGGCGGCCTGTTCGTGGCCGAGTTGTTCGGCGGCGGACGTGTATCGGTCGGCGAGCTGACTTGCGTCCGCGCGGTGCGCGTCGCCCTCGGGCAGGAGCTGTTTGCGGTAGGCGTAGGCCAGCGAGAACGGCTCCGACCAAGGTCAGTGCGGTGACCGTGGCTTTGAGGACGTCATTGGCGTTGACCGGCTTGGTCGGTTTCTGGTCGGCGGCCGCCTGCGCGAAGTAGTCGTAGGCGAACTGGTAGATCCCCCAGCCCAGGAGCAAGGCGAGGACCAGAGCAACGGGTGCCACGAGCCAAACCGGCCACAGGTTCGGGGTATACCGGCCCCGTGGGGCCTCGCGCCCGCGCAGTCAACTCGACACTTCTTCCCGTCGCCGGTCATCGCCGGCTGTGGCGGGGATGGCGGTGTCGATGAGGACGGCGGCGATGGCGGCGGCGGTGGGGAAGGCGTCGGCGTCGAGGACCCGGGTGCGGGCCGCGGCGCCGTCGATGAGCAGCGCGAGCTGCTCGCCGAGCTGTTCAGGGTCGGCGGCGCCGGCTTCGCGGGCGGTGTCGGCGAGCCGCACGGCGACGGCCTTCTTGTAGTCGCGTGCGTACCGGGATGCGGGGTGCTCGGGGTCGTGGAGTTCGACGGCGGCGCCGATGTAGGGGCACAGGGGTGTGGTGGGGGGGATGTCGAAGACGGCGAGGAGCCGTTCGCGGGGCGTGAGGTCGGTGCGGTCGAACACGCCGGACAGAACGGAGGGGTCGAACCGGCGCAGGTACTCGGCGACGAGTTCGTCCTTGCCGGTGAAGTGCTGGTAGGCCGTGCGCTTGGACACCTCGGCGGCCGCGCAGAGTTCGTTCATGCCGGTGCTGTTGATGCCCCGCTCGCGAAACAGCTGCTGGGCCGCGCTGAGGATGCGCTCGCGGGCGCCCCGGCCGCGGCGGCGGCCCGTGGGGCCCTTCTCGAACTCCGTCATGGGCCCAATCCTACCGCAGCTGGGTAACGACCGGTGTACATAGCTTGCGCCCCCGGCCGCCTGCGCCGTACGTTAAGCACACAGGGCGGTGTACTTAACTGCGTCGCCCCAGGCACACACGGCATCACCGACCCAAGGGAACAGCTATGGGAAAGCTCGACGGCAAGGTCGCAGTCATCACCGGCGGCACCACCGGCATGGCACTGGCCGGCGCGAAGCTGTTCGTCGACGAGGGCGCGCACGTCTTCATCACCGGCCGCCGCCAGGACGCCCTGGACGAGGCCGTGAAGCAGATCGGCCGCAACGTCACCGGCGTCCAGGGCGACGCCGCCAACCTGGACGACCTGGACCGCCTGTACGACACCGTCAAGCGGGAGAAGGGAAGCCTCGACGTGCTGTGGGCCAGCGCCGGCGGTGGCGAGCCCGCCCCGCTCGGCGAGATCACCGAGGCTCAGTTCGACACCTGGTTCGGGCTCAACGCCCGCGGCACCCTGTTCACTGTCCAGAAGGCCCTCCCGCTCTTCAACGACGGGGGCTCCATCCTCATGACCGGCTCCAATGCCTCTCTCGGTGCCTTCCCCGGCTGGAGCGTCTACGCCGGCAGCAAGGCCGTCCAGCAGGCATGGGCCCGCGTCTGGCTCAACGAGCTCAAGGACCGCCGCATCCGCGTCAACGTCCTGACCCCCGGCCAGGTCGCCACCGCCAAGCAGACAGAGCTCTTCGACGAGGCCACCAGGCGCCAGTTCGAGTCCCTCATCCCCCGCGGGCAGATGGGCCGCCCCGACGAAATCGCCACCGCCGCGCTCTTCCTCGCCTCCGACGACTCCAGCTACGTCAACGGCATGGAACTCGTTGCCGACGGCGGCACCACCGCCCTGTAGACCGAGCAACCACAACCAGGACAGGACATCTCATGAGCAGCATCAGCATCATCGGCACCGGGAACATGGCCCGCACCATCGGCGCGCGGGCGATAGCGGGCGGCAACACCGTCGAGATCATGGGCCGCGATCAGTCCAAGGCCGCCGACCTGGCCAAAGCTCTCGGCGGCGGCACCACGACGGGAGAATGGGGCACCGCCCCGGCCGGGGACATCGTCATCGTCGCCCTGCTGTACGACGGCGTCGTGCCGGTCGTCGCCCAGTACGGAGACGCTCTCGCGGGCAAGGTCATCATCGACATCAGCAACCCCTTCAACTCGACGTTCGACGGGCTGGCCCACCGCGAGGAGACCTCCATCGCGCAGGAAGTCGCCAAGGCGGCCCCGGCCGGCGCCAGCGTGGTGAAGGCGTTCAACACCGTCTTCCGCCACGTCCTGGAAAAGGGCCGACCCGACGTCTTCATCGCCGGCGACAGCACGCGGGCCAAGGCAAGCGTGGAAGCGTTCATCGAGAGCCTCGGGATGCGCCCGCTGGACGTCGGCGGCCTGAAAATGGCGCACTGGCTGGAAGGAGCGGGCGTGGTCACGGTGGGCCTCGCCAACCACGGGGTGGGGAACCTGGACTTCGCCCTCGGCATCACCGAGCTTCCCGTCTGACCAGACGGTTGACGGAACACCGAAGGGGCTCGCCATGAAGCTTGGTTTCACACTTCCCATAATCGGGCCCGCCATCAGCAGCGCAGCTGGCCTGAGCACGTTCTGCCGCGGGATCGAGGACCTTGGCTACGACACGCTGTGGGTCGGCGATCGCCTGGTCCAGCCGGTCGATATGCACAGCAACTATCCGGGCAAAGAGCAGCCCTACCCGCCGCAAATGAAGCGTTACCTCGACCCGGTGCTGCTGTGGACCGTCGCCGCGACGGCGACCAGCCGGGTGCGGCTGAATGCCAGCACGCTCAGCACCTTCTACTGGGAGCCACCGCACCTGGCCCGGATGCTGACCACGCTCGACGTGCTCAGCGACGGCCGTCTCGAAGTCGGAGTGGGACTCGGGTGGATGAAGGACGAGCATGACATCTCCCGCAGCGCGGACTGGCACCGGCGCGGGCGGATGCTCGATGACCTGCTGGCGTTCCTGCAGGAGTGGTGGACGACCAACCCGGTTTCCTGGGACAGCGAGTTCTTCTCGCTGCCGCCGGTCCACGCCGACCTGCGACCGGTGCAAGCAGGCGGGCCGCCCTCTGGATCGGCGGCACCAGCGAGGCCGCGATGCGCCGGGTCGGCCGCAGCGCCACTGGGTGGCTCGGGATCGATTTCCTGCCGGACGAGGTCGCCGACCGATTGTGGTCGCTCGCGCGCCAGGCGGCGCAGGAGGCCGGCCGCGATCCCGACGCACTGAAGAAGGCCATACGTATCAACCTCGAACCGGGCACGTCCGTCGATTCGCTGGCCGACAAGCTCAAGCGCTTCGCGGAATCCGGTGCGGACGAGGCGTTCGTGGACGCCTTCGCACCGTTCCCCGACCTTGATCAGATGCTTGACTTCGCCAGACAGGTGATCGCGCGCACCGGCCGGTTGTGACCACCCAAGAGCAGGACGACCAAGGACGCCCTCGGCTCTCCGAGGGTGGGCCCCGGGCCCGTATTTGGTTAGGTGATCGCTGAGGGCTCTCAACGAGGCCACTGATTGGACGAGACTGACAGCATCGAGCGGAAGGCCGCAGCGGACAGGGCTCCCGCGCCGTTGGAGGACGTGTTCGAAGTCCCAACCCATCGGCAGGGGAGCTCTGTTGGTCTCCTGTCCCGCCGCACCAGCGCGCGCTCGTTGCTCTGGTTTACCTTCACCGCCACGACACCCTCACCCGGATCGCATCCGGTTTCGGGGTATCCGTCGGCACCGTACCCGCACATGTCACCGCCGTGGCCGATCTGCTCGCCGAACGGGCTCCGGGCCTGCTCAAGACTCTGCACGAGCGTGATCCGGAGTTCGTCCTGCTGGACGGCACTCTCGCCGAGTGCGACCGCGTCGGCGGCAGCCGGGCAGACCACTCCAGGATCTCAACTCAACAACAACAAAAACGCCCACCGGAGTGCAAAGACGGTTTCTCAGTGGGGACGCGTCCGCCAGGCCCGGGCGAAGAGTTCGGGCAGAGGGCCGGCGACCGGCTGGGAATAGACCTTGCGCCCGATGACCCGGACCCCGAGCAGCCCGGCCTTCCAGGTTTCCATCGGAGGGTAGAACTTGTCCCCGACCGCCCAGTCGCCGGGTAGGAACACCCCCCGCCCGGCCCGGGCCCTGCGGTCGGCGACCGCCAGACCGGCCTCGACGAGTGCGGCCGCAACGGCCTTGTGGTGCGCGCCAGTCCACCGGTTGAAGCGGCGGATACGGCGGTCGGTGGGCACGGGCAGGGCGAGCAGTTGCAGATACAAAGTGACGGCGTCCGTATCCAGACCAGTGGTGGCGGCCGCCTCCTCGACCACCTGTGGGGCGGACAGCCGCGGATCGGTCTCGTAACCGCCCGGCGGCAACGACGCCTCGGATATGCGCTGCACGATCCGCTCGAACTCGGGACCGCGCAGCCGGCGGACCAGCGCCAGATGCGAGTCCTCGGTGTCGACCGCAGCCTCCAGGCGCCGCGAGCGCTCGTCGGCCCCGTAGCGGCCGGGCCGGAAGTACACGCCGGGCGCCTCGCGCTCACCGCGGCGGTCGAACCCTGCCTCGGACACGACGACCAGGCCGTCGTCCAGCGTGGGATGGACAAGCGGCTCGGCGGCGTCCAGATAGGGCAGGGCGCCGGGGAAGCCCGGCAGCAGGTCTGCCACGGTGCGGCCGCGCAGGCTGCGGCCACGGGCGGAGAGCAGCAGCCCCGGGTGAGCCAGGCGTTCCCGCAGCAGCCGTATGGTCTCGGGGACTCCCCGGCGTATGGGATCTCCTTCGGGAAGCTCGGCGTACACCCAGTCGACGGCGTCGCAGACCACGGCGAGCAGCTCCCTGAAACGGAATCCCTCGTCGCCCTCCCAGCCGGCGCCGCTGATGCTGTTGACTCGCAGCCGGGTGTCAGGGTCGCGGGTCAGCCGTGGCTCGCGCTCGGGATCGGCGAACACGGCGCACACGGCTGCCGGGGCCATCCGTATGTCGCTGTGCTCGGCGGCGACGGCGAGCGTCGACTCCGGCACGGCGGGGCGTACGCCCTGTTGCCTGCGCCAGGCCTCGGCGATCCGCTCGGCGAGCGCCAGCTGCCCGCCCTCCAGCCACAGCTGTCCGGGGTCCGCGGGCAGCACGTCGGCCAGCAGGTCGAGGCGCTCGGCCACCCGCAAGGTCGCCAACTCCCCTTCACCGGCCTCGGCTTCGGATTGCTTGAGTCCCATCACCTTGCGCGCCTCGGCATCGAGTCCGCGGTACCCGTACTTCACATCGGGTATTCCGGCGAGCAGCAGCGCGGCACCGGCCCGGCTCAGCCCGGTCCGCTCGGCGAGCAGCGCGGCCGCCGCGCGGTCCCAGGGTGCGGGGCCCTTCTGCCGTACGAGGTGCACGAGGCGCCGTAGGCGGTCAGGTGTGTCCCAACCGGCCGCGGGCACCGGCTCGGTGGCCGTGATCCGACCTGGTGCCGGCGGCTGGGCGGTGCCGGTGTGCAACTCGACGAAACGCTGCCCGTCCTTGCCGGCGCCGAGCCCGTGCAGAGCGACCACCGCACCCTCGTGAGTCCGAGCGGCACGCCTGTCCTTGTCGGCGAGTTCGAGGACGCCCGTACGCATCCGGGCGCGAGCCTCCGGGTCGGCAAAGGGAGTTTCTGCCCATACATCCAGCATCGCCAGCTGGACCGCGCGCAAATGGTCCGGCACGTGGAAGGAGCTCGCCCGAAGGGCCACGGCGCCGCACCGGCCGATGAACCGGTACCAGTTCCAGCCCAGGTACCGCGCGGGCGCCTCCTCGCCGCTCCCGGTCAGGTAGTCGCCGACCTCGGTGAACACGTCGAGCGTGCCGGGTCCCCAGTGTCCGGAACCTTCGATGAAACCGTTGAGGGCCTGGGCGATCCACTTCTCGTCGAAGGGTTGTGATGGGTGTATTGGGGTGTGGGACATGCGGCCATCCTGCCGGATCGCATGGCCGCCTTTCGCCGGTGCCGAGGCACGCGCTCTACATCACGAACCTGGCGCTCCCCGGTCATGTCCGCGTACGAGCTGACATGGATGCTTGCCGCTGTCGCGCCCAACTCCCGGCACTCGACGTGTCAGCCCGGGGCTGCGGCACTCAGAGGATCTGTCGGATCAGTTGATGTCGAGGGTTGTCAGGGACGGGTGGCGTAGCGGCTGTGTTTGCGCAGGCCGGTAGCGATGGTGTCGTAGCCGGTGAGGCGGAGTGCGCCGATGGCCAGTTCGCGCAGCGTGGCCGTGGCCCGGCGCCCTTTCCGTGACATGAGCCGGTGCCTGCTCGACGCGCGATGTCCCAGAGCGTGCCGGGTACGGCGGCGATCCAAATTCGGGCCGGGTCGGCGTGGCTGAAATGGACGCGCAGCATGTCGTTGGCTCTCCCCGCTGAGCGCGACCGGCGGGGACATCGCAGCGCGAGGGGATCAGGAGGTGATAACCGTGTCCTCAATGCGTGCGTACGGGGACCGGCCAGGGGCGGCGGGCAGGTGCCCCTGGCCGGAGCGAGAGCGCGATGGTTCGCTTCGGGCAGCGAACCGGAGCGGACACGGTCAGTTGCAGGCGTGGCCCCAGCCCATGTCGGGGCGCCAGGTCTTGGTGCTCGCGGTCCCGCCCTGCTTCTTCCAGGTGAACTTCGCCTGTACCTGGAAACTGTTCGTCGGCCACCTGCACGGGTTGACCGACGAGGTGCCTGCCAGGTCTTGGGTGCTGTGCCAGCCGTCGTCGTCCTTGGCTGACTTCACCGTCAGCGTCCTGGTGCCGTTGAAGCGCAGGAGCTTCACGTCGTTGACCTTGACCGTGTAGTTGCCACCGCCGACGCTGTCGGTGATCTTCGCCCGTGCCCGGTATGTGTCGGCCTCGTCGTCCCACCATACGGTCGCACAGCGCTTGACCTGCTTGCCGTAGCACTCCCAGGTGCTGTCCGCGGACGCCATGGACGGTGTGAAGACGATCGATGCGCCCACCGCTGCGACGGTGAGCCCACCAGCCGTACTGATCCGGCCGAGTTGCTTGAGCCTCATGAGGTTCCCTTCCAATGTCCCGCGGCCGTTGGACGGCCGCCGGGTCTCCAGCGCTGGCGACGGGAACGCTAGCCGGGAATCCGGGGTGAACCGTGAGGCGTGCGGTGCTGTTGCGCAGCCGTGACAACGTCCGGATTCGGCTGCCGCCGCCAGCCGACCGAGCCCCAGATCTTCCAGGGCGCGAGCGACGGTCGGCCAGGAGGTGACGTCTGGGCAATACCCGGTGCGGTGGTTGGTGACTTCACTCTCAGCCCACCGGCCTGCCTTGCGAACGAAGCTGAGGTCAGCGGCGCGGATTGCGCGCCCCGCGTTTGAGTTCGGGCGCGGGGACGCAGCCATCTGGGATGGCGCGTAGAAGGAGAAGGCCAGCAGTGTTGCCCGGACACCTCGTGGGGACGTGTCGCCGCCTGCGGCGCGGGGCTCTGGGGTGCGAAAGCCCGGCCGGGCGTGGGTGCTTGGCGTCGGTGCGGCAGTCGTGAGCGTGTTGCTCGTCGCGCTGATCGTCGTCGTGGCGCCGCGCCATCTCCTGGCCTGGGACACTGCCGGCGCCCGCGTTCCAGACCGCGCGCAGGCAATCAACGACCTTCGGACCACGCTGTTGCAGGGGCTGGCCGGGGTGGCGTTGCTTGTTGGAGCCTTCTTCACCTGGCGGCAATTGCAGGTGACGCGGTACGGACAGCTCAGCGAGCGGTTTACCGCGGCGGTGGAGCAGTTGGGCAGCCCTAGCGTGGAGGTACGCATCGGAGCGGTCTTCGCTCTGGAGAGGGTCGCTGTCGACTCACGGGACGATCGCGGGACCGTCGCCGAGGTGCTCTGCCTCTTCGCGCAACGCAACGCACTCGCCACACCGCTCGAAGCCCGCCCCGCCCCTGGCGAGATGGCGAGAAGCGGTGAAGTGGCCCTGGCGCACGCGGGTGACACCTTGCTGGTCCTACGCTCCCCGGATGTGCACGCGGCGGTCACCGTGCTCGGCCGTGCTCCACGCCCCGCAGGGTTGACACTTCGTCTCCAGCGGGTGGACCTCCGACGCTCGATGCTGGACCACGCGGATCTCGTCGACGCGGACCTGCACTACGCCGATCTGACGAACGTGCATCTCCAGGGGGCCCGGCTGCAACGAGTCGACCTGTCCGGAACGTGGCTGGTCAGAGCCATACTTCTGGGAGCCGACCTGCGACAGGCCTCGATGCGGTCCGTCTTGCTGTGCCACGCCCGGCTCGACGACGCCGACCTGCGCGCGGCGGACTTGAGCAATGCCGACCTGACAGCGGCCGTCATCGGCGCCGCGCGATTCGAGCTGGCTGATCTGCGCGGCGCGGTTCTGACGGGCACCGACCTGACGGGGGCGACGTTCACCAAAGCGGTGGCCGACGCCACCACGGTCTGGCCCCAGGGCTTCGACGCGGCAGCCGCCGGGGTGCTCTGCGCAGACGATGCGCCGCCGCTCCAGCCCCTGAGCTTCTTCCCGCAAGATCCCGCCTAGCGACGGCGGTCCTGGCGTACTTGTCGTAAGGGGGCGCCGTCCCCTAAGGAGCCCTGGGTCGGTCGATCCGCGGGCTCGGATCTGGATGCGTTTTAGCACCCGTCTCAATACCTCCGGATCAGTGGAAGGTGGGCCGGGCTCTCACGGTCACCTTCGCCGTTGCGGTCCTGGTCGCGGGCGGCGTCTTCCACGGCCTGGTGGTCCTGCTGGACTTCCGGGTAATCGACCGCAGCGCGATGCTCGTCGCGAAGACCCCCTTCGACCTGGTGAAACTCTCCTTCGGAGTCTTCGCTGGAGCTGGCGCGCTAGTCACTCTGGTCGTCGCCTACCGCCGTCAGCGCGTCGACAGCAGCGGCACCTGGTCCCGCGGCGCACCGACGGACGTCGTCCCGCTTCTGCAGGAGCTGCGCGGTGAGCAGGTGGAGCGGGCCCGTGCGGTGGCAGAGAACGTGGTGGCGCTGCACCGCTGACCACACCACCACACCGAGTGGGAGCGCACAGGTGCGGCAGCTACGGATTTGGAAGCAGCCAGGCGGGGGGCAAGGTGACGGTCGCAGGGACTGGAGTACCGACGGCAACGAGAAGCCCGTCGGGAGCTGAGCCCTTCGCCTCACTGAAGGACACCTCACCGCCGGAGAACACCGTGCCCACGAAGGACTCCCTCCCGAAGAACGACGTTCTGTCGAAGGACACCCTGCCGCCCGAGAACTCTGCGTGCCGGAAGAAGCCCTTGCCGCCGTGGAAGTCCGTGGAGCTGAAGTGCACCGTGCCACCCGAGAACACCGTGTGGACGAAGGACTCCGCGCAGCCGACGAACTGCGCGTTGACGAAGGACACCTCGCCGCCGGAGAACACCGCGCCACGGAAGGACACCTTGAGGCCGCTGAAGAGCCTCCCGGGGCCGGAGAAGGATGCGTCGACGAAGTGCACTGCGCCACCGGAGAACAACGCATCGCGGAAGGACATCTCTCCTACCCAGCACTTTGCGCCGCTGAAGGAGACAGTGCTACCGCGGAACGAGGCTCTGTCGAAGGACACCGTGCCGCCGCAGAACGACGCTGTGTCGAAGGACACCGTGCCGCCGGAGAACACCGCGCCGGTGAAGGACACCGTGCCGCCGGAGAACACCGCACCGGTGAAGTTCATGTCGCCGTCGATGGTGACGTCGGTGAGGTCCAGGTCGAAGCCCTGCCAGGAGCCGTGGATTGTCTCGGGGCGTCGGTAGCGGTCGCCGATGAGGCGCAGGATGGTGTGCCGAATCTTGCGGAGGGCCAGGTAGCGGTGGTGCTCGTCCTGGCAGGCGGGGTCATCACCGGGGTCGGGGGGGTAGGGAAGCTGGACGTAGGCGCACAGGACGTCGATGCATGTTTGGCGCAGGCTGTGGTCGGGGGCGTCGTCGGCGAGGCTGACCAGGGCGTGGACGCCGCCGAGCCGGACGGCCGGGGAGTTGTCACCGAGCTGGGAGACGGCGGCGGTGAACCGTTCGGCGTGTAGGCGGGTGGCCTCGCGGTGTGCGCCTGCCTCGTCGACACGCTGGCGGCGGTAGGCGACCACCAGCGCGACGAGCGCACCGGCCCCCGCGACCAGCCCAAAGGAGAGCTTCACCAGGTCAACGAGCGTGCTCGCATCGAGCTTCGCGGTGCTGTCGATCTCCCGGATGTCCAGCAGGACGACAAGGCTGTAGAAGACGCTGCCCGCCGCCAGGACAGCGGCAGCGAAGGTGACCGCGAGGGCCCAACCGGCCTTCCACAGCCGCAACTCCCGATCATCTGGCGCCGAACGCGGCCTCTGCTTGGCTGTCATGGAAAGGGAGACATGACGGGCAGACCCGCGGTTGCAGAGGTGGTTCGCAACACCAGGATCGAGCGCTACAGTCCCGCTTCGGAGGTATCACGGCGGGTTCTCAGCGCCAGCCCGGGCGGGCAGCCCTTCCGGCTACCGCTTCTGCGCGACGAACTTCGACGGCCGGTTCCTGGAGCACAACCCCGAGATCGCCTTCACGTACGACGGCTCGGTCGAGCGCACCGCGCAGATCCTCGCCGCCGCCGGATTCGAGGTCGACTGGAAGCTCTGGGAGGCGGACTACAGCAGGTGCGGCCCCTGCAGGCCGGGCGCGAACTGCCACTGAACTACCGGAAAAAACGGTCGGGCCTGGGGACTTGATGAACGCCCCCAGGCCCCGACGCGTGCAGGCACGGGCAAGGCGGGTCGCTCCCTGAACCAGGGGGCGGCGGGCCGGTACGGTGACCAGCTCACAGAGCGGGTCCCACCGGCCACTTGAGGAGCTCGATGCCCACCGCGCCGCGCACTGCCGCCGAGTACTGGGACCGCTATCTGCCCGCCCGCGGCCCCGATGAGCCCGCTCCGCGGCCCGAGTTCGAGTGGACCCAGTACCCCGGCCACGGGCCCGGCCCCGAGCTGCTCGGCCATCCCGAGCACGCCCTGGACCTGGGGCCGGCCCAGGGCAAGGAAGCCGTGTTCCTGGCCCGGCGGGGAACCAAGGTGACGGGCGTCGACCTCTCCCACGTCCAGGTCGAGCGGGCCCGCTCCTGGTGGTCCGCCGAGCCGAACGTGTCGTTCCAGCACGCGGACGCGTGCGCCTTCCTCCGCCAGGACGACGGCGTGTATGACGCGGTCTACTCGGTGTGGGGCGCCCTGTGGTTCACCGACCCCGACGCGCTGCTCCCGCTGATCGCCGGGCGTCTTGCTCCGGGCGGTGTGCTGGTCTTCAGCCAGGCCGAACCGCCGGCCGACGGCTACGGACCCCAGACCATGGGTGGCAAGTATCTGGAGCAGGGAGAACTGACGGTGCTGCGCTGGCAATATCGGCCCCACACCTGGGCGGACCTGCTCAAGCGGCACGGCTTCACGCGGGTCGAGGCCTGCGTGCTGGACGCGCCGGAAGAGGGCACATCGGGCGCCCTGCTGGTGTCCGCAGTCAGGGCGTAGTGCCGGAAGCCTGCGTAGCCGAGGGGCCGCCCCAGTCCAAGGGGAGGCCCCTCTGTCGCCGGCTTGGCGATGTCCTCGGGCTTGACTTGGTCGGCGGGGATGACCGTGCGGAGGGGTGCTTCTGGCGTGCCCGCAGGCGTGGGCTCGTTGCGGCGGGCCTGCGCGGCTCGTGGCAGTGGGCCGGTCAGCTGCGGAAGGGTCCTGTGACTTCGTAGGTGATGCCGCCGGACGAGCTGCCGCTCGTGCCGCGCTGGCTGGAGAAGTACAGGCGCTTGCCATCCGGCGAGAAGGCCGGGCCGCAGATCTCCGAGGAGGACTGGCCGTTGATCCGCAGGAACGTCGCGACCACGTCGTCCGGCGTGATGATGCAGATCTCCATGTTCCCGCCGTCCTCCGCGACGTACAGGTCGCCGGAAGACGAGCCGGTGACGTTGTCGACGCCGGTCAGCGGCGCTCCGCCACCGACGACCAGGGAGTCGTCGTAAGCCAGCTCATAGGTGCCGGCTGCCAGGTTGAGCTGCCAGACGCGGCCATCGCCCTTGGTGGTGAACCAGACGGTGTCGTTGGCGTAGTGGCAGCCCTCTCCACCGTTGAACAGCTTGGCGCCGGAGACCTGGTCGCGGGTCGGGGTGGGCGAGCCGTCCGGGTCGGGCACAGTCGCCCACGTGAAGCTGCCGGAGGTAGCGGTTCCGGCCTTGAGGACCTGGAGCGTGCCCGCCGACAGGTTGCCCCACGTGGACGGAACGAACCGATAGAAGCAGCCGTCCGACGCGTCCTCCGTCAGGTAGATCACCTTGCGGACCGGGTCGGCGGCCGCCGCCTCGTGGTTGAAGCGGCCCATGGCATCGCGGCGTACGGCGGCGTTCACGCCCCACGGGTCGGTCTCGTAGACGTAGCCGGTGCTGACCTCCTCGCAGGACAGCCAGGTGTTCCAGGGGGTCGCCCCGCCGGCGCAGTTGCGGTTGGTGTTGGACAGGATCCGATACGAACCGGTGATGGAGCCTGTCGAGTTGAACTTGATCGCGCCCGCGCCGCCGGTGGAGGAAATCTCCGAGTTGGAGACGTAGATCCAGCCCGTGCCGTCGGCGAAACAGGCACCGCCATCGGGGGCGTTGTGCCAGGTGTAGGTGGTGGAGCCGACCTTCTGGCCGGACCGGGCGATCACCCGGCTGGTGAAGCCGCTGGGCAGCTGGAGGCCGTTGGAGTCCGCCGTGCCGAGTGCTCCGTACGGACCAGGGCCTTTCTGTGCCGGCGCCGCGTAGGCCGCGCCCTGCATGAGCGTGTACCCGAATGCCGCTGCTGAGCCGCCGACGACTGCTCCACGCAGGAAACTACGACGTTCCACTTGATCACTCCAGGGGTTCGTGACCGTCCCTGCCGAACCGGTCGGGCGGCGGGGTCGCGAGGGGCGCTTCCGGAACCTAAGCGCCCCGGATTGACAGTGCATCAACAATCGATGAAGCGGAAGCGTCTGCTGTCGGCCTGTTGCGCCGCACTCTTTGCCAGAACCTGCCGCCTCACCGGTGGGGCCAGGCAGACGCGTTGACCGTGCTGAGGATCCGCCCTGGTGCAACCCGTGCGCCTCCAGGGCGACCTACACGGTCACCTTCGTCTCCCTCTCCTCGTCGGCGCCCGTGGGCGGCCACCGTCACCGATGTGGACGTCACCGAGGAGAAATGGACACCGCCGACACCTACACTGCCACCCCGCAGCACGCAGGCTCCGGGGCCGCGCTCGGCGGGGCGAGCGGCGCGCCGAACGGGAGGATGATCGTGGCCGCCTGGCTGCCCGTCAGGCTGCCACGTCCGTTTCGTGCGGCGGCATGGATTGGGCCTGGGCTGATGTACCGGGGACCAGTGCCAGATCGCGACCGGTTCGACAAGAGCGCCGGGTCCTGCCCAGCAGCCGTCGCCCAGCAGCCGTCGCCCAGCAGCCGTCGCCCAGCGCGTCCCTCCTGATGCGGGTGTGACAATTGAAGACAACTCCCAGCGCGCGGCCGCCCGCGCTCGCGATGGTGGGCCGCAGTCCACCGCAGCGGCGAACCGGCTGGTGACGTGAAGCGATCGGCCCACCGGAGCCCAGCTATACGATCGTGGCCGTTGCTTGACGGTGCCGGACGAGGAGTGAGCCCGTGGTCGCGCGAGTGCGGGAGCAGCGGCTTGAGGTGTTCGTGGACGATTTCACGTTCACGTTCCAGGAGTCCTGGGATGCTGAACTGCCGGTTGAGTACCCAGACGGCATCAACGTTGCGGCGTTCGTGAACACGTTTCCGGGTCGGGTGGACGTGACCAGTGCCGGCCACTTCCATACCGCCGAGGTGAAGGTCCAGGTGTGGGGCGAGCCTCCGCCCAGCGAAGACGTCACCGCGTGGGATGTGCAGGACGAGGCTGAGTTTGAGTCGCTGAGCGGTGATGTCGCTGTGTGGACACCGACCCTGGGACGCACCGACGAACTGATCGGACTCGGCAGGGAGGGCTCGTGGCGTGTGCGTGTCCACTGTGCGGGTCGCGCGGAGGTGGCCGCACTGCGGGACTCCGGGGAGCCCGTGGTCGGAATCGAGCGCTACCTGGTCCAGTTCTTCCCGGCAGGCTGACCGGGGCGGGGGCGGTCGGCGCGCACTGGCCGCCCCCGTTTCGTCACGTTGTGGTCTTCACCAGGAAGGCGTCGCCCCCAGTGCCGCCTCCCACCGCGGGGCCGGCACGTGCAGTTTCGTGCTGGTCGGGGGAGTCAGCGACCAGGGGGGGGCGGCGGCGCGAGGCTGACGACCGGTCTCGAGTCCGTCTCCATCGGCCGCCACCTGATGGGGCTGCGGCGCGGTGGTACCGCCACACCGCGGTCCGCTCTACAGCGGGACTACGACCGGTAGCTGTCCGACCCAACGGGCCAAGCTGTGCTCACGGCAGGGCCTGATCCATCGAGCGACCGGCACACCATCCGCTTGCCGGTTTCCGTCGCGGGAACGGCCCATCCTTCAGGGCCGTCCTCCCTCTCGATGGTGAACACGTCACGACCGTGCTGAGGTTGCGTGCTCGCTCACCAGCGGGCGGCCAGCATGAGCACCACCGCAGTGGCCGGGCCACTCGCCGGCGCCGCCCGGGCGCGGCCCTACGGGTGGCTCGCCACGCCGCTCACCGCCGACCGCCCTGGCCTCACCAGCAGGGGCCGCCCGTGGTCTCGCTCTTGTTCCAGTCGAAGTTGTCGATGGACATCCAGCCGTGTGTCCGGGTTTCGGCGACGCGCCCGTACACCCACACGTTGCCGTGGGAGTTCTGCACCCAGCAGTGGAAGTACAGCTTCTTGCCCTTCGCGACGCTGTCGACATTGTCGCAGTACGAGTACCACATGTTCTTGAGGTTGTACGTCCCCTTCATGATCCCGTACCCGCGGTCGAGATTGGGGCCAGTCTGAGTGTTGCACGCGGCCGCTGCCGAGGTCGGGGTCGCTGCTGAGGCGGACACGCCTCCGAATCCCGTGACAAGGGCAAAGGCCGCCGTAGTAAGGGCCAACTTCCGCTGGATGTTCATGCCGTTCCTCTCGTTTGAAGGAGGATTCGAGACCTTCGGTCGCTCGGAGAAGCTACCGAGCGACGTCCGGGATGCGCGTCCAGTGGTGGGTTGACCCCCCGTACAACTTCCGCTGTACCGCGGAAGTTGTACGGCGCGAGTGAGCCGGTGCAGCCGGTGCAGCCGGTGCATCCGGCGATGCCGACAGCGACGGTCAGGGGGGCAGATGCTGTCGGTGTCGCTGCAAGACCCGCGGAGTGCGGCCACCACGATCCGCGAACTTGGCATCGTCGCCTCGGCGCGATCGTCGCTCGTAGTCGGGACGGCATGCCCACATCAGGAGCGAGGGCGAGTGTGACGGCGGGCTTGGTAGGACTCGGCGGTCTTGTGGTAGCGGATGGTGAGGCCGCGCGGGTGCGTGACGGTCAGGCGTAAGGCGTTGGTTTGACATGTGGCCTCTGTCAAACGAGAGCAGTAGACGGGACGTCCAACCACCGGGCGATGCGCCCGTTCGGGGCCTGACCCTAGCTTCGGCCGTGCGGAGCATGCAGTATCCGCATCCGCATCCGAAACAGGTCAGCAGGAGGAGAGATGCACTTAAGAGCTACAGCTACAGCTACAGCTACAGCTACTTCTACGTCACGCAGAACCGGGCGGAGGCGCGGCGCCGGAGCCGCGCTGCTCCTAGCTTTGACCGCAGCCCTGGCGATGCTGCTGGGTCTGGCCTCGCCGGCGGCGGCAGAAGCCGCGCCGCCCCGCGACGACAGTGTCGACGAACCGGTCATCATGATCCACGGCTTCCACGAGCGGCCCTTCCTGGGTGACCCGGTGCCCTGGGGATACGACTGCGGTGACTGGTGGAAGGCCACCCAGGGCGCGATGACCGCCCAGGGCTGGACCGGCGAACTTCGCACTTACGGCTACTACCAGAGCGACAGCAACTGCAACTGGTACTACACCGACGACACTCCTGACGAGGCGAAGAAGACCCAGCTCGGGGACCGCGACACGCCACTCACCGACATCGCCCGGGATCTCGCGTGGAAGATCTACCGTTCCTACTCGTCCAAGGGCAAGTCGGTGGACGTCATGGCGCACTCCATGGGCGGCTTGGTCATCCGCTCCGCACTCACCGAAGTCAGCAAGGCCAACCCCTGGTTCCCGCCGTACCTGTACGTCGAGGACGTCGTCACCTACGGCACCCCGCATAGCGGGACCACCGTCAGCGCCCTGTGCGGAAACCCTCTCAACCGCTTCAACCAGTGCGACGAGATGCAGGTCAACTCGGCGTTCCTGCAGAATCAGATCGAGAACCCACAAGGCGCGCACGGCACCGACTGGACGCTCTTCGGCTCTGACTTCGACTACATCGTGCCAGCTTGGAGCGCCACCGGCATGAAGGCCGACCACAAGGTGATCTATGACCGGAGCGCGCGGATCAACCATCAGCGACTCCATGCGGTCACCGACGGTACGTACGGCATGGAGTACATCAACACCCCGAACACCCGCTGGACCCACGACGACAGTGGAGCGGCGCCGGTGCGTGCCGGCACCAACTCGCTGTACTGGCACAAGGCCTGGTAACCACCGCCGGCCGTCGTCCCACGACCGCCGACGAGAACAGGAACCACCACCGGCACCACAGGGCTCATCGCAGGTGTGGCCGCGGCAACCAGCCGCGGTCATGCCCATGGCGGCGGTCGCAGGAACGCGCCGCCTGCGAGGGGCCCTGGGGCGCAGCTGACCCGGAACACGTTTCACCGGTTGCGGCGCAGGGCTGCTGCTCCGTCCCACCCGCACCAGGTCCTGCCGAATCAAGGGCTGTGAGGGCGCGGTTCGTTTAACCTGCAGCAATGCGGGCGGGGAAGGAACGAGTTCGGCAGTACGCCGTCGATCTGGGCATCGCCGTGGCTGTCCTGGCCATCACGCTGGTATACGCGGTGACCCACCACACGCCGCGGTGGCCGGACTTCGACTCCGCGGCCGTCGTGCTCACCGTGGCCGTCAATCTGCCCTTGGCGCTGCGCCGCCGGATGCCGTGGACGGTCCTGCTGGTCACCAGCGCCGCCCTGGCCGCTTACACGGCCGCCGGATACCAGCCGACCGTCAACGTCTGGTCGCCGATGCTGGCCTTCCTCACCGTCGCCTCCGTGTACCCGCCCCGCAAGGCGGCGCCCGGCGCGGCCCTCGCCACCGCCGTATGGATCCACCACGCCCTCAGCGCGGGCACGTCGTCCATGTGGCTGGCCGTCGTGGAGACCTTGGCGTTCGTCACCATCGTCTGGGGCATCGGCTACAACCAGCGCCGTCTGCGGCAGAGCAACCGGCACCTCGCCCGGCTCACCGAGCGACTGCGACAGCAAGAAGGAGTTTTGGCACGCCAGGCTGTGGCGGAGGAGAGACTCCGTCTCGCCCGGGAGCTCCATGATGTCGTGACCCATCATCTGTCGGTCGTGTCCCTGCACAGCGGACTCGCCCGCCTCGTATGCGACAAGAACCCCCGGCAGACCCGCGACGCGCTGAGCACCATCGAGGCCTCCACCCACCGTGCCCTGGCCGACATGCGCGACCTGCTGCGCGTACTCCGCGTGCCACCGGACGACGCTGATGTTCCGGGGGAGGCGCAGGACGGTCGCACCGTGGGCCTGCAGGACGTCGAAGCGCTGGCCGCCTCGTTGGACGCCGTCGGCCTCAGCGTCACGACGACTGTCACCGGCGCTCCGCGCCCCCTCATGCCACACGCCGACCTGTGCGCCTACCGGATCGTCCAGGAGGCCCTGACCAACGTGCTGCGGCACGCCGGGTCCGGCACCTGTGTCGCCCTGTCGATCGACCACGGACCCGCCGGTCTCGCCGTCGCCGTCCGCGACGAGGGCGGCCCCCGCGAGGGCGCTCCCGTACCCGGGCACGAGGAGCTCACGGGCGTGCGCTCGATTGTGCGCTCGGGTGGGCGGGGGCTGCAGGGCATGCGCGAACGCGTCCGTCTGTACGACGGCGAATTCCACGCAGGCCCCCGCCAACCCAAGGGCTACGAGGTGGTGTTCACCCTGCCCCATCCCTACCGCGCCGACGCGGACGAGGACGGCGCACGGGTACGCGGTGTCGCCCAGCCGTGAGGAGCGGGTCAGCCGAGGAGGCTCCGTCCCCGGCGGTCACTGTCGTCCCGACAACCGCTGGCCATGTCTGATCCGCCCCACGCGGCATACGAGGCGCACTTCGCCCGCTCCCTCTTCCAACTGCTGGCGGGGGCAGGCTGGAAGCGTCTGGACGTCTTGCGTGTCAGCAGCACGGGCGTGCTGCTCGGCGGTGCACCGGCCAGCTACAGAGCCCAGACGGCGCTCGTGCGGCAGCAGCGCATGGCCGGGTGGTCAATGGACTCCCTGCTACCTGCTGCCTGCCCTGCCCCTGAGTCAAAGGGCTCGTTGGACGTGATGCCGAAAGACACGAACTTTGAGCCAGAGCGGAAAGGTTCGCCGTCGGCAGACGTCGCGTGCCACGGTGTACTCATCGCACGTTCACCAAGGGGAGATGAGATGAAGCGGATGACTCGTTGGACCACAGGCCTGCTCGCCGTGGGTGGATTCGCCGTGGCCTTGCTGGCCGCTCCGGCCGCAAGCGCCCAGGCGAACGAACTCACTGTGCAGTGCTCCGGCGGCTGCGCCCAGTCAGTACCGGACGGATTCCAGGTGTCCTCCACCACAGGGGACTTCACCACCAACGGCAACTGGGACCCGCACTAGACCCGCGGACACGGGCGACTGCCAAGGCCCGACGATCTCCGCAAAGGCGTGTGCCGCTGCACCTGACCGTGAACCGGCCATATCCGCTGCCTGGCTAGGGCGTTGAGGCCGAACTGGTGTGGGTGGAGACGTTCACCGGCTGTCGGTAGAGCAGTTCGGGCGGCTGCTGAAGACGGTCCGGGACCGGAGCGGCAACGGAACCTTGCGGGGGCGGCCGTGGAGCCTTCCGTTGGCCGAACGGGTCTTGGTGGTGGCCGTGTACTACCGCACGAAGGACGACAATGCTGCGCACCGCACGGTCCGCGCTCGGTGGGGCGTGTGATCGGACGGATGAAGAGCTACAAGATCCTCCGCGACTGCCGGCAACACGGCGACGGCCTCCACCACGCCGTCCAAGCCGTCGCCCACATGTACAACCTCGCGCTCGCATCATGACCAGAAGACCGCGCTCACTCACCCTGACCTGCCCGAACACAGCCCTGTGCAACAGGCGTTAAATTCTGTCCCGTGAATGGGTCCCGGTTCGGTCGGACCAGAACTGCGCGGCTGATTCTGGACGGCTCCCACTCCCCTCTGCGAGGGTGGATCGGTGACCGAGGGGGAACGGGAAACACTGGCGGTTGCGCTGGATCACGCCTGGCGCTGGTACGAGAACCGACGGGGTCGAGCTCACTATCTGATGCAGATTCTCGTCGTGTGGCTGGCGATACTGGGTACGGCCTACGGCGTCACGCTGCAGGCGAGGCTCTACGGGATTGGCGGCTGCTTCGCTGTGTTGGCGGCGCTCAGCGTGGTAGCTCTTCACTTGGAGTCATCGCGGCTGAGGGCGTCAGCAGAACTTGCCGCTAGGGCCGTTGCCGAGTTGCAGAGCCGCCTTGCTGACGCACTCGACATGGAGGCAATGCGTCTGCAACGGCATGAGGACGATACGTGCCCCTCTGACCCGCGTTTCCTGGGGTGGGACCAAGGGCATTGGCTCTCAGCCGTGAGCATCGTTGTCGCATTGGCCGGGGCTCTCTACACGTGGGTGATGCTGCCGTAGAGCGCCGCCTTCAATCGCGACAGCCCTGCCGCCCGCCCACATGTCAGTCCGCACCCTCCTTCCCGCGTGGCTTTACGGGACAACTCCACTCCTGGGCCTTCGCCCAGCTCGGAGGCTTCATCGTCTACAAGGCCAAGCGGGCCGGGGTGCCCTTGGTCTTCATTGATCCTGCGGACACGTCGACCAGCGCAACCGTGTCGACCAGGGGCTTTTCATCTGCCGGGGGTGCGGGGGCGTTGCCCACGCCGACCGGAACGCTTCCCACAACATCGCCGCACGCGGCGCTGCTGTGTGGAATGCGGGGCGTGAGTCACGCGTCCCTGCCACCCCATAACAGGGTGTCTGGACGGAGGAGTCAACCCAGCAGCCAACGGGGCGCTACCTCCAAGCCCGGCCCTTAAGGGACGGGTCAAGTTGACCTACCACGCCAACGGCGAGGTACAGCTTCACTTTGAGCTGGGCGCCGGCTATGACCCGGTCGGAGCCCGGCCCGATCTGCTGCGCCCCGGCCTCGAAGCCGCCGGAGTCATCGCGCCACGAGACTCCATCGACGACATGCTGGGTGCGGACGAGGAACTGTCGGCACACGCACAACAGCGCCAGGTGCTGGCAGTCATCGGTGAGCACTTCGCACTGTCCCTGCCGCAGCAGACCATCGAGAACGGTCGCCTGCCTGCCGTAGTGACCCGCACAGCGCCCCCATCCTCCTGGTAGCAGAAGTGCTCCGTACGCCAGGTTGCGCTTGTGCGGTTCTGCTGGACGTATGTGAGCGCTATCGAGTAGCGCGGAGGAGGCGGCGGCGGGATCGTCCTCGTGCTCGGTGCCTGGGAACAAGCGGCTTGGCGGCGGCTCTCGGCTGAGGTTGAGGGGCTACGAAAACGGGGCCGCAACCCCGGCCCCCCTGGCGGAACTGGCGGCCGGGGCGCAGGTCGGGGACGAAGGCCTCCAGGACGGCGCGGCGCAGTACGCCGCGCCGACGCTATCGTCGGATGACGGAGCGAATCCAGGAGAGTTGCTGGGACACCTCCCCGGCCTGGGCGCCCTTCTCACGGTCGGAGCCGTTGAAGACACCGATGAGGGTTTCGGTGCCACGCGGACCGACGGTCATCACCGGGCCTCCGGAGTCGCCCCCGGCGGGAATCCCGGACACCTTCTTCATACAGAAGTCGGGGCCGCCCGGGGCGGTGTGGCCCGCGCACCGGGGGTCGTCCGGCCGTACGACCTTCAGGTCCGACTGCTTGAGGACGGGAGACTGGCAGGCGCTCTCGTCGGTGGTGCAGGTGGCACCCCATCCGTACTGCCGTACGGCCTGGCCGCGGTGGACGCCGACCGTGGCCAGGCGCGCCGTGCGGACGTTCATCGGCGGGACCTTGACGAGCATCATGTCGGCGTGCGCGCTGCCCACGCGCTTGCGGGGAATGGGGCGGACCGTAGTGCCTCGTCGCATGTCTAGATGGCCCACCCGGAAAGAGATCCGCTTGTCGGCGACCGGCAGTGCCTGCTCGTAGAAGCAGTGTGAGGCGGTGAGGATCCACTGGCGGGAGACCGCTGTCCCGGTGCACGCCGGTTTGCCGTCAACGAGCATGCGTACCGCCCACGGGCCGTAGGTGCTCTTTGATCCGCCGATGACGGCGAAGGCCGGAGTGGATGACATCACCGAGCCCACGACCAGCGCCAGGGCGGTCAGCAGCAGGACACGAAAGCGACGCACCATGCAGAACAACTCCTCTCAGGGGGTACAGATGTACAGGTAGTGAGAGGCCCTCCTGAGCAAAAGCGTTCCGCGTCATCAAAACAACTGGCTCCGGGCCTCGGGCCGCAGCCCAGGACGTAGTTGGCACGATCGGCAAGGAGGGCGCCTACGACCACGCCAGGGAATGGAACGCCGGCGCCGCCGGTCAGTGAACTGGGCAACCCGCTCTACGCGAGCGCTCTACGCGAGCGCTCTACGCGAGCGCTCTACGCGAGCGCTCTACGCGAGCGCTCTACGCGAGCGCTCTACGCGAGCGCTCTACGCGAGGCCGGGCGGCGAGCTCGCCCAGCGCGCGCCCTCACGGGGTGAACGCCGCCTCACGGGGTGAACACGGCTGCGGTTCGGCGGAGCCGAGGTCCTGTGGCCAGTCGTCCGCGGAGAAGCGGTAGTTGCGCGAGGACGCGGCAACCGTGCGGTCGCGGACCGCCTTCAGTAGCCGTCCGAACTGATCCCCACCCGAAAGCCGGTGCATGTCCACCCAAGGAGGGGACACGCACGGGGATGCCCATGCCGCCGCGGTGCTCTCCATGACGGGGGCTGGGCTCGCCGTCGGTGAGTTCCCGGCAACCGCGGCGGGTCGCGAGGACATGAGCGCGGGCACGGCCCACCCGTCGAGCGGGGCAGTCGTTTGTGCCGCGCGCCGTGCGGCCAGTGAGCCGAGCCCGGCCACTGCCCGTCCACTGCCCGGCCACCGCCCCGCACTTGCCGTACGAGCGCCGGGAGGCTTTCGCCCGCCTCCACCCGCCGCTGTCCGGTCCGTCGCACCGACACAGGCGGCGGTGGGCGGCTGACGGGGTGGGCACAGGGTGTGAGCTATGTTGGGTGCCGAGTGACATAAGAGGGAGGCCCGTCGGTGTCATCCGGGCAGCAGGCACGCGCCCAGGCGGCCGCCATCACGCCGGGCGGGAAGTCGCCGGACCATGAGCGCGCCCCCGGTGAGCGGGTCCGTGCGCTGTTCGACGGCCATCGGCTGTCCCCGGGGAAGCGGCGCATCGCCCAGTACCTGATCGATCACCTCACCGAGGCCGCGTTCCTCTCGATCACCGAGCTGGCGGAACGGGTCGGTGTCAGCCAGCCGTCCGTGACCCGCTTCGCCGTCTCCCTCGGGTTCAGCGGTTATCCCGCCCTGCGGGACGCGCTCCAGCCGATCGCCCTGAGCGCGGTCGCGGGTTCCCCGGGGGGCAGCGAACAGTTCCGGCACAACGCGCTGCAGGCGGCCGTGGACGCCGAGATCGAGAACCTGCAGAACCTACGTCGCCTGCTCGCCGACACCGACCAGACGCTGGACATCGGGCGCGAGCTGGCCGGTTCCGTGCCGTTGACCGTGCTCGGCCTGCGGATCTCGGTGTCGCTGGCGGAGTACTTCGCCTACGCGGCCCGGCGCATCCACCCCGACGTGCGCCTGGTGACCCGTGGCGGCAGCGTGGCCTACGACGCCCTGCTGCAGTCCCGGGAGGCGGGCGGAACCTGGATGCTGGCCTATGCCATGCCCCGGCACGCCAAGGAGACCCTGGGCGCGCTCCGGGCCGCGCGGAGCGTGGGGCTCCGTACCGCGCTGATCACCGATTCCACCCTGGGGCCGCTGGCGGACGCGGCGGACGTGACTCTGACCGCGGGCACCGGGTCCCGGCTCGTCTTCGACTCTTACGCGGCGCCCGGAATGCTGTCCGCGGCCCTGCTGCAGGCGATGGCCGACGCGGATCCTGAGCGGACGCAGGCACGCCTCGAAGGCTACGAGCAGGTCGCCGACCAGCACGGTTTCTTCCTGTAGGTCGATCCCCCCACTCGGGCCGCCGCCCCCCTGTCTTGCGCTGGGCATTTCACCCTTCCCTCCGCATGTAATTTTTCATTCCCTTGCTTACTCAACGGTATATATGTTTACTTGCCCGGCGCCCCGGATCCACCAGACGCCAGGGAGAGCGACCCCAAGCCCTCCCGGAAGCAGACACGCGGTGTGACGTCTCCTCCTCACGTCCCGCCCGTGCCCGGTCCCGGCTTTCGGATCACACCGGAGCGCTCAAGGCGGCCTCGGTCAACCCCTGGGCCGAGGCCGCCGCAACAACGTCTCGATCAGAGTTCGACACCACTCGGAAGCGACGAGAATGCGCCAGACTGCCTCCTTCACACTCAGCCCCGACTGGCCCTGCCAGGTCAACCCGCCCGGCACCCAGGACTGGGAACGCACGGCGATGCGCTGGCTGCGGGACCTGCTCCCGGCCCGGTACGGCACCTATCCGACGCTGTCCCGCCATCCCGCACTGCTCGTCCGGCACGCACAGCTCCAACTGCAGCACGAGGTACGGACGGTGCGGATCGCCCTGGAGACCAGCCGGGCGGAACTGCCGGCGATGGGCGTGTCCGCGTCCGTGATCGAGAACTCCATCAGGATGTACGCCGCTGAACTCCAGCAACTGGGCCGCCTGTCCCGAGGAGTCCGCCTCATCGGCGACGCCCTGGAGCAGCCCACAACGGGCCGATCTCGGCGCTGACTTCAGCGATCACATCCGCGGTCAAACGGCGAGGCACCTGGCACCCGTCCACGCCAGTACACCCGGGACTTCGCCAGGAACATCAGCGTTCTACGGTGCCGATGGCGACTCGGTCGTACCGGTCGCCGACGACCATGGCAGGTGAAAGCTCCTGTTCGGCGGCCTTCAGTTCAGTTGGGTTTCAACCGGATGCCCGCGGCCGTGGCCTGTCGGACGTTCGCTCGTCGGCGGTCCGGGTGGCCCGCAGCCGGCGCGAGAAGCAACCAGGGCGGTCACCTTCCCTGCCTGTTGCTCAGTCAGTTGGCCGGTGGCGCTGCTGATAGGCCCAGTAGGCGAGAATGCGGTGGTCCTCTTGGTGTGGGCCGATCCAGCCGAAATCCGGAGGGAGCTCGCCGACACGTTCCCAGGCCTGCTCGGTGCGGGGATCATCCTGGCGAGCGAGGGCGTAGACGATCTCCAGACGCAGGAGCTGGTGCTCCTCGTCCAGCAGGGCGACGAGGGCGTCGGTGACGGCCGGCGTCCGGTCGTCGCAGTTGACCAATGAGATGCCGGCTTGGGCCCGGACGGTGGAGTCGCGGTCGCCGGTGAGGGTCAGCAGCGCCGCTCGGAACGCGGGCGTGGCGTGGGCGGCCAGCTCTGGGGCGGTGGAGCTACGGACATCGGGTTCGGGATCGCGCGACAGGGTGAGCAGGGTCGTGGCAGCAGCTTCGGTCGGCGGGGCCTCTCGTGGGATCAGGTTGGCAATCTGGCTGCGCACGCGCGCATCGGGATGGTCGGCGTATCGGAGAGCGAAGGCCTCGTGGTCGGGGTGCTCATGTTCGGCATAGACCTCCAGGACCCGGGCGAGCACCATGCCGTCGGGTTCGGCGAGGGCCCAGGCCGCGAGGAACTCAGCATCCTGCGCGGTGTCCTGGCGCTGGTCCCACCACGCCGAATGGTTCCGGCTCCACACGACATCGGCGAGGAAGCTGCGGCGGACGGGGTCGGGGTGGTGCTGCAGGGCTTTCAGCTCGGACCAGTCCTGCGGGCTCTGGCGTCGGCCGAGGACATGTCTGGCGTTGGCCCAGTTGACGTCTAACTGGCTTGGGACCCTGTAGAGGACGGCGCGTGCCACCAGCTCGGCCACCGGTGCCAGGATGTCGAGCCGCTCCTCCAATGAGGTGAGGATGGCGCTGTGGCCGGCCCGGACGGTGAGTCCGCCCAGGGAGACCTCCTCGACGTCCGTGTACATGCCGTCGTTGACCAGGCGGCGGATGGCCGGGCCCGTGGCTTCCGTTCGCCGGCGCAGTTCCTCCTCCTCGCCCGTCTCCCACCAGTGCCGCGCGAGGTCGAGCAGGCGCTCCCGGACGCCGGGGGCGAGCCGCAACCGCGGATCGCTGCCGAGCACGGCATCGACCAGCGCATCCGAACCAAGATCCACGGCCCGCAGCAGGGGCGTCGTGCCGTCCGGCAGCTCGCGGCCGGGATCCGCACCGCCCTCCGTCAACACCTCAGCGGTCTTGTCATCGAACCCGGCCACCGCGGCACAGAGCAGCGGAAGGCCGTCGGGGCCCGGAGTGTCCGGCGGGGCGCCTTCTTCCAGAAGGGCTCTGACCGTATCGGCGTCTTTGGCGCATACGGCAGCCACCAGTTGGTCGCTCAGGTCGTGTTGCGATGTCGGCACAATCCCCCAGGTGCTTTTCGATCAGCACACGGTATCCGAACAGAGGTGCCACACATAGGTGCCGCACACATGCCCTCAGCGACATGCCCAGATCGCGGCTAAGCAGGCGACGCGACATTCGCCGAGCGCCTGGACACGGCGGCCGGCGCGCCGGAGCGGGGTGTCTCTGCGATGGCGGATACACCCGCGCCGGGCACCCGTGGTGGCCGGACTTGATACCGAAGCGGTCACCACGTGATCCCCAGAGGTGGTGTCGACTGCTGCAGATGAGCAGACTCTGCCGCTGCCCCGGCCGAGGAGCCGTGCATCGTACGAAGCTACGGCGAGCGAGCGAGAGAGAGCGGGCGGGGGTGTGCCGCGGACACACCTGGCCCCAGCACGCGGGGTCCGGCGCCTGCGAAGGATGCGGCGGCCGGGGGGAGCGGGTGTGTCAACGGCGCTGCAGCAGTCCCCGGACATACGCGGCCTGCCCGGTGTGCTGCAGATCGTCCGAGATGACGCTGATCAGCCGGACGCCGAGGGTGACGTGTGGCGTCCATTGTTGGTCGACGACGCGGTCGAGTGCGGCGTCGTCGAGTGTGCGTACGTAGGCGAGGGTCTGCTCGTGGACGGCGTCGTAGTAGCCGCGCAACTGATCGGCGGAGACGCCACCGAGCGATGCCACCTGCTTGGGCGTGTGCCCGTATCCCGTCTCCTCCTCGCCGAGGGGTAGTTGGAACCGGTCGGACCAGCCCTGGGCGGTCCACACCTGGTCCCGGCCCGCCGCGTCAGCGACATGATCGTCTTGGACGCGGGTGAGGTGCCACACCAGCCAGACGATCGAATTGGCCTTGTCGTCCGGACGGAACGCGAGCTCCTCGGGTGAAAGCCCCTCGACGGCAGCATGCACTTCCTCCTGGACGCGATCGAACGCGCCCGCCAAAAGCTCTGCAGTGTTCATCCGTCCATGGTCACCCCTGGGCTGGGAACACGCCGGTATGGCGGGCGGTGACGGCCTGTCGTTGGCTCTGAATTTGTCCAAGACCCCGGTCCCGCGTGGCCGAAGTGGTCTGAGCGCGACGGAGAAAGCGCCCTGCTTCCGGACCGACCGAACCCCTCGGCAAGGTTCATCGTCCCCAGGCAGGAAGGTGCTTGCGCGTGTCCGTTCCATCAGCCGCCGTGTTCAGGCGAAACGGCGGGGCTAGCTCCGGGCCTGGAAGGCGTGCGAGAGTGCGCTGACGCTGATGTCGATGACCGTGCGGAGCTGCTTCTGGCTCGCCCTGGCCCTGCTCATCACGGCCAGCGACTGGTTGACCGCCGTGAGGTGAACCGCGAAGGCGTCGGCGTCGCCTTCGGCCAACTGCGCGGAGTCCAAGGCGGTCCGCAGCCGCGCATGCTGAAGGCCCAGAGCTTCCATCGCGCGTGCGGCGATGGTGGGGCTGAGCACCTGTGCCGCCATCGCGGTCTGGGCGATCAGGCATCCATCAGGTACGTCAGGGTCGGCGATGCGCCGCAGGGTGACCTCGAAGAACGCCCGTACCGCCTGGAGCGGTTCCTCGGACGCACATGAAAGTGCCTGGTCGTAGCTGTTTCCGTACCGCGCGGCGTAGCGGTCCAGGCAGCGCAGGTAGAGGGAGTCCTTGTCGCCGAACGAGGAGTAGAGGGAACTGCGGTTCAGTCCGGTCGTCCTGGAGAGGTCGTCGAGAGACGTGTCGGCGTATCCGGCCCGCCAGAACTGGATCATCGCCGCGTCGAGCGCGACGCCCACGTCGAACTGCTTCTTGCCGGCCATCACGCATGCACCTCGTTCTTGGACCAGCCGTTGTGGCCTTGCCCATCCTATCTTGAACTGACCAGTTCAAGATGCAGTAGGCTCAAGACGTGACCGACGACGCCATGGCCCCGAACCGCTCCTGCGCCCCGAACCCGGTCCCCGGGTTGCCGCTGTACGACCTTGCGGGTTTCACGCACCGCTGGGTCGACGCGGAGGGGATCCGACTGCACGCCGTGGAAGGCGGCCGGCCGGCCGGTCCCACCGTCGTCCTGCTCGCCGGATTCCCGCAGACCTGGTGGGCTTGGCGAAAGGTGATGCCAGGCCTTGCCGAGCGATTCCACGTGATCGCCATCGACCTGCCGGGACAGGGCCACTCCGACCGCCCTCAAGAGGGCTACGACACGCACACCGTCGCTTCGCGTGTCCAGGCCGCGCTGACCGCGCTCCACGTGTCGAAGTACTGGCTCGTCGCCCACGACATCGGGGCCTGGGTCGCCTTCTCGCTGGCCCTGACGTACGAAGAGCGCCTGCACGGCGTCGCTCTCCTTGACGCCGGCATTCCCGGAATCACCCTCCCGGACTCCATCCCGACGGACCCTGACCGGGCCTGGAAGACCTGGCACTTCGCCTTCCACCTGGTGCCCGAACTGCCCGAGACGCTGCTTACCGGCCGCGAGCGCGACTACGTCGGCTGGTTCTTGAAGGTCAAGGCTCTGTCCCCGCACACCTTCGACGGCGCCGAGATCGACCATTACGCCGCCGCCATCGCGGCCGAGGGAGGGCTTTCGGCGTCCCTCGCCTACTACCGCGACGCCGCGGAATCAGCGCGCAAAAATCATGACGCTCTCGAACGAGGGCACTTGACCGTCCCGGTCCTGGGAATCTCCAGCTCCCACGGCTCGATCCCCGACATGGCCGCCTCCCTCAGCCCGTGGGCAGAGAACGCGACCGGCGTCCTCATCCCACAAGCCGGACACTTCATTCCCGAGGAGCAGCCCGAGGCAACTGTGGACGTGTTGACCGCGTTCATCGAGCCCGAGCGTGCCGAGTAGTTCGTCTACCAGCGGGGCGACGAGTGCGGCCGGCTCCTGCTGGAGGTAGCGTGGTCGCCGGGGCAGAGGCGGGGTGCAGCAGCCGCGGTGAACAGGGCGTCCCAGTCCTTGAGTTGCCCGGTTCCGGCAGCGGACTCCCCGTCGTACAGGGCCAGCGCTGTGTCCAGGGGCGGATCATTGTGAGTGGGGAGTAGCTCCCGAAAGGCTGGCTGCTCCCCACGGGTGCTGCGTCAGCGGCAGGTTCTGTACCTGTAGCCGGCGTTGCGCCACTCGTTGTCGCCGTCCCTGAAGGCGTACTTGCCCTCGCTGTTGCGGATCACGGAGAACGAGCCGACGTCGCCGTAGTAGGTGAAGTTGAGCTGCTTGCCACGGGCCTCACTGCCGCCCGTCACCTTCAGCCGATCCTGCGCCCTGCTGAGCGTCGTGGAGGTCGGGACCCCGTCAGAGACCAAGCCCCATCGGTCCTGGATCTCTTCCGTAGCCCCTCGGGTGCTTGGGCCGAATATTCCGTCGATATCGGCGGGGTCGAGGTTCGTGCCGTTCGTCTCGTCAGTGCCTTCGGCCCACAGGACCTTCTGCCACAGGCATACGGCGTTGCTTTCGTCGTGGACAGAGTCGAAGCCCAGGTACGGCATCAGCCTGCGGGCTGCACAGGTCACGATCTGCTGTAGAGATTGAAGGAATCTTGTCAACTCCTGGCAGATTCCTAAGCGTCCGAGTCAGTCGTGGGATCAGCGCGGCGGACCGGGGTGGGCAGGCCACAGTCGAGGAACGCGAACGCCATGCCGTGAGCCGGCTCTCGTCCTGGACCCGCCGCCCCGCACCGCCGGGTCTGGCGCTGATCATCGCTCATCGCTGGCCCCGATGGCAGGCGCGCAGCGGTTCGGCCCTGGCGCCGGGAAACCGCAGTAGGGGAAGTGGTGGCAGTGGCCGGGCTGTTCGGACAGACTCCTGTGCATGGGGGACAGCTCACTGGTGATCGCAGGACTGACGGGGGCGACGGCCATCGCGGCCAGTTCCCTGGCGAGCTGGCTGACCAGCAGGGGCAACGCCCAGGCTGCTCGGATCCAGGTCGAGGCCACCACCCGGGCGCAGCGCCAGGAGGGCGTTCGACAGACCCGGCGGGCCGCCTACCTGGCCCTGATCGAGCAGGCCCAGGTCGTCGCCGACGGGCTGCGGGGTGTGGAGGGCCTGGCGGCTGCCGAGTCGCAAGCGGTCTTGGCCGCTCACCGTGAACGGCATCAGCAACTGCGCCGCGCGGTGACCCTCGTTGACCTGGAGGGCCCTTCTGCGGTCCAGGTCGCGGCGTCGAATCTGCTGATCATGTCGGGCACGCTCTCGACTGCTCTGGCGGCTACGGCTGAGAACGCCACTCAGGACAACCGCCGTGAGTTCCAGCAGACGTTACGCGCCTACATCCGTTTGATCGGGCCCTTCGTGGACGCGGCCGCCGCTGCTTTGGAGGCTGCCTAGGACGGCGCATCTCAGCCCGCATGAGAGCACCTATCCCGGTCGCAATGGTGTAGTGCAGGCCACTGAGCGTTTTCCAACCTCACGATGAGGCGTGGTGAAGGACCAGGACGGCTTTCACGACGCTGGTGATGCGGTTGGTGCCGCAGCGGAGTTTCCGCAGGAGGCACTAGCCCTTCAGGGCGGCCGTCGCCAGCTCACCGACACAGCGGATCTTGGCGTGATTGGTGTTGTGCCGGCGCTTCCATCGCTTGAGACGGCGGCTCCGAAACGGCACCCGGACAAGGGCGCCAGCGCCTTGATACCTCTTATCGGCCCGGCATTTGAGTCCCGCATCAGCAAGGGCTTCGATAGCCCCGTGTTGTCGCGCGGCGGTGAGGTCGCGCGTGGGTCCGGGCAGTGCGGGCGAGGCCCACAGCAGCCGGCCGAACGGATTGGTGAGGATCTGGACGTTCATTCGCGCAAGGTACGGCTGGACAGATCTATCGAGGACGGATAGACAAGGACGCAAAGCTCCTGGCGAACACGGGTGATCTTGGCCGAGGGCCCGTCTACCAGGAGCTTCTTCAATGCGCAGGATTATCCATCTCGCGGCCAGCGACGCCATCTTGGCAACAGTTCACTGACGGGGTCGTCCTGTGGCGGAAGCGGATCTCTAGTCAGGCCCCTCGGGCTCGCTCCCTCGGGCGAGGCTTCGAGCCTGCCCTTCGTGAATGCCGCTCGCCCACTCCCAGCCGGGCTTGGGCGATACGACCCGTGGGTCGTTGGAGACCCGGGCGTCACGTAGGTCCTCCACGTACGCTCGATCCAGTTTGATCCTTGCGCGTACCTCCTCGTCCCTGGCGACGGATCCGTGTCCGGGGATGAGGACATCGACATCGTCCGCTACGCCCTCGAGCAGTCCCAGCCCGACGAGGTAGTCCTCAATCGGGTTGTCGGTGTCGTCGAACATGGGAACGAAGACATCGGAGAGCATATCGCCGGCGATGAGAACTCGGCGTTCTTCGATCAACAGCGCCGCATGGCCCGGGGCATGCGCCGTATGCTCAATGATCCGCACCTTGGGGCCATCCCAAGGAAGCTGCGCGGTTTCAGCAGGCAGACCAGTGATGAGGCCGTACAAGGCCAGCGGTGTGTCCTCGGCGATTTCCGGCGGCAGCCCCTCGGCGACGTCAGCCTTCCAGTCCGCGTTCGACAACACATCCTGCATGAAGGCCGCGCAGCGGGCTGTGCCGTAACGAGGCGCTTCACCAAGTGCGGCATGCCAGAGCACGTGATCCCAATCAGGATGCGTCGAGAAGCCTGCAACCACGGGCTGGCCCAGCTCACGAAGGTCGTTTGCCAGGCAGGTCATTTCGGCGCCGGTAATCCCGACGTCTACGAGCAGCACGCCGTCCCTGCCATTCACGACAACGGTGTTGTTCTCGAGCAACTCACTCTGGTGGATCAGTACACCCTTGGCGACCTGCTTCAGCATGGGCCCCTCCCGTTTGAAGACTGCGGCCGCGTCTTGGCCGGCACTGGGTCGTTGGTCTTGCTTGGATCGAGCTCTCTGCCCGGTTTTGCCGCGTCACCCTGCCAGAAGTCTGACGCACATCAACACAACCGGACGGGGGTGTGCGATGGCGCCCCCCAACGACGAGACCGTCCACGGAAGCTTCTTCAGTGTTGAGCCTATGGCAAATGACTGCCCTGAGATGGCACTTCAGGTTGCAAGAGGCTCACTGCCATCTCGGTGCAGCAGCGCATCGATAGGGCTTTGGCATCGATAGGGCTTTGACGAGGAGGAGGCTGCGGCCATGAGGAGGCGCACCCAATTCCGATCATTCGGAACTGGGCATTGAACGGGGCATTAAGGCCGCTTCAGCAGGGCGTTCAGCTATCTCCGGGAGCATCGACGAAGGTGGCGCCGGTTTCCACCATCCGCTCGACCGCGTAGGCCGGGTCAAGCAGTGCCTCAGGGCTGTGGATGCCTGGTGGGACGGCTTCGCCCCGCAGGCCCAGCAGGCGCTCGACGCCGAGGGCGATGGAGAGTGCGGTCAGGGGGCGTTGCCCTGCCGGGTGGAGCAGGTAGCGACTCGTGCTGAGCGGCGCACCTTTTCGACCTACGCCTTCGAGGTCGATCCGGGCCTCGAAAGAGGCGGGTTCGCCGTGGTGCCGGCCCGCGGATTCACCGACGGCGAAGTCGAAGCGGACGTTCGGTGCGCCCGTCGCGAGGGCAAGGCTCGGTACGTCGAGGACGGCGATGCTCTGGCCGGGCAGGACACCGCCGTCGGCACTGGGCACATCCACCTGCGCGTCGGTTCCTGAGACCCAGGTGAAGACGCCGTCACGGCGTACCAGTCCCGCGGAGGTGACGGTGGACCACCGCTCCAGATCCGCTATTCCGGCAGGCCCGCCGGTGTCCTGTTCGTCCAGTACGGCGCCGATCCGGATGGTGTCGATCCGCTCGAACTCCCGGGCCAAGTGCAGAGCGGCGAGGACAACGGCGCCGGCGCAGAAGTGACTGGCCATCAGGACCGCTGAGGCACTCGCCTGCTGGGCGCTCGCGACGACCTCCGGTGCGACCTCCACCAGGCCGCTGGAGATGCTGAGGTACGGCACTCCGTGGCGCTGTGCGTAGCGCAGGCCGTGCAGATGGTTGTCCCACAGTGCGGCGACCACTGCCGAGTAGCCGTGATCGGCTGGAAGGCCGAGATCGCTGCTTGCCAGATCAATGGTCACGGCGGTCGCGGCGCCGAGTTCGTCGGCCACCCGCTGTGCACGGTCGATGTCGCGCCCCGCGATCGTCAGCGGCAGTGCTGGGTGCCAACGGCGTAGGAGGGCGGCGGCCCCCGCACCCGCCTGGCCCGAGCCGCCCAAGATCAGTACTGATTCCGGTTGTCCCACGGTGGTTCCCCTCGCATCCATGAAGCTACATTTTGTAACCTACGTTTTGTAGCCTAAGCTGCGATGCAACGCAAGGGAGGGCGACATGGCCACCACGTCGACCCGCCTGTCCAAGCAGGCCAGGCGGGAACAGCTGCTCGACACCGCTGTGGAGCTCGTGCGCACCCAGGGGGCCGACGGCCTGACTCTGGTCACCCTCGCCGAGGCAGCCGGGGTGAGCAGACCGATCACGTACGACCACTTCGGCACACGCCCCGGTCTGCTGCTCGCGCTCTACCAGCGACTCGACGAACGTCACCGGGCCGCGATCGCGCAGACGCTGCAGGAGGCTGCACCCACCGCTCATGAGGTCGCCCGCGCCCTGAGCGCCGCATACTTCACCTGTGCCACCGACATGCCGGAACTCAGCGCCGTGTCCGCCGCGTTGAGGGGGAATCCGGAGATGGAGGCGATCCAGCACGAGCTGATCGACGGTTACACGGACCTGATGGCCTCCGCGCTTCAGCCGCACTCCCGCCTCGCCCCCGGAGCCCTGCGGCTGCGCTGCGTCGGCGTGCTGGGTGCGGCCGAGGCGATTGCTGCCGAGCTGAACCGGGAACGGACGACTGTCGACGACTCGGTCACCGCACTGACCGATCTGATCGTGGGCAGCCTCGCTGCCAAGACCGACAGCTAGGGCCTGACTTAAAGAAGATCTTGCCGAGACAGTGCTGAGGTCGTGCATGATGCGTGCGTGGAGCATCTCTCTGTCGATCTGCGCGCTTCGCTTCGGCTGTTCGCCTTCTACCTGGCGAACGGCACCATTGACGTCGAGTTGCTCGATGAGGTCGATTACCGCTCCACCGTCTTTCACTCCGGCTCATCGCTGGAGCAGGTCTTCGCGATCTACGGCAACGTGCTGCGAGTCGATGTCGACGCCATGGTGCTGAATGACGGGGACGCGCAGTACCGGGTCGCGCAGTGGATTCGGGCGTGCTGCGACCCGAGCTATCGGGTAGAGCCGCCGTTCGAAGCCTGGGAGACCGAACTCCACCTTTGAGGGCCGGGCACTGCCCCCCGAACCGGTCCGGGACGCCCTCGGGCGCGCCCGGACCACGTCATCGGCGACAAGGGCTACGACAGGCCCCAACCACGTCGGCACCCACCCCCACCCACCCCGGCCGCAACCGCGCCGCACCGTTCACCGATGACGCTCTCCCACTGGCGTGAGGCGCGCGGGGAAGCGTCGCCAGGCGACGACGTGCCGCTCCCGCGGCGCCAACCTAGGCTCGCAAGGTCAACGGAGGTGCGGCCGCAGCGTCGGTTCCGGCCCGCCTGAGGGCCATGTCGGCGTCAACTCCAGCGGCGCTGGCCAGTCTCAGCGGAACGCGGCGACATTGCGGACGGCCCAGTCGGCGAAGGGGCGTGGGGCGCGGCCGAGGATCTGCTGCACGTCCGGGCTGACGCGCAGCTCGGCCGGGCTCGGGGAGCCGAGGATGTCCAGCGTGTCGTCGGCAAGCTCCGCCGGCATGCTCTGGGACATGGCGGTCTTGGCCTCGTCACGGGTGAGCTCGTGAAACCGCACCGGCGAGCCCAGGGCGGCAGCGATGGCCTCCGTCTGCTGGCGCGGAGTGATCACCTCCGGGCCGGTCAGCTCGTAGATGCCGCCGGTGTGCCGGTCCTCCAACAGGCAGGCTGCCGCGACCGCGGCGATGTCCGCCGGGTCGATGATCGGCACCCCGACGTCGCCGAAGGGCGCGGCGACGACCTGTTGCGCACGGACGGACTCGGCCCACCACAGGGCGTTGGAGGCGAAGCCGCCCGGCCGCAGGATGGCCCACTCCAGGCCGGACTCCCGCAGCATGTCCTCCAGTGCGCGCATCGCGATCCGCGTCTGGCCAGAGGGTCTGGTCACCACGCCCAGCGTGGAGAGCAGGACGACCCGGCGGACCCCGCTGGCCACAGCTTCGCTGATGATGTCGGCAGGGTTGGCTCCAGTGGCGTGCAGGTCGCCGGAGAGCAGCAGGAACAGCGCCTTCGCCCCGGTCAACGCGGGCTTGAGGCTGGCCGGCTTGGTCAGGTCGGCCGCCACGTGGCGGACACCGTTCGGCACCTCCGTCGTATGCCGTGACACTGCCGTCACCTGCTGGCCCGCCTCGGCCAGGGTCTGCGTCAACGGTCGGCCGATATTTCCGGTAGCCCCGGTCACTACGATCATGGTCAGCTCCTTGTCGGATGTCCTGTGTGGGCTGCACGCTAGGAGCAAGGGCTAACTTTTGGTAAGGACATACCTTGAGGTAAGCTCATGAAATGACGGGAAGTGTGCAGCACAGGCAGGCCGAGGTGGGGGAGCGGTATGACGTGTTTCACACCGACTGCCCCGCGCGTGACGTGGTCGACCATGTGACCAGCAGGTGGGGCGTCTGGGTGCTGATCGCGTTGCGGAGCAATAGCCTCCGGTTCTACGAGCTGCGCGAGAGCATCCAGGGCATCAGCGAGAAGATGCTCGCCCAGACCCTGCGTGCGCTGGTCCAGGACGGCCTGGTCTGGCGGGAGGTCGAGCCGACGACGCCGCCTCAGGTCACCTACGGGCTGACCGAGTTCGGCCAGGACGTCGGCGAGCCGCTGACGGAGCTGTTCGACCGGGTCACACAGCGGCTGTCGCCGCGCAGCGCGGGATAGCGTGGCACTGGCTGGTGCGTGCGCATCCGCGACGCGATGGACGACCTGCTGAGCCGGCTCTCCGCCCTGATTCAATAGCGCCCTCTGGCCGCCCTGAACGCGCTGCATGACCTCCAGGTGGAAGATCACCACGACCGTGACCCGTGGCCCGGTGCAGCGGCGCGGCGTGGCAGCAGGTAGCCAACCAGCTGGGATTCTCACGGCAACTGGCGTGGAAGAGGTCCAAGTTCGCCGGTTCCACCGAGGGCGTCGACGATGCCTGCGCGAAAACCGGAACGCTTTCGATCGCGCGCCGCAGATCGGCGCGCACGCCACCGAACCCGAGACGCCGACCGGTGCCCTCGAGGCCCGCGACTCGCTTCTGTTCACGATCGCCCGCGGGGCCTCGTTCGTCGTCGCCACGCAACCGGGCTGGGCCTCCGCGTGCTGGGCGAACTCGCACACACCGACCGGGACTGATGACCGGCGCACCGCAGGCGGACGTCGGCGTACTCGTCCCCCCTCCGACGCCGGCGGCTTCGAGATCGCCTTCACCAGGACCACCACCGAGCCGGTGAAGATCAGCACGCCGATCCGACAGGGAAGACGGTCCCGGCGGCTGCCAGGATGCGACCGCCGACGCCATCCCAGCGCCGCGGGTCGTAATCCGCTAACCCGGGAAAAGGACCTGGCCGCCGCGTTGCGGCGGCCAGGTGGCACGCGACTACCGGGACTTCAGGGCCCCGGCAGGGTCTCGTCGGGGCAGGCTCAGAGCCAGCCCGGCCCGCAAGCGGAGCCGCCGCACGTGCCTCGGATGGCGCGGCTCTCGACCACGACGTTCCCGACCACGATGCGCTCGTCGGTGTTGTCGACCACTTGCAGGGTGTCCTCACCTTCCATGTCCATGGCCTGTACGTGGCCGGGCTGCAGGGGAGCCGACTCGGCGTAGGCGGTGCCTGCACTGCCGCCGAGCGTGATGGCGGCCGTGACGGCCAGAAGTCCGAGCGAACGACGCATGCGCATACGAGGAATCCGTTCTGAAGCAGGGATCTTTCCTGGGACAGAATGGCTGCGCCCGTTCACTCTGTGTTAGCGCCTGGCGGTGTTCTGATCAAGATTCACTCGGTTGCGGAATACTCGTCCTGCAACCGCGGGACACGCGCTGACCTGCTTGGACATCTGGACACTTGGGCGGGTTTGGGGCTCCCACCGACAAGATCCGCCCGTCGGCGGGCGACACGATCCGTCATCAGTCGGGCGATGCACTGCACTTCTTTCTGGAGCGCAGGGTGGCTGGCAGTCACCACGGTGATCGACGCGGCCAATGTCGACGGCGAGGGGACGGCGAGGAGACCTGCCCTACCGCGCAGGCCGCTCCTCGGCGCGACACCACGGACCCCCGGTCATCCCCGGGCGCAATTCCGCCCTCATCACCCTCGTAACCTTCGCTGCCGACACCCCTCCGGCCGTCCTCGGCTCACGCCTGGGCGTAAGCCTCACCAGCACCCCGAAGCAGTGGCAGTCGTCCACGTAGGTCAGCTTGGGCAGCCTCCCGCGGGTCTCAACTCGGTGCGATGTCGGCGATGTCGGCGATGGTGGAGGCCGGGGTGCTGAGGATGCCGTCGAAGGCGTCGAGGACGGGGGTGTGCAGGTAGACGCTCTGCAGTCGGATGCGGTCGGGGCCGCTGAGGTTCTTTGTTCGTGCCCGGCGGAGGTCGGCCATGCCGAGTCCGGTACCGGTGTCGGCGAAGGCGGCTTCGATGCTTCCGGGCTCGGGCGGCCCCAGCGGGGTGTCGTCGATGGCGAATCCGAAGGGAGCCTTCTCGTCGCGGCGCATCTCGGCGGTGTGTCCCGTGGGGCTCGTGAGTCCGAGGGCGAAGTACGCGTCACCCAGGGCGTTGTGCAGGTGCTGTCCCATGGGGAGCCCGGTGAGGTGGCCGTCGAAGGTGATCGGTGTCTTCTGGATGTGGGCGTTGTGGGCCACCAGGATGACGCGGGCATCGGGTTCGAGGTGGTTCAGGTGCCACAGGAGTGATTGGGCCATGTAGAGGTCGCGGGCCGAGGTGTCGGCGGTGAGGCCGTCCCCGGCGAAGAGGCCGGCCATGGCACGGAAGGTGTAGTCGCCGTGGCAGGCGCCTTCGAGGCGCCGCAGGGCGATGTCGTAGCTGCGCCGGTCTCCGCGGGAGAGGTACAGCGGTTTCAGGGAGCGGAATCGGATGAGCAGGCGGGCCAGGAGCGCGCTGAGGGTGTCCTGTTCGGCGGTGGCCAGGCGGGCCCAGGCGGGTGCGGCCACGGCCGCGGAGTCCCCGGCGAAGGACTCGGCGATCCTCATCGCGGCCTGGACCGTCGGCAGCGTTTCGGGGTCGATCTGGCGCAGGTAGTCGGCCACCGGGGTCAGGGCGGGGAGCAGTGACCCGCCCGCCGCGGGGATGTCGATTCCCGCGAAGCTGACCGGTGGTGTGGCGGTGCGGTTGTGCCGGCGTAGGAAGCGCAGCGGCTCCTGGAGTCCGATGGGGATGGTACCCGCGAGGTGGGCGGCGAGGTCGTCGTCCGCTCCCTGGCCTTGCGCCCAGGCATCGAGGGGGAAGCCTTCGCTGAAGCCGTATTCGAAGGCCAGGGCGGTGAAGCCGCAGCGTTCGACCAGGAACCGCAGGATGCGCTGGCGCATCTGGGCGAACTCGGCGATGAAGTGGGAGTGTTCGCCGAGGGCGACCACGCGGACACCGTCGATCATGCCGCGCAGTGGCTCCAGGTCGTCCAGGGGCGCGTCCGGGTCGAGGTGGCTGAGCGGGACGGCATGGCCGTTGAGCCAGTCGGTGAACGGTGTGGGGTCGGTGGTGGCAGGCATCTGATGGCTCTTTCGTGAGGGCAACCGGGGAGGGTGCGGGCACGCGGATGGGTCAGCGGTGCGGGGGTGCGGGTGCCGCGTCCTGTGGTGCGTCGATGCTGCCGGACATGATCGCTCGCGGGCGTTCTCGAACCTCTCGCGGGGGTCATTCGTGAGAGGTGCGGAGCGTCATCCTGTTGGCCGGGAGGCGTCCCGCCGGGGGATCATCTGGTGGGACGTCCCTCCCGACCGAGGTCGGTGTCGCCGTCAACGGCTGTTCGCGGGCGCCTTGTTCGAGGTGGGGGCCGTATCTGGATCGGTGGAGCGTTGCGGCGCGGCGGAGCCTTCCGCGGGCTGGGACCGGGCCAGCCACAGGCCGGTGAACACGGCGGTGGCCAACGTGACGGCACCGGCAGCGAGGAAGGCGCTGTTGAGGCCGGTCTCGAAGGAGGCGCCGCCGGATTGCCGGGTGCGGACGATGGCTCCGAGTAGCGCCACGCCGAGCACCGCGCCGATCTGTCGGGTGGTGCTGCTGATGCCTGATGCGAGGCCGCCCTCCTGCGGGCTGACTGCTTGCATGGCGGCTCCCGTCAGCGGGGACATGGTCAGGGCGAAGCCGGTGCCGATGACGCCCAGCCGCCACCACACGTTCCCGTAGCCGGTGTCGGCGTGCACCATGCCGAGCGCAAGGAGGCCCAGTCCGGCCAGGGACATGCCGGTGGTCACCACGATGCGGAAGCCGTACCGGGCGGCGAGCCGGCCCGCGTACGGGCTGACGATCACCATGGCGAGGGATACCGGCAGGGTCTGCAGGCCGGCGCGCAGGATCGAGCTGCCCTGGACGTACACGAAGTACTGGGAGAAGAAGAACGACGAGCCCATGAGCGCGAATCCCACCACGACCATGGCGGTGTTGGACACGGTGAACAGGCGCTCGCGGAACAGCCGCAGCGGCAGCATCGGAACAGAGCGACGCGCTTCGACGGCGACGAAGGCGGCGAGGAGGAGCACGGCGGCGGTGAAGCCGGCCAGGATCACCGGCGACGTCCAGCCGCGGGCACCACCCTCGATCAGTCCGTAGGTCAGCGCCCCCACCCCCAGAACGGACAGCACCGTCCCCGGGACATCGATCGCGGGGGCGTTCGGATTGCGGGCCTCTTCAAGGCTGCGCAGACCGAGCAGCAGAAGGGCCACGCCGATGGGCACATTGACCAGGAAGATGGCGGGCCAGCCGAAGGCATCCGTCAGCACGCCGCCGGCCACGGGGCCCGCGGCCAGACCGATTCCACTGAGTCCGGCCCACAGCCCGATCGCCTTGACCCGTTCTTGCGGCACGGGATAGGCGGCGGCGAGCAGGGCGAGCGAGGCCGGGCTCAGCGCCGCGGCCCCGATGCCCTGCAGCACCCGGCCTGCGACCAGCCAGCCGACCGAGGGCGCGAGGCTGCACAGCACCGACGCGGCGGTGAACACCGCAACACCGGTCAGGTACACCCGCTTGCGGCCGAACCGGTCGGCGAAGACACCGCCGGACAGCAGCAGCATGGCGACCAGCAGTACGTACGCGTCGACGATCCATTGCAGACCGGTCAGCTCGGTGTGCAGCCGGTGCTGCATGTCGGGCAGCGCTGCTCCAACGATCGTGTTGTCGAGCAGGACCATGAATTGGCCCAGGCAGGTCACCGTGAGCAGCACGGCCCGGTTTCGTCGACTGCCTGGGGCCGCGGGTGATGCAGTAATGGGGATTCCTCTCAACGGTCGGTCGCGCCTCTCCATGGCCGACATGGCCGACACGGACGAATACCGGGCGCTCTAACGCAGCCAGCGACTGCGTTAGGCGACTATAGGGAGGGCTGCCCCGTAAACGCAAGTGGCGACTGCGTTAAGGTGGGGGCATGAACGAGCGACAGCGAGCCCGGAGGCCCGGCGGGCGCAGCGCCCGCGTCGGTGCGGCGGTGCATCAGGCCGTCATCGACCTGATCAATGAGCGTGGCTACGGCAACTTCACCGTCGGGGAGGTCGCGGCCCGCGCGGGCGTAGCCGACAGCAGCATCTACCGCCGGTGGGGCAGCCTGGAAAACCTGCTCACCGATGTGGCGCTCGCCCGCCTCAACGCGCAGTCGCCGATGCCCGATACCGGGAGTCTGGCCGGCGACCTGCGCACTTACGCGGCACAAGTGGCCCGCGAGATCACCGGGCCCGATGGTCTGATGGTGCTGCGCCTGGCCGTCGCCCTGTCGGGCAGCGGTCAGCAGGGTCTGAAGGCGGGTGACGACCTCCGCGCCGAACGCACCCGGCAACTGCAGTCCATGCTCGATCGCGCCAGCGAACGTGGCGAGCACGCGCCCGACGCGTTCGACGTGCTGGACCACATCATGGCCCCGATGTATATCCGCGTCCTGTTCGGCATGGAGCTCACCCCGGACTACGTCGACGGGCTGGTCGACCGAATGCTGTAACCCCAACCCGGTCCCACGGGGCCAGCCTTCGGACACGGTGCCAGGGTTCCGTGAGGCGCTCTTCTGCGTGCCATCCCGCCTCAGGCATCCAGCCCTCTGGTCAGCCCGTGATGGCCGATGGGCCCGGGCGACGCGTCGTGGTGTTCCGGCGGGAGCGCAACTCCAGCGCGCGCAGGACCAGTTCGGTGGCGAACCGGGCGTCCGGTGAGGCCAGCAGGTCGCCGAAGACCTTCTCCAGATTGCGCAGCCGGTAGCGGACCGTCTGCGGGTGCAGATGGAGCGCGTCGGCCATCTGCAGGACGTTTCCGCGGGTGTCGAGCCACGCGCGCAGGGTGCTGATGAGCCGGTCGCGCTGATTGGCCGTGAGGCCCGCCAGCGGAGTCAGCTGCTGCTTGGCGAGCGCCGAGATGAGGCCGGGATCGGCGAAGAGGGAGAGGGCTACCAGGTGGTCCTCGCAGTGGATGTAGGCGGCTTGCTCCAGGATGCCCGCCTCGGCAAGACCCAGGGCTCTTCGGGCCCAGCGTAAGGACTCCGCCGCGTCCGCCAGCGGCACGGTCAGTCCCACGGCCGCGCGGATGGTGTGCGGGGCCGCGTCCATGAAGGCGCGGCGGTGCTCGTCGACGGGCCCGGGGATCAGGGCGTGCGGCAGCGAGGAGCCCAGGTCGACCAGGACGTCCTCGGCGATGGCGCCCCGGTCCGGCCGTCCGTCCGTGCTGAACGCGATTGGTGTGACCTCGTCGGGCAGCTGCCACTTGGCGCGCTCGGCGAGTTCGACGAGGGTCGCCCGGGGGACGGAGACCTCCGAAAGGAGGTGCTTCAGGAGCCGCTGGCGCTGGATGTCCTGGCCCTGCTCCATCTCGGCGCGGGCTTCCTGGTAGCCCTCGCGGGAAACCTCCATCAGGTTGTCCACGTAGGCCAGGAGGGCGTCGGCGAAGGAGAGCATCAGGCCGGCCGGCAGATTGAGCCGCCGCAGTACGCCCTTGGCCCGGTTGAGGGCGAGCCGGGCGCCGAGCCGGAAGATCGCCTGCATGGTGTCCAGGCTGCGGCCCTCGTAGGCCTCGAAGCGGCCGAACATGCGGCACACCTTGTCGCGTTGGACGGTGGAGGTGTCCGGGGCGGCGACCTGGTCCACGAAGCTCGTCAGATTGTGCTCGACGATAAGATGTACGGCCCGGGAATAGGGGCCGTCGAGGACTTCCGCGTACTCGGGGTAGGAGCGGTGGATCTCGTCGATGACTTCCTGGATGAGTCCGGGCAGTTCTGGGCGCATGATCGCGGCGAACTCGCGAGGGAGAGCGGACACCGGATGCCCCGCATCCCCCGCCTTTAATGCAGTCGTCATGGAACTCCCCTTACTCCGCCCGTGATCGAAACCGCTGACCGGCAGTGGCTGGGGACGAAACCGGTCCCGGGCGACCCCGGTGGCCGCCGGCTGGCGGCGGGTCACAACTGATCTTGGCGCTTTGGAACCAGTGGCACGGTAGACCATGGACAGCCGGTGCGCACCCTGCTCATCACTCCCTTTCGGTCAACGCCGTTCCACTGGTGAGGTGTTCAGGGCGCCCTGCCCGAGCGGGGTCCGTCAAGAGGTCGGAAGCAGAGTGCTCACCGCGGGATGAACCTCTTCCGCATGTTGTGGTCCGGGTGACAAAAGCGAGTACCTGCTTCCGGTTGTGTTCGCGCGAGGAGAGCTGGATGCGCCCTTCGTCAAGAGGGCGGGCGCGGAGTGCTCACCTGCGTACGAAGCCGCTCTCGGATTTGCTGTGCCGAGGACAAGGAAATGCCTGGTGATTTCGGTCCGGGATGCTTTTCCAATTCGGCCGTTGCGCCGCTGAGTTACCCGTGCGTAAGGTCCGGATCGCAACGGAACGGGAAGCAGATCGGGCCTTGTCGGACGGTATTGCCCGATGTCTGCTTCGGTCCTCCGGGTGCGGATGCCCCTTCGCGCAAGTGGTCCCGGCTCTCCCCGGGGACTGCGTGAGGACCACTCCATCGGACCCCGCGGCGGCCCCCCTGCCGCGGGGTCCGCCTCTGATCGGAGAGCAGCGATGACTGGTGCCCTGAGCGGCGGGCGCACCGCACGACTGGCCGCGGTTGTCGTGGTGGCCTGTGTGCTCGGCCTGCTGCCGGGCTCGGGCTCGGCCGCGCGGGATCAGCGGGAGGCCCGGCTCGCGGCCGCGTACGACTGCGCACTGCCCTCGGGCACCCGGCGGGTCGAGGTCGCCTTCGACGCCACGTTTCCCGACCGCGGTGCGATCGGGAAACCGATCAGGCCCACGGCGGTGAGCGTACGGGCGAGCCTGCCGCGTCCGGTCGTGGCCGAGCTGCTGCCCCAGGGGACGGCATCGGTTACGGGGACGGCCGTGCTGGCCACGACGGTCGCCCAGGGACGGGAGCGGGTGGGGGCCCAGTGGGCGGACCTGACGTCCGCGGACGTGGAGCTGCCCGCCCGGGGCGCGATGGAGATCGGCTTCAGCGGCCGCGTGCCGTACGTCACCGTCGACGCCGCGGGCGATGTCACCTTCACGGCGGGGAAGTTGGACCTCACCCTCACGGCCTCAGTTCCTGGCGCGCCGGGCGCGCGGTCCGCCCCGGCCGAGCTGGCCTGCACCCCGGCCTGGGGCGCGGACACCCTGATCGCCGCCGTCCCTGTCGAGGCGCCCGCCTCGGGGACGCCCACGCAGCCGGCCACCGGCTCCGCGGCCCCGGACAGCGATACCCCGCTCGATACGCCGCGCGACACCTCCAAGGGCATCGACGCAGGGCCGCAGCCCCGTGCCGCCACGGACGCCTGCCCCGCACAGCCGCCCGCGGGCAAGCTCGACCCCCAGCGGCTGCCGCCGGTGCCGCCGGGCGGCGAAGCCAGTGAGCTCGAACCGACCTCGATGTGCGCGGTGCCGGCGGGCGTTGCCACGCTGCGCAAACTCAAGAGCTCGGCCCTGGTCAACGACCCGCGCGGGCGGCAGCTCGGGCTCATGCACCTGGCCATGCGGATGCGCGAGGTCAGGGCGCCCGACTACGTGGAGTACGACCACCTGGGCATCATGCAACTGCCCGACACCCAGGGCACGTTCCTCACCTTCGGGTTCCAGCCGACCACCGCCAAGGTCCGTTTCGAGCCCGAACCGGCCACCATCGTCAACATCATCCGGCCGGGCAAGCCGGCCGTCACCAGGGTCGGCTACCGCCAGCATCTGCGTCTGTACGACGTACGGGTCAACGGGGTGCCCCTCGACGTCGGGCCCCGCTGCCGCACCTCGCGGCCCGTCGAGACGGAACTGACCGGAAACTATCCGGTCAGCGAAGGCGGTCTGCTCCAGGGCGAGTTGGACATCCCGGCGCTTTCGGGGTGCGGCGCGAACGGCGAGGACCTGGACGCCCTCCTGTCCGGAGCGGTCTCCGGGCCCGGCAACGCACTGAAGATCCGCCAGGGGCGTGTCTGCGGCGCCGGATCGACGACCTGCAAGATCCCGGAGCTTCCCGACCTCTGACCGCCGAGCAAGTCGCTGATCACTGAGCGAACCGCTGATCGCCGAGCGAGCCGAGGTCCGACAGCGCAAGGCCGAGACCTCAACCGTGAGCAACCCCGAACTCTGAGCAAGGAGGTGCGATGGGAGTCGAAGTGGTCATCGAAGGACTGACCAAGTCGTTCGGCAGGCAGAACATCTGGCAGAACGTGACCCTGACCCTGCCGCGCGGCGAGGTCAGCGTGATGCTCGGCCCGTCCGGCACCGGCAAGACGGTCTTCCTGAAGTCGATCGTCGGCCTGGTCCGCCCCGAGCAGGGGCACGTCCTCATCGACGGGGTGGACATGGTCAACAGCCGCGAACGGGACGTGTACGAGGCCCGCAAGCTGTTCGGCCTGATGTTTCAGGACGGCGCGCTCTTCGGCTCGCTCAGCCTCTTCGACAATGTCGCCTTCCCGCTGCGCGAGCACACCCGCAAGAAGGAATCGGAGATCCGCCGCATCGTCATGGAGCGGCTCGATCTGGTCGGTCTGGCCGGTGCCGAGAAGAAGCTGCCCGGCGAGATATCGGGCGGCATGCGCAAACGTGTGGGCCTGGCCCGGGCGCTGGTGCTCGACCCGCAGATCATCCTGTGCGACGAGCCGGACTCGGGGCTCGACCCGGTGCGCACGTCGTATCTCTCGCAGCTGCTCATCGACATCAACGCGGAGATCGACGCGACGATGCTCATCGTCACCCACAACCTCGACATCGCGGCGACCGTCCCGGACAACATGGGGATGCTGTTCCGCCGCAACCTCGTCACGTTCGGGCCGCGCGAAGTGCTCCTGACCAGCGAGGAACCGGTGGTCGAGCAGTTCCTCAGCGCCCGCAGGGCAGGCCCCATCGGCATGTCCGAGGAGAAGGACCAGGCCACCTTGGACCTGGAGGCCGCGCACGGCATCGTCGCCGGACCCGCCACCGAGCGCACCATCGTGCCGCAGCTGGCGCCCACTCCAGGACTGCCCGAGCGCCAGGCGGTGCGCCGCCGCCGGGAGCGGGTCCAGGGCATGCTGCACGAGCTGCCGCCCGCGGCCCGCCGCGCCATCGAGGCGAGCCTGCGAGAGGCGGACACCCCCACGCTCGCCGCACCCCGGGTCGCCAGGGGAGCGGCCACATGAGCGCGCCCCCCGCACCACGTCAGCCCCTGCCAGGCCTGGGCGTGCTGCGCGAGATCGGCCACATGTTCGCGCTGGCCGTCAGCGTGCTCCGCCTGATCTTCAAACGGCCCTTCCAGTGGCGCGAGTTCGTCGAGCAGTTCTGGTTCATCGCGAGCGTCACGATCCTGCCCGCGATGCTGGTGACCATCCCCTTCGGCGCGGTCATCGCCCTCCAGGTGGGCTCCCTCATCGAGCAGTTCGGCGCCCAGGCCTTCACCGGCGGCGCCAGCGTCCTGGTCATCATCCAGCAGGCCAGCCCGCTGATCGTGTCCCTGCTCATCTCAGGCGTCGCCGGATCCGCGATCTGCGCGGATCTCGCCTCGCGCACCATCCGCGAGGAACTGGACGCCATGCGGGTCATGGGCGTATCGCCCGTTCAGCGCCTGGTCGTGCCCCGGGTGCTCGCCGTGATGCTGGTGGGGCTGCTCCTCAACGGCCTGGTCTCCGTGGTCGGCACCCTGGGCGGCTACTTCTTCAACGTCGTGATGCAGAACGGCACCCCGGGCGCGTACGTGGCCAGCTTCTCCGCCCTTGCCCAACTGCCCGACCTCTACATCAGCGAGCTCAAAGCGCTGATCTTCGGCTTCATCGCCGGCGTCGTCGCCGCCTACCGCGGCCTCAACCCCAAGGGCGGCCCCAAAGGCGTGGGCGATGTGGTCAACCAGTCCGTCGTCTTCACCTTCCTCATCCTCTTCTTCGTCAACATGGTCATGACGGGCCTCTATCTCCAGCTCGTCCCCCCGAAGGGGCTGTGAGCCATGGCCCTGACGGAACGCGGCGGCAAGAGCCGCGCCTTCGCCTGGCTGGACCGGCCCGGCGACGAACTCCTCTTCTACCTGCGGGCGCTGTTCTGGATCCCGCGCGCCGTGCGCCGCTACCCCAAGGAGATCCAGCGCCTGCTCGCCGAGGTCGCCTTCGGCAGCGGCGGGCTCGGGGTGATCGGCGGCACCGTCGGCGTGATGATCGGCATCACCGTCTTCACCGGCACCGTCGTCGGCCTCCAGGGGTACGCGGCGCTCAGCCAGATCGGCACCGACGCGTTCACCGGCTTCGTCTCCGCCTACTTCAACACCCGCGAGATCGGCCCGCTCGTCGCCGCCCTGTCCCTGTCCACCACGGTCGGCGCGGGCTTCACCGCGCAACTCGGCGCGATGCGCATCAACGAAGAGGTCGACGCCCTGGAGAGCATGGGCGTGCGCTCGACGCCCTTCCTGGTCAGCACCCGCATCGTGGCCGGCGCCATCGCCGTCATCCCGCTCTACGGCATCGGGCTGCTCGGCTCCTACCTGGCCTCACGGGCGACGACCGTGCTGTTCAACTCGCAGTCCACGGGCACCTACGACCACTACTTCAACCTCTTCCTGGTCCCGACGGACGTGCTCCTGTCCTTCCTCAAAGTACTGATCTTCAGCGTGCTCGTGATCCTCGCGCACTGCTACTACGGCTTTCGCGCCTCGGGCGGCCCCGCCGGCGTCGGGGTGGCCGTCGGCCGCTCCGTGCGCACCGCGATCGTCCTCATCAGCGTCACCGACTTCTTCCTCAGCCTGGCGCTGTGGGGCGCCACGACCACCGTGAAGGTCGCCGGATGAGCGCCCCGCCCAAGACCCCGACCCGCCCGATGGTGATGCCCGCGGCGCGAAAGCGCCCCAGCGAGGGCGCCCTGGCCCGCCGCAGGCGGCTCGCCGGAGTGGTGTACCTCGTGGTGCCCGCCCTGCTGGTGTGGCTCTCCATCGCCGTATACGAGAAGGAGTTCACCGACTCCGCGACCGTCGTCGTCGAGACGGGGCGGGCCGGCAGCGAGATGCACCCCAGCGCCGAGGTCAAGCTGCGCGGCGTCGTCGTCGGCGAGGTCGAGAAGATCGACACCGGCGGCCGCACCGCGCGGCTCACCCTCGCCCTCCAGCCCGACAAGATCGGCCGGGTTCCGTCCGACGTGCGGGCCCAACTGCTGCCGACCACCCTGTTCGGACAGCGGTACGTGGCCCTCGTCCCGCCCGATAACCCTTCCTCGCGTCCGCTCGCCGCAGGCAGCGTCATCCCGCAGGACCGCAGCCGCAGCGCCGTCGAGCTGGAGCAGGTGCTCGACAATCTGCTGCCCCTGCTGACCGCCGTACAGCCGCAGAAGCTCTCGGCGACGCTGTCCGCCCTCGCCCAGGCCCTCGAAGGACGGGGCGAGAAGATCGGCGACGCGCTGGTGGAGCTGAACGGCTACCTGAAGGACTTCAACCCTCATCTGCCGTCCCTCAACCGCGACATCAAAGCACTCGTCGAGCTGAGCGACACCTACGCCGACGCGGCTCCCGACCTGGTCGACGCGCTGCACGACGCCACCACCACCAGTGCCACCATCGCCGCCCAGCGAGCCGAGCTGTCCACCCTGTACGCATCCGTCACCAGCAGCTCCCAGGAGACCGGCAGCTGGCTGCGCGCCAACCGGGCCAACCTCATCCGCCTGACCGCCACCAGCCGCCCGACCCTGGAGATCATCGCCCGCTACGCGCCCGCCTTCCCCTGCACTCTGAGCACGGTCGCCGACTTCGTACCGGCGATGGACGCCGCCCTGGGCAAGGGCACCGACCGGCCCGGCCTGCGGGTCGATGTGCGGGTCGTCCCCTCGCGAGGCGCCTACGCGCCGGGCCGGGACACGCCCCGCTACGACGCGGGCGGCGGGCCGCGCTGCTACCCCGTCCCTTACACGGGCGGCTCGTACGCCGCGCAGCAGAGCACGGCCACCACCCTGAGCGGGGTGTCCGGCGGGCTCGGCGTGGCCAACTCGCCCCAGGAGAACGACCTTGTCACCGAACTGCTCGCCGCTCCGGACCCAGGCCGGCGCGGCGCCCTGCCCGACTGGTCGAGTGTGCTCGCCGGACCGGCCTTCCGCGGGGCGGAGGTGAAGCTGAGGTGAGCGGACAGCGCAGCCTGACCGGCCCCGCCGTCAAATCGCTGATCTTCATCGTGGTGACCGCCCTGGCCACCACCGTCCTGGCCCTGAGCGTCGCGGGCACCGATGTCGGCGGGACCCGCAGCTACAAGGCCTGGTTCACCGATGCCACCGGACTCAACGAGGGCGACTCGGTGCGCGTCGCCGGGGTGAAGGTGGGCCAGGTGTCGTCGGTCGAGGTCGTCCAACGCCGCTACGCACAGGTCGAGTTCACGCTGGAGGGCGAGCGGCGGCTGCCTGCGTCCGCGACGGCGTCCATCAAGTACCTGAACATGCTCGGGCAGCGCTTCGTCGATCTGCGCCGCGGGGCCGGACCGGTCGGCCGCACCCTGGAGCCGGGGCAGACCATCCCGCTGAGCCGCACCACCCCGGCGCTCGACCTGACCCAGCTGTTCAACGGGTTCCAGCCGCTGATGCAGGGCCTGTCCCCGCAGGACACCAATGAACTCGCGGGGTCGATCGTGCAGGTTCTTCAGGGCGAGGGCGGCACGGTCGAGAGCCTGCTGGCGACCGTCGGTTCGCTGACCACCACGGTCGCCGCCAAGGACCGGGTGATCGGGGAGGTCATCAGCAACCTCAACCGCGTCCTCAAAGCGGTCAACACCCGGCAGAAGGGCTTCACCGAACTCATCGGCACGGTCGAGAAGCTGGTCTCCGGGTTCTCCGGCGACCGCAAGAGCGTCGGCCGGTCCGTCGATTCGCTGGCCAAGCTCAGCGTGAGCACGGCCGACCTGTTCGGCAAGAGCCGGGCACCCCTGAAGGACGGCATCCGTGATCTGGGGCGGGTGTCCACGACCCTCGCCGACAACGAACCCCTGATCGAGAACTTCCTGGAGAAGACACCGCAGAAGATGGCCGCCATCTCCCGGATGGCCTCCTACGGCTCCTGGCTGAACCTCTATCTCTGCGAGGCGAAGGTCAGCGGTGTCTCGACCTACGACGACAGCCCGCCGCCGACCGGACTCGCGATCAAGGATGCGAGGTGTCGCGCATGAAGCCGCCCGGCGGGAAGCCTTCCGGTGCGAAGCGGTCGCGCCCGAAGCTGCCGCGGCTGCGGCGCCCCCGCATCAAACCCGTCAACGAGCGCAACCCGGTGTCCGTGGCCCTGGCCGGGCTGCTGGCCATGGCCCTCATCGGTCTGCTCGCCTACAACGCCGAATCACTGCCCGTGATCGGCGGCGGCACCCGCTATACCGCCGACTTCCGCGATTCGGTGGGACTCAAGGCGGGCGACGAGGTGCGGATCGCGGGCGTACGGGTCGGCAAGGTGCAGGACGTCGCCCTGGACGGCCCCAAGGTGAAGGTCACCTTCGAGGTGAAGGACGCCTGGATCGGTGACCGCAGCACCATCGGCATCGCCATCAAGACCCTCCTGGGCGCCAAATACCTGGCTGTCGACCCGCTCGGCAGCCGCCGGCAGGACCCCGGCGAGCGCATCCCGACCCGCCGCACCACCTCCCCGTACGACGTGATGGAAGCCTTCAACGGCTTGAGCCGCACGACCGGTGCGCTGGACGAGGACCAGCTAGCCAAGAGCTTCAAGGCCGTCTCGGGAGCCTTCAAGAACACTCCGCCGCACGTCCGCAAGGCCATGAAGGGCCTCAGCGCACTCTCCAGGACGGTCTCCACGCGCAACGACGAACTGTCCGAACTCCTCGACGGGTCAGCTCAGTTCACCACCTCCGTGAACAGCAAGAAGAAGCAGTTCGAGCGGCTGCTCGACAACGGCAATCTGCTGCTGGAGGAGGTACGCCACCGCCGCAAGTCCATCCACGCGCTGTTCACCGGCGCCCGGGACCTCGGCATCGAGATCGGCGGTCTCGTCGACGACAACGAGCGCGAACTGGGCCCCGCGCTGGCCGCGCTCGACCGTGTCACCGGCGTGCTGAGCAAGAACCAGAAGAACCTGGACAAGGCCCTGGCCGCCGCCGGACCGTACTACCGGCTCGTCGGCAACACGCTGGGCAACGGGCGCTGGATGGACGGCTACCTGTGCGGGCTCGTGCCCAAGGACTATCTGCCCGCGGGCACGGACCCGGCCACCGGATGCAGGCCGCCGAAACAAGGAGGCGGACGCTGATGGCCCGCACCCAGGCGCAAGCCCGCACCCCAGCGCGCGCCCGCGCACACCAACGCGCCAGACCCGGGATCGGCGAGCGGATCGCGGACGCGACCGGCGCCCTGTGGGGCGGACGGCTCGTGGTCATCCTCGTCGTCCTCGCGCTCCTTGCCGCGGGCGGGATCGCCGGCGTGACCGCCCTGGCGCGCGGCGGGGACGGCAAGCACATCACCGCCTACTTCGACCGGGCCGTCGCCGTCCACGAAGGATCCGACCTCAGAGTGCTCGGGGTCCGCGTCGGCAGCGTCGACGAGATCCGGCCGCAGGGCAAACAGGTACGGGTACGGCTCACCCTCGACGAAGGAGTCAAGGTGCCCGCCCGCGTCCAGGCCGTCGTGGTCGCCCCCAGCGTGGTCTCCGGCCGGTTCGTACAGCTCAGCCCCGCCTACAGCAGCGGACCGCAGATCCGCGACGGGGACGTCATCAGCGCCGAGCACACCGCGACCCCCGTCGAGGTCGACGAACTCCTCAAGAGCGTCACGGAGTTGAGCGACGCCCTGGGACCCGACGGTGCGAACAAGGACGGCGCCCTGGCCGGACTCGTCGAGACCGGAGCGAAGAACCTCGACGGCAACGGCAAGGACATCGGCGACACCATCCACCAGCTCGGCGGCGCCTCCGCCGTCCTCAACGGCAACAGCGGCGACCTCGTCAAAACCGTCGAGCAGCTGCAGGAGTTCATCAGCATGCTCAAGCGCAAGGACGGCCAAGTGGCCCGCGCCGAAACGCAGTTGTCCGAAGTGGCGGGCTTCCTCGCCGCGGACAAGGACGACCTCGCGGGCGCCCTCAAAGAGCTCGGCACGGCGCTGGGTCAGGTCAAGGGCTTCATCAAGGACAACCGGGGCCGCCTGAAGTCGAACGTGGACAAGCTGGCGGGCCTGACCCACTCCGTCGTCGAGCAGCGGGCCTCGGTGGCCGAAGCCCTGGACGTCCTGCCGCTGGCCGCCGCCAACCTCGACCAGGCCTACAACCCGCGCACCCGCACCATCGACGGACGAGCCAACATCAACGAACTGGCCGGAGCAAGAGGCACCAGGAGCAGCGGCGCAGAGGATCTCGTCGCCGTCCCCGAACAACAGGTCAAGAACCTGCCCGTGCTGCCGCTGCCGCCCATCGGCACCGTGTACGGCACGGCCAAGAACGCCGGGGGAGGCCGACCATGAAACGCCGTACCGCACGCATCGCGATGGGCCTCTGCCTGACCGTGTCCCTGGTCGGCCTGGCCCTGGGCGCCGGCGGCCTGCCGGACTTCGACGGCTTGGAGGATCTGCCGCTGCCCGGCGGAGCCGACCTCGGCGACCATCCGTACGAGATCACCGCCGAGTTCCGCGACGTCGTCAGTCTCTTCCCGCACTCCGCGGTCAAGGTCAACGACGTGGACGTCGGCCGGGTGACCCGGGTGTCCCTCGCCGACAACGGCTGGGCCGCCCGCGTCACCCTCAAGGTCAACGGCGGCGTACGGCTGCCCGCCAACGCCTACGCCAACCTCGAGCAATCCAGCGTCCTGGGCGAGAAGTACGTCCAGCTCGCCGCCCCCCAGGACATGCGGGCCCGCCCCGACCTCCAGGACACCAAGGCCGGCACCACGGCGGCGTACGCGGGCAACCGGGGCCGGCTGCGCGACGGGGACGTCATCCCGCTGGCCCGCACCAACCGCAACCCCGAGATCGAGGAGGTCTTCGGCGCCCTGTCGATGGTGCTCAGCGGCGGCGGCGTCCAGCAGATCCGGACCATCTCCCGCGAACTCAACAAGGCACTGGGCGGCAAGGAAGGCGACGTGCGCTCCGTGCTGCGGCAGATCAACACCACCGCCAAGAGCCTGAACACGAACAAGAAACACATCACCGCCGCCCTCGACGGCATGAACCGGCTCTCCACCACCCTCGCCACCCGCGACCGCGAGATCGGCGAAATCCTGCGGGACCTGCCGCCCGGCCTGAAGGTCCTCAGCGACCAGCGCTCCTCCCTCGTCGGCATGCTGCGCGCCCTGGACTCGCTCTCCACGGTCGCCGTCGACACCGTCGACCGCACCAAGGACGACCTGGTGGCCGACCTCAAGGCCCTGGTCCCGGTCCTGAAGAACCTCGCCGACTCGGGCGCCGACCTGCCCGAGTCGCTCCAGGTGATGTTCACCTACCCGTTCACGGACGAGGTGCTCACCGGAGTGAAGGGCGACTACCTCAACGTCTACCTGAAGATCGCCGCGGCCCCCGGCACGGAGATCGTGCCACCGGTCCGCGGAGGCGGCGGCACCGCCACGCGCTCGTCCCTGCCGCTGCCCGCGGTCACCGGAACCTCAGGAGGCGACTCCCAGTGATCACCCGCTCCACTCACCTCAAGAACATCGCCTTCCTCGTTCTCGGCGTGTTCGTCCTCGCCTACATCGCGACGACGTACGCCGACCTCGGACGGTACGTGGGCGCCCGCGACCACTACACGGTCAAGGTCCAACTCGCCCAGACCGGCGGCCTGTTCAGCCACGGCAACGTCACCTACCGGGGCGTCGACGTCGGCCGCGTCGAAGCCGTCGAGCTGACCCCCGACGGAGTCGAGGCCCGCATCCGCATCAAGAAATCGGCGCCGAAGATCCCCAGCGACCTGGAGGCCAAGGTCGCCAACCTCTCGGCGGTCGGCGAGCAGTACCTCGACCTGAGCCCGCGCACGGACGACGGGCCCTATCTCGCCGACGGCTCGGTGATCCCGCGCGCGGCCACACAGACTCCCGCGCCGGTCACCGACGTACTCACCAGCGTCGACCGGCTCGCCTCCTCGGTGGACACCGCCGCACTGCGCACGGTCGTCGACGAACTCGGCAGAAGCTTCGAGGGGCGCGGGCAGGACCTGCAGATCCTCATCGACACCAGCAGCGAATTCATCCGGGCGGCCAAGAAGTCACTGCCCGCCACCACCAAGCTCCTCATCGACGGCGAGACGGTCCTGCGCACCCAGAACCAGCAGTCCGACGCCCTGAAGTCCTTCGCGAGCGGCACCGCCGAGCTGGCCGCCCAGCTCAAGAAGTCCGACCCCGACCTGCGCCGGCTCATCGCGCAGACCCCGGACGCGGCCACCCAGTTCACCGCGCTGCTGCACGACACCGACCCCGGCCTGAGCGTCGTGCTCGCCAACCTCGTCACCACCTCCGAGCTCCTGGTGACCCGCCAGCGCGGCACCCGCGAACTGATGGTGCGCATCCCACAGGTCGCCGCCACCGGAGCCACCGCCATCGGCCCCGACGGCGTGCGCTTCGGCATGATCACCACCTTCTTCAAGCCGCTGCCCTGCACCGCCGGATACGGCGGCACCACCTACCGCAACGGCCTGGACACCTCACCGGCCCCCGCCAACACCAAGGCGGCCTGCACCGCGGGCCCCGGCGGCGGTCAGAACGTACGCGGCTCGGGCAACGCACCGCGCGGCGGCGTGCCCGCACCCGCCCGGCCGGGCTCAGGCGCTCTCGGACAGGGCCAGGCGCCGTCCAACAGTCCGGACGACCTGGGCGGGCTGCTCGGGATGGGGGAGTGGTGACCGAAGGGGGAGCGGTGACGGAAGGGGGAGTGGTGACGGACAGAGGAGTCATGAGGCGACGGAGCGCATGGTCGGCCGCGCTACTGGCGGGAGCAGTGTTCTGCGGCTTCGCGGGATGGACGTACGCGCACACGCGGGCCGACGACGATCTGACCTACGCCCGCGACCGCGACAGCGCACTGGACGCCGCCCGCACGCACATCGCGGTACTCAACACCATGGATGGCCAACACGTACGCACCTCGCTGCGCGCCTGGACCAAGGCGGCGAACGGGCCGCTCGCGGACGAACTGCGGCGCACCGGTGACGACAGCGTCAAGGCCCTCGAACAGGAGGGCACAAGCACCCGCGGCACGGTCACCGATGCGGCGGTCACCGCCCTGGACAGCCGGGGAGGCACGGCGAAGGTCATCGCCACCGTCCGGGTCGAGGTGACCGGCCGCACCGGCAAGTCCACCACCGACCGCAAACGCTTCGAGGCGGGCCTCGACGACAAGGGGGCGGGCTGGAAACTCAGCTCGCTGAGCGCGGTCCCGGTCGCGGTGGAATGAGGGGATGCAGATGAGCGCCGGACTGAGATCCCAGCGTGCGGCGGAAGCCGGTGCGGGCGTGGGTGTGGATGCGGATGCCGGGACTAGGCCCGTGCCCCGTCGACGCGAGAGCCGCAGGAGCCGCACGCTGCTCGCCCTCGTCCTGGCCGTGCTGCTGCTGACCGGCGGCACACTCCTGGTCCTCACCGACCGCACCGCCGACACGCCGGGCGCCGCCAACCAGGCACTGACCGACAGCGAGCGGACCCGCCGGGTCATCGCGGACGTCAGCGACGCACTCACCACCGTCTTCACCTACACACCCGACGACCTGTCCACCACCGAGCGACGCGCACGCGACCTGCTGCGCGGCAAGGCGGCCAAGGACTACCGGGCCCTGTTCGGCAAACTCCGCAGGCAAGTCACCGAGCAGCAGCTGTCGCTCACCACTCAGGTCGTACGGGCCGGCGCCGTCGAGCTCACCGGCGACAAGGCGCAGCTGCTGGTCTTCCTCGACCAGCGGGCCAAGCGCAAAGGCGCCAAGGCGACCACCGCGGCCGCCCAGCTCTCGGTCACCGCACGCCTGCACGACGGCCACTGGACGATCACCGACATCAAGGCCCGCTAGGGCACCACCGGAGCTCCACCGGAGAGGGACATGGCACGTACGACATCGCGACAGCGTACGAAACTCTCGCTCGCCTCCGCGGCGGCCGCCTTCGCCCTGGGCTTCGCCGGCTGGGCGGGCTCGACCTGGTACGCGGCGGCCCACGACGACTCCGCGCGTTTCGCACAGACCCGCGACGAGGTTCTCGCGGCGGGCGAACAGGCCGCCTTGAACATGAACACCCTCGACCACCGCGACCTCGAGCGCGGCCTCGACACCTGGGAGCAGTCCGCGACCGGCAGCCTCCTCGACGAACTGCGCAAAGGCAGGCCCGAGTTCGAGAAGCAGGTGCGCACCGCGCGTACGGTCACCACGGCGGAGGTGCTGTCCGGCGCCGTGACCGAACTGGACGAGCGCGAGGGCCGGGCAGGTGTCCTGATCGCGATGCGGATCACGGTCGACCCGCCGAAGAAGAAGCCGAGCACCAAGGAGAGCCGGCTGCTCGGCGAGCTGACCCGCACCGGCGACGGCTGGAAGCTGAGCGGCCTCGGCCAGGCCCCCGCGGGCGAGACGCCCACCGACACTCCGTCCGACTGAGGGGCCTATCCATGTCGACGACACGCCATATGGTCAACCGGCAGCGGCGCCTTGCCGCGGTCAAGGCCCGGGAAACACCCACGCCCGCACCGCGGGTCCCGCGCCCGCGCCCGAAGTCACGGGAGAGGCCCGCGCGGACCGCCCGCGGAGTTGTCCCCTGGCCCCCGCTGCTCGCGCTGCTCGCCGTACTGGCCGCGGCCTTCGCGGTCTTCGCCCACACCCGGGCCGAGGGCGAGCGCGACCTGCCCGCCCTGCGCAACGCGGCGCTCACCGACACGGCCCGCACCAGCGAGGTCAAGGGCACGGTCGGCCAGGCGGTCGACGCGGTCTTCTCCTACGACCACGCGGACCCCGGCCGGACCGACAAGGCCGCGGACAAGTACCTCACCGGCAAGGCGGTCGGCCAGCACCGGCAGATGCTCGCGCAGGTCCGCGCCGGGGGAGACCGGCACAAGCTCGTCCTGAGCACCACCGTCACGCACAGCGGGGTCGAGGTCGTCGACGGCGACAGGGCCCGCGTCCTGGTCTTCGCCGACCAGAGCAACACCAGTACCGCCAAGGACGGTTCGGCCACGCACGCGGCAGCGATGTTCGCCGTGGACGTGGTCCACCGGGGCGGGACCTGGCAGATCGCGAACATCGACACGTTCAGCCGATGAAGGGGAGTCAAGCGTGCAGAACACGAGACGCAAGCGGCGCACCACCGCGCTGCTGTCCGCCACCCTCGGGGTCGTGGTCACGACGGTGATGTCCGGGTGCAGTTCACGCGTGGACGACGGACCGCGGGTCGACTGGGCCTCGGACGTCTGCGACAGCGTGCAGGACGTCGGGTCCAAGCTGACGCTGCCCGCCGCGGACCAGAAGGACGCCAAGAAGTACCACGCGGAGGTCGTCACCTTCATGCAAGCGCTCGACCGGCAACTCGGCGCGCTGGACAAGAAGATGCGGCAGGACGGCGCACCGCCCGTGGACGGCGGCGACGCCGCGTACAAGAAGGCGCTCAAGAACCTCCGGGGCGCCCGCAGCAGCCTCGCCGGCACCACAGCCGAGCTCAAGAAGGCCAAGGTCACCGACGAGAAGTCGCTGAAGGCGGCGCTGAAGAAGGCCGGCGAAGGCATGGACAAGGCAGGCGGCTACCAGGGCCCTGCCCACGACTTCCGTGCCGACCCCGCACTCAAGCAAGCCTTCGACAAGGCGCCGGAGTGCGAGAACCTGCCCGGTGTCGGACCCTCGGCACCGTCGGCCGGGTAAGGGCGGAGCCCCGTGGACGGCACGGAGCACACGGCCCTCCTGGTCGAGCCGCCCGATCCGCTGGCACCCCGGGGCACCCCGCTCGGCGGCCCGCTGCGGGCGGTGGGGCGGGGCGCCGCCCTGCTGGTCGTGGCCGTCGCGCTGACCCATATGGCGTTCCTCGTCCTGCACCTGAGCTCCGCCCTCTCCTCGGACAGCACCCGCTCGGCGCAGGCCGACGCCTGGCTGCGGCCGCTCTTCCCGCAGGACTGGGACATCTTCGCGCCCGACCCGCCCCGCGCCAACACCCATCTGGAGGCCCGCAGTTGGCGCGCGGACCGCCCCGGCCGGTGGATCGACCTCACCGCCCACGACATCGCCGCCCACCGGGACAACCCGCTGCCCAGCCGGGAGGATCAGACCGTTCTGCGCAAGGCGGTCGGCGCCCACCTCGCGGCCTCACCGCACACCCAGCTCAGGGCGCCGCTGACCCCCGCCGCGCGATACCTGCGCAATGCCGTCGTCGTCCGCCTCGAAGACCTCGGCGAGCCCCGCCCGGACGCCGTCGAACTGCGCCTGCGCACCGTGCCCATCCCCCCGCCCGGCGGCCCCGCACCAGCTGCGAGCCGCCGGCCCCTGGGCACCTGGGAGGCCTTCCCATGACACTGCGCCAGGCCCCCGACCAGGAAGCCGCCGCGACCGAGGACGGCACCCGGCGCGTGCGGGACCGGTTGCGCGCCGCGAGCCTCACGCCGTTCGGGCTGTACGGTGCCGCGGTCCTCCGCATCGGTGTCGCGGGCCTCTTCCTGCTCAACCTGCTCCGCGAGGCGGGCCACGCGGACCGCCTCTGGGGCCCTGGATCCCCGTACACCCCCGACCTCTTCCGCGCCTCGGTCGAGGCACACGGCGCCGACGGCCGAATGTCCTGGTGGTACACCTGGCTGGGCACCCAGAGCCCCGACTACTTCTGGGCCGCCTATGTGCTGGCCGTCGCGGTCAGCGTGCTCTACCTGCTGGGCTGGCACACCCGCCTCATGGCGGTCCTGTTCGCCTTCGTCGTCGCGGGTTTCCACATGCGCTCGGCCGTCGCCGCCAGCGGGTTCGAGCTGCTGAGCCTGCTGTTCGCCAACTATCTGGTGCTGTGCGCGTCGGGCCGCCGCTGGTCCCTGGACGCCCGCCGCGTCGCGCGTGCGACCCCCGGACCGGTGACGCCCTACGAGGAGCTGCGGCGCCGTGTCGTGACCGTGCTGCACAACACGGGCATGGCGCTGATCGCCTTCCAGGTGATGGTGGTCTACGGCACCGCGGCTCTCTACAAGATCCGCGGCTCGACGTGGCGGGACGGCAGTGCGCTGCACTACGCCCTGCGTCTCGACGACTTCGTGACCTTCCCGGAGCTCTCCCACTGGCTGGCGGCGCAGGGGAGTGGCATGGCGCTGCTCGCCTATGTGACCGTCGCCTCTCAACTCCTGTTCCCCGTACTCGTGTTCATCCCGCGGCTCAAGTACGCGGTCCTGGTCGTGACGCTCGGCACGCATCTGGGCATCGGTCTGCTGATGGCGCTGCCGATGTTCTCGGCGATCACCGTCGTGGGGGACCTGGTGTTCCTGCCGACGTCGTTCTGGCTGCGGGCCGCCCGGGCAGCTCGGGCCGCCCGGGCAGCTCGGGCCGCCCGGGCAGCTCGGGCCGCCCGGGCAGCTCGGCTGCTTGGCTGGCCCCGCTCGAAGCGGCAGTAATTCGGTGGAGAGGCCGATCCGGGATGTCTACACTCGGCGGCTCAAGATCCATGCGTTCTAACGAGGTGTGTTGATGACGGTCCGAGCCACGGCTGCCGACTCCGGTCGGCTGTCTCCCGCAGACGCCATGACCTCATCAAACCGAAGGAACACCTCTCGTGGATCTTCCACGCATCTTCACCATTCGCGAAAGTAGCCACCGCCTCCACAACCCGATCACCCCGGGCAAGCTCGCCGACCTGGGCCAGGCACTGCACCTGGCTCCCGGGACGCGCGTGCTCGATCTGGCCAGCGGGTCGGGCGAGTTGCTGTGCACTTGGGCCCGTGACCACGGGGTCACCGGGACCGGGGTGGACATCAGCACGGTGTTCACCGAGAAGGCGCGCGCCCGTGCCGCTGAACTCGGTGTCGCCGACCGGGTCACCTTCGTGCACGACGACGCCGTCGGCTTCGTCGCGCACGAGCCGGTCGGTCTCGCCGCATGCGTCGGCGCCACCTGGATCGGCGGCGGCGTGGCCGGCACCGTCGAGCTGCTGGACAAGAGTCTGCGCCCCGGCGGCCTGATGCTGATCGGTGAGCCGTACTGGCGCCGGGAAGTGCCGGACCAGGAAACCGCCGAAGCCTGCCACGCGGGCAGCAAGGACGACTTCCTGCTGCTGCCGGAGCTGATCGAGCAGTTCGGCGATCTCGGGTACGACGTCGTGGAAATGGTGCTGGCCGATCAGGACAGCTGGGACCGGTACCAGGCGGCACAGTGGCTCAACATGCGCCGCTGGCTCGACGCGAATCCCGATGACGAGCTGGCCGCCGAGGTACGGGCCGAGCTCACCACCGGCCCCGCCGACTACACGCGCTACCAGCGTGAATACGTCGGCTGGGGGGTCTTCGCACTGATGGCCCGCTGACGGCCCGATGAGCGCGGGTCCGGGCGGCACGGCTGCCCGGACCCGCGTGCGCGCGCTACTTCTCGTACGTGAGGTCCAGATCGATGGTGTTGCCGGGACCCGCGGTGAACGCGCTGATCATGTCGTTGAAGCCGCCGCAGCCCTTCAGACCGGGCAGCGTGTAAGTGCCCTTGAGCTTGCCGCCGATGTGCGGCTGGAAGCGGCCCTCGCTGGCGAGGTCGATCCTGGCGGGCTCGACGGTCCTGCAGTTCGGCCCGCCGCCGATGGGCAGGCCGAGCGCGCTCACGCCGGTGAGCTTGACGTACATCTCGGAGTGCGCCGTGAGGCTGCCCGCGGCCTCGAGGGTTCCTGTTGTCCTTCCGGCCTGCTCGAAGGTGATGTCCGCGCTCGTCGGCAGGAAGCCGAGGAGGGTGAACTGGCCTCTGGTCGGGTCGAGTTCCAGGTCGGCGTCGAAGGTGCCCTTGTCCGGGTCGTAGCGGGTGTCGATGCCGCCGGCCAGCGGGGCGCTGCCCTTGGCGGCCTTGATGTGCGTGCTGCCCTTGATGCCGAAGTCCAGCGGCACCGGATCGCCGCCGCCCGGGTCCGGCGGATCGGTCGGGTCCGTCGTGCCGGGTTCGACCTGGACGGTGTGCAGCGTCTTGTTCTGGTCGGCGGGATCGAGGGTGCACTCGGTCTCGAAGGTGTCGAGGGCCGTCTTGGCGCCGGTCGTGTCCCGTGGCGTCATGGTCAGGAGCAGACGGTTGACGTCGATCTTCACGCTGCCGGGCTGCCGGAAGGTGAGCGCCGGGGCCTGGCCGGTCGCGGTCACCTCGAAGTCGGCGGGCGGCTGCGGCAGAGGTGTCTTCGGGATGGTGTTGTCGAGGCCGATGTTCAGCGGTCCCTCCGGCATGTGGACGGTGACGTCCGCCGTGGCGACCCCTTCGAGGGTGGCGCCGCCGACCGTGCGCAGGGCCGTGGCAGCGGACTTGCTGACCTTGGACACCGAGGTGACATGGAAGGCCGGGACCTGTTCGCCGACCTTTACCTTGGCCGGCAGATCCGCCTTGATGACGACCGTGAGCGGATCCTCCTCCATGATCGGGAACACGCACTTGTACGTCTGTGTCAGGGACGCCGGTTCCGCGGCGGCCGGCTGACCGGAGGTGAAGCCGATCAGCCCGGCCAGCAGCACGGCGACGGGCGCGGCGGCCCGCCACCCTGTGGCGCGCAATCTCAGCACTGCCTCTCCAAGTACTGGGGGACTGGTCCGGCCCCCCGCCTGGAAGGGGGCGGGGGGCCGGATCGGGATGCGGACTCTCACCGCTGTGGTGTGCGTCAGCTCTTGTAGGTCAGGTCCATGTCGATGGTGTTGCCGGGACCCGCCATGAACGTGCTGATGATGTCGTTGAGGGCGCCGCAGCCCTTGATGCCGGGCAGGGTGTAGGTGCCCTTGAGCTTGCCGCCCTTGTACGGCTGGAAGCGGCCCTCGCTGGCGAGGTCGACCTTGGCGGGCGAGGAGGTCTTGCAGTCGGCGCCCCCGCCGATGGGCAGGCCGAAGGCGTTGACGCTGGCGAGCTTGACGTACATCTCGGAGTTCGACTTCAGGACCCCGGCGGTGTCCAGGGTGCCGGTGGTCTTGCCGGTCTGCTCGAAGGCGATGTCCGCGGTCGTCGGCAGGAAGCCCAGGATGGTGAACTTGCCCTTGGTCGGGTTGAGCTTCAGGTCGGCGTCGAAGGTGCCCTTGTTCAGGTCGTAGCGGGTGTCGATGCCGCCCGTGAGCGGGGCGTTGCCGTTGGCCGCCTTGATGAACGAGTTGCCCTTGATGTCGAAGTTGAGCTTCACCGGGTCATCGCCCGGCGGGTCGGTGGGCGGGTCCGTCGGGGGGTCGGTGGGCGGATCGGTGGGCGGGTCGGTCGGAGGATCGGTGGGCGGGTCGGTCGGCGGGTCCGTGGGATCGGTGCTGCCGCCACCGATGGTCATGGTGTGCAGCGCTGTGGGCTGGCCCGCGTCCAGGGTGCAGTCCGCGGGGAACTCGTCGCCGTTCGGCGGAAGTTGGACGGGCTTGCCCTCGGCGTCGCGGGCGATCATGTTGTGCAGCTTGAGGCCCGTGACATCGAACTTGGCCGTACCCTCCTTCTCCCAGGTCAGCAGACCGCCGGGCGACTTGCCGTTGGCAGTGAGGGTGAATCCGGCAGCCGGGTTCGGGATGTCGCCCTTGGCGACGGTGTTGACGACCTTGATGGGAAGGTTGCCGGTGCCGCCGGGCAGGGTGACGTTGACGTCGGCGGTGGCCTTGCCTTCGAGGGTCACCGCTCCCATGACGCCCAGGCCTTGGGCGGCGCGGGCGCTGACCTTGGTGACGGCCTTGATGTCGTACTCGGGGACCGTCTCGCCCACCTTCATGGTGGCGGGCATGTCGGCGGTGATCTCAACTTCGATCGGGTCGTTGTTGATGATCGGGAACTTACAGGTGTACTTCTGCGTGAGTTTGACCGGGTCGGCGGAGGCGGAACCGCCGCTCAGGGTGACCAGGCCGGTGACGAGGCCGGCGGCCGCCACCGCGCTCAGGGCACCGCGTGCCCTGGCTTGTCTCTTGTGCACTCCCATGAGCTACCTCTCGGGCTACGTGAACGGGCACAAACGAACGTCGGTGCCACCTCTGCGATTCCGGACTCGCCGGCCCAGCTGTCCAGGGGAATCGGAGGGGCGAAATGCGTCGCCGCGAGGGAATCTGCCGAATGAATTGCTGCAGACGCTACGGCGGTGTTTCGAATACGCAAACTACTGATGAGTAGTTGGGCGGTCAAGGTCTGCTCAGGGCCAATGGCGAAAGGGAGTTGACGGCCTTGCGGTTCTGTGGCCCCGGTGAGTACGGGATGGTGCGTGGATGACAAATTGTGCGGCCCGCGCCGCCTGCCCGTGCCGAACCGCGCCGATCGGGTTGACGGGCACCTTACCTGCCAGTACTCCTTTCTGGATTGTGTCAATTCTCAGAAGTGGGGCCACACATGGGAGACCGCATGGGAGTCCGCAGCGGAGAGCAATCGGGAAAAGTCGTGGCCAGGCTGGCGCGGGGATCGGCCCTGACCGGTGTCGCCGGGGTGTTGATCGCGCTGACCGGCGGTGGCGGCAGTGCATGGGCCGAGCCGGCGTCGCTCGCGCAGAAGTACACCTGCAAGTTCCCGATCATCAGCAATGACGGCATCGAAGTCGCGATCACCACGGACATGCCCGCCACGATGAAAGTCGGCGAGACGGTCCCCGAGTACGACATCAAGGCCGTCACCAAGGTCAGCGCGCGCGCCGCACAGGGCCTCGGGGTGCTCGGCGCGGTCACGCTGGAGGGCAAGGCCACCGCCGACGTCGTCGTCACCCAGCCCGGCAGCGACGGCACTCTGCCCATCAAGGTCGCCAACACCGTGGCCAAGGCCGACATCCCCGATCCCGCCGCGGCATTCGAGGTCACCGCGACGGGCAAGTCCCCCGGTGGGCTGCTGACCTGGGGCACGGCGGGCAAGGCGGCCTTCGACGTGAAGGGCCTCAAGCTGCACAATATGATCGCCCGCGACGCGGCGGGCAAGCCCGTCCAACTTCCCCCGAACGGCGATGAGTTCACGGCGGAGTGCACGCTCGACGCCGGTCAGAAGACGCTCCTGCACACGATGACGATCACGGGCGACGGCGGGACGGACCCGACGGACCCGCCCACCGATCCGCCGACCGACCCTCCCACCGACCCGCCGACGGATCCGCCCACCGACCCGCCGACCGACCCCACCGACCCGACCGATCCCGGCACCACGACCGGCGGCTCCTCGGGCGGCGCCGCCGGCACCTCGGGCGGCTCGGGCTCGAGCGGCGGCTCCGGATCCTCCGGCACCCAGCTGGACACCCAGGTGACCGGCGGCTCGGGCAGCCTCGCGGCGACCGGCATGTCCGGCGTCGGCCTGATGCTGGCCGCGGCGGGAGGCCTCGGCGCCGCCGGCATAGCGGCCTTCCACTATCTGCCCCGGCGCATCCGGAGGGACGAGCGGGCCGTCTGAGGCTGCTGCTGTACGTCACCCGGAGTCCCGCGTCCCCGGGGGCACTCCCCGCTGTACGGCAGCGCAGAGAGCGGGCCCGGAGCAGCGACGGCGCTCCGGGCCCGCGGTCATGCCGTACGGATCAGCTCCGCACGGCGGAGCGGGCCCTGCGGCGCCGCACCACCACGCCCACGATCAGCAGAAGCACGACCAAGGCCAGCGTCACCAGGACACCCCAGTTCACCGTGCGATAGGCGGCGCTCCCGCTCTCCACCAGCTCACCCCCCTTGTCGCTCGCCGTCAGCTCGACGCTGCCCCAGTCCAGCGGAGGCGGCGCGGCCCACTTCTGAGTGATCCGCACCCGCTGGCCCGGCATCAGCTCGGCAGGCAGCTTGGTGCCCGCGCTGTCGAAGGACGTCCGGCCGAACAGCCCCTTCGCCTTGAGGTCGACCCTCGGCTCGAGCTGCACATTGCCGTTGTTGACGAGCGTGTACGTGACCGTGGCGTCCTTGCCGAAGCCGGGCAGCAGCGGAACCTCGTAGTCGAACCGGACGTCCTGGACGCTCAGCCCCGGCTTGCGTTCGCCGTTGACCTGGAGATAGATCCGCGCGCCGACCGCCTGCCGGATGCCGACGCCGGTCCCCTCGGCGCGGGCGACGCGCTTGTCCAGGGCGACGACGGCTCCGGGGTGGTCGCCGGGCGATGCGGTGCGCGGAATGGCGACGGTGAAGGGGACCGTGGTCCTGCCGCCCGCCGGCACCGTGACCTCGGAACGGGCAAGGCGCGTCCACACTCCGACGGACCGCTGCTTCTCCGTGGGCTCGCGCACCGCGAAGCCGCCGTCGCGCGGAGTGTTGTACGCGTCGGCGGCATAGAGCAGGAAGGTCACCGGCTCCTTGGCGAGATTGGAGACGGTGACCTTGTCGTGCACGGTCCGCCCCGGATCTGCCTTCATCTGGAAGTACGCCCGATGAGCCTTGCCCTTGGCGGCTTTCCCGGCCGCCTTGCCGTCTTTGCCGGTCTTGGCGGGGAAAACGGACCAGCGTCCGTTGTCGGCGGCGTACGCCTCCGGCGGCGGGCTCGCGGTGAGCAGGCCGAGCGCCAGGGCAAGGGCGGTGATGAGCACGGCGGCGTATCGGTGATGCGTGAGCTGCGTACGGACGAGGTGCATGCGGCCCCCAGAGCGAGCGGAGAAGCGAGAGAGGTGACGGGAGGGGAAGGGGGGAGCAACGCCGAAGAGGTGGACCGGCCGTCGTGCGACGGCCGGTCCACCGAGGCGGAGCCCAGGATCAGGTCAGCGTCAGCGTGAGCACGGCCGCGTAGTCACCGGCGGCCGCGGTCGCCGGTACGTCCAGCGCGAGGCCCGCGCCGACCGTGAACTCGCCGCCGGTCTGCGCCGCGTCGGGCGCGCTGGCGAGCGTGGCGCCCGCCCCGCCCACCGTGCCCTTGGTGCCGGGCACGCAGGTGCTTGCCGACCCGGCCGCCGTCTCGCAGGACGGCGTCCAGCCGAGCTTGTCCGCGGCGATGGTGCCGGCGCCGGTGAAGTCGGTGACCTTCCCGGTGAGCGACCAGCCGGTGGCGCCGTTACGGGCGTCCTTGACGGTCACCTTCTGCAGGTCGCCGGTCGAGCTGCCGCCCGCGCCCTCCTGGACCGGGGACAGCGCGACGGTGTCGCCCGCCTGGGCCATGGTGAGCTGACCGCCGCCCTGCTTGGGGGTGACCTTGGTGTTCACGTTCTGCTTGCCCGTCGAGGGGCCCGGGCCCGGGTCAGGATCGGGTCCGGGGTCAGGATCGGGTCCGGGGTCGGTGCTGCCACCCTGGATCTCCATCGTGTGCAGGAGCGTCTGCTGGCCCGCGTCGAGCGTGCAGGCGGTCTCGAACTCGTCACCGAACGGCGGGAGTTGGACCGGAGCCCCGGCCGCGTCACGGGCGATCATGTTGTGCAGCTTGAGGCCCGTGACGTCGAACTTGGCGGTACCGGGGTCGGCCCAGGTCAGCAGAGATCCGGGCGACTTGCCGGTGGCGTCGACGGTGAACGCTGCCGCGGGGTTGGGGATGTTGGCCTTGGCGACGGTGTTGACGACCTTGATGGGAAGGTTGCCGGTGCCGCCGGGCAGGGTGACGTTGACGTCGGCGGTGGCCTTGCCTTCGAGGGTCACCGCTCCCATGACGCCCAGGCCTTGGGCGGCGCGGGCGCTGACCTTGGTGACGGCCTTGATGTCGTACTCGGGGACCGTCTCGCCCACCTTCATGGTGGCGGGCATGTCGGCGGTGATCTCAACCTCGATCGGGTCGTTGTTGATGATCGGGAACTTACAGGTGTACTTCTGATTCAGATTCAGCGGGACGGCGGACGCGGTACCTCCGGTGGCGGTCATCAGGCCGGTGACCAGACCGGCGGTCGCGACAGCGGCCAGGGCGCCACGCACCCCGGCTCTCTTTCGATGAGCTCTCATGAGCTGCCTCTCGTACTGCGTGAAGGAGCAGAACGGGTGAAGGAAGAATGGCCGTACATGTCGTTATCTTCGCCAGATACGGTCCTGTTTCGGATCGGTAAACTACTGACGGGTAGTTGGGCGGTCAAGATGTCAATTACCAGCAGAATTCAGCTGCCTGGATTTGACGGTTGATTCATCTCGGGGTGAGTAATGAGAACTGGGGACTTGTACTTCGATGCCAAATCCCTGGGGTGAGCCGGGGTGACAACCGATCCCGGCTCCGTACTCATCACGCAACAGATCTTCGGTACGCGGTGAAACGGCTCTTGACCGGCTTCTCGAGGCGCGACTAGCTTCCGCTTTCGGCTCGATCGTCAATTCAACGTAATTGCCCGCCTACTTGCTTCCTGCCTGCTGCCTGCCTGTGCCTGTGCCTGTGTCGCCGAGCGGTCGGAGTTCTGATGCTGTCTTGTGAGGCAATCCCGGACACGGTCCCAGGGTTGAGCCCTTCCGGCCACGCGAACGGGAGACCGGTGAGCGGGGTGTGGCGGGCCGCAGCCGGCGGCAGACCCGGCCTCGGGACCGGCGACCTGGACACCCGCAATGCCCAACCGGCCCTGGGCATTGCGGGGCACATCACGCCGTACGGCGGCGGTGCCCGATGAGCCGCTTCCTCTTCGTGGTGCCGCCTCTGGCCGGTCACGTCAACCCGGCCTCGGCCGTCGCCGCCGAACTCGCCGACCGGGGACACGAGGTGGCCTGGGCCGGGCAGCCCACCGCCCTGGAGGGCCTGGTGGCCGCCGACGCCCCCGTATTCCCTTGCGCGGGCGCGCCCGGCATCGACGACAGGCCCCGCGATCTGCGCGGCACGGCCGCCCTGAAGTTCCTGTGGGACGACTTCTTCGCGCCGCTCGCGTACGCCATGGCGCCCGGAGTGACCGCCGCGGTCATGGAGTTCGGACCCGACCTGCTCGTCGTCGACCAGCAGACGGTCGCCGGCGCACTGGTCGCCGAGCGGCTCGGCGTCCCCTACGTCACCTCCTCGACCACCTCTACGGAGCTGTCGGGCAGCCCCATGGACACTCCGCAGTTCGACCAGTGGATCACCGACCTCCTGGACGGACTCCGGCTGCGCCTGGGCGACCCCTCGGCCCGCTACGACCCACGTTTCTCGCCACGGCTCACCCTGGTCTTCTCCACCACCGAACTCACCGGCCCGCAGGCGTTGGACCGCGGCCCGGTGCGCTTCGTCGGCCCGGCGCTCGGCCAGGCGCCCGACTCGCGCATCGACGCCACCGACTTCCCCTGGGGGTGGGTCGACCGGGACGACGGCCGGGCGCTGGTCCTGGTGTCCCTCGACACCGCCGACACCACCGTGGGCGCCCACTTCCTCGCTCAATGCGTCGACGGCATACGCGCCCGATCACGCGAACTGCGCGCAGTGGTCGTCGACCCCGACGGCGTCCTCGGGCCACCGCGCCACGACGACAACCTCCTGATCTGCCCGGCCGTGCCCCAACTCGCCCTTCTGGCCCGCACGGACGCCGTCGTCTGCCACGCCGGGCACAACACCGTCACCGAGGCCCTGTGGCACGGCGTCCCCCTGGTGGTGGCCCCGGTCCGCGACGGCCAGCCCGTGGTCGCTGCCCAGGTCACCGCCGTGGGCGCGGGAGTGCGGGTGCGGTTCGGCCGGACCGATGCCAAGGCCGTCGGATCCGCCCTCGACACCGTGCTCGGTCAACCCCACTTCGCCGCGGCCGCCCGCCGCGTCAGCCACTCCTTCCGCGAGGCGGGCGGAGCTCCCACGGCGGCCGCACATCTCGAAGAGCTCGCCATCGCCGACCAGGAGAACCCACGCCAGGGACTGCAGATCTAGCCGTGACCAGGCAGGCCCTGCGGACAGCCGCAACCGGCCGCGAGAACACCCCGCTCCACCAGCCACCACACGCCACCGGCCCTCAAGGGAACTGACATGCCGACACGGATATCCCGCCGGCCAGGACGGCTCGCATCCGTCCTCGCCCTGATCCTCGCGGCCTGCACGCTCTTTCCGGGCACGGCGGGCAGCGAGCCCCGCCAGGCCCCCGCGAACGCGAACGCGAACGCGAGCTTGAGCTTGAGCGCGAACGCCGCCGCGCCGCTGCCGGCCGACGACTTCTACGTACCGCCGTCCGCCCTGCCCGACGGAAGACCCGGCGACGTCATCCGCTCCCGCAAGGTCGAGCCCGGCACCCCCACGCCGCGCGCCCTGGCCGACACCTGGCAGGTGATGTACCGGTCCACCGACGCGCTCGGCAAGCCGCACGCGGTGACCGCCACCGTCATGGTGCCCAAGGGCGGCACCCCCGCCGCGCGGCCCATCGTCGGCTGGGGACCCGGCACCCAGGGCCCCGCCTTCCGCTGCACCCCGTCACGGATGATCGCCAAGGGCGCGCTGTACGAGCAGTGGGTCATCAACGCCATGCTCAGGGCGGGCTACGCGGTCGTCGTCCCCGACTACGAGGGATACCGGCCAGGACCGAAGACGACGTACATGGTCGGCAAGTCCCTCGGCCCCGCCCTCATCGACGCGGTCCGCGCCGCCCAGCGGCTGTCCGCCACCGGGCTCTCCGCCGACGCGCCGGTCGCCTTCCGCGGCTACTCACAGGGCGGAGGCGCCGCGCTGTGGGCCGGTGAGTTCCAGCCCGACTACGCGCCCGAGCTCAAGCTCAAGGGCATCGTCGCGGGCGGCGTCCCCGCCACCCTGATGGAGGTGGCCCTGCCGCTCAACGGCCGCCCCGGCTCCGGCTTCCTCTTCTACGCCCTGATCGGCCTCGACCATGCCTATCCGGAGCTCAAGTTCGGCGACGTGCTCAACGACGCGGGACGGGCGATGGTCGCCGATCTCGAAGCGGGCGGCTGCGCCCTAGAGATGATCAACAAGTACGGCAACAAACCGCTGTCCGCGTACGTCACCCGCAGCCCGCTCGTGGATGCGCCCTGGGTCGCCCGCTACACGGAGAACACCCTCGGCGGCAGCCCGAAGATCAAGGTGCCGGTGCTTCAGTACCACGCCACCCAGGACGCCCTCGTCGAACCGAACCAGGCCGACGCCCTGCACAAGCAGTACTGCGCCCAGGGCGTGCCGCTGACCTGGAAGACGTACGACACCACCAGCCACCCCCCGGTCGCCGACCACCTCTGGCCGATCCAGGCGGCGAACGCCGAGGCCATGACGTATCTCGCCGACCGCTTCGCGGACCGGCCCGCCACCCCCAACTGCTGAGCGCCGCGACTTCGAGAGGTGAGACATGGCGACGAGCAACAAGCACCGCAAGAAGGGCAGCGGCCGGATGCGCCGGGGCATGGCCGGCACCGTCGTCGCGGCCGTCGCGGTGGCCGGGCTCACCGCATCGGGCGCGCCCGGCGACCCACACGCCGCGCCCCGCCGTGGCGCCGCCCCGGACAGCGGTAGCGGGAACGGCGGTTGGATCCCGCCGGCGGGCCCCTCGGCCGACGCGTACCACACCGAACTCCCGCCCCTGCGCGGCAGTAAAGGAACACGCGGCGGAGGGAGCGAGGCTCCCGAGGTGCGGACCCAGTCCGGCATCCCGGCCACGGTTCTCACCGCCTACCGGCGCGCCGAGGACGCTCTCGCGGACACCGACCCCGGCTGCCGCCTGCCCTGGCAACTCCTCGCGGCCATCGGCAAGGTGGAGTCCGGACAGGCCCGCGGCGGCCGGGTCGACGAGAACGGCACGACACTCACCCCCATCCTCGGCCCGGTCCTCAACGGCAGCGGCTTCGCCCGGATCTCCGACACGGACGGCGGGGAGTACGACGGCGACGCGACCTACGACAGGGCGGTGGGGCCGATGCAGTTCATCCCCTCCACCTGGGCCCGTTGGGGCGCCGACGGCAATGAGGACGGCCGCGCCGACCCCAACAACATCCACGACGCCGCGCTCGCGGCGGGCCGCTACCTGTGTGCGGGCGACCGCAACCTGGCCGACAAAGCGGACCTGGACCGAGCGATCCTCAGCTACAACCACTCATCCGCCTACCTGCGCACGGTCCTGGCCTGGCTGGACTTCTACCGCCGCGGCGCCCACGAGGTCCCCGACGGCCGAGGCCCACTGCCGACCAGTCCCGGACCGGGCGGCAAGACCCCCGCGACCCGCCCGAACGGCGAGGGCGGGGGCGGCGGCCTGGTCATCGGCCCCCAGCCAGGAAACCCGACGAACCCCCGCCCGGGTGACTCCGCCTCCCCTGACCCGACCCGCCCGGCCCCACGCCCCACCGCCACCGACCCGCGCCCCAGGCCCACCACTCCCGGCCCCTCCGACCCTGGCCCAACGGCCCCCGAGTGCCCCTCCCCAACCCCCTCCGACGACCCGACCCCGACAGACGAACCGTCCCCCTCCGACACCCCGCCCCCTTCGGACTCCTCTTCTCCTTCCCCTACGCCCTCACCGACGGGATCACCCTCGCCCTCGCCGACCGACTCGACGCCGCCCGACGCCTGCACCCCGTAAGGGGCGGCTCCGCGGTGGTGCAGCGGTGCGCCTGAAGATCATGGTCGCGATACCAGCAGCCTCGATGGCAAGCTGGCCGCATGGTGGTCTCCGGCAGTCGAGAACTGAGCATGCGATCAAGCATGCCGATGCTCCGGCCTGGTCGGTCCGTGCCGCGGCGGGGCGGCAGCTCGCGATGTCGGACAGACTCCACGAGGTGGCAGACGTCCTCCACCGTCTCCTCCTCGATGCCCAAGACACCGCCGTGACGTCGGAGACGGCCGAAGCCCTGCTGGCGCGCAAGGACACCCCTGGCCTGCGCTGTGTGCTGCTGGCCAGGAGCTGGGCCGCGGACCTTTCGACGGCAGGGGAGATCCAGGCAGCACTGGACTGCGACCCGGACTGGATGACTACGGCGGGCGCAGACCGATTGATCAAGCAACTGCGGGAGCTGGCGACGGACAGCGATCACGGTGTCCGCGATGAAGCCCAAAGGATGCTCGCGCCCATACGTCCACGAGAAGACTGGGCACGAGGCACGCACGACCAAACGCTCTGATCCGACTCACCGGCGGAACCAATCCGAGCCGGAGGCCGAAGCTGAATCAAGCCGGAGACCGCACCCACGAGAGCCGCCTCAGGAAGCCAATGCGGATCGGCACAGCAGCAACCGCACGTGGCGGGCGCGCACGGTGGTGGAACCCACCGAGACCAGCCAGTCGATGCCGCCGTCTGCGTCCGCCTTCGCCTGCGCGCCCCGGAGCGGCGGCCTGACCAGCAGGATTCACCTGGCCTGCGATGCGTCGGGCCGTCCGCTCGCCTTCACGCTCACGGGCGGGAACACCAACGACTGCACCCAGTTCACCGCCGTGAGGGGGGCGGGCCGAACCCGGGTCGGTCCGGGACGGCCCCGGGTGCGGCCCGCCTGACGTCAACTCCTAGACGGGAGAAGCGGCGGAGGGAAGGGCGAGGACCTTGCCGGAGACCGTGCCTTCGGCGGCCTGCGCGTGCAGGGCCGGCGGCCTCGTCGCACCGTGACAGCACGATGGCGGGGACGTTCGAGAGGCCGGTGACGACCCGCATCATCGTGGGACTGATGTGATCGGCCCGCAGGAGGCGCCGCGGTGCTGGGATCCCGCCGAGGATGAACAGGTGGTCACGCTCGCTCAAGTTCAGACGTAGCGCCCGGGCGAGCGCGACGAGCATGCGCTCCGACGGCACCGGGCCGCGCTGCTGCTCGATCCGGCTGTAGTAGTCGGTCGACATTGCGGCCAGTGCCGCTACTTCCTCGCGCCGCAGCCCGCCGGTGCGGCGGCATCGCGCCACCGCGGCGGACGGCGGTCCGCTCGCTGTGCTTGCCACCGGCATCGCGCGCGGGGGAGGGGCCGGATTGCGGTGCGCGAAGCCGTCATGATGGTGGCGGACGTGTTACTGACTACCGAGGGGCCATCGATGGCGAGCCGTGTTCACCAGCCAATGGAGAGCGAGGAATTCGATTTCATCCTCACCGCATCCCGAGCACCGGTGCTCGCCTACTTCTCCGGAACCTGGCCCAAAGCCCTGAAGGCGTGCAAGGAGATGGACTCCGTCGTAGGTGAGATGGCCGACGTGTACGGCGATCGCCTGACGGCAGTCAAGACCGACATGACCCGCTGTCCGGAGCCGACACGGCGATACGGGGTCACCGGAGCACCGTCACTGCTCCTGATCAAGCAGGGAGAAGTGACAGCGACGTGGGAGGGGCCGATGAGCAGGGAAGAACTGAGGGAGTTCCTGGCACTGCATGTCTGATCATGCGCACCGGGGTCCGAGAGACAAGGCGCCAGGCAACACTTGCCGGTCGACGCCGGTCGACGCCCTCCGCCCGCATCGGCTACGGGGCGCTGCTGACCTCCACGTTCCGCATCGCCGGACGGGAGCCGGTGCTGCGCGTGCGGGTGCTGTGCGGTGCTCTCAGCTTTCCGTTGACCGGCGCCGCTGGGTGTGGGTCCCTTTCTCCAGGTACATCCGCTGGTCGGCCAGGTGCAGCACCTCCTCCGGCGATACTCCGCAGTGCGCCCAGCCGATGCCGAAGCTGGCACCTACGCGAACCGCACGGCCATCGATGCGGATCGGCGGGATGATCGCGTTCCGCAGCCGGACCGCGAGGTCCTGGGCGTCGGCGTGGCTGAGATCGTCGGCGAGGATGAAGAATTCGTCGCCTCCGCGCCGTGCGACGGTGTCCCCATCGCCCACACCGTTGACAAGTCGTCTCGCCACCTCGATTAGGACAGCGTCGCCGGTTTGATGTCCGAAGCGGTCGTTGATGGCTTTGAAGCCGTCGAGATCGCAGGCGAGCACGGCAAGGCCCTTTGCGGCACCGCCGCCGAAGTCCTCGGGGGAGAACAGGTGCACGTGGTGTGGGGGCGCGGCGGTGTCCACATCCACGTCTGCGTCAGCAGGATCGCGCGGTCCGTTGCACAGTCGTGCGCCGAGGCGGTTGCGCAGTTCGGTGGCGTTGGGCAGGTCGGTCAGCGGGTCATGGCTGACTTGATGGAGCAGCTGGAGCTCGCGGAGTTTGCGTTCTTCGATGTCTTCGATGTGGGTGAGCAGGAAGCGCGGCCCGTCGGCGGCGTCCGCGACGACGGAGTTGCGCAGGAAGACCCAGACGTACGTCCCGTCGCGCCGGGCCAGGCGCAGCTCGGCCCGGCCGCCCTCGGCGGAGGTCTGCAGGAGGGTGCCGATGTCCTCGGGGTGGACCAGGTCGGAGAAGGAGTAGCGGCGCATCGCGGACGCGGGGCGGCCGAGCAGGCGGCACAGCGCTTCATTGGTGCGCAGGATGCGGCCGTGCTGGTCGCCGCCCATCTCGGCGATGGCCATGCCGGATGGGGCGTATTCGAAGGCCTGCCGGAAGGATTCCTCGCTGGACCGTATCGCCTGCTGTTCGCGCTCCAGGCGGACCAGGGCGCGCTGCATGTTGGCGCGAAGGCGGGCGTTGCTGATCGCGATGGCGGCCTGGAAGGCGTAGGACCGCAGGGCCGCCCGCTGGTCTGGTCCGGGTCTGCGGCCGTTGCGGGGGCGGTCCACGGAGATCACGCCGAGCAGTTCGCCGCCCCCGGGTCCCAACACGTTCATGAGGGCGAAGAGATGATCGGCGGCCTGCCACGCGTTCTCCCCTTGGTGCGCGGGCCGGTCCTCTGTGTGCCACAGCCCGATTGCGTGTGCGTCGAGCTCACGGGATGCGGCGTGCGGAACGAAGCGAATCGTGCCTCTTGCTTCCGCAGCGGCGAGCCAGTGCTCCCAGGCGTCGCGAGAGCCGACCCGGCCGGTGACGAGGGCCTCGGCGGCGGCGTCACCGGCGAAGGCGGCCACCACGAGATCGCCGTCAGGGCGTACGAGATGCACGCTGGCCAGCTCGTAGCCAAGGCCGTTGACCACGCCGTCGGCGACGGTCTGCAGTGTGTCCGCCAGGCTCCGGGCCTGATGAAGGTCCTCGAAGGAACCCTGCAGGCTGTAGGTCTCTTCCTCCTCCGCCGTGTAGGCGGAGTTCTTGACGAAGAAGGTGCGGCCCACTTGGTTGCGCCCCAGGCATTGGGGGTCGGGGCGTCCCTGTCGCTTCAGAATGGACTGTATTCCCATGAAGACGGTGTCGAGGTCGAGCAGTTCCGGTGCATCGGAGATGCCGTCGGTCAGTACGCGCACAAGAGCACCGGTGAACGCCGTGTACGGGTCACCGGGCGGGGCCAGAGCGAAAGCGTTCTCCGCCGCGGCGGCCAGCACGTAGGTGCCTTCGGCCTCGGCAAGCTCCACCATGCTCGATCCGGAGGCCTGCACCCCCATGGCGCGAGCGCTGAAGCAACAGTCCAGGATCACGATGCATCGCTGCGCGGGGCACGCCGACAGCCTCATGCGCACCCAGTCATAGGGAAAGGCCGTCGAATGGACCGATGCCTGGTCGCTGCCGGGCATGGCCAGATGGAGGCGGCCTTTGAGATCGAGCAGACCGTGCCCGGCGTAATACAGCAAGAAGGTGTCCGACGCGGCCTGGGCTGTGCGGAAGATGGCCTCATCGACCTCGCGCATCGAGGCGGGGTTGAGCAACTGGTGACACCGGGACGGCCCCAGGCCCCACACCTCGTCGGCGAAGAGGTCGGTCAGGGTGGTCAGGTTCCTTGCCACCGCCGGCAGATTCTCCAGCGACTCGAACCCGTCCACACCGATGAACAGGGCCTGAGACCTCTCGGGTACGGGGAGCCTCGACATCGCTCCTCCTACTGCCGGGCGAGCAGTTGCTCCACCACGCGCTGCGCCTCCTGTGGCGAAGCCCCGGTGATGGTCACTTTGGTGCCGTCCTCGTGCTCGACCGTGACAGTCGGCTGTTGGGGCCGGGTGGCCCGCCACGATGCGATGGACAGCCCCAGCGCGGCGGCATTGAAGCCGCTGCCCAGTGCCAAGGACACGATGTCGAACACTGCGCCCTGCTGCCCGGGCACGGGCTGCGACGAGGACGTCAGGTCCATCTGCGCGGCGCTGCGGACCGTCCGGTCCAGGAGAAGCCAGTCATGGAGAGACCGAGCGTCTTCCTCGCCCGTGCCGCCGACGATCTGCAAGGAGACCTTCAAGTGCCCACCCCCGCAATTGAATTGGACAGAGCCGCCAGCATAGAGGGCACACGCACCCGGACCATGCGATACGTGGAGCGGGCGAGCGATCCCGGCGGCGACAGGGGCCGGACCCCTTCTGGGGGTCGGCCCCGGGTGATTTCGGGCCCCCTGCTCGCCGGCCTCGGATGGTCAGGTCAGGCCAGGTCGAGGAAGCTCCATTGGGCGTCCGGCTGGGCGCCGCTCAGCCACCTGCCGCAGTTCTGGAGCACGACGGGGCTCGACGTTATGTGCTGCGCGCCCGTCCCCAGGTCGCGCAAGAAGCGGTCGACCGGGCCGCGGCGGATCGCCGCGGAGCCGGCCCAGCGGTGTACGGTGCGGCCCACCTCGTAGACGGTCGAGGTCGTGTGGTTCAGGACGAGACGGATCAGGGTGTCCTGCTCCGTGCTGGGCAACGCGCCTTGGTCCAGGGTCTGTTCGACGTCCTGCCAGACGTCGTTCACCCAGGCCCGCGCCGCCCGAAGCCTGGCTTCCGCCGTCGCATACTCCGCGTGGAAGTGAGAGGTGTCGACCGCGGCGCCCCGCGAACCGGTGCGCGCCGCGGCGACCCGCTTCAGCTCGTCCAGGAGCCGCCGGCCGACGCCGAGGGCCCAGCCCGTATGCCCGATCGCGGACATGTTGACCAGGCCGAGGCGGTACACGGCCCCGCCGCTGACCGGGGTGTGCGTGGTCGCGGCGTAGGTGTACTCATGCGGGACGTACACATCGGTGCAGTGGTAGTCGACGCTGTGTGTCGCGCGCAGTCCCAGCACGTCCCAGTTGCCGTCCAGGGTCACCTGCGGCTTCGGCATCGCAAGGACCCGCAGCTCACCGGTGCCCTCGACCTGGATCGCGCTGTGGATGTGGGTGGCGTGCGCCATCCCGGAGGCGAACTGCCACTGGCCGGTGACCCGGTAGCCGCCCTCCACGGGCACGGCCAGCCCGGGGCGCGTGCCGTGCCCGGAGAGCAACGCGTACTTCCCGTTGGTCACGTCCGGGAACAGCTCGGCCGCCGCATCCCCGGCGAGGTACGCCGCGGTGGTCCCGGTCATCAGCTGCAGCGCGAGCATGGTCCACCCGGCCGAGGCGTCGTGGTAGCTCGCCCGCTGCACCGTCTCGATCAGCTGCCGCGGCGCGAACTCGTACCCGCCCAGGCTCAGCGGAAGCTCGGCCCGTACGATCCCCGTGTCCAGCAGCGCCCGCGCCGTGTCCTGCGGCAGTCTCCCCAACTCCTCGGCGGCATCGGCCCGTTCATCGAGCATCCCGCCGAGCGCGTCGATCCGCTCCAGCACCCCTGCCAGTTCCGCACTGACATGCAGCCGACCCTTGACCCCCATGGAATCCCTCTCCCTGTGACCTGTTTCCCGATCGTCTCACGCACGCCCGGCGGTCGGCCCGAAGGCTCCAACCAGCGCCAACCATCCGGCAGTTGAAGGCGGCGTGCGGAGCGCATTGCCGACCAGATCGCAGCCGAACTGAGCCGGGCCTGACGCCGGAGACGGATCCCGAGGCACCCCCGTGGGGTGACTGGTAAGCGGGGAGTAGGGTGCGGCGACTGATCGATCACGGGGGTAGAGGATGCGGGGAATACGTCGCTGGGCATGGGCCGGTGCGCTGACGGTGGTGCTGGCGCTGCTCGGCGGCTACGGCTGGTATCGCCTGAGCGACACCGGGAAACGCTGGCGTTACGAAGACAGGCTCGAGTCGTACTGCGGCGGCGTGCTGCCGTACGAGGAGACCGTGGCCTTCACGGGCCTGTCGTCCGACCCGGCCACGGGACTGCCCCACGACGTTCGAGAGGGCACGCCCCAACAGGGGTACGACTTCTGCTGGGTCGAAAGCATGGACATCGTCGTCACCGCCGCACGCATCCCCAACAGCACCTCCATCGACCTGAAGTTCTACCTCCCGCGGCTGCGCGCAGAGGCACTTCCCACACCGATCGGCGGGGGCTGGCGGGGCGTCACCGACGGCGTGAACACCGCGGTCGTTCTTCCGTGCACCAACCAGGACAGGGCGATCACTGCCACCGCGCAGCTCACTACGGAAGAGCCCGACAAGAGCGTGAGCCGCAGGGTGGCCGAACTGGTCACCGCGACCGCGGTCAACGCCGCCGACCGATGGGGCTGCGAGAGCAAGCCGGGCAGCCGTGTGCAGGTCGTCGACCCGGTGTCAGACTCCTCAACTCCCAAGGAGGCCAACGGCACGTGTGCCGGGCTGCCCTGGGCGCGCAACAAGCGGATCGACACGGTCACGGAGACCCCCGCGGACCGGTTCGCGCCCTCCGCGACGTGCTTGTTGGACGACGAGGAAACGGATGACGGCTATCGCCTGCAAGCCTTGTTCGGCCCTTACGCCCTGCGCGAGCGCAATGACGACCTGTACAGCGAACTGAACGCGAAGCCGGCCGGCGGCGGTGAGGAAACCAAGGAGTTCTTCTGGGCGAGTGCCGACTGTCCGGGGGATGGGCCCCGCGCCCTGTTCCAGATCAGCCCGCAGAGCGCGACGTCCGATGATCCGCCCTTCGCGCGAGCCGCGTTGGCGGCATTCGCCGAGCGTGCGGCCGTGCGGCACGACTGCACCGACCTGCAACTTCCGCCCGCACCCTAAAGCCGCTTGAAACGGTGCCTGAAACGGCATCAGTTTCTGCCGTCGGCGCTTCACGGTACGCGGGGTGCTCGTCCTGCGCTGACTTGTCCCCGGGGCGCGGCTCTCACTGATGAGCCAGGTGAACGGGGGGCGATGGACTCTCGGGTTCTCCGTCACGGCAACCCGTGAACTGGCCCGCGGTCAGCGCCCGGCAAGTAGCCTGGACAACTCAGGTATAGGAGAGACCTGTTGGGGCCCGGGTGGGCGCGAATGGCACGGTGATCGGTGACGGGAGCGGCGAAGCGGTGGCGTACCGGGTGCGGGAAGTGGAAATCGGCGGCGAGACGGTCCTCGCCCGTGTGGAGACGCTCGATCCGGACGAATTGGAGCTGCGCAAGCGGCCCACCGAGTACGGCGAGGAGGAAGAAGTCACCGCCCTCGACACCTTGCTGGAACGGGTCGACAGCGTCCAGCGAGTGATCCGGTCGGTCGGTACCTCCGTGCTCGAAGCCGCCCGGGAGGCCGCGCGTGCCGACGAGGTGAGCGTCTCGTTCGGTGTCGAACTCGCGGCCAAGTCCGGCAAGATGGTCGCGTTCCTCGCCGACGGCGAGGCCAAGGCGACCCTCAATGTCACGCTCACCTGGCGACCCGGCGACCGGAGCGATGGCGCGGTCGCCAGTGTGCAGGGGAATGCCTGACCAGACTCCGCGCCTGGACCGGCTGGCCAGGGCGGCGACCGCGGCGATCGGCGCCGTGGACGGCACGCACTGGGGCTCCGCCGGCCTGATCGCCCCCGGCTGGGCGCTGACCGCGGCGCATGTGGTCCGGACTGCGGGACCCGATCCGTACACCGTGAGCCTGTGGAACGGCCGCTCGGTCCCGGCGAGAACCGCCTACCTGTTGACGGGCGTGCCCGAGAGCGGACCTGTCCCCCCGGAGTCGGACATCGCTTTCGTACGGCTGCTGGAGGAGGACACCGACCACGGCTGCGTCTGGCTCAGCGACCGCGGCGATCCGCCCTCGCGGGACGTGCGGGCCTACGGCTGGTATGTCGCCGGCGGCGAGCGTACCGGCGAACTGCTCGAATGGAACGGTCTCTGCGCGGTTGCCGGGAACGACGGCCCGTACAGCTTCCGCCTGGGCCCGCAGACGGAGATCCCCAAGGGAGCCTCCGGCGGACCGATCGTCGATCTCTCTCAGGGCGCCCTGGTCGGCCTCACGAAGGCCAGCAGGCGCACCTCCGAAGGCGACATCAAGGACGGCGGCAGGGCCGTACGGGCCACGCTACTGCGTGAGTTCGTCAGCCCCGTCGTCGTGGATCCCGATGACGTCCTCGGACCGGATCCCTACTATGCCCTGATCTGCGCCCACGACCGGTGGCACGCCGAGAGCGATCTGCGCGAGGGATGGCCCGATGTCCAGGGAAACCTGCCGGGCAACGGGTTGCCGGACAGCCCTGCCTCCTGGTCACCGGGCGACCGGCTCGAGCTGTTCGAACTGCTGGCGGCCCTGCCGGCGCCCGAGGACCCCACGCTGGTCAGGACCCTGCTGCGCGAAGTGTTCCACGACCGGGTGAAGTTCCCGGCCTCCACCTCTCTACGGCACTGGCGGGACGGGCACGGCGAGATCCACCAGCACCGGATGCAGTTCATGATCGAGGCCCTGCCATATCTGAGGTACGCCAAGCTCGTCGCCCTCGCCGCCGGGGCGATGCCCGACACGGCGTCCGCGGCGTCGGAGCTGGCCCGCTGGGTGAGACGCCGCAAACGTCGCCTCGGCTTGGAAACCGACGTCAGCGTGGACCAGGTCGCCCTGCCCCGATGGGCCGAAGGAGACGTCATTTTGCGTGGCGGGGTGAACAACACGGGGGTGCTGCGTCACTCCGACGGGAAGATCCCCCAGGACCCGCCTCCCGCCGCCGAGCACATCCACGTCGGCGTCTTCGACGCCCGGCCCGGCGACGGGCCCAGCGTTCTGCTGGAGCTCGAACCTGTTCTGTGGTCGCCCTCGGTCTCCTTCCACTGGCGTCTGTGCGTCCTCGACCCCGAGCACGACGACGGCGCCGTCGTCGACTCCGACGAGTCCGGCGACGGAATCCCGGCGGACGAGCTGCCTGTGCGCCTGCAGCGCCCGCTGGCCCGGCTCTTCCTCCAGTTGGACACTCCCGAGCGTCGCACTCCGCTGGAGGTCGTCCTGCCGCCCGAGCACTTCGATCTGGCAGTGCATCACTGGCTGCCTCAGGCCACCGTCACCGACCTGGACTTCTCGGACCCGACCTGCTGGCCGCTGGGCGTACGTCGTCAAGTCGTCGTGCGAGACGCGTCTCGCCGGGGCGGCGGCGACCCCCTGTGGGAGATGCGCTGGAAGGACACGGCCGCGGCGGCGCCGCTGCGTGCCCTGCCGACGCCGCCGCCCGGCCGTGTGCTGCGCCGCGCGGGCCTCACCGGCGCCGGCCCGGACCAGGTTCCCGTCGTGTGCCGTCCGGCTGCCGACGCCACCGGCCGTGAGGCCCTGCGCATGGCACTCGAGAGCGGGCACGGCATCTTCCTGTGGAACACCGGAACACACCCCCCGGACGGCTGCGACGACCGATGCCGCAGCTTCAGCGGCAACGCCGCCCAGCTGCTGGCCGCCGCAGGCTCGGCAGCCCAACTGCCCGAGCTGCTGCGCGTCCTGCGTGAGCGGATCCACCGCCGCGACCCGCACGCCTACTGGGCCAAACCTCTGGCCCTGATGTACGACGACGCCGACCGGCCACTGACCAAACCCGCGGGCGTCCTCGACGCCCCCTGACCGCTGACCCGTTTCGTCCGCACCCCGCCTCCAGCACCGAGGAGTACCGTGACCAGCGACTGGCTCATCTACCAGGGCCTGAGCGAACCCCACGACGGCATCACCCGGCTGCCCCCGCCGCCGCCTTGGCGCGCCTTCGACGGCGAGCCTGCGGGGCCCCCGCCACCAGTGCCCGCACTCGACAGCGCCTCCACCCGCCGACTCGGCACATCCCAGGGGCTGTTCGCCGCCCGCGGCCTCCCTGACGAACTCGAGTTGATCAACGCGGCCCTGTACCTGCGCCGCCCCTTGCTGATCACAGGGGACCCCGGAACGGGCAAGAGCACCCTCGCCCATTCGATCGCACACGAGCTGAACCTCGGACGCGTGCTGCAGTGGCCCGTCGTCAGCCGCAGCAGCCTGCGCGACGGGCTGTACCAGTACGACGCCATCGGCCGGCTCCAGGACTCGCAGCTGCCGGGCAGCACCGACGCCGGCATCGGCCGCTATCTGCGGCTCGGTCCGCTGGGCACGGCGCTGCTGCCCTCCGAACGGCCGCGAGTCGTGCTGATCGATGAACTCGACAAGGGCGACGTCGACCTGCCGAATGACCTCCTCAACGTGTTGGAGGAAGGGGAGTTCTCCATCCCGGAGCTGGTGCGCTCCCGCCAGGCCGACGCGGCAGGGACGGTTACGGTGCTGACCGAAGACGGTACGTCCGCGGCCATCGCAGACGGCCGCGTACGCTGCCGTGCGTTCCCAGTGGTGGTGATGACCAGCAACGACGAACGCGACTTCCCCGCCCCGCTCTTGCGCCGCTGCATCCACCTCGACATCCGCACCCCCAGCGCCGACCGGCTCGCCTCCATGGTCCAAGCGCACTTTGGCAGCGCATCCGCAGAGGAGAACGAGGACATCATCGAGCGGTTCCTCTCCGCGTCTCCTGGAGGGCTGCGCGCCGCCGATCAGCTCCTCAACGCCATCTATCTGACCCAGTACAGCGCTCAGGAGGACCCCGTGGGCCGCGAGCGCCTCGCGGACCTGCTGATGCGTCCACTGGGGCCAGGAAGGCCATGAACACGCAGCCGCCCCGGGGCACACAGCCGACACAAAGGGATGCGGGAGCCCCAGGACAGGACGGCACGCGGTCGGGCCCGCCGATGGAGGAGTTCCTGCGCAGGCTCACCGGCGCCGGCTTGTCCGCGTCCCCCGACACCGTCGCGGATGCCCTGTGGCTGGCCCGGTTCGTCACTCCCTCCCCGACCGGTCGGGGGGACGCCGGAGCGGAGGAAGCCCCCGGTCGTACGAGCGCGGACGGCGGGCAGACCGACGGTTCTCGGCCCGCGCCCACTCCCTCCCCAGGGGCCGATTCCGGCGGCGACCGCCTGGTGCGCCTCCGGGCAGCGCCCGGTAAGGCCGCCGTTCCCGCGACCGTCCATGTGCCGGGCGGCGCCGCGCTGCCCGGCACCCGGCCGCTGCGACGCGCCCTGCGCCCCCTCCGGCACTACCGACCACCCGCGGGGGCGCCCTCGGATACCGCCGTCGACGAGGCTGCCACCGCCGAGCTCGCCGCTGAGACCGGCCTTCTGCTGCCCGTGATGGAGAGTCGAGATCGTCCCGCCGCACGCCTGCAGCTCCTCATGGACGTCTCCACCTCCATGGCGCCCTGGCATCAGCTGCTCCGCGAACTGCGGCGAGTGTGCGGCCGCTCGGGTGCCTTCCAGGACATCTCTGTGCGCTACCTGCATGAACTCCCCGGCAACGGAGCTGTCGTATTCTCCAGTTCCCCCCGACCGGACTCTGCGGCAGCTCCGGCCGTCGGGCTCCGAGACCCCACCGGGCGGAGAATCAGCCTGGTCCTGTCCGACTGCACGGGGCCCATCTGGCGCAGCGGCCGAATGCAGCGCAACCTTCACCAGTGGTCACAGACCGCACCGGTCGCCGTGCTCCAGCCGCTGCCGCAGCGCATGTGGTCCCGCACCCACCTGCCACCGGTCCCGGGCACCCTGCGGCGGCAGGACCATGGTGCGCGCTGGGACTTTCGAGCCCACCAGGAGATGCCCGCCCCGGCTTCACACGCCCTCGCCGTTCCTGTGCTCGCTCCGACGGCCTCGGCCCTCGGCACCTGGTCCCGCCTGCTGGCGGGGACCACGCCGGTGGCCAGGGGCGCTGCTGCCTGGGTGCTCCCCGGCCATCTGGCGTCCCGTGCGCCACGCGCCGACGCCGCTGTTCGAGACCCGGCAGCTCTGCTGCGCGCATTTCTCACGGTTGCCTCACCCGACGCCGTCCGGCTCGCCCGCTATCTGGCGACCGCGCCCCTCGTCCTTCCGGTCATGCGCCTCGTCCAGCGAGTGATGCTGCCCCACACCGGCCCGTCGGACCTGGCGGAGGTCCTGCTCAGCGGCCTCCTCACCCGTCGTCCCGAGGCGTCGTCCGACATCGACAACATCCATTTCGACTTCCACGCCGGAGTGCGGGAACTGCTGCTCGAGCGCGTCGACCGCGGCGAGGCCGCCCTCGTCCTGCGCGAGCTCTCTCACTACGTGTCACGCCACTTCGGACGCGGCACGCGGAACTTCCCAGCCTTGGCCGCCACCTACCTCGACGGCACCACAGGACACATCCGCGACCCGGGGACGGGTGACGAGTACGCGCACCCCGCGGAGGCGGCATTCGCCGAGGTATCGAGTCAGGTGCTCCGGCGCTTCTACCCCAGCGTAAGCGAGGCGTCGGGTCCAGCTAGTGCCCCGGCCGCTGAGCCCCTACGGCTGCGGGAGGCCGAGTGGTTCGACCACTTCCGGCGCGCCGACCGCCACCTGCAACGCTACGACGAGGACGCTGCCGTACGGGATCTCGAGGAGGCCATCAGACTGCTGCGCCTGCTGCTGGCCAGTCCATGCGACAACGCGAGGTCGACGTGGCTGCACGGGCTCCTCTCCGGCGCACTGCTACGCCGCTGGCGGGCCTTGGGCATGACCGAGGATCTGGCCGATGCGCTGTCGACGGCGGTCCAGGGCGCCCGTCTGCGGGACCTGAACCGCCCCGTCGCGCCAGGGGACTTCACCACCACCGGCGCTTTGGGGAACGCCCTCGTCGCGGTGGCAGGGGAGCACGACAGGACGGCCGACTGGGTACGTCTCGTCCCCCCAACGTTGCTGGACGGCCCGCGGGAACAGTCCGACTCCTCCTGGGCGGTGTACCGATTGCTGACGCGGGCAGCGGACGCCTACGGCGTCGTGGCGGGCCACCCCGAGCAAGAGGAGTACGAGGAACACGCTGTGCGCAGGGCGGCCGCGATGCTGCTGGCGGCCGACGCGGTTGCCCAGGCCCCGGCGGAGGATGCCGGTGAAGAGAACCTGATCGCCCTCGAGTATGAGGGCTGTCTCGTGGGCGCGCTGGCTCTGCTCGAGGAGGGCGCCGGCCGCGACCCGGCCCGCAGGGCTGCGGCAGCGATGAAACTGACCCGTCACTTCACAGGGCAGGGGCCGGTGACCCGTGCCGAACGCCCGGACCTGGCGGAGCGCCTCGCCCGTAAGGCCAACCTTGCGTTGTCCGAGTTGCTGGCGGACCAGACCGAGAGGCTGGGCGCCGACCATGACGACACCCTTGACACCCGCCGAAAGCTCGGCCGATGGCAGCGGTTTGACTGGAACAGCGGTCAGCCGGACGAGGTGCCAGGCCCGCCGCTTCCCCATGCCCGCGAGCATGCGGCTCTTCCCCCGGGGCAGCGTTTGGTGCAGGGGTGGCCGGTGCGCCATTACGGTCCTGTTCCGAGGTTCAGGCCCGAGCGCTGGGAGTTCCGGATCTTCGGCGCCACGGCCTCCGGCGACAAGTACAGCTGGAACTTCGAGGAGTTCGTCGAGTTGCCCCTGACCTCAGTCGTGGCCGACCTCCATTGCGTCTCCGGCAAGTCCGTCACGGGCAGTGAATGGACGGGTGTCGCCGCGACGACGCTGCTGGCGCTTGCCCCTCCCGCACCCGATGTGACCCACGTAATGGTCTGGGCCGACTACGGCTACAGTGCCAACCTCCGTCAGCACGAATTCGCGTCCGATCGCACTCTCCTGGCACGGTTCCGCAACGGGGAGTCCCTGACACCGGAGCACGGATTCCCGGTGCGTCTGGTGGTCCCCGACAGCCTGTTCGCCTGGAAGGGCCCGAAATGGGTGCGGGGCATCGAATACATGACACAGGACCGCCGCGGATTCTGGGAGGAGCGCGGCTATCACAACCTCGGCGAGGTCTGGCGTGAGCAGCGATACTCCTACCAGGAGGAGGAGGGTGAAGGGCCGGCCTTGTGAGGTGTGCTTGTTGGGCCGTAGAAGTAGATCCTCCGCCACCCCCCCCGGGTAGCGGGTGAGGGCGCGGCTGTCGTAGGTGCTGCTGTTTGCGGAGTCAGGCATCCACTCGCTTCTCCAGGCGGATGGTCACGGTGTCTCCTTCCCCTTTGCCGATCGCCTTGCGTACGTCCGCCTTCACGGGCAACTTGTGCGTGCCGTCCCCCAGAGCCATGAACGAGCTCTGGAAGGGATGGCCGTCGATCGTGCCCCGGACTTTCACGAGGCCGCGGGTGCCGAAGAACTCGGCTGATTCGGGCCATACGACGTAGGTCCAGCCGCCTTTGTTCGGGCTCTTCCGCAGGGTCGCGGTGAACTGTTTGTCCATCATGGAGACCGCCTGTTCAGGAGTTTTCGGTGCCGAATGGGTTGTTAGCGTCCGGGGCCCGCCACTAGGTCAGACGGAGCCAGGCGGGAAAACTCATCGCTGCGCTGGCCACGAACTGGCGCCACCGCACCGCCGCCGACCACCGCGTCGTCACACCACTTGGACACGACAGAGGCCTCCGCCCACGCTTCCCGTTCTGTTCGAGGTCGACTACCTCACTGTCGAACATGCGGAAATCTATGTTGGCTGGAGTAGACATTGGGCGGTGGTGTGGTTATGGTTTCTCTCGTAGCCCAGAGAGACAGCAGGGCCCGGCAGAGATGAACTGCCGGGCAGCAGGACCCGCAAGTGCAGTACGCAGGACGGTGCGGTGGTGGAGTTCCGGAGCCAGAGCGGTTGCAGGACGGTGACGGGACTGACCGCCGGACCGGGTGGCCCGCAGTGATCAGGGGCCGCCGTGAGCAGGACCGCAGTACGAGCAAGTGCAGTTCGCGGTATCCAGCAGTGCAGGTAAGTGAGCAGCACCTCGGTGAAGGCGTCGGCTGCGGACGCGCGCACCGGGAAGTTCGGCAGTGGGGTTCTAAGCCAGAGCAGATGCAGGAGAGGCGACGGGGCTGGCTGCCGAAGGGTGACGCTCCATCAGGTCACCAGTGGTTCGCATCACCCAGCAGTATGCGGTTCCCCGTAGGTGAGTAAGTGTTCAAGAGGGAAGAACGGAGGAGCCGAGCGCCATCAGGATCGCCCGGGCGGACGTGTTGAGCCCGGGTACCGCAGGACATCGATAGTGAGGTGGTCTCCGGTCAAGCAACCGCGATCCCCGCAATCCCGACAACTCCCAGGTCGGGTCGGCGGACACAGAAGGCCGGCGCAGTAGCAGGGCCGGCAGATGGTGTAGCAGTTCCTTCGGGGCCCGGGTGCCACACGGCACCCGGGCCCCTCCACGCGTTGTACCAAGAAGTGCGAACCAGCGCCTGGCCTGCTGTTGCTCCATGAGCGCGCACCCGCCGTCCCATCCGACAGTCCGCTTCCCCAGGCCGCGGCGCACGTGGGCAACACGATGATCTCAGCGCGACAGGAACGGCACGAGCGCGCTCGCGTCACCAAATCAGGATGCCGACCAGGGCATGCACGACGGCTGCAACGGTGCTGCCGACGATCTGGCGCAGGTTGCGTTGTCCCAGTCCGATTGCTGCGTCCATGGCCTGGGAGAGGGCTGCACCGAACAGGCACAGGCCGGGTACGACTCCCGTGGCGAGAAACGGAATGACGGCGGCGAGCAGGCAGAGTGGGACGGCTTTGGCCGCGTACATCTGTGCGTAGAAGCGAACACCGACGCTTTCGGCGCCCTTCGTGACGAGCGCCGAAGGACGGAGTGCGGCGAGTATCGCGGAGAAGACGCCACCCGCGGCGAGAATCGCGTTCAAGGCGAAGAGGATGATCACGGTCCAAGTGTGCAGTTCGATTCAAGGAGGCTCGCCGTCAGCGGCTTGACCTGGACATTTGAAGGATGAGGACTGCTCGGGCAAGGGCAGGCGGTGACTCGGGCCGTGGAGCAGCGAAGCTTTCGGAGGAGCTGCCAGGACTTGAGGATGGCCATGGCCTGCTCGACGAGTGCGCGGACCTTTCGTGCGGGACCGGACCACCGCTCTTCGGCCAGTGGAAAGGGTCTCCCATCGTCCCCAGTACGCCCCGTGCGGACCGTGCCGCCGGCGTCTCGAGAGCCGGCGAATCTTGCGAAAGCTCCGCTGCGGCACCAGCCACAGGACCAACGTGGTGAAGCGTCCTCATCCGTCACCACGCGTCAGCGTGAGGTTGTAGAAGGCTCACTGCTGGGGCGCGCCTGCCTGAAAGCCTCTCGCGGTGGTCGGGGTCCTCGCGAAGGCGAGTGATCGGAGAAACCGCGTCTGTTCGTGCTCCACTGTGGCGTCCAGCTCACCCATGGCTTCCAGGGCGCGGGGATCGCCGAGCGTCATGGCTTGAAGTGCGCGTTCCAAGTGGCCCTGGTCCTCGATCTCCCACAGATTGAACGCCTCGTACAGCGGTCCGACCTGCGTCACCGTGCCTGCGACGAGCGTGATGCCCTGGGATTCGAAGAGTTCGCGGATTGTCGCCATGGCGGCCTCGTAGCGCGCCAGGTTCGCGAAACCGTACTTGAGCTGGAGCTGCGCCAGCATGTAGCTGCTCATTCGGCCGTCTTCCCTGTATGGGCCCTTTTCTTCTCTCCGGGGCCTATGCCTGGAAGGTAGACGTTCACACTGGTGTGAAGGGCAAGTCAGCTGTCGCCGGTCACGGCGTTCAGCACGGCTTCCAGGCCGGTCAGCTTGGCGTGCAGTTCTTCCGCCTCAAGGGAGAGTTCGGCGTGCCGCGTGCGCAGCAGTGCCTCGATACGGGGTGCGGAGTCGGGGAGTTTCCACTCCTGGACCACTGTGCGGATCAGGTCGCTCGGCAGGCCCGCGCCGTACAAGCGCTGGATGAAACCGACGCAGTCGGCGTCCCTGGCCTGGTACCGGCGATGCCCTGCGGCGTTGCGTGCGGGGAACAGGAGGCCTTGCTCCTCGTAATACCGCAGCGACCGCGTGCTCACTTGGCACCGGCGAGCGAGTTCACTGATGGACAGCGACTCGGAGCTGTGTACGTGACTGTCCTCCACTGCCGGGGGCACGGCCCTCGGAGATGCCGCAGCGGCGTCACGCGATGGATTGGCCGAGGAATAAGAACGCATAGTGGATATCAGGTCCTGGTCGGCGATGCGGACTGGTGCCGTCGGACATGCCGGATGGGCCGGCCGCTCGGCGGGTGCGGGCTCAATCCTCTGTGAGACGTGCTTCAGACAGGTAGGTCTGGATGGCGTCGCGGTTCCGGGTGAGTGTGTCGATCCGACTCTGGATGTTGGCGAGCTCGTGGGCCAGGCTGGCGGCGAGCTCCGAGTCCACCGTCGCCCGCAGCGACGCGCCCGACCCGGTGAAGCAGCATCCGATGCCTTTGATGGCCTCGGTGCCGAGACCGGACCGGAGCAGGTCGCGAACCCGCTCCGCGCATGCGACAGATCCCTCGGAGTAGTCCCGGTAACCGTTGGGGAGACGGCGGGGGTGAAGCAGGCCCTGCTGCTCGTAATAGCGCAGCGAGCGGCTGCTGATCCCTGTGTGCTGAGACAGCTCACTGATCTTCAAGCTGCGCCCTGCTCTCCATCGACTTGACCTTGACATCAATGTATAGGTCTAACGTCCCGGCCGTGAATCACGTCGCAAAGACCACGTCCTCCCGCCGGTCCGGGACGGTCGGCCCCGCGGAGCGCAGGGGCCGCGCCGTCGGCCGTGGTGTTCGCCGGCAACACCGCCGCGCTGGCACTGGTATTCGTAGCACTGGCCGCGACGGGCGAGTTCACGACCGTGAGCCTCATCCCGATCGTCAGATGGGGGCTGCTCTTCGCGGGTCTGCCCACCCTCCTGCAGTCCGCCGCGCTCACGGCCGCACCGCGGGCCCAAACCACCGTGTCCGCGTCGTGGTTCCTCATCGCCGGCGCCCACCGGCATGCCTTCCCACGACGTCCCGTCACCTGCGCTGCCGCCCGAGCGGAACAGAACAGCGGCGACAGCACGGCCCTCGACGCAGGCGACGCGTCTCTCAGCGCCCGCCCACCCGCTGACGCTGACCAAGTGGGTGCCACGAGCCCGTCATGCCCGGAGCAGTCAGCCATGGGCAGGTGTGACTGAGCATGCCCAACCAGGCTGTGTGGGCGATGCAGTTGACCAGATCCAGGTGCCGCCATGCCGCTGATCACGCTGGCGCACCGGGAAACCCCAAGATCCCATACCGGTGTTGCGAACCGCGGGGTGGACAGCTGGCGTGGCGTTGCCGTCCTGACGGTGCGGCGGTCTCCCGCTGGCCGTGCCGTCAGGACGGCTGCTGTGTTCAGCAGGTGCCGTCGGACACCTTGAGGCCTGTGCCGGCTCCCGCGGTTCTGTTCACGATGCTGGGCACGCAGGTGGCGCTGTCGAGGGAGTGGGAGTAGGGGATGCTCACCGTGGTGTTGGACGTCGGGTTGGGGCCTGCCGGGCGGTATTCGTCGTCGGCGGGGGACCAGGTCACCGTGTCGAAGGTGTTGCCGCTGACCTGCCAATAGCCGGCCGCGTCGGTGTAGAAGGTGCCCAGGACGTCCTTGGAGTTCTTGAAGTAGTTGTTGTCCACCTTGGCCTTGGCTCCGGCACGGGAGTTGATGCCGGACTCGTTCAGGCCGGTGTAGTAGTTGTTGTAGATGTGGGCCGTGCCGCCGCGAAGCAGAGGCGTGCGCGAGTCGATGTTCTCGTACTTGTTGTGGTCGTAGGTGATGTAGCTGTTGGAGACGTCACTCTCGCTGGATCCGACGAGGCCGCCGCGCCCGGAGTTGCGCAGGATGCTGTACGACAGCGTCACGTACCGCGTGTTGTTCTTCATGTCGAAGAGCCCGTCGTAGCCCTGCGACTCCCCGCCCGAGGCCTGCAGGGTCGTGTGGTCGACCCAGATGTTGCGGACGTCGCTCTCCATGCCGATGGCGTCGCCGCCGTTGGAGGTGGGGGAGCCGGACTTCTTGACGTTCTTGACGGTCACGTTCCGGATGATGATGTTGCTGGACTCCCGTATGTGGATGCCCAGTTGGTCGAAGACGGCGCCGCTGCCGACGCCGATGAGCGTGACGTTGCTGATCTGCTTGAGCTCGATCACGCCGGCGGCGGTGTTGCAGCTGTCGCCCGACACCTTCGCGGTGTTGGCGTGGTTGATCGTCCCCTCCACCTCGATGGTGATCGGGGTGTCGTCGGCGGCGCGGTTGCACAGGGCGGTGTGGATCGCGGTGCCCGTCGTGGCCCGCACCGTCTGCCCGCCCGCGCCGCCGGTGGTTCCGCCGTTCTGTGTCGCGTAGCCGGTGGCGCTGCCGGCCGCGGCCGCGGCCGTGGGTTGCGCCGACGCCGTCGGCAGCGTCAGCGCCGCACCACTGGCGGCCGTGACGGCCAGCACGGCCAGCGTGACGTGCAGTCTTCGTGAACGTGCTCGGCTCATGGTCGGCTCCCTGGTGTTCATCGTTGAATGCCGGGTGTTGTCGTCCCGCGTGCCGTAGTCGTCGCGGGAGCCCGGGAGGTTGCCGCCTGTCGCCGTGGTCTTCGACGTCGCGCTGTCGGACGGCCAGACCCTCAGTACGGCTGTGCGGGGTGGAGTCGGTGGGGCTGCGCCTTCGCTCCCGGACCTGGCGTCTCTGCGGCCGACAAACAGCGACTCGTACGACCTCTCGCCGAGGGACTTGGGCCCCGAGCGGGCCGCCCACCCGGTCGAGCCCAAGGCCCCGCTGCTCCGAGAGGGGCCGGTGCTCGGCGGTGTTCCTGCCGATCCGTCGACGTGGGCCAGGAGCTGTCTCGCAAGCAGCTACAGAGGTCGGCCTCTTGACCCCGGTGGCCCCAGCCACTAGTTTGCGGTGGCTGTCGATCTGTCACTATCGAAAGGGGGCGACCAGCGGATGAACACCAGCTCTGATCTTGGTCGCCTCGCCCAGCGCACGGTCTGGGTCCCGGGTCGGATCGCGCACGGCGCCTGAGTACGCCGTTCTGATGTGCCCGGATGTGCTCGTCCGGGGCGCATTCGTGGTCGCCCGTCCGCGGCACCTTGCGGGGTCTCCCCGCCACCACCACTTTCCTGCACGTCACTGCTGCGTGCTGTCGTGCGCCGTTTCATTTACACGGCGCGTGTGAACACAGAAAGCTGCCTGAAATTGGCGAACATGATGAATCGACCGATGGCGCACCGAATCGATGGCCTGTCATGACGGCGCCGCGGATCACGGTCAATGGGGAAGAAGCACCGATCTCACCGGCCGCGTGCCACACCACCGTGCTGGATTTCCTGCGTGAGCGGGGTCTCACCGGTACCAAGGAGGGGTGTGCCGAGGGTGAATGCGGCGCCTGTTCGGTGCTGGTGGCCCGGCCCGGGGTGACCAAGGCGACCGACTGGGTCGCGGTCAACGCCTGCTTGGTGCCGGCCGCGGCTCTCGACGGCCAGGAGATCATCACCTCCGAGGGTCTGGCCTCCGTCGACGAATCCGGCAGGCCGCGCGTACTGCACCCGGTGCAGGAGGAGATGGCGGTCCGCGGTGGCTCCCAGTGCGGCTACTGCACACCGGGATTCATCTGCAGCATGGCTGCCGAGTACTACCGCCCCGACCGCTGCGTCCACGCGGACGCGGGCGACAGCGCGGACAGCGCGGACTCGGGCGGTGGCTCAGGCGCAGGCGCGGCTGAAGGCACCGACGCCGAGCACGGTCCGAACGGCTTCGACCTGCACGCGCTGAGCGGAAACCTGTGCCGCTGCACCGGCTATCGCCCGATTCGCGATGCCGCGTTCGCCGTCGGTACGCCCACCGACCAGGACCCGCTGGCGCAACGCCGCGAGCAGTCCGCGCCGGCGCCGGTCGCCACCGAGTACAGGCAGGACGGCAGGGTGTTCCTGCGCAGGAACACCCTGGCCGAAACGCTGCGGCTGCTGCGCGAGCGGCCCGACGCGGTGGTGGTGGCCGGGTCCACGGACTGGGGCGTCGAGGTCAACATCCGCTCCCGGCGGGCGGATTGCGTGGTCGCCATCGACCGGCTGCCCGAACTGCGGGAGCTGCGCGTCGAATCCGACCACATCGAGATCGGGGCGGCACTGACGCTCACCGAGATCGAACGCCGCCTCGACGGTGAAGTCCCGCTCCTGGCCCAGCTGTTCCCGCAGTTCGCGTCGCGCCTCATCCGCAACGGCGCGACCCTCGGCGGCAACCTGGGCACTGGCTCACCCATCGGTGACAGTCCGCCGGTGCTGCTCGCCCTCGAAGCAGCGGTGGTGCTCGCCGACGCCGACGGTGAGCGCGAGGTCCCGCTGGCGGACTACTTCACCGGCTACCGGCAGAGCGTGCGCCGTCCCGGCGAGCTGATCCGTGCGGTGCGCGTTCCGCTGCCGCTGTCCCCGGTCGCCGCCTTCCACAAGATCGCCAAGCGGCGCTTCGACGACATCTCCAGCGTGGCGGTCGCGTTGGCGCTCGACATCGAGGACGGCGTCGTACGCAAGGCACGCATCGGCCTGGGCGGCGTGGCCGCCACCCCGATCCGCTCCCTGGCCACCGAGGCGGCCCTTGAGGGCAGGCCGTGGACGGCGGAGACTGTCGAGAATGCGGCCTTGGTGCTGCGGGCCGAGGGCACGCCGATGAACGATCACCGCGCCAGCGCCGGCTATCGCTCCGCGATGCTCGGCCAGAGCCTGCTGAAGCTGCACGCACAGACCACCGAGGCGGTGTCGTCATGAGTCATTTGTCCGAGCGTCCCGAAAAGCCGGTCGTCGGCGTCTCCATGCCGCACGAGAGCGCCGTCCTGCACGTCACCGGCGCCGCGCTGTACACCGACGACCTGGTCCAGCGCACCAAGGACGTGCTGCACGCGTACCCGGTCCAGGTCATGAAGGCCCATGGCAGGATCACCGCGCTGCGCACCGAGCCCGCACTCAGTGTGCCCGGCGTGGTCCGCGTGCTCACCGGTGCTGATGTGCCCGGCGTCAACGACGCCGGGATGAAGCACGACGAACCGCTGTTCCCCGACGAGGTCATGTTCCACGGCCACGCGGTCGCCTGGGTGCTCGGCGAGACCCTTGAGGCGGCCCGGCTCGGAGCGGCGGCCGTCGAGGTGGACCTCGACGAACTGCCCTCCGTGGTCACTCTGCAGGACGCCATGGCGGCCGACAGTTTCCACGGTGCCCGGCCCCTGATGCTGACCGGCGATGTCGACGCGGGCTTCGCCGATGCGGCGCATGTGTTCACCGGTGACTTCCAGTTCTCCGACCAGGAGCACTTCTACCTGGAGACGCACGCGGCGCTGGCCCACATCGACGAGGCCGAGCAGGTGTTCGTCCAGAGCAGCACCCAGCACCCCTCGGAGACCCAGGAGATCGTCGCGCACGTCCTGGGTCTGCACAGTCACGAGGTGACCGTGCAGTGCCTGCGGATGGGCGGCGGCTTCGGCGGCAAGGAGATGCAGCCGCACGGGTTCGCGGCCATTGCCGCGCTCGGCGCCAAGCTGACCGGCCGGCCGGTCCGGCTGCGGCTCAACCGCACGCAGGACCTGACGATGTCCGGCAAGCGGCACGGGTTCCACGCCGCATGGAAGATCGGCTTCGACGCCGACGGCCGGATCCGGGCCCTGGAGGCCACCCTGACCGCGGACGGCGGCTGGAGCCTGGACCTCTCCGAGCCGGTGGTGGCCCGCGCCCTGTGCCACATCGACAACACGTACTGGATCCCCAACGCCCGCATCGCCGGCCGCATCGCCAAGACCAACAAGGTCTCCAACACTGCCTTCCGTGGTTTCGGCGGACCGCAGGGGATGCTGGTGATCGAGGACATCATGGGGCGGTGCGCGCCCCTGCTGGGCCTGGATCCGATGGACCTGCGGGAGCGCAACTTCTACCAGCAGGGTCAGTCCACACCGTACGGACAGCAGGTCCTCCAGCACGAACGGATCTCCGCCGTCTGGCACAAGACCCTGGACAACGGCGGCGTCGCCGACCGCAAGCGTGAGATCGCCGCCTTCAACGCCGCGCATGCCCACACCAAGCGGGCCCTGGCGGTCACCGGCGTCAAGTTCGGCATCTCGTTCAACCTCACCGCCTTCAACCAGGGCGGCGCGCTGGTGCTGATCTACAAGGACGGCTCGGTCCTGATCAACCATGGCGGCACCGAGATGGGCCAGGGCCTGCACACCAAGATGCTCCAGGTGGCCGCGACCACACTGGGCATCCCCTTGCACAAGGTGCGCCTTGCCCCGACGCGTACCGACAAGGTGCCCAACACCTCTGCCACCGCCGCCAGCGCCGGGGCGGATCTCAACGGCGCGGCGGTGAAGAACGCCTGCGAGCAGTTGCGCGACCGGCTGCTGCAGGTGGCCGCCACCCAACTGGGGTCCGGCGCCTCGGACGTACGCATCGTCGAGGGCATCGCGCGCACGCTGGGCAGCGACCGGGAACTGGCCTGGGACGACCTGGTGCGGACCGCGTACTTTCAGCGGGTGCAGTTGTCGGCGGCCGGTTTCTACCGGACCGAGGGACTGCACTGGGACGCGAAGACTTTCAGGGGCTCGCCGTTCAAGTACTTCTCGCATGGCGCGGCGGCAGCCGAGGTGGAGGTGGACGGCTTCACCGGCGCGTACCGCATCCGACGGGTGGACATCGTGCACGACGTCGGCGACAGCCTGTCCCCGATGATCGACATCGGTCAGGTCGAGGGCGGTTTCGTGCAGGGCGCGGGCTGGCTGACCCTCGAGGACATGCGCTGGGACGCCACGGAGGGGCCGAACCGCGGCCGGCTCCTCACCCAGGCGGCGAGCACCTACAAGCTGCCGAGTTTCTCGGAGATGCCCCAGGAGTTCAACGTCATGCTCCTGGAGAACGCCACCGAGGAGGGCGCGGTCTACGGGTCCAAGGCGGTGGGGGAGCCCCCGCTGATGCTGGCGTTCTCGGTGCGCGAGGCGCTGCGGCAGGCCGCCGCCGCGTTCGGCCCGAGCGGGGTCAGCGTCGAGCTGGCCTCGCCGGCGACGCCGGAAGCGGTGTACTGGGCGATCCAGTCGGCGCGCCAGGGTGATGTCCCGGGGAACGGGGTCGTCGGCGACGACTCTGCCAGCCACGGTCTTGCGGCCGACGGCAAGATCCAAAGCGGCAGGATGCAAAGCGAAATGAAAACGCTGAGTGGTGCCTGACATGACGTGGGTCGCCGCGGTCGCACGGTTGCGGGCACGCCGGGAGCCCGGCGTGCTCGCAACGGTCGCGGCCGTGCGGGGGCATGCCCCGCGCGAGGCCGGTGCGAAACTCGTCGTGGGGCAGAGCCAGACGTGGGGCTCGATCGGTGGCGGCAATGTGGAGGCCGTGGCGATCGACCGGGCCCGGGAGATGATCGCCGTGTCCAAGCCGGAGCCGGAGCTGATCGATTTCGCGCTGAACGACAAGGTGACCAACCAGCACGGCGTGCAGTGCTGCGGAGGCACGGTCTCGGTGCTGCTCGAACCGCTGCCGGTGGTACGGGCGGTGGCGATTTTCGGCGTCGGGCACGTCGGGCTGGAACTCGCGCGCATCCTGGCACGTCAGGACCTCGACCTGCATCTGATCGACACCCGCTCCGACATCCTCGCCGAGGAGCGGCTCGGCGTGCTGGCGGACGCGGTGGGGCAGGTGCATGTGCACCACAGACTGCTGCTGCCCGAGGAGGTGCTGGCGGAACTGCCGCGCGGCACCCACGTCCTGATCATGACCCATGATCACGCCGAGGACGCAGCGCTGTGCGACGCCGCCCTGCGCACCCCCCATCTCGGATCCATCGGCCTGATCGGGTCGGCGGCCAAGTGGGTACGGTTCCGCAACCGCCTCGCCACCGAGGGAGGCCACGACGAGGCGACCATCGACCGCATCAAGACCCCCATCGGCCTGGCGGACATCACCGGCAAGGAACCCGCGACCATCGCCGTGAGCGTCGCCGCCGATCTGCTGCGCACATTTGAGACCGAGGGGAACTGACTCTCTCCCCGACGGGACAGACAGGGGCCCCGCACTGGTGCGCATGCGCGCGTGCGGGGCCCCTGTCGACGCCTCACCGTCGGCCCCCGGGACGACGGTTCCCTGATCAAGGTGTGATTACCTGCACGTTCCGTGGGAGAGGGCCCCGCCAACAGGAACCGTCACACCGGCCAGAACTGCAGCAGGAATCGCTCCACCCCCTCGGGCACGCCCTGCTCAGCGAGGGCCGTGACCTCTTCCTGCCCCACCACATGAGCGCGCAGCCGCCATCGCCTGTTCGCGATGCCGAGGTCGATCTCGTTCTCGTCCGGCCCGCCAGCCGTATGGAACTGAAGCTGCCCCGTCACGGAGTCCAGCTCCGCCTCCCCGGTCGCCTCCCAGGAGGTGGTGCGATCCGGCTCCGGCGGTGAGTCCCAGACCTCGATAGTGAACACCGCTGTGTGGGTATGGCCTCCCGACTTGATGTCCACTCGCCCGTGCTGCGCCGAGACCAGCCCGTCCGCGCCATCGGGCCAGTCGTCGATCACGCCCTCGTCGGCTTCCTGCAACCAGAGCAAGAACCGCTCGACCAGGACCGGGAACTGCTCACGATGTACCAACGGCATTCCGTACTCCGCTCGTTCAGCTCACTCCCCACAAGGCTGCCTGGCTCATGATCGAAGAAGAGAGGAGCTACGGCGCGAGACCGAGCGGATCCAACACGCTCAGGCTCGGCCGCCGGAACCCGAGCTCGACGTGCCAGCTGGGACCAGCACGTCCTTCGACGTGGGCAGAACCCGCATGTCCAGGGCATTCCCACAGCCAACCACGACACCGATGACCACCTGACCACGACCGGCACGAAATTCCGCCTAGGCCCTGTCCGGCGGGTCTTGAGGTCCTTGGAGCGTCTGCTGCTGGTGGACCATGAGATCGGCAGAGCCCCCTCGCAGTGGACCGGGGCCCGCCTCGTCGGCCGCTCCCCGCACTGGGCGCGTCAGCGGCCGCCGTTCCCCCAGGGAGCCAGAAGGTCAGCGAACCTCTGTATTGACGCGATGACGTGGGTGGTGTCGACGGCGGTGTAGCACAGCCGGAAGTAGCCCGGCTCGGCGCACGACAGGAGTTGCCCCGGGAGCAGCTGTACCTGTGCGTACGTGGCGATGTACCAGCGCAGCCACTCCTCCTCGCTGGAGATGTTCGGGAAGAGGATCGGCAGGGCGACCGTCCCGTGCTTCTCGGCCTCCGCGCTCATCTCGGCGAACGGCTGCGGTACGCGGTCCAGTTGCGGGAAGTGCGGACCGATCTCCGGCGGGATCACGGCCGTGCCCGCCGGCGGCAGATAGGCGCGCAGGTCGAGCCAGAAGAACTGTGCCGCGTTCTGCCCTTCGCGGTAGCGGTAGGGGATTCCGCCGTCATCGAGGGCACGGCGCGTTTCCTGGAACGCGGTCGTCAGCCAGTCCCGGTACTGCTTCATCAGCTCGAGCGGATAACTCTTGCCGTCGATGGTGGTCTCCAGCATCTTCCCGATGACGAAGTGCTTGAGCGAGTCGAACGGGCTGAACCAGGAGAGGGAGTTCTGCTTGTCCTTGATGCCCTGCATGGCCTGATGGACCACCGGCGATTTGGAGATCACGACTCCGGCCTTGAGGCCCGACATCCCGAAGTCCTTGGCGAATGAATAGACGACGTGGATCCGGTTCTGCGCCTCCGGGCTGTGCTGGTAGGCGTCCAGTGCCAGGGCGCTGACGAACCCAGGCTGAGCCCAAGCGAGTTGGGAGTGTGCGTATATCTCGTCGGAGATGATGTGCATGCCCGTCTCGTTGAGCACCCACCGGTAGATGCTCTCCAGCAGGTCCTTGTCGTAGTTGTCGCCCAGCGGGTTGTTGGGGTTGGTGAGGACGAGCAGCTTCGGCGGCTCCGGCTGGGTCCGGTAGGCGTGTTGCAGATCTGCCAGGGTGAGCTCGAAGTTCTCCTTGCCTCTCTCCCGGAGATGAACGGGAACGGTGACCAGTTCGGGCCGTTGCTCGAAAGACCAGTTGAAGCCCTGCCAGTAGGGGGCGGGCAGCAGCACCCGGTCACCGCTCCGCAGGATCCCGCCGTCCTTGAGCGCGAATGCCAGGCACTCCAGAGCGGCAGATGCACCCGATGTGCCGAAGATGTCCTCGCTCTTCAGGTCCGGCGCGAGCATCGGACGGAGCATGTCCGCGATGCGGTGGCGGAGGCCCGGGCTGCCGTACGACGGGGCGTACTTGACGTCTTTCTGCTCAAGGACGCCCAGCCTGTCGTAGACATTGTCCCGCAGCGATGGATAGACCAGCACGTTCTCCGCCGTGGCGAGGTTGGTCACATCGGTGTAGAGCTCCTGGTGGACGGCAAGCCGCTGCTCCGGGTCGGCGGCCCCGGCGAGCAGCGCCGTGATCTCCTCCGGGCTCCGGCCCTCGGAGCCCTGCTGCGGTGTCGTGGTGCCGTTCGCGTTCCTGGTCATCGTGGATTCCTCACTCGACAGGTGCGCTTTCCTGGCAAGCCCCCATCTTTCGGGAGGGGAACGGAGGACGAACAGGACGCGAACCGGCCACGTGGCGCGGCGGCGGTCGCGGGTGCAGCCAGAGCCGGATCGCCGCGACGGTGACCGTCCCGTGGATTCCTCGTAGCAGATGTGACCCCAGGCCTCGGCCACGCCCACCTGCCGGCAACCGGCTGTCGGCGGCCTGGTGCCCACCGGAAGTGAATCGGTTAAGTATCCTCGTGGCAACGTTGTCACTTGTGCTTGGGGGTGCGTGCCGTTCTGGCCGTGCCGGATGGGGAGGGTCATGTACGCGGCTTTGGACATCGGGGGCACGAAGATCGCCGGAGCCCTGGTCGATGCGGACGGACGGGTGACGCGGCGCGTCCAACGGCCCACCCCGGCGCAAGAGTCGGCGGGCGTGATGATGGGAGCGGTCGGCGCCGTGCTGGACGCGCTGGCCCAGGACCCGGCGTGGGGTGTCATCCGTGGCTTCGGTGTCGCCAGCGCGGGTCCGGTGGACACCGCGGAGGGCACCGTCAGTCCGGTCAACATCCCGGCCTGGCGAGGCTTTCCGTTGGTGAGTGCGGTGCGGGCGCATCCTTTGCTGTTCGCGGGGCTCGAGCCCGTGCTGATCGGGGACGCGGTGGCGATGACGGCCGCGGAGCACTGGAAGGGGGCTGCGCGGGGCATCGACAACGCGTTGTGCATGGTGGTCTCCACCGGCGTCGGTGGGGGCCTCGTCCTCAACGGCCGCCTGCATCCGGGCCGTTCCGGCAATGCCGGGCACATCGGTCACATCAGCGTCGACCTCGACGGGAGCGTCTGTCCGTGCGGGGCCAGAGGCTGTGTGGAAGGACTGGCCAGTGGGACTTCGATCGCCCGGCAGGCGCTGGCCGCAGGGTGGACGCCGCCCGAGGGTGAGGCCGCGACGGCTGCGGCGGTCGCCGCCTCCGCCAGACAGGGCGACGCCCGCGCCCTGGCCGCGTTCGACCGGGCCGCACAGGCGTTGGCGGCGGGTATCGCCGCGACGGCCTGCCTCGTCGAGATCGACGTAGCAGTCATCGGCGGCGGCGTGGCGCAGGCCGGCCCCCTCTTGTTCGCGCCCTTGCGGCGCCACCTCGACGCCTACGCCACGCTGGACTTCGTGCGGGGTCTTGAGGTCCGCGCCGCGGCACTGGAGCAGGACGCCGGGCTGGTCGGCGCGGCGGCGGCTGCCCGTGCGCTGTCGCGCCGCACGCCGGCCGCCGGTACCGGCCTGGTGCCTGGTAGCGGGAACGGGGGACTGGCTCCGTTCATAAATACTTAACCGGTTCCGTTCAGAGCGTTGTGCTCCGGCCGCACGCCCCCTAGTGTCGTGGCCGTCGCCGGGCGGAACCACGAGCACCGGCCCGCTGTCCTCTGCTTGTCGCAGGCCGGCGGGCGTGCCGACGGACCCCTCGCGGTCCCGCTCGGACGCCGCTGCCCCCGGTGCGCCGCACCGCCCGGGCAGCGGTTCACCAGGCGCCGAACCAGGCGTCCTGGTCAACCGCGCCCGCGGTGCAGCGGGTGCGGCGCGCACCGCCCCTGATGACACGTCGTGCCGTGGGCCGCCGATTCGGGCTGCCCGAGATCAGGGCACACCCATCGAACCAGGAGCCGTAGATGAGACGCATACGAGCCGCCGTCGCGACGGGAACCCTCCTCGCCGCCTGCTCCGCACCCCTGGCCACCGCCCCGTCCGCGCAGGCGGCCGACGCACCCGGCTTCCACATCCAGGACGGCCGACTGCTGGACGCCAACAACAAGGACTTCGTGATGCGCGGCGTCAACCACGCGCACACCTGGTACCCGGACAAGACCGACCAGGCGCTGAAGGACATCAAGGCCAAGGGTGCCAACACCGTGCGCGTGGTGCTGGGCACCGGGGACCAGTGGAGCAAGAAGGACACCGCGGATGTCACCAGAGTCGTCTCCCAGTGCAAGGCGAACCGGCTGATCTGCGTCCTGGAAGCCCACGACACCACCGGCTACGGCGAAGCCGGCGCCGCCGTGCCGCTGTCCAAGGCCGTCGACTACTGGCTCAGCGTTAGGGACGCGCTCGTCGGTCAGGAGAAGTACGTCCTGGTCAACATCGGCAACGAGCCGCACGGCAACACCAACTACACCGCCTGGACGAACGACACCAAGAGCGCCATCGGCCGGCTTCGGTCCGCGGGGCTGGAGCACACTCTCATGGTCGACGCCCCCAACTGGGGCCAGGACTGGTCCTTCACCATGCGCGACAACGCCGCCGCCGTACTCGCCGCGGACCCCGACCGCAACACTCTCTTCGACGTCCACATGTACGGCGTCTACGACACCCCCGCCGAGGTCAGCGACTACCTCAACCGGTTCACCGCCGCCAAACTGCCCATTGTCGTGGGCGAGTTCGGCGACATGCACTCCGACGGCAATCCGGACGAGGACGCCATCATGGCCACCGCCCAGTCGAAGGGCATCGGTTACCTGGGCTGGTCCTGGAGCGGCAACGGCAGCGGCGTCGAGTACCTCGACCTGGTCCAGAACTTCGACGCGAGCCGGCTGACCGACTGGGGCAAGAGGCTGTTCGAGGGGGCCAACGGCATCAAGTCCACGGCCAAGGAGGCCAGCGTCTTCGGCGGCTCCGACGGGGGCACCGACCCGGGCGAGGGTGCCTGCGCCGTCACCTACCGCCTGAGTGACTGGGGCAGTTCATTCAACGCCGACGTCACCATCCGCAACACGTCCGACAAGAGGATCGACGGCTGGAAGCTCGGTTTCGCCTTCCCCGGCCAGCAGAAGATCAACTCGGTGTGGAACGCCAAGGCTGTCCAGAGCGGCGCCGGTGTCCACATCACCCCCGAGCCCTGGACGAACTCGATCCCCGCCGGAGGCACCGTGAGCTTCGGTCTCAACGGATCCTCCACCGGCGCGAACACCGCGCCGACCTCCTTCACTCTCGACAGCCGGACCTGCACCGTCATCTGAGCCCTGGTTCAATGACCGGATGAGCGTCCTTCAGCGGCCGACCGGTAGGGTCGGCCGCTGAAGCGCGGAACCGGTACAGCAGGAGGGCGCATGAAACGGCCGACGATCGCGGACATCGCGCGCCAGGCGGGGGTCTCCAAGGTCGCGGTCTCCTACGCGCTCAACGACCAGCCGGGTGTCTCCGCGCAGACCAGGGCGCGGGTCAAGGCCATCGCGCAGGAGGTCGGCTGGCGGCCCAGCAGCGCCGCTCGTGCGCTGAACGGCGCGCAGGCCCGAGCCGTGGGCCTGGCAGTGTGCCGGCCCGCACGCACCCTCGGCGTCGAGCCGTTCTTCATGGAACTCATCGGCGGTATCGAGTCCGAGCTCGCTCCGCGCTCCATCGCGCTCATGCTGCAGACCGTCACCAGTCACGACGACGAGATAGAGCTCTACCGGCGGTGGTGGGGCGAAGGCCGGGTGGACGGTGCGCTCCTGGTGGACCTGCACGACGACGACACCCGCGTCCCCGCACTCGTGGCCTTGGACATGCCCGTGGTGGCTCTCGGTCCGCCGCACGCGGCCGGGGACGTCCCCGCCGTCTGGTCCGACGACGGAGCCAGCATCCGGGAAACGGTCGCCTATCTGGCGGCTCTGGGGCACCGCAGCGTGGCGCGGGTGGCGGGGCTCGCCCACCTGGCGCACACTACCGTGCGCGACGCCGCTTTCGAGGCGAGCTGCCGCGAGGCGGGCCTGCCCGAGCCCGCCGTGGTGCACACCGACTATTCCGGTGAGCTCGGCGCACAGGCCACCCGTAGGCTGCTCATCGCCCCGGACCGTCCCACCGCGATCGTCTATGACAACGACATCATGGCCGTCGCGGGTCTGTCGGTCGCCCAGGAGCTGAACCTGGAGGTTCCCCGCGACCTGTCCCTGGTGGCGTGGGACGACTCGCCCTTCAGCCAGGCCGTGCGGCCTCAACTCACCGCCCTGACCCGGGACATCTACGAGTACGGCGCCTGTGCCGCGCGGACCTTGCTGGCCGCCATCGGCAAGGAGCCTGTCGAGCATCTCCAGTTGGCCGCCGCCCGCTTGGTGCCCCGGGCGAGCACCAGCTCACCTCGCCCCCGCTGAGGTGAGCCGGTGGCTCAAGGGCCGACACGGGCCGCCGCGAGTCAGCTCCGTGGCGGACGCGGTGCGGCTGTCGAGGCACGGGGCGTCAGTGCGGGGGCCCGGGGTGGGAGGAGCGATACCTCCTGGCCTGCGATGACGGCGAACAGCTCGCGGGTGACCTGGGCGCCGAAGCCGTGCACGTCGTGGCTCATCGCCGACAGCGTCGGATGGGTGAGGCGACACAACTGGGAGTCGTCCCAGGCGAGCAGGGACAGGTCGTCCGGTACCGCGATGCCCATTTCGGCGGCGACTCCGAGCCCGGCCACGGCCATGAGGTCGTTGTCGTAGACGATCGCGGTCGGCCGCTCGGGCCGCAGGAGCAAGGAGCGGGTGGCCCGGGCCCCTTCCTCACCGGCGAACCCCGTCGCCACCTGGGCGCCGGAACCCAGGCCCAGTTCCCGCAAGGTGTCTTCGAAGACCCGTTCGCGGATGGCGCTGTGCCCCAGGCGGGGCGGGCCGCCGACCCGGGCGATGCGATGGTGGCCCAGAGCGGCGAGATAGCGCACCGCCTCGGCCATGGCCGTGGCATCGTCCGTCCAGACCGAGGGGAGGCCGCCGGTCAGGTCGGGGTGGCCGACCGCCACGGCCGGGATGCCGAGCTGCTTGAGCGGTTCGACCCGCGGGTCGTCCTGGTGGAAGTCGACCAGGATGGATCCGCCGACCTGCCGTTCCCGCCACCAGGTCTCCTGCAGGGAGATCTCCTCGTCCAGGCTGCTGACCAGACGCAGCAGCAGGGAACACGACCGCTCGGCCAGGACGCTCTCGATGCCGGAGATGAACTCCATGTAGAACGGTTCGAGGCCGAGCAGCCGGGCAGGCCGGCACAGCGCGAGGCCGATCGTGTCGCTCCGCTGCGTCGACAGGCTCCGGGCCGAGGAGTTGGGTGCCCAGTCCAGCTCCCGGGCGGCGGCGAAGATGCGCTCCCGTGTGCTCTCGGCAAGGCCGGGCTTGTGGTTGAACGCGATCGACACCGCTCCCTTGGAGACCCCGGCCGCCGCCGCGACGTCCTTGATGGTGACACGTGGGACAGGGGCGCTCACGCCGGTTCCACACAGAAGAGTGCCGCGCGGAACGCATTGGCACCCACACCACCGGCCCCGTGCACACGGATGCGGGTCTGCTCGCCCGGCAGCAAGGTGATCAGGCCGCGGTCGGCGGTTGCCCGCGGTGCGAGGCGATCGGGCTGGAGCAGCAGATCCCGTACGAGCGTGTGCGCACTGACGACGACATCGACCGTGTCCCGGTCTTGCCCCACCGTCTCCACCGCCATGTCGAACCGCGGCGCCGGATAGTCGAACTCCTTGTCCCGAACGGGCAGATGCAGCGTGCGCAGTCCGTCGGCGTCGGCCACCAGATACTCCTTCGTGGCACCCGCCTCGGGGCGCACCTCCGGCGGGGCCGGCAGCCGCAGGACCTCGCGTGCGGGCACCGTGAACCCGAGCGAGACGCGTGTGGCGAGCGTGCCGTCGGTCCGCATCAGGCGCAGCGTCACGTCACTGTCCCAGGGCTCAGTGGCCTGGTTGTCCAGGACGAGTTCGGGGCCGTCAGGTCCCGGCTGCAGGGTCAGGAGGCGGTCGGCGTAGACGCGGCGCAGCTCGTGGTGGAGCGGCTTGAGGCGACCGTCGCCGTCGATCGCGGACCAGGAGCTGACCGGCCAGCAGTCGTTGATCTGCCACACGATGGTGCCGGCGCAGCGGGGCCAGTTGGCGCGCCAGTGCTCGATTCCGGTGGCGACGGCACGGGCCTGGACGACTTGGGTCAGGTAGTGCCAGCGGTCGAAGTCGTTCTCGGGCGAGGCGAAATGACGCTCGACGCCGCGGTTCAGTTTGCCGTTGCCGTCCTCGGCCTTCTGGTGATGCAGCATGCCCGGGGAATCGGCCGCGAGGTCCTCGCCGGGCAGGGCGCGGCGTAGCGTGGCGAACGCCGCGGGTGCCTGCCAGCCGAATTCGGAGACGAACCGGGGCACGTTTTCCAGGTACTCGGTGTAGTCCTGGCGGTTCCACACCTCCCACGAGTGGTACGTGCCGTGGTCGGGATCGTTGGGGTGGTGGTCCCAGGAACCGGACCAAGGGCTGCCCGCGCTGTACGCCCGTGTGGGGTCCAACTCCGCGACGACGCGGGGCAGGAGCCCGAGGTAGTAGCCCTCGCCCCAGGAGTTCCCGGCGAGGGGCTGCTCCCAGTCCCAGTCCCGGAATCCCCACAGGTTCTCGTTGTTGCCGTTCCACAGCACGAGACTGGGGTGCGGCATGAGCCGTACGACGTTGTCGCGGGCCTCGGCCTCCACTTCGCCGCGCAGCGGCTGCTCCTCCGGGTAGGCGGCACAGGCGAACAGGAAGTCCTGCCAGACCATCAGGCCGAGTTCGTCGCAGGCGTCGTAGAAGGCGTCGTCCTCGTAGATGCCGCCTCCCCAGACGCGGACCAGGTCGACGTTGGCGGCGGCGGTCTGCTCCAGGCGGGTGCGGTAGCGCTCGGGTGAGATCCGCGAGGGCAGCACGTCGTCGGGGATCCAGTTCACACCGCGTACGAAGATCCGCTCGCCGTTGACGACGAACGTGAACCCGCTGCCGTGCTCGTCGGCCGCGCGGTCCAGCTCGATGCTGCGGAAGCCGACCCGCCGCTGCCAGCCGTCCAGCGCCCCTTCGCCGTCGAGGAGAGTCACTTCGACGTCGTACAGGGGTTGTTCGCCGTATCCGCGCGGCCACCACAGTCGCACGTCCGGTATGTCGAGCACGAGCGTGACAGCGTTGTCAGCCGCGTCGACGCGCGCAGCAGCGCCTGCCACCGTGGCGTGCACGGTGAGAGGTCGACCTGTGCCCGAGGCGGTGCGCTCGAGATCGACGCGCAGTTCCACGCGGCCGCGCGTACCGTCCACGGTCACCAGTGGGCGCACCCGCTCGATGCGCGCCGTCGACCAGTGTTCGAGCCGGACCGGGCGCCACATGCCCGCGGTGACCACCGTCGGCCCCCAGTCCCAGCCGAAGTTCGCGGCCATCTTGCGGATGTACTGGAACGGCTCGGGATAGACGTTCGGCCGCTCGCCCGTCTGCGCCTTCACGGAGGCGGCCTCGTCGTAGGCAGAGGCGAACGTGACGTCCAGTTCGCCCGCGAGGCCCGTGACATCGAACCGGTAGGTGCGGTGCATGTTGCGCGTGCGCCCCAGCTCCTGACCGGCCAGGACGATGCGGGCGGCAGTGTCAAGGCCCTCGAAGACCAAGTCGGTGCGCTCGTGTGATGTCGAGCCGCAAGTGGCGTCGTCCAACCGGCGCGTATAGGTCCATGCCCGCCGACCCACCCACGCCACCTCGCGCTCGTTCGTGCCGAGGAAGGGGTCCGGGATGAGGCCCGCGGCCAGCAGATCCGTGTGGACGCAGCCGGGGACGCGGGCTTGGAGGAGTCTCCCCTCGTGACTCACGTGCCAGCCCTCGGTCAGCTGGACGATGTGCTTCATCAGCGGCTCCAATCAGACAGGCGCAGGCCCTGGTCGTGCGCATCGCCCGCCAACCTAACCCTCACGTGGTTAACCGGTCCAGTCCTCGGAAGCGATCATCGCCGCACATAACTCCGCAGCCTGCAGCGGTGACTTGCCGTCGGCTATCGACTCTGCGGGTAACGATTAGGCATCGTGCCGGAAATCATCACTTTACCGGTTCACGTGGGGCTGACATAGTGCCGTCAGCCGCTGGGCCTGAGCCGTAACCCTTGGAAGGAGTTGGGCACATGAGGAAGAAGCCGCTGAGCGCCGCGCTGCTTGCCGCCGTGACGCTGACCGTCGCGGGATGTGGCGGAGGAGGGAGCGCGACGGGGGAGGCCGCCACCGCGCCCTCGGACCCCGCCAAGGCGTCAGGCACCATCACCGTGCTGACCAACCGCACCGACCTGGTGCAGGACGGCACGATGAAGAAGTACGCCGCCGAGTTCAAGAAGACCTACCCCAAGGTGGCGGTGAAGTTCCAGGGCATCACCGACTACGAGGGGGAGGTCAAGATCCGGATGAACACCGAGAACTACGGTGACGTCCTGCTGATCCCCTCGGTGATAGCCAAGGGTGACTACCCGAAGTTCTTCGCGCCTCTGGGCGACACCGAGGATATGGCACGGACCTACCGCTTCACCGGCAAGACCGACGTCAAGGGGAAGACATACGGCATCGCCAACTTCGGCACCGTCAACGGCCTCGTCTACAACAAGGCGGTGTGGAAGAAGGCCGGCATCACCGACTGGCCCACCACCCCCGCGCAGTTCCTGGGCGATCTGAAGCAGATCAAGGCGAAGACCGGAGCGACGCCGTACTACACCAACTTCAAGGACGGCTGGCCGCTGAGCAGCCCCTGGACCAACAGTGTCGGCTCGGTCAGCTGCGACGCGAAGGCGTCCGACGCGCTCGCCACCACCGACAAGCCATGGGCCAAGGGCAGCGACCTCAACGTCCTCGACTCCCTGCTCCACGACATCGTCCACGAGAAGATGTCCGAGAAGGACCCCACGACCACCAACTGGGAGACGTCCAAGACCGACCTGGCCAAAGGGGAGATCGGCAGCATGCTGCTCGGCTCCTGGGCCGTGAACCAGATACGCGACGCCGCCCGGAAGGCGGGCCATGACCCGGACGGCATCGGCTTCATGCCCGTTCCGGTTCAGAAGGGCGGCAAGTTCTGCGCCACGATGCTCTCCGACTACCAGCTGGCCGTGAACGCGCACTCCGAGAACAAGAGCGCCGCCCGCGCCTGGATCGACTGGTTCACCGAGAAGTCCGGCTTCGCCGCCGAAGAAGGTGGGGTCTCCGCCCTGTCCTCCATGGGCTTCCCCGATGTTCTCAAGCCATACGAAGACAACGATGTCAAGCTGGTTGAGCGATCCGAGGCCAAGACCGAGCAGGTCAACGCCATCGACAACGCCTCCGAGATCGGCCTCGCCAAGCAGGACTACCGGCAGAAGCTGATCGACATCGCCCGCGGCGCCCAGAAGGGCTCCCTGCAGGACTACTTCGAGGATCTCGACAAGCGCTGGGCCGACGCGGCCGCCACCGCCGGCAACTGACCCGGACCCGAGCACGGGGCCCCGCACCGTTCGCGGGGCCGGGCCCCACTGCCGCATCACGCTCGACACGGATCACGAAAGGCCCTGTTCGCCATGACCGACACCACGTCCAAAGCGCCGCCGACACCCGTGCGCCAAGCCGCCCCCCTCGGCCGGCGCCCCCGCCGGGGCGCCCGGCCCACCCGTTCCTGGCACGACCATCCGCTGCGCAGGATCACCCCGTGGCTGTTCCTGCTGGCCCCTCTGGCGCTGCTGATCACGTTCACCTACGTCCCGGTGGGCAACATGATCTATTACAGCTTCACGGACTGGGACGGCGTCAGCCCCGACCGCAACACCGTCGGGTTCGAGAACTACACCCAGCTCTTCACCCGGCCCGAGCTGTTCCGGGTGTTCTTCGTCAGCTTCTACTACTTGGCCGCGTCGGCCGTGCAGATCGTCATCGCGCTCTACTTCGCGACGGTCCTCAGCTTCGATCTCCGCTTCCGCAACTTCTTCAAGGGAATCCTGTTCTTCCCCTACCTGATCAACGGTGTCGCCATCGGTTTCGTCTTCCTGTACTTCTTCCAGGACGGCGGCACGCTCGACTCGGTCCTGTCGTGGTTCGGCGTCGGCGGTGACCATGCCTGGCTCGGTGACCCGGAGTCGGCCAACACCTCACTGGCCGGAGTGTCGGTGTGGCGCTTCACGGGCTTGAACTTCGTCCTGTTCCTGGGCGCGATCCAGTCGATCCCCGGTGAGCTCTACGAGGCGGCCCAACTCGACGGGGCGAGCCGCTGGCAGCAGTTCCGGCACATCATCGCACCCGGCATCCGGCCCGTACTGAGCCTCAGCGTCATCCTCGCGATCTCCGGCTCACTCGCCGTCTTCGAGATCCCGTACATCATGACCGGCGGCGCGACCGGCACCTCGACCTTCGTCATCCAGACCGTCAAGCTCGCCTTCCAGTTCAACAAGACGGGCCTGGCCTCGGCCTGCGCCGTGGTGCTGCTCCTGATCATCCTGGTGGTCACCTGGATTCAGCGCCGCCTCGTGCCCGACGACAAGGTGGACCTCGTATGACCACGCTCACCACTGACGACCGCCCCACGACCCGCAAGCGACCCCGCATCGGCACGGCTCTGACCTACCTCTCCCTGGTCGTCGCCTCGCTCGTGGTGCTGGTCCCCCTCGTCGTCATCTTCCTCACCTCCCTGAAATCCTCCCGGGAAGTAGGTGACGGCGGCGCGCTGAGCCTGCCCCATGACTGGCTGAACTTCTCGAACTACGCGACCGCGTTCAACGACGGCGAGATGCTGAGAGCCTTCGGGAACACCGCGTTCATCCTGCTGTTCTCCATCACCGGAACCGTGCTCATCGGCTCCATGACCGCGTATGCGCTCGACCGCTTCGAGTTCCGTCTGAAGAAGACGGTGATGGTCCTCTTCCTCGTCGCCACGCTGGTCCCCGGCGTGACGACGCAGGTCGCCACCTTCCAAGTGGTCAACAGTTTCAGCCTGGTGGACAGCCGCTGGGCACCGATCCTGCTCTACATGGGCACGGACATCGTGTCGATCTACATCTTCCTGCAGTTCATCCGCGGCATTCCGACCTCACTCGACGAGGCGGCCCGGCTCGACGGCGCGAACACCTTCACGATCTACCGCAAGATCATCTTTCCGTTGCTCAAGCCGGCGATCGCCACGGTCGTCATCGTCAAGGGCATCACGACGTACAACGACTTCTACATCCCGTTCCTCTACATGCCCTCCGAGGACAAGGGGACCATCTCCACGGCGCTGTTCCGTTTCAAGGGGCCTTTCGGGGCGCACTGGGAAGCCATCTCGGCAGGGGCGATCCTCGTGATCCTGCCGACTCTGCTCATCTTCCTGTTCCTGCAGCGCTACATCTACAACGGGTTCGCGCAGGGGGCCACCAAGTAGTCTCACGCGGGCTGCTACGAACGCGGTTGCCGATCGGCCCAGCCGTCAGCCGCTAGCGGTTCCTGTTGTCGTGATCGGTGGGGCCCTGAGGATGAACCCGCCAGAGCCGGGGCGCGGCGGCGTCCACCGCCATCGGACGGCAGCTTGACCAGCTGACGTTACTGTTTGGCGCCGTCCCAGTCGCCGTACTGGACGGTGGTGGTGCCGTCGGCGGTGGAGGCGCCCAGCACCTCCACCGCCTAGCTGTGCTGTTGCGGCTGATCAGGCGGCCGGGGCTCGCGTCGGAGTCGGCCAGGCGGAACTGCCGGCCCGTCCTGTTGCGTTCGGCCCCCTGCTGGTTCCTGGCACCGTCGGCGGTCGAGCCGCGGTCACGTCGGGGGCCTTGCTCCCATGCCGGGCTTTGAGCCGATGGGAGCCGTCGGCGGTGGACGCGTCATGGATGTCCGGCAGCTTGGTGGCAGGCCCCATCAGGTGCGGGTCCAGCGCTGGTTGCTGCCGTTCGAGCAGGAGTAGAGCTGGATCAGCGTGCCGTTGGCGGTGCCGCTTGCGGCGGCGTCGAGGCAGCGGCCGGACTGGACGCCGACGATGGATCCGTCGGAGTTCAGGCGCCACTTCTGGTTGTCGCCACCCCAGCAGCTGTAGATCTGGACTTTGCTGCCGTTGCCGGTGCCGGCGGCGTCCAGACACTTGTTGCCGTAGACCTTGAGCTCACCCGCGGCGGTGTAGGTCCACTGCTGGTTGGTTCGGTTGTTGCAGTCCCACAGCTGGAGCTGCGTGCCGTCGGTGGTGCCGGCGCCGGGCACGTCCAGGCAGCGGCCTGAAGCGACGCCCTTGATCTGTCCGGAATCCCCAGGGGGCGTAGGCGAGCCGGCGTTGAGCGCGTTCAGGACGGCGGAGTAGGCGGGCTTCTTGCTGCCGTCGCCGTTGAACAGCAGCGGCGAGTGCTCCGGTCGCCAGGAGTCGGTGTCGCGCACACCCCAGACGGTGATGCCCAGGCAGCGCGCGACGGCCAGGCAGTCGTTGGTCACGTCGGCGTAGGTCGTGGCCGGGGCGCCCTGGATGTCGAGTTCGGTGATGGCCACGTCGACGCCGAGGGCGGCGAAGTTCTGCAGGGTGGTGCGGAAGTTGCTGTTGTAGGGGCTGCCGCTGTTGAAGTGCGACTGGAAGCCGACGCAGTCGATCGGCACGCCGCGCTGCTTGAAGTCTTTGACCATGGCGTACATGGCCTGGGTTTTGGCCCAGGTCCAGTTCTCGACGTTGTAGTCGTTGTAGCAGAGCTTGGCGGCCGGGTCGGCGGCGCGCGCGGTGCGGAAGGCGACCTCGATCCAGTCGTTGCCGGTGCGCTGCAGGTTGGAGTCGCGCCGGGCTCCTGAACTGCCGTCGGCGAAGGCCTCGTTCACGACGTCCCACTGGGCGATCTTGCCCTTGTAGTGGGACATCACGCCGTTGATGTGGCCGATCATCGCCTGGCGCAGGTCGCTGCCGCTGAGGCTCTGCATCCAGCCGGGCTGCTGGGAGTGCCAGGCCAGGGTGTGGCCGCGCACCTGCTTGCCGTTCTGCACCGCCCAGTTGTAGACGCGGTCAGCGCCGGTGAAGTTGAACTGGCCCCGCTGTGGTTCGGTGGCGTCGATCTTCATCTCGTTCTCGGCCGTCACCGAGTTGAACTCGCGGCCCGCGATCGTCGTGTACGTCGCGTCGCCCAGCCTGCCCGAGGCGATGGCGGTGCCGAAGTAGCGGCCGCTCTGCGCCGCCGCGGCGCCGAGTGTGCTCTCGGCCGCACTCTCGGCGGCGTGTGCGGTCGGCGACGCGACCGGTGCGGCGACCGCACCGAGGACGCCGACGACCAGCGCTGTCAGCAGACCGCCGAACTTCCGGCGGACGGCGGATGGGGAAAGGGCATGCGAAGCCATGACTGTGCCTCCAGGGTAGAGATCACGGAAGGGCTGAAGAGCAGCGAAATACGTCGTCCGCTCCCACTCGGCAGACGGACGGGCCGGCCGGACCCGGGCAGCACGGGGGCACCGGACACCGTGGTCATGGAACCGAGAAGGTGTCGGCCGGTACGGACAGCACCCGATCGGTCGCCGGGTGACGCAGGGGTCTTGCGGAGTGCGGCCGGGCGGGGAGCGTCTGCCCGGATCTGACCGAGCGTGGATCAGATGCAGGCATGCCCGTCGAGCGTGAAGGCTGTGGGGGAGGGGTTGCTCCCGCTGTACGTCCCCTGGATTCCGAGACTCGCGGTCGCACCGGGTGGGATGGTCCGGTTCCAGTCGGCGTTGCGGGCGACGACGGCGGTGCCGTCCTGGGTGACGGTCGCGTTCCAGGCGTTCGTGACGCGCTGGCCTGCCGGGTAGCTCCAGCTCAGCTTCCAGCCCTCCACGGATTTCGAGCCCGTGTTCTTGACTGTGACCGTCGCGGTGAAGCCCGTGCTCCAGACGCTGTCGCCCTTGTACGTCACCGCACAGGCACCGGTGGGTTCGCCGGTGGGCCGCTCGGCGGCGTAGGCGGCGAGCCAGGCCAGCGGAGCGTTCCAGTTGACCGCCACCTCGTTGGTGGAGTACGAGCCGATGTCGTCGATGTAGCAGGCCGCGGGCGCGCAGCCGGCCAACTTCTCCTGGGCCACCGGGTCCTGGAGCGCGCTATTGGGCCCGCCCGCCAGGGATCCCGCCGGAGGGTTGGGCAGTGAGGCGTCCAACTGGTGTGCCCAGAAGCGGTGATGCTGGTTGCGCGAGGGCTTCTCGCCGTAGCCGGATACGTAGGACTGGCCGATGGCGTTGCGGCCCAGCAGGTAGTCCATTGTCTCCAGCGCGCCGGTGCGGTAGCGCTCGTTGCCGGTCAGCTCCCCGGCGACGGCCAGGACGATCGCGTCGCCCGCGACCGCGCCGTTGGAGCCCCAGAAGTAGCCGTCCGCCGGGACGGGCACCGCGTAGCCTTGGGCGGCCATCCGGGACAGATACCCGTCGGCGGCTGCCGTTACCGAGGCCCGGACCCGGTCACGGTCGGCTGCGGGGAGGCCGTGGGGGACGGTGGCCAGGGTGAGTCGGCCCAGCGCGGCCGTATCCGCCCAGCCGAACCCGTAGTCGGAGAAGGCAGTTGGGGACGTGTGCCAGGACGAGTCGGTGACCGCGTCCCGGTAGCCGCTGTCGCCGGTCGTGGCGTACAGCTCGGCCGCTGCCCAGTAGAACTCGTCGGTGACCTTGGTGTCGCCGTAGGCGCCGCCGCCCGTGCTGTCCGAATCCGGGGCGTACAGGTCCGGGTTGGCCCGGGCCGCCGTCCAGGCCCGCCGGGCAGCCGACAGGCAGCGGTCGGCGAGCGCGGCGTCGTAGGGCCTGAAGACGCGCGCGCACTGCGCCGCGGCCGCTGCGAGGTTGAGGGTCGCCGCCGTGGACGGACGGTGCAGCTCGCGGGGCTGGGCGTCCTGTTCGGGGCGGGTCGGCATGCCGGTCCACTCCGCGTCATGGATCTTGTGAAACGCCATTCCCGCGTACGGCTTGTTCTCGGGCACCTGCATCCGCATCAGGAAGTCGAGCTCCCAGCGCGCCTCGTCCAGGATGTCGGGTACGCCGTTGTCCCGCTCGGGGACCTGCAGGGTCGAGTCGCCAAGCGCCGCGTCCTTGCCCGCCCGCTTGGCCCGCTCGAAGGAGTTGACCATCAGCCAGGTGGAAATGCCGCCGTTCACCACGTACTTGCCGTGGTCGCCCGCGTCGTACCAGCCGCCCCTGACGTCCTGGGTGTAATCGCACACGGTGGCCTGGCAGGGGACGGAGGTGTCGCCCTTGTTGGGCGCGACACCGAGGTGTCCGGCCGGGCGTGCGTAGGCGGAGCCCACCAGGGAGGCGCTGATGGGTGTGCCGCTGCGCTGGTGGTAGAAGAACGCCATCGCGTCGGAGCGCAAAGCGTCGTAAAGGTTCGCGCGGATGTCGAAGGGCACGCTGCCGCTGCCGTCCACCGCCAGGACGTATCCCGAGCCGGTCCCTCGGTACGAGGAGAAGTCGGCCACCTGGACGGACTGCCCGGAGGGGGTGTCCGCGCCGCGCGGGAGGGTCGCACCGGAGGCGACCACCGTCCCGGACGCGTCGCGCAATTGCCAGGTGAGCGGCTGCGCCGCCGTGGTGACCACGGTGGCGCGCTTGGGTCCGTCCGGCAGGTAGCCGACCTGGTTGACGCGTACGGCCGAGGTCGCCGCCGCGGAGGGGGCGGCTGCCGCGGTGGGCGCGGCCAGGAGGCCGCAGACGAGGAGGGAACTCGTCAGCAGGGTGCCGGCGAGGCGTCTGGGGTGGCGTCTGGGGTGGCGTAACGAAGGGGCGGGGGTGGGGGGCATGAGCGGCTCCTGTGGCGATCGTGGTCAGCAGGGCGTGGTCAACAGGGGGAGGGGTTTGGGGGAGCAGGCCGGGAAGGTGACGATGTTTCGGTCGGCGAAGGGTTCGCTCCCGGTGGTGGAGCGGCGGTGTCCAGGTGGGCGTCGTGAGCGTGCCCGTTTGGGAGCGCTCCCAGTCGAAATATCGAACAACGGTCGGCGAGCCGAAGATTCGAGGCGGACAGTAGTGACGTGCGGAGCAGTCGTCAACAGATGCGGACTCGTGCGGGAGTTGAAGATGTGGCGGCCAGGATCGGGTGCTGCCTGCTCACCTGCCCTCCTCTGCGTGGACGACTCGGCTGGCGAACTGTGTCGCAAAGTTTCGAAAAGTTTCCGGTCGGGCCGACGGGCTGGTCAAGCCCAAAGAAGGTGCTGTTTATGGACAGATCAGCGACAGGTCTTGACCCGGAGACCCCATGTTCCTAGCTTATGGCGTCACAGAACTCGAAAAGTTTCCGAAAAGTTTTCGGGATGGGATCGACGCTCCCCACCCCGGGAGGTCCTTGACCAACACCCCCTGGACGCCTGGTGGATCCGCAGGCGTGACGTCCCGACCGCAGCCGCCCCACCCGGTCGCCGGCTGGGACGGCTGAAGGCCGGGGGCGCCGGGGTCACCTCGTCCCCGCTCCCGGCCCTCGCCCCCGCTCAAGGAGTTCTTCTGATGTGGTTTCACCATCCGTCCCCGGTCCACCTGAGACGCTTACTCGCCGTCCTTGCGCCGCTGCTGCTCGTGGCGACCTTCCTCGGTGCCCCGCCCGCCGCCGCGGCGACCGTCGACACCAACGCCTGGTATGTGCTGGTCAACCGCAACAGCGGCAAAGCCCTGGACGTCCACAACCTGGCGACCAACGACGGCGCCCGCATCACCCAGTGGACCAGGAACGATCAGAACCAGCAGCAGTGGCAGTTCGTCGACTCCGGCGGCGGTAACTACCGCCTCAAATCCCGCCACTCCGGCAAGGTGCTGGACGTCCACAACCGGTCCACCGCCAACGGCGGCTCGATCGTTCAGTGGACCGATCAGAACAGCACCAACCAGCAGTGGCGGCTGGCCGACAGCTCGGACGGCTACGTGAGGCTCATCTCGCGCCACAGCGACAAGGCCCTCGAAGTGCAGGGCGGCTCCACCGCCGACAACGCCAACATCGTCCAGTACGACGACTGGGGCGGAACCAACCAGCAGTGGCAGCTGATCAGGGTCGGCGGCGGCAACCCAGGCCCGTGCGATCTTCCGTCGACCTACCGCTGGAACTCGACGGGCGCGCTGGCGCAGCCCAAGCCGGGGTGGGTCTCGCTCAAGGACTTCACCGTCGCCCCCTACAACGGCAAGCAACTCGTCTATGCGACGACGCACGACACGGGGACGAGGTGGGGTTCGATGAACTTCAGCCCGTTCACCAACTGGTCGGAGATGGCCTCGGCCAGCCAGAACACGATGTCGACGTCCACCGTCGCGCCCACGCTCTTCTACTTCGCGCCGAAGAACATCTGGGTGCTCGCCTACCAGTGGGGTGGAAGCGCCTTCTCCTACCGGACGTCGAACGACCCCACCAACCCGAATGGCTGGTCATCCGAGCAGGTGCTCTTCTCCGGGAGCATCCCCGGCTCCGGAACCGGACCCATCGACCAGACCCTCATCGCCGACGGATCGAACATGTACCTGTTCTTCGCCGGAGACAACGGCAAGATCTACCGGGCCAGCATGCCGATCGGGAACTTCCCGGGCAGCTTCGGCTCCAACTCGGCAGTGGTCATGAGCGATACGACGAACAACCTGTTCGAAGCCCCGCAGGTCTACAAGCTCCAGGGCCAGAACCGCTACCTCATGATCGTCGAGGCGATCGGCTCGCAGGGCCGCTACTTCCGCTCGTTCACGGCCACCAGTCTGAACGGCTCATGGACACCCCAGGCCGTGACCGAGAGCAATCCCTTCGCGGGCAAGGCCAACAGCGGCGCCACCTGGACCAACGACATCAGCCATGGCGAACTGCTCCGCACCAACGCCGATCAGACCATGACCGTCGATCCCTGCAATCTGCAGATGCTTTACCAGGGACGCAGCCCCAACTCCGGCGGCGACTACGGCCTCCTGCCCTACCGCCCGGGTCTGCTGACACTTCAGCACTGACAGCACTGACAGCACTGACAGCACTGACAGCGCGACAACGTCAGCGCTGGCTCCATCCCGGCGGCCCGAGCGTTCGTCCAGGCCTGACCGGTTTGCCCGACCCTTGAGGTATGGCGCGGTCACGCCCCCAATCGGGCGGCGTGACCGCGCTGTTAGCATGCGCCCGCCGAGGGGGGTCCTGCAGCAAGGGAGATGACTCCGCGGTAGGTCACAGCTGTCTTTCGGAGCGGATTTGGTTCAGTGGGAACCTTCGGCGGGGTGCCGGACACGGACAGGACATGGAACTGAACGACGCTGGTCCTGCCGTACCGGTCGGCGGGATGTCTGACCGGGAGCTGTGGGCGAGGGCCGTCGACGGCGATCGCGAGGCGTTCGGCCGGATCTTCGACCGTCATGGGAAGGCCGTCTACAACCATCTGTTCCGGCGGACGGCCGACTGGTCCGAGGCTGAGGACCTCACGTCGAGCGTGTTCTTGCATGCCTGGCGACGGCGATCGGAGACGGTACTCGACCGGGACTCGGCTCTGCCGTGGCTGCTGGGTATCGCCAACGGCCAGCTGTCCAACACCAGGCGGCGGCTGAGGCGGGTCGAGGCATTGCTGCACCGGCTTGTCTCGCATGACGAGTCGGTGGGCGACCACGCGGACAGCGTCGCCGTCCAGATCGACGACGAGCGCCGTATGTCGGAGATCCACCGGGCGCTGGCCCGGCTGCCGCGTCACGAACGTGAGGTCCTTGAGCTCTGCGTCTGGTCGGGCCTTGACCAGCAGGCGGCCGCGGCGGTGTTGCAGGTGGCAGTCGGAACCGTGAAGTCCCGGCTGCACCGGGCCCGGCAGAGGCTGGGGGCCGATCTCGGCGGAGCCACCGTTCCAGCGCCGTTCAGTTCGAAAAATCCCGTCGCCACGAAGGAGATCGCACGATGAATGACGCGCAGGGCATTCCGGCGGCTCCTTCCGATCGTGATCTGCCGAACCACCGGCGGACCCGAGAGGAACTACTGATGAAGATCGGTCCACAGGACACCAGGGCTTCGCTGCGACGCAGATGGGGAGTGCCGCTCAGCGTCGCCACCGGAGTGACGGCATTGAGCGTCGCGGCTGTGGGAGTCCTCGGGGGGACAGAGGACGCCGGACCGAGTGCCGCCGACCCCGCGTACGGCGGCGGCAGCCCGGTGAAGTCCACTCCGGCACCGAGTCCGAGCGCATCGCACGGTGCCACGTCGGGGGGAGACGGTTCCGGACCGTCTTCGCACCGTGGGACGTCGCCCGAGGCCGGCTTCACCGTCACCGACGCGACGACGACACCGATCGACGCCGGGACCGTCACAAAGATTCTTTCTTCCTGTCTGGGGCCGGAGGCGTCGCAGTTCCACGCCGTGATCGCGGTCCGCACGCCCGTCGCCTCACGGGACTGGGACGGCGTGGTCGTCGCCGTCAACTCCGCCGATCAGTATGTGCAGTGCCAGTCCAAGGGTGACAAGGGCACCAGCCAGGATTCCCCGCCGACGTTCATCAACGACCGCCTATGGGGAACCGGTCGCACGGTCGAGTATTTCGACTCCATGCTCGAGCCCGTCGCCACGGGCAGGTACCTCATGCTGGGCGCCGGGCACTACACGTCCGACGTCGCCAAGATCACTATCAGCTACGGCGACGACCCGAAAGAGTACCCGGCTCGCATGGCGGGCGGCGCGTTCGTCTATGGGGCGGCCCTCGCCCCGGACACGCCACCGGGCCCGCGCTACGTGGGCCCGAGCCCCTCCGTCCATGCCTACGACGCGTCGGGCAAGGAGATCTACAACCAGGCCAAGGACCCGAAGTTCACCGCGAAGGAGTAAGCAGGCCGCGGTACAGGTGGTGAGGGCGTGGGGCCAGCCAGAATCTCGCGGAGAACACGGCCATGTTCCTTCACCGCCTCACCTCACCTTCACCGCCTCACCTCACGCAGCGGATCCGTCAGCAGCGCGTTCCTGCACGAAACGCACGTGACTGGGGTGCAGGCATCGTTCCTCAGCCACCTCAGGACCTGCCGTGCCTGTCAGGCGGTGCTTCCCGCCGAGGTCCGGGCGGGAACAGGGACCGGGAGGGCGCCCGTGTCTGCGGCGACCGCGGCCTTCGCCGGTACCCCGATTCCGAGCTTCTCGAGGATTCTCTTCTCGATCTCGTCGGCGAGGTCGGGGTTGTCCTTGAGGAAGTTGCGGGCGTTCTCCTTGCCCTGGCCGAGTTGGCCGCCCTCGTACGTGTACCAGGCGCCGGCCTTGCGGACGAAGCCGTTCTCCACGCCCATGTCGATCAGGCCGCCCTCGCGGCTGATGCCCTGGCCGTAGAGGATGTCGAACTCGGCCTGCTTGAAGGGCGGCGCGACCTTGTTCTTGACGACCTTGACGCGGGTGCGGTTGCCGACAGCGTCCGTGCCGTCCTTCAGGGTCTCGATCCGGCGGATGTCGAGCCGCACCGAGGCGTAGAACTTCAGCGCGCGGCCACCGGTCGTGGTCTCCGGCGAGCCGAACATCACGCCGATCTTCTCGCGCAACTGGTTGATGAAGATCGCCGTCGTCCTCGTCTGACTGAGCGCACTGGCGATCTTGCGGAGTGCCTGGCTCATCAGGCGGGCCTGCAGACCCATGTGCGAGTCGCCCATCTCGCCCTCGATCTCCGCACGCGGCACCAGGGCCGCGACGGAGTCGATCACGATGAGGTCGATCGCGCCGGAGCGGATCAGGATGTCGACGATCTCCAGCGCCTGTTCGCCGTTGTCCGGCTGGGACAGGATGAGGTTGTCGGTGTCGACGCCGAGCTTCTTGGCGTACTCGGGGTCCAGGGCGTGCTCGGCGTCGATGAAGGCCACCGAGCCGCCTGCCTTCTGGGCGTTCGCCACGGCGTGCAGCGTCAGCGTCGTCTTACCGGAGGACTCCGGTCCGTACACCTCCACCACACGGCCGCGGGGCAGACCGCCCACGCCGAGCGCCACGTCCAGCGCGGTAGATCCGGTGGGGATCACCTCGATGGGCTCATTGGGCCGCTCGCCGAGGCGCATGACCGCACCCTTGCCAAATTTCCGCTCGATCTGTGCGAGCGCGGTGTCCAGCGCCTTTTCGTGGTCGGTTCCTGCCATGAGCTGTCACCCGGTCCGATGGTGTGGCACGCCGCACGTCGGAGAACGTGAGCGTCTACTGCCGACAACGGACGTCTCGGAGATCCCAGTAAGCGAACATCCGATCGATTTGCGTGTCCAGTGAAAGGTACCGCACCGAGGGGGGAGCGGGACGGAACGCGACTCCGGAAGCAGCTGCGCCGTCGCCCGATTCCCTGTGCTGAACCGCGGCTCCGTCGCATGCAGTCGACGCTTCCGAATGCCCTTCGCCGGCTTCGTGGCGTAGGAGACTTCGCTGCGGCCGGCCTCCTACCGGCATCCCACGACTCGGATAGGGGTGGCTCCCAGGGCGTGACTCAGGTTCACGGCGTAGCGGTGCGGGGCGACTCCAGGAACGCCGCTTTGGCCGACCGGGGTTGTTCGGCTGTTTCCCGGGGAGACGGGGTGAAGGCCCAGTTCACGTTGTACGGGGCGAGTTGGGCGCTGATCCGGCGGCGCTGGCCGGGGTCGGTGACGGGAGGCAGGGACACCTTCGCACGGCCGTCTGCCAGTTCACATCGGATCTGGTCGTCGGCCATAGCGATGCCGAGGCCGGCCAGGGCCGCGGAGATCGCGCGCCGCGTGGCGTCGAGACGCAGCGGGACCTTGGAAGGTTTGCCGATGTCGGTCAGAGGCAGGGCCGGCAGAACGATGACGTCCTTGGGGGCTGCGGCCCGCTCGGGTACGTGCTGCGCGGCGAAGGCGATCAGCTCGTCGGGCCCGGTGCCGGTCGCGCCGGGCATGAGGGTGACGTAGGCAACGGGAACCTCGCCGGAGTGCTGGTCGGGGCGCCCGACGGCGCTTGCGCCGGTGACGGCCGGGTGGGCGACGAGCGCGTCCTCGATGACGGCGGGGTCTATGTTGTGGCCGCCGCGGATGATCAGGTCCTTCGCACGGCCGAGCAGGTGGATGAACCCGTCCGGATCCACGCGCGCGAGGTCGCCGGTGTTGAGCCAGCCCTCGCGCACACTGCCCAGGGTGTCCAGACGCGGCCCGGTGTCGTCGTGGCCGACGACATAGCCGGGAAAGACGGTGGGGCCGCTGATGGCGAGAATGCCGGGTTCCCCCTGCGGGAGGTCGTGCCAGGTGCCGTCGTCGCCGATCCGTACCGTCTTCACCTGTTGGTAGGGCATGCGCTGGCCCGCGGCCTCTGGGCGCTGGTGTTCGTGCAGGAAGCTCCGAGCGCTGCCGCAGGTGGCCTCGGTGAGTCCGTACCCCTGGCAGAGGGGGACGCCGGTGTGGTGTTCGAACGCCGTCCGTACCGCCGGCGGCAGCGGGGACGCGCCGACGATCGCGAAGCGCAGCGAGGTGATGTCCGCGTCGAGCGGCACCCGGGCGAGACCGGCGTAGACCGTCGGGACCGCGGACAGGGTGGCGATCCGGAAATGCTCGACGATCTTCCAGAAGACCGTGAAGAGCGCCGGTTCACGGTAGCCGAGGGGGCCGGTCCACACACTGTGCTGACCGCGGAACAGCGGTGCCAGCAGGGTGACGACCAACGCGTTGACGTGGAACAGCGGCAGTCCGGAGAACAGCACGGAATCGGATTCCAACACGCTGTTGGCCGCGATCATCCAGGCGTCGGTCACCTCGTTGGCGTGGGTGTGCGCGGCCAGCTTGGGGGCGCCGGTGGTGCCGCCGGTGTGGAAGTACGCAGCCAGGTCACCGGCCTGCGGGGGCACCACGCCAGGATGGAGCTCTGCCGGCTGGGCGGCGGCCTCGGCGTGCAGATAGGCGACGTGGACCCCCTCGACCCGCTCCAGTTCGGGCGCGGGATCGGGCGCGCCGACGGGACGCAGGGCGAACAGTGCCGAGCAGCGCAGCGATGCCGCCACGGTGCGGGCCGTCCGCCAGGCGTCGGCGTCGAGTTCGGGTCCGGCCGCAACCAAGACCCTGGCCCCGCCCAGACCCAGCAGCCGTTCGGCGTGGTCGGCGGCGAGCGCCGGGTTGACCGGTGCCGCGCAGCCCGCGAGCTGGGCGGCCAGAAGGGTGGCGGGCAGCAGCCCGGCATTGGGGGTCAACAGGCCGACGCCGGTGGTACGGCGGACGCCGTGTCGGTGGAAGAGGTTGGCGATGCGGTGTACCTGGTCGCGCAGCTGCGCGAAGGACACGCTCTCGCCGCGTGTCCACTGCTGCGCGCTGGGCAGCACGGTGAGAGCCGTCCGGTCGGGCCACAACACGGCGGCGCGTGCCAGTACGTCGTACGTGGAACCGGGCAGGCCGCGGTCCTCGAGAGCGATGGACTCGATCGTCGCCAGGGCGCCCGGCTGGTCGTATACCGGCCAGAGCAGATCGGGTTGAGGGGCGTTCACAGGAACTGCCTTTCGACGGTGGGCTGGTGGGTGCGCGGCCCGGGCGCCGGTCGCTGCCCGGGCATTCCCGCGCGGATGGGGGAGTCCTGACCGCCCGGCCGGTGTCGCTGGTCGGGCACCGACTGTGATGCCGGTCGACCGCGCTTCCACGGCAAACGGCAATGAGAACGGCCGGTGCGGTCGCACGTGCGCCCCGGCCGTGGTCACGCCAGGCCGTCTTCGATCTGTGCGTACGACCAGGGCCGGAGAGCCTCCAGAGCCTTGCCGACGCGGAAGACAGCGGGGTCGTCGTAGGGGTGGCCGACGATCTGGAGGCCGGTGGGGACGCCCCAACTCGACATGCCGGAAGGGACGTTGAGGACCGGGCAGCGGTTGTTGATGTTGAAAGGCGTAGTCATGGCGCTCCACAGGGTGTCGGCCACCTCCTCGCCGTGCACCACGACCCTGTCGCCGGCCAGGTCGTCGCCCGCGTGCCAGCCGGGAATGGCGGTGGTGGGGCAGATCAGTGCGTCGAATCCGTCCATGGCGGTGGCAAGCGCCCGTTGCAACCGGTGTTCGGCGCGGAGGGAGTCGAGATAGCTCACCCGGGCGCGCACGTGGGTCATGGTGTCGGCGAAGGCGACCGCATACGGGCTGAGCAGCTCACGATGGGTCTCGGCGGCCTCGATGACGAGCGCGCCGAAGATGGTCGAGAAATGACCGGCGACCGCGGTCAGCAGGTCGAGGCGGGTCCAGGGCAGGGTGATGTCCTCCACCTGCGCGCCGGCGTCGGCGAGGGCCTGGGCGGCGGCGCGGGTGTGGGCCTCGACCTCCGGATGGATGTCGTACTCACCCAGCCGCATGCACAGGGCGATACGAGTCCCGGTCACGTCCTCGAAGGAGGTGGGCAGGGTCAACTTGGGGCGGATCGAGGTGTGGTCGCGCGGGTCGGGGCCCGCCAGGACGTTCTGGAACGCGATGACGTCGTCCACGGTGCGGGCCATGGGGCCGTCGCCGCGGTAGTGGTCGGCTGTGAGCACACCCAGACCGGGATTGCGTCCGTAGGGGGCCTTGAAGCCGACGGTTCCGGTGAAGGCGGCCGGGATACGGGTGGATCCGCCGATGTCGGAGGCCGAGGCGAGCAGGGCCGTGCCGGCCGCGAGGGAGGCGCCCGCGCCGCCGGAGGAACCGCCGGGACTGAAGTCGAGGTTCCAGGGATTGCGGGTGATGCCCCACATGCGGGAGTGGGTGAAAGTGGCGAGGGAGAACTCGGGGGTGGCGGTGCGTGCGTGGATGATGCCGCCCGCGTCGAGGATGCGGTCGATCACCGGAGCGTTCTCGGTGGCGACCCGGCCCGCGTGGGCGAGGGAGCCTTCGGTCAGGGTGCGGCCCACCAGGGCGTGCTTCTCCTTGGCCGCCACCGGAATCCCCTCCAGCGGGCGGGGAGCCAGGCCGCGTGTGCCGAGGTAGCGGTCTTCGGCGTGCCGGGCCTGCTCCAGTGCCTCGTCGAAGAGCCGCTCGGTGAAGGCGTTGATCCGCGGTTCGAGTTTCTCCGCACGCTCGATGACGGCCCGCATGAGCTCGACGGGTGACAGCTCACGGCGGGCGAAGAGCCGCAGAGCCTGCGTGGCGCTGAGGCGGACGAGGTCTTCACCGGCGGGCGCGCGACTGGACATGGACGTCCTTCCCGTTCGGAGGCCAAGGGTGCCGGTCGGTCGTCCGGCGGTGGGGTCAGCCTCGGGGACCGGCCCCGCCCGGTCCGCGGATTGCATGGATCCGCCAGGACCGGGGGCGGCGTGCCGGAAAACGCAGGGTGCTCGGGAAGGGAAGGGAAGGGAAGGGAAGGAGAGGTGCGGTGGAAGGAGGAGATTCGGCCGGAGCGAGGGAGGAAGGGAGGAAGGGAGTCGGCCGGACGGAGCGATGCGGGCGGGGAGCGTTTCAGACGACCGGGTGCCACGGATCGATCGGGACACAGCCGGTGCTGCGGCCGTCCTCAGCGAGCAGGCGGCCCATGCGCTTGATCCAGCGCAGGTTCACGGCCCGGTTGAGCACGCGCACGGCCGTGATCCTGGCGGCTGCCTGGACCTCGTAGCGAGCGAGGTCGTCCAGGGCGTGCAGCCACACGACGCTCAGCAGGTTCGCCTCGGCGGACACCGAGGCGGCCATACGCGTGCTCCGCAGGCGGCTCAACTCGTCGCCCGCAGCCATGAGTTGAGCGGGCGGGACGGACATCCAGAGCGTCGCCGAACTGCGCCAGCCCGCGTACAGATGGGCGGCGTCGCAGCGCAGCACCGCTCTGCCGCCGTGAAGGAGCGAATGCAGCAGCCGTCGCACCGTCGACTCCGGGCGGCCCAGTGCGGTGGCGATCGAGGTGACGGAGCGGCGGCCGTCCTCCGCGAGGGCGAGCAGCAGGACGCGGTCCTCGGACGTGAGTGTGGCGGCGGTGCTTTGGGCGCCGCCGTCCTCGGTCTCCGTCAGGTCGCGCCTTTGGTCACGGGAGAGGGAGTCCATGCGCCACTCGCTTGCGTCCCGGTGCACGTGCTGCACCAGGTGGGTGCGCGTGGCGGTCACCGTCTCGATCCGGCCGAGGGCGAGGACGTATCTGCTCATCGACGACATGGTCGCCGTGGCTACCGTCAGGAGCAGGTCGCACGATCCCGCCACCAGTTCCACACTCATGGCCTGCGGGTGTCGGGCGAGCTGCTCGGCCAGCGTCTCCCGAGCCTGCGGCAGGCACGACACCTCGATCAAGGCGAGTGCGCCGTAGGTGACTTGGGAGGGGGCGGCGTAGCAGGTGACCCACGCGTCACCGGACTCGCGCAGCCGGGCCCAGCGGCGGGAGAGCGTGGCCGCGTCCACGCCGAGCGGACGGGCAAGTTGCGCCCAGGGGGCGCGGGGCGCCATCTGCAAGGCGTTGACGAGTGCGAGATCGAGTTCATCGAGTGTTCCCCGGGACGGGGTGTCTTGTGTCGTCGGGCCGTTGAGTGCTGCGGATTCATGCATGTGATCACCTTCCCGGTGCGGATTCTTGCAATTGCGGGGCCGGGCGGGAAGTGGCCTGTTCTGTATGCCGCAACACACCGCAGCACCCGCTCTCAGTCCTCAGCCCTGGAGAGTCCTCCATGCCCCGTTCGCGGTTCCTCTCCGGCGCCGTCATGGCCGCCGCCACGTCCCTCCTGGCCTCCGCCTGCACCACCGGCCCAGCCGGCGGCCCTTCCTCGGGCGGCGCCAGGAGCGGGGGCACCGTCAAGATCGGTGTCACCTCCGACGTCACCTCGTTCGACCCGGCGAAAGGCGCGGGCGCGACCGACTACCTCGTCACGTCACTGCTGTACCAGCCGTTGATCGGCCAGGACGACGGCGGAACGTTTGTCCCCGGCCTCGCCGACACCTGGACCTCCACACCGACGAAGACGACCCTGACCCTGAAGAAGGGCCTGACCTGCTCCGACGGATCGGCGCTCACCGCCGCGCAGGTCGTCGCCTCCCTCAAGCGCTACCGGGCGACCTCGGCCAATGCCCTGCTCACCTTCGGCGCCGCGAACGCCGGAAAGAAGACCGGGATCACCGGCGACGACGCGACAGGCACCGTCACCATCACCACCGCCGCCCCGTGGGGCGAGGTCCTCGCCGGCCTGTCCGGCACCGGCGCCGGGATCATCTGCGGGGCCGGCCTCGATGCGGGCGCCGCCGCGCTCGCCCGGGGCGCCGTCAAGGGCGCGGCCACCGGCCCCTACGAGATGGCGGCGGCGCGGCGCGGAGCCTCCTACGAACTGCGGCTGCGCAAGGGCTTCGAGGCGTATCCGCGATTTGCCTCGATGCCCGCGGGGAAGCCGGCCGACCGCCTGCGGATCCAGATCTCGAAGAACGAATCGACGCTCGCCAACCAGCTGCAGACCGGCGCACTCGACCTGGCCCCCATCACCGGCACGGACGCCACGCGGTTCAAGGGCGACCACACCTTCACGACCAAGTCCGCGCCGATCATCCGCAATTACATCGGATTCAACCAGCGCACCGGGCGCCCGGGCACCGACCCCAAGGTCCGCAAGGCGATCGCGCAGGCAGTCAGCGCGGACGCGTTCAACCAGGTTTTCGGCGGCACCGGACAAGCCCTGACCTCGTATGTGGACGAGAAGGCGGCCTGCGTTTCCACCGACAAATCCCTGCTGACCAAGACCGACAAGGCTGCGGCGAAGCAGGTGCTGAAGGGCGTCTCGATCAAGCTGGAGGGGTCCAACGCGGTGGCCGGCGGCGCCGGCAACTCCTACGTGGCCGAGGCCCTGCGCGCTGCCGGTGCCGAGGTGAAGCTCACCAATGCCGACAACGCCACCTGGGCCACCGACGTCACCGCGAACCAGGGCGACTGGGACGCCACCGTCTACCCGCTGATCACCGGCGCCCTCGCACGCGGCGGCACCTTCTTGCTGGGGCCCGAACCGGCCAAGGGCGGCCTCAACTACGGCGCGGTGAAGAACGCGGAGTACGCGAAGAACTACGTCGCCGCCACTTCCACCACCGACCGCAACGCCAAGTGCGCCGCCTGGCAAAAGGCCCAGGCAGCACTGCTGAAAGCCAACGACGTGATCCCGCTGGCCACCGTCGACGTGCGCTACATCGCCCGCAAGGGCATCTCCTTCGCGACGCCGAGCGGGTCCCTGACCCTCTCCACCCTCCGGATCACCGGCTGATGGCGGCGACATCGGCCGCCGGGACGACCGCGGGGGCCGGGCGCTCATCCCTGCTCGGCCCCTGGGGCACCTACCTCGTCCGTCGCCTTGCCGGGCTCGCCACCGTCGCGGTCACGCTCGTCGCCGGCACGTTCCTGATGGTGCAGCTCATCCCCGGAGATCCGGCCCGCGTGGTCGTCGGCTCCGACGCGACACCCTCCGACGTGGCCAGGGCCCGCCACGAACTCGGCCTGGACCAGCCGCTGCTCGCCCAGTTCGCCACCTACACCGGCAATCTGTTCCGCGGCGACATGGGCACCTCCTTCCAGACGCAGGAGCCCGTCGCCGAGATCATCGGCGGCCGTCTGCCGTTCACCGCCGAGATCGCGCTCATCGCCGTTCTCGTGGTGCTGGTGCTCGCCGTGCCGATCGGACTCGCCACCGCGGCACGGGGCAGCCGCCGCACCGACGGCGCCTTCACCTTCGTCACCGGAACGGTGGGCGCCACCCCTGAGTACATCATCGGTACCCTCCTCGTCCTGGGCTTCGCCATCAAGCTGGGCTGGTTCCCGGCGGCCGGTGCCGAGACCGTCTCGTCGATGCTGCTCCCGGTCGCCGCCCTGGTGCTGCCGGCCACCTGCGTCATGGCCCGCATCGTGCGCAGCGAAGCCAGACACGTCCTGGCCCAGGACTACATGCGCATCGCCCGGGGCCGCCGCCTGTCTCCGCTGCGCCTGTACGCCCGCCACGCGCTGCCCAATCTGCTGACCGCGACCCTCACCCTCGGCGGGCTGATCCTCGCCGGGCTGCTCGGCGGCACCGTCGTCGTCGAGTCCGTCTTCGCCTGGCCCGGCATCGGCCAGCGCGTCGTCGAGGCGCTCCTCGTCCGCGACTACCCCGTCATCCAGGGCTGCGTCCTGATCCTGGGTCTGCTCGCCGCCCTGCTCAACCTCATCGTCGACATCGTCCTCGCGCTGCTCGACCCCCGCACCCTGGCCGGAAAGGCAGGCCACTGATGCGACGCATACGCTGGAACACACCCCTGGTCGTGGCCCTCGCCGGCCTCGGACTGATCCTCCTGCTCGGCATCGTCGCGCCGCTGCTCCTGGAGGAGGAGGCGACCGCGCTCAGCGGCGCCGCACGCGCCCACGCGAGCGCCGAACACTGGCTCGGCACCGACGCCCTCGGCCGCGACGTGCTGGCCCGGACCCTGGTCGCCACCCGCCTCACCCTGGAGATGACCCTCGCCGCGACCGCGATCGCCGCGGTCACCGGCATCCTGCTCGGCACCGGCGTCTGGGTGTCGGGCAGGCGCGTCCGCGAGCTGGGGCTGCGCCTGATCGACGTGATGATCTCCTATCCGGCGCTCATCCTGGCCCTGGTGATCGCCACGGTCCTCGGGACCGGGCCCACCGCCTCCGTCCTCGCCATCGGCCTGGGCGGCGCCCCCGCCTTCGCCCGGCTCACGGCGAACATGGCGGCCTCCGTGGCACAGCGCGACTTCGTGGCGCAGGCACGCCTGATGGGCGTACCGCCCTACCGCGTGCTCGTCCGGCACCTCCTGCCGAACATCTCCGGGCCACTGCTCGTGCTGCTGTCGGTGGCCTTCGCGAACGTGCTCGTCGCACTGTCCGGTCTCTCCTTCCTGGGAGTCGGCGTGCAGGCACCCGACTACGACTGGGGCGCGCTGCTCAACACCGGCCTGGAATCCCTCTACACCAACCCCGCCGAGGCGATCGGCCCGGCCGTGGCCATCACCGTCACCGGAGTCCTCGCGGGCTTCGTCGGCGACGGCCTCTCCGCGGCCCTCGATCCCCGCGCAGGCGGGACGAAGACCACGGCGCCACGACCGGCCACCGTGCCCGCGCCCTCGCACCGGGCCCCCGACGGCGCCCTGGTGACGGTGGACGGCCTGGCCGTCGTCCTGGCGGACGGCACCCGGCTCGTCGACGACGTCTCCTTCCACGTCATGCCCGGCGAAATCGTCGGCCTGGTCGGCGAGTCCGGCTCGGGCAAGTCGCTCACGGCGATGAGCGTGGCCCGGCTCCTGCCACAGGGGCTGTCCGCCCACACGGCGGAACTGACCCTGGACGACCTCGACCTGGCCGCCCCCGAAGCCGACCCCAGGCGTCTGGCGACCGAGATCGGCATCGTCTTCCAGGACCCGTCGTCCTCCTTCAACCCCGCCCTGCGGATGAGCGGTCAGCTCACCGAAACACTCCGCGTCCACCAAGGCGTCCGCAAGAAAGAGGCCGACCGTCGGGCCGTCGAGGCCCTGGAGCAGGTACGGATCAAGGAACCCGCCCGGGTCATGAAGCAGTACCCGCACGAGCTGTCCGGCGGGATGCGGCAACGCGCGATGATCGCCGCGGCGCTCCTGCCCGGCCCGCGGCTGATCGTCGCCGACGAACCGACCACCGCCCTCGACGTGACCGTCCAGGCCGAAGTCCTCGATGTCCTGCAGGACATCAACCGCACACGCGGCACGAGCGTGCTCCTCATCTCCCACGACATCGGCGTCGTCGGCACCGTGTGCCACCGGGTGATGGTGATGTACGCGGGACGGGTCGTCGAGGAGTTGTCCGCAGCCGACCTGCGGGCGGGCCGCGCCCGGCATCCGTACACGCAGGCGCTGCTGGCGGCGAGCCCCCGCCTGGAGGACACCGGCACGGGGCACCGCGCACCGCTCGCCACGATTCCGGGCCGACCCCCGGCGCCCGCCGCCCGGCCCTCCGGCTGCGCCTTCGCCGACCGGTGCCCCGTGGTGCTCGACGCGGTCTGCGCCACACTGCGGCCGCGTCTGGTCGACGACGTGGCCTGCCATGCCGTACGCCAGGAGGTACAGGCCCCATGACCGCATCCCCGTACAAGCTGCGCGTCGAGGAGCTGACCGTCGCCTTCGGACACGGCAGGCGCGCGAGAACCGTGCTGCACGGCGTGTCCACTGGAGTCCGGGCCGGGCAGACCCTCGGCCTGGTCGGTGAGTCCGGCTCCGGAAAGTCGACGATCGCCAAGGCGATCGTCGGCATCCACCCGGCGCGGGCCGGCCGCATCCTCCTCGACGGAGTGGATCTCACCGGCCTCCGGAGGAGGGAGCTCGCCGCGGTGCGCCGTCGGGTGCAGCTCGTCTCCCAGGACCCCTACGCCTCGCTCAACCCGCGCATGACGGTCGGTCAGGCCATCGCCGAGGCCATCGACCCCGTGCGAGCCGATCCCAGGAAACACGCGGCGACGGTCGAGCGGTGGCTGGGGACCGTCGCGCTGGACGGCTCCGCTGCCGACAGGTACCCGCACGAGTTCTCCGGCGGCCAGCGCCAGCGCATCGCGGTGGCCCGCGCTCTGGCCGTGGAGCCCGAAGTCCTGATCGCCGATGAGATCACCTCGGCGCTGGACGCCTCCGTACAGGCCGAAGTGCTCAACCTCCTTGCGGAACTACGGCGTTCCCTGTCCCTGACGATGCTCTTCATCTCCCACGATCTGGCCGTCGTCCGCCATGTCAGCGACGAGGTCGCCGTCCTGCGGCGGGGCGAGCTGGTGGAGCAGGGCCTGGTGCGCGACGTCTACCAAGCCCCGCAACACCCCTATACGCGCCGTCTCCTGGCGAGCGTGCCGACATTCGAACAGAAGGAGGAAGCGGCATGACCAAACCTGAAGGAGGAGGCGGCATGAGCGAACCGACCGCCGTCGCCCGCCTCACACAAGAGATCACCGCGGGCCTGAAGCCCGCCGCCCTGGAGGACTTCTACCAGGACCTCCACCGCCACCCGGAACTCGCCTTCCAGGAGCACCGCACCGCCGCGAAGCTCGCCTCGCGGCTGCGTACGGCCGGCTACGTCGTCACGGAAGGCGTCGGCCGCACCGGAGTGGTCGGTGTACTTGCCAATGGCGACGGCCCCACCGTGTGGCTGCGCGGAGACATGGACGCACTGCCGGTCCAGGAGGCCACCGGTCTGGAATACGCCTCGGCCGTCGACGGCGTGATGCATGCCTGCGGCCACGATCTGCACGTCACGTGGCTCGCCGGAGCCGCCGACGCGCTGGCCGCGGCCCGCGGCACCTGGTCGGGCACGCTCGTCGTCGTCGGGCAGCCCGCCGAGGAGTCCGGCGGCGGAGCATCGGCCATGGTCGCCGACGGCCTGCACACCCGCTTCCCCCGCCCCGACGTCCTGCTAGGCCAGCACGTCACGCCCGGCCTCGCCGGGTTCTACCCGCACACCCCGGGACTCACCATGTCGGCCGCCGACGACATCGACGTCGTCGTGCACGGCGTCGGCGGTCACGGCTCCCGCCCCGAGTCGACGACCGACCCGGTGGTGACGGCCGCCTACATCGTCACGCGCCTGCAGACCGTGGTGTCCCGCGAGGTCGCGGCCGCCCACCCGGTGGTCCTGACCGTGGGTCAGTTCCACGCAGGTACGAAGCACAACATCATCCCCGCCGAAGCCCGACTCTCCCTCAACCTGCGCACTCAGGACGTACATGTGCGGGACCGCGTCCTTGGGGCCGTCCGCCGCATCGTCGAGGGCGAGTGCCGGACCGCCGGCTGCCCGACTCCGCCGGAGGTCGTGGTCCGGCCCGGATACCCCAACACCGTCAACGACGCCGTCCTCGACGACGAGATCGCTGCTGTCCACCGCGAACTGTTCGGAGCGCCCACGGTGTTCGACTTCGGTCCGGCGATGGGCAGCGAGGACTTCTCCCTCCTCGCGCCCGAGGGCGTGCCCTACGACTACTGGTACGTGACGTCGACCCCGCCCACGGCGTGGGAGGCGGCGCCCGGAACAGGCCTGGCCGACAAGATCGGCAACGTACCGGGAAACCACAGCCCGTCGTTCGCCCCCGACCCGTCGGTGCTCGTCCCCGGCGTCCAAACCCTGGTGTCGGCGGCGCTGAGCAGACTGGCATGAGCTGACCTGGCGACGCCGACGTCCACGTGTCAGGTCGCGGACGCACTGGCGGGAGGGACCTGCCGCGCCCGAGCGATGACCGGTCGTTTGCGCCCCCGCTCCGGGCCCAGGAGCAGAGGCATGGAATCAGAGCTCGGTGGTGGAGCAGGCGGTACCGGGGGAGGTGGTCATGCACAGGAGCATGTATTTCTTGTTGGGGTAGACGGGCCGCCGGAGCCGCATCCGGGCTTCGAGCCGTTGGGGTCGCGGGAGACGGCTCCGACCGGGCAGCAGGTCGAAGAGCAGGACCCCGACCAGAGCCGTGAGCGCCACCCATGGCACCCATCGCGGTCCGCAAGTGTTTCGCGATCGAGATGGTCTTCGGTGATCCCACCGAGCCGCGCCATCGCGAGGCCCTGGAGATCACCGCGCGGACCGAGGCGGCGATCGCCGATGTACTGCACAGCAAGGCCGCGCGGGACAGGCCGATGCCGAGACGCGGCTCGGTTCGCGTCGTGTCCGCCGTCCTGTTCCTCGCCGTGGCGGCCGGCCCGCACGCCACCGCGAGCACCGACGAGATCCTGCGGGACGTCCGGGCCCGGATGGGCGCCATCCTGCCCCGCTGACGCCGACAGGTGCGGATACAGCCACAGCTACGGCAGCGGCGATGGTTACCGTGACGTCGCCGGTGCGGGCTCGGGCCCGGTCAGGGCCGCGCGCGCGGTGGCGAGGATCTCCTCCGACAGGGGTGACCCCTTGGTGGCGCGAGCCAGGACGAGCGCGCCGAACAGGGTGCACAGCCGGACGAGACCGTCCTGGTCGTCCGTGGCGAGCCACTCGGCGAAGTCGCCCACCCCTTCGGTGTAGACGCGACGGGCCTCGCCGTCAGCGCCCTCGCGCGCCATGTCGCCGGCGAGCGCGGCGACCGGGCAGCCATCCCCCGGGTCGTCCCGGTGTGCGAGGGAGAGATAGGTGTCGATCAGTGCCTGCTGGGTGGCCTCGCGCTGCCCGCCGTGACGCTCGAGCCCGGCTGTGTGGCGCCGGGCGAGTTCCGCGAAGGCGTGGGCGGTGGCCTCATCGACGAGCGCCTCCTTGGAGGCGAACTGCTTGTAGAAGCCGCCGTGGGTCAGTCCGGCCGCCTTCATCAGGTCGGCGACGCTGACCTGCGTGCCCTGCGCCCGGAACAGCCGGGAGGCCGTCTCCACGACCCGCCTGCGGTTCTCGTCCGCCTGCGCCTGCGATACGCGGCCCATCAGCCACCTCCCGGTTGAATGCCGAACTCCCGATTGGATGTCTAGGCAAATCTATCCTAAGCTGGGGGATAGATTTCAAACGACATCTAAGTTTCACGGGCCACACGGTGCCCATCACGCTGGGAGCAGACATGGAACTGAAGAACGCGGTCGCAGTGGTCACCGGCGCCAACCGGGGTCTCGGGCGGCTGCTGGCCGTCCAGCTCGTCGAGCAGGGCGCGAAGGTCTACGCGGCGGCCCGCCGCCCCGAGTCGATCGACCTGCCGGGCGTCACGCCGCTGCACCTCGACGTGACGGACGAGCAGTCGATCCGGGAGGCCGCCGTCACCGCATCCGATGCGACGCTGCTGATCAACAACGCGGGTATCTCCACCGGCGCCACCCTGATCGGTGGCGACCTGGACGAGGTCCGCCGGGAGATGGAGACGAACTTCTTCGGGCCGCTCGCCGCGACCCGCGCCTTCGCCCCGGTCATCGAGGGCAATGGCGGCGGCGCCGTCCTCAACGTCCTGTCCGCCCTGTCCTGGTTCCACCCGGCAGGACTCGGCTCCTACGCGGCCTCCAAGGCCGCCGCTTGGGCGCTGAGCGACGCGACCCGTGAGGAGCTGGCACCGCGCGGGATCACCGTCTCGGCACTGCACGTCGGTTACATGGACACCGACATGGCCGCCGGCGTGCCTGCCGATCAGAAGGTCGCCGCCGCCGACGTCGCGGCCCAGGCCCTGCACGGCATCGAGACCGGCCTGCCCGAGATCCTCGCCGACGAGACCAGCCGGTACGTCAAGCAGAGCCTGTCCGCGGCACCCCAGCCGAACGCGGGCTGAGCTCAGCCTTCCACCCCGGCGCGCCCGCCTCCCCACCCCTGATGCAAGGACGTTTCATGCGTTACACGACCTTTGGACGCCGGACCGGACTGCGCGTGTCCGAGTACGCGCTCGGCACCGCGAACTTCGGCACCGGCTGGGGTGCCGGCGCCGAGCCGGACGAGGCGCGCCGGATCTTCGACCGGTTCGCCGAGGCCGGCGGCACCTTCCTCGACAGCGCGGACGGCTATCAGTTCGGCGAGTCGGAGGAGCTGGCCGGGAAGCTGATCTCCGCCGACCGCGAGCACTTCGTCCTGGCCACGAAGTTCGCCTTCGGCGCTGCCCCGCAGCCGGACATCTCCAAGACCGGCAACAGTCGAAAGAGCATGGTCGCCTCGGTGGAGGCCAGCCTGAAGCGCCTGGGCACCGACTACATCGACCTGCTGTGGGTGCACTTCCCCGACGAGCTCACCCCGATGGAAGAGCTCCTGCGCGGACTCGACGACCTGGTGAGCGCCGGCAAGATCCACCATGCCGCGCTGTCGAACTTCCCCGCCTGGCGTGTCTCGCGCGCGGCAACCCTCGCGGACCTGAAGAACTGGACCCCGATCGTGGGTATCCAGCACGAGTACAGCCTCGTCGAACGCACCGCCGACCGCGAACTCCTGCCCATGGCCGAGAGCCTCGGCCTGGGTGCCGCCCTGTGGTCCCCGCTCGGCGGCGGGCTGCTCACCGGCAAGTACCGCAGCTCCGCCGAGGGGCGCCTGAGTGACCTGGGCATGGTCATCCACACCGAGAGCACCGACCAGAAGACCACTGTCGTCGACACTGTCCTGGCCATCTCCGAGGAGACCGGCGTGACGCCCGCCCAGGTGGCGGTGGCCTGGGTGCGCGAGCGCGCCGCCCGCTCCGTGGCCACGCTCGTCCCGATCATCGGCCCGCGCAACCTCGCCCAGCTCGACAGCTACCTCGGCGCCCTCGATGTCCAGCTGACCGAGGAGCAGTACACCCGCCTGACCGAGGTCAGTGCGGTGCCGCTCGGCGTGCCCCACGAGGGGATCGCCGGCTCGCTGGGGCGGCTCCAGGGCGGCGACACGAGCCGCGTCCTTGCCCCGGCGGTGCCGGTGGCCTGAAGCGGTGCAGGTAGGGAAAGTAGCGCAATCTATTCCGTTCGGGGACAAACCCGGGGCGGCGACAGAACCCGGCCCCGCCCGGGCGGGAAAAGGAACGGAGAAGTCGATGAAGGCCTTCATGGTCGAGAAGTACGGTGACGCCACCGGGATGCACGCCGCGGACATACCCGACCCGCAGGTGGGCGCCGACGACGTCCTGGTCAGGATCCACGCGGCGAGCGTCAACCCGCTGGACATGAAGATCCGCGACGGCTCCCTCAAGGCAATCCTGCCGTACCGGCTCCCGCTCGCCCTGGGCAACGACCTCGCCGGGGAGGTCGTCCAGGTCGGCGCGTCCGTCACCCGGTTCGCGGTGGGCGACGAGGTGTGGGCCCGCCCCGACAAGGACCGCATCGGCACCTTCGCCGAGCTCCTCGCCATCCACCAGGACGACCTGGCGGCCAAGCCCGCCACGCTCACCATGACCGAGGCCGCTTCCCTCCCCTTGGTCGCGCTGACCGCCTGGCAGGCCCTGGTCGAGCGGGCCAAGGTGCAGCCGGGCCAGAAGGTTCTCATCCACGCGGGCGCCGGGGGCCTCGGCTCCATCGCCGTCCAGCTGGCCAAGGCGCTCGGCGCACACGTGGCCTCCACCGCAAGCACCGCCAAGGTCGACCTGGTGAAGGAGCTCGGCGCGGACGAGGTCATCGACTACCGCACGCAGGACTTCTCCGAGGTGCTCGAGGGCTACGACTTCGTACTCGACTCCCTCGGCGGCGAGAACCTCGCCAAGTCCTTCGGTATCCTCAAGCCCGGCGGCCTGGCCATCAGCGTGGCCGGCCCGCCCGACGCGGACGTCGCCCGCGAGCTGGGCCTCAACCCGGTGATGCGCGCGGCCACGACCGTCCTGAGTGCCAAGACGCGGCGCAGCGCCAAGAAGCTCGGCGTCACGTACTCCTTCCTGTTCATGAAGTCCAGCGGCGACCAGCTCCGTGAGCTCGCCTCCCTCGTCGACACAGGGAAGATCCGCCCCATTGTCGACCGCGTCTTCCCGTTCGACGAGACCCTCCAGGCCATGGAGTACGTCGAGAAGGGCCGGGCGAAGGCCGGCAAGGTCGTCGTCTCGATGACGTGAGAGTGCGGAACGTGACCTTCCCTCCGGCTTGTGATCGCTCGATGATGTGATGTTGGGGCATCGTTGCCGGTCGGGCGTTCGGGGTTCGCTTGGGTTGTGGCATGAGCATGCGCAAGCCGTACCCGAGCGACGTCACCGACGAGCAGTGGGAGTTCCTGCCGCACGACATGCCTCCGCCCGGAGCGGTGAAGTACTACTTCTACCTCCTGCGATGAGGGCACTGACCAGGACATTCACGACCTGCGCCGCTGGCAGCTGCCCGAGCAGCGGAAGCGATACCGAAGCCGAACCCGGCCTGTTCACCCGGCCCGGCGCCTGAGGACCACACCCGGCCCGCGACCAGCGATCCTTCCCCAACCGCAATCACGAAACGGACAAGAGCTCAGGTTCCGCACTCCCAGAGAGGCCCTAGCTGTTGGTGGGTCGCGCCTGCTTCCGCACACGGAAGCGGAGCATCGTGATGGCGCCCGACTGGGTGTTGCTGAAAGGCTCCAGGTCGATCCTGCCGAGGCTTGGGGGCGAGAAGCGGACGCCGTCGCCCAGTAGCACCGGTAGGACATACACCAGGATCTCGTCGACGAGCCCGCGCTGCAGGCACTGGGCGGCCACGTCGGCACCGAGGATCTCCAGGTTCTTGCCGCCCGCGGCGCTGCGTGCCGTGGCAACGGCTTCCTCAAGTCCACAGGTGAGGAAGGTGACGGCAGGGTCCGGCTCGTCGGGAGGCTCGTGCGTGAGGACGAACTGTGCTCCCCCCTCGTAGGCGGCCTCCTGGCCGGCCATACGCTTGGCGACCTCGTAGGTGCCCCGGCCGACGAGCATGGCGCCCGTGGCCGCCATGACCTCCGGGACCTCGGCCGCGGTCAGGTACTCGGCGATCCAGTCCATCGCGTGGCCAGGACCGGCGATGAAGCCGTCCAGCGACATCGCCCGGTTCACGACCACTTTGCCGGTGCCGAAGCCCACATCATTCATGCGTTTTCTCCACGGATCTTGGAGGCCCGAGGCCGGGTCATAGTGCGGCCGAGAGGGAGTCGAGCGTATCTGCGGTGGCACCACGCGAACAGTCGGCAGCCGGGTGCGCCGGCCGCGCAGCGTCGGCAAAGGCCCGCCGACCCACCGCCATGAGGATGTGTGGGCCCTGCCAACACCGGGCGGCCCCGACCTCAGCGCGGCGCCCTTCACCTCGATCGTCCAGACACACGAGGAGTGGGCCGCCGAGTACGCCAACAAGACCATGCACGGGACGATGCACATGGGCTGGGCCCCCGACGCCGTTGGCGTGACCGTCACCCCGGCCTCGGCCCCGGCCGCGTACGGGTAAGCCCGGCTGCACCAGTCACCGCGGAGGTTGCGCCGATGAGTTTGCGGCGGTCGTACGGTCCACCCCTTGAGGAAGGGAGCACACCATGCGCAAGATCATCCTTTGCACGTTCCTGACGCTCGACGGCGTCATGCAGGCGCCGGGCAGTCCGGACGAGGACGCGGGGAGCGGCTTCCATCACGGCGGCTGGCAGAAACCAGTGGATGACGACGAGGTCGGGGCGGCCATCGCCGGCTGGTACGAGCGCTCGGACGCGATGCTGCTCGGCCGCAAGACGTACGAGATTTTCGCGTCGTACTGGCCGACTGCTGATCCCGGCGACCCGTTCACCGATCGGATGAACAGCATGCGCAAGTACGTGGCGTCCCGGACCCTGACGTCCGTCGAGTGGCAGAACTCCACACTGCTGGAGGGCGACGTCTCCGATGCCGTACGCAAGCTGAAGGCGTCCGACGGCGGCAACATCAACGTCGTCGGCAGCGGCGACCTCGCCCAGACCCTCATGCGGCACGGCCTCATCGACGAGTACCGACTGACCATTCACCCGGTGATCATCGGCACCGGCAAGCGGCTGTTCGCCGAAGGGGCGATCCCCACCGCACTGGAGCCGGTCAGCGTCTCGACGACGAAGGGCGGCACCGTCGTCGGCGTCTACCGGCCGAACGGTAAGCCCAGCTACGACAGTTACTAGTGTCGTGCGCCGCGGAAGTTCCGCGGCGCCCGCACCTGGGTCCGGGTTCTGCCGCAGCCGAGGACCGTTGACGCCACCGCGCTGATGCCGCCCGACCTTGTGTGATCCGTCGGGTCCGAGCGCGCACGCCCCGCACCGTCATAACCACGGGCAGGTTCACCGCTGCCCATACCCGCCGTCGGTGGGGGAAGCCGGGGACTCGGCTGCGCTCCGGCTTGCCCGCCGTGGCGCGGAGAGACCCGCCTCAGGAGGCGTCCATTCCGAGGTGCTCGGAGAGCCAGGTGTGGATGGCCAGAGCGGTCGTGCGGGAATGATCCTCCAGAACAGTGAAGTGGTCGCCGGGCACGGTGATCTCGACGTGCGGCAGGCTCCATGGATCGGCTGCGCCGATGCCGGGCAGGCGGTCGCCGGCCCGGACGAAGAGGGTGGGGGCCGACAGGGCGGTCGGCTTCCAACCGGCGTAGAGCTCCAGGTAGCCGGCCATCGCAGTGAGCCGGTCGGTCTCGGCCGAGGCGAACTGCGCGGAGTTCTCCAGCATGCCCGCGGTCATCGCCGAGAGCGCGGGTCCGTCGCCACCGAGGCCGACGGAGCCGTTTTCCTCGCAGGGGTAGGTGTCGATCAGGACGACGGCGGACGGAATCAGGCCCGTGCTCTCAAGCCTCTCGGCGACCGCGTGTGCCACCCATCCGCCGGCCGACCGCCCCAGCAGGACGCACGGCTCGTCTCCCGCGCACGCGCGCACGGCGGAGGCCTGTGCCCCCACGAAGGCGTCCAGTGCGGCGGGCAGCAGTTCCCCCGGCAGAAAGCCCGGGTTGGGCAGGACCGAAACCGGGCGCAGGCGCTGGAGGGACGTCCCCAACCGGGTGTACTCGTGCGGCCCCGACAGTGCGCTGAGGGCGGGGAAACAGATCAGACGGGCCTCGGAGCCTCCGGTCGCAAGGGTGACGGCCGAGGGTGGCGAGCCCAGAGCTGAGGCGTCCTCGAACACCTCACGCAGACGTGCCGCGATCGTCAGGAGGGCCATCCCGTCCCACGCCTTGCCCCGGGCGCACGCCGTACGGAAGAGCGCGGACAAGGAGTCGGCGTCCGTGCCCTTCGGGGCCGAAGCGCCTCGCGTCGCGCCATTCTCATCCTGCCGCTGGGGTGCGGCCGATGCGTCGATGGCTTCAGGGGCGTTCAGGGACCAGAGCTCTGCCAAGTGGGCGGCGACCCCGCGCGGCGACGGGTAGTCGAACAGGAGCGTGGCGGGCAAAGCGAGTCCCGTCAGCGCCGCGAGCCGGTTGCGCAACTCGACCGCGGCCAGTGAGTCGAGGCCCAGCTCGGCCAGCGCGCGATCCGCCTCGACCGCGAAATCCCCCGAGCCATGTCCGAGTGCCAGGGCGGCTTCCGCTCGCACCTGCGACAGGAGCAGCGCGCCGCGTTCGGCCGCGGGAGCGGCGGCCAGCCGCCGGCGCAGGGAGTCCTCGCCTCCGGTGCCGGACCCCGTAGGCGATGCGGAGGCCCTCCGTACGAACCCTCGGCCCGGTAGACGTGAGAGCGGTGCCCCAGGTTCCCCGGATGCCGCCGCGGCCGCCGGGTCGAGACGCGCGGCCACCACAACGGCTTCCTGCCCTTCGATGGCGGCGTCGAAGAGCGAAAGGCCCTCCTCGGTCCGCAGCGGGAGGAAACCGGAACGGGCGATCCGGCGCAGGTCCGCGCCCCGGAGCCCGGCCGTCATCCCGCCGCTCTGCTGCCACGGCCCCCAGGCCAGAGACGTGCCGGGCAGTCCGAGCATCCTCCGGTGCTGTGCCAGTGCGTCCAGGAACGAGTTCGCCGCCGCGTAGTTGCTCTGGCCGCCGGAGCCGAACACCCCGGCCACCGACGAGAACAGGGCGAACACCGCCAGGTCGCTGTTCCGGGTCAAGTCGTGAAGGGCGAGGCCCGCGTCCACCTTCGGCCGCAGTACGCGGTCAAGCCGTTCCTGGGTGAGTGCGGGTACCACACCGTCGTCCAATATCCCCGCGGTGTGCACCACTCCGGTCAGGGGGTGTGCCTGCGGCACGCTCGCGAGCAGGGCGGCGAGCGCCGTGCGGTCGGCGACGTCGCAGGCCGCCAGGGTGACCTCCGCGCCCAGTTCGGTGAGTTCCGCGCGGAGTGCGGCGGCACCGGGCGCGTCTGCTCCGCGCCGTCCCACGAGCAGCAGGTGACGTACGCCGTGTGCGACCACGAGGTGACGGGCGAACGCCGTGCCCAGGGAGCCCGTGGCCCCGGTGACCAGGACGGTGCCGTCCGGGTGCAGCCGACGTGGTGCGCCATCGGCCGTCGTCGTCGCGGCCGTGGCCGTCGCCGCTTCGGTTGCTCGGACCAGTCTCGGTACGTACGCGACCCCGTGACGTACGGCCACTTGCGGCTCGGAGCTCGTCAGGGCTCGGGCCGAGGCGGCTGCGGACGCGGCATGGTCGTCGATGCCGATCAGCGACAAGCGGCCCGGGTTCTCGGTCTGCGCCGAGCGGAGCAGCCCCCACACTGGTGCGTGCACGAGAGCGGCATCGGCATTGCCGATGCTCGCGTCCGGATCGGCTCCGAGGGTGACGACGCCCGGAGTGAGGACGGCAAGACGTGAGTTGGCGAGCCGGCCCTCGGCGAGCCAGTCCTGTACGAGCCGCAACGCCCAGCCGGCTGCCCGGCGTGCGGCCAACGCGCGGTCCGGTTCGTCCACCCCGGTGGGCGTGGGACATGCGATCACAACGGCCGGTGCGTCGACTGCCGCCGAGGCAGGGTCCTGGTAGACCACCGTCCGGATGCCCAACTGAGCCAATGCTGCGCGCAGTTGTGGGAGCGGCTCGCCGAGGAGCCCCCACGGAGGCGGCCCTGCGGGCAGCGAGGCACTGGAACCCGGCAGAGGGGTCCACTCAAGGCGGAACAAACTGTCACTGTGCGCGCGCACGCCGCGCAACTGCTCCAGGGCGAACGGCCGCAGGGCGAGCGAGCGCACCGTGGCCACAGGGGCTCCGGCGCCGTCGGTCAGCTCCAGGCGGACACTTGTCCCTTCCGCCCGGAACACCCGCACCCGCAGGGTGCGGGCGCCGGACGCGTGCAGCCGTACACCGCTCCAGGCGAACGGGAGCGACAGCACTGCCCCGGTTTCGCTCCCGTCTTCGCCGCCCGCAAGGGCCTGATCCAGCGCCAGGGTGTGCAGGGCCGAGTCCAGCAGCGCGGGGTGCAACGTGAACAGGTCGGCGTTTGCGTGTTCAGGCTCCGGGAGTTCCACTTCGGCGAGCAGGTCGTCACCCAGGCGCCAAGCCGCTCGCAGGCCCTGGAAGGCCGGCCCGTAGCGCAGCCCGCTGTGCGCAAGCCCCTCGTACAGGCCGATACCCGCCTCGGTGCCGAGCGCAAGCGGTACGGCGCCCGCCGGGGGCCAGGGGGAGGGCGTGTCCGCCGAGGTCCGCTGCTGCGGAAGGCCGAAGTCCGCGGGGGCCAGGACTGCGGAGGCGTGGCGGGTCCAAGGACGGTCGTGGTGACCGGGAGCGTGCGTCCGTGCGTGGAAGGCCACCGCTCGGCGCCCGTCCCCGTCCGCTCGCGCCACCTTCACCTGGAGCTCGACCGGCTCGTCGGTGGACAGCACGAGCGGTGCCGTCAGCGTCAGTTCCTCCAGTGTGGAAGCACCCGCCTGGTCCCCGGCGTGGATCGCCATGTCGACGAAGGCCGTCGCCGGCAGCAGCACCGTGTCCAGCACCGCGTGGTCGGCGAGCCAGGGCTGGTCACGCAGGGACAGCCGACCGGTCAGCAGCAGGCCGTCGTCGTCCGCCGTCGACGTCACCGCGCGCAGGAAGGGGTGGGACGCGAGGCCGGGCTGCGCCGCGGACGCCGAGGAGTCGGCCTCCGTCGGCGATGCAGCCGCGTCGGCCTCCAACCAGTACCGCTCACGCTGGAACGCGTAGGTGGGCAGTGCTGTGGGCCGTGCGCCGCGCCCGGCGAAGACCGCGTGCCAGTCCACGTCCACACCGTGGGCGTGGAGTGCGGCAACCGTGGCGGACAGCGCCGCTGCCTCAGGCCACGGGCCGCGCAGCGTCGGGACGGTGAGGGGCGCGGGGCAGTCCGTACCGCCACCGGATGTCGTGGCCCGGGCCGGCCAGGCCGCGTCGGCCGTGGCCACCGGGCGACCGGCGAGGCAGTCGCGTGCCAGGCCCGTGAGGACGCTGTCCGGGCCGAGTTCCACGAAGTGCGTGGCCCCCTGCTCCCGCAGGTACCGCACCGAGTCGGCGAACCGGACCGGTCGGCGTACGTGGTCCACCCAGTACCGCGGCGAGCAGATCTCCTCGGTGGTCGCGGGCCGGCCCGCCACCGCGGTGACGAGGGGCAGGGTCGGAGGGGAGTAGGTGATGCCCTGTGCGACCAGGCCGAAGGCATCGAGCATGGGTTCCATGTGCGTCGAGTGGAAGGCGTGGCTCACCCGCAACCTGCTGCTCTCGCGCCCCTGTGCGCGCCAGTGCGCGATGGCCTCCCGCACTGCGGCTTCGTCTCCGGAGACGACCACGGAGCGACCGTTGACGGCTGCGATGTCCAGTCCCTGGGCACCGTCCACCCCTCGGGCAGGGTCCGCTCGGTCTGCCAGGTAGGCGGTGACCTCGCTTTCGTCGGCCTGTACCGAGGCCATCGCCCCGCCGGGGGGCAGGGCGTCCATGAGCCGGCCTCGTGCCGCGACCAGGGTGCAGGCGTCCGCGAGGGACAGCACCCCGGCGACATGGGCCGCCGCCAGTTCGCCGACGGAGTGCCCTGCCACCAGGTCGGGGCGTACGCCCCAGGACTCCAGCAGCCGGAACAGGGAGACTTCCAGAGCGAACAGTGCGGGCTGCGCGAAGCGCGTCGTGTGCAGAAGCCCGCTGAGCCCGCCGGACCTGCCCGCCGGCGAGCCGTCGTCAGCGCCGCCACCCTCGGCGGTATCGGTATCGGTATCGGTATCGGTGGCGGTGGCGAACACCACGTCCCGTAGCGGCTTTGGCAGAAGCGGGTCCAGCAGGGCGCATGTCTCGTCGAAGGAACGGGCGTAGACGGGGTGGGCCTCATACAGCTCCCGGCCCATGCCGGTCCGCTGGCTGCCTTGCCCGGTGAACATGAAGACGACCGGGCCCGCCGGGCGGGGGCCGCTCGTGCTCAGGCCCGGCCGACGGCGGCCTTCCGCCAACGCTGCGAGCGAGGCGAGCAGTTCCTCGCGGTCACCGGCGACCAGCACCGCGCGATGCTCGAAATGGGCCCGGGTCGTGGCCAGGGAGAAACCGAGGTCCAGCAGGTCCGTTCCGGGACGCTCGGCCACGTGGGCGTGGAGTCGCCTAGCCTGCGCCCGCAGCGCCGGGGCGCTGCGTGCCGACACCGGGAACGACACGGCCTCCACCGGGACCGGCCGGGCGATCACCTCAGGGGCCGCGGTTCCGCTGTCCGGCCGGCCCGGGGCACCGGCGCCCGACTCCTTCACGGGCGCCTGCTCGAGCACCACATGCGCGTTGGTCCCGCTGATGCCAAAGGACGACACACCAGCCCGCCGGGGCCGCCCGGTCGGCGGCCAGAGCTGCGGACGCGTGAGCAGCGACACCGCGCCCGATGACCAGTCCACGCCGGGATTCGGCTGCTCGGCGTGGAGCGTACGCGGTAGTACACCGTGCGCCATCGCCTGAACCGTCTTCATCACAGCGGCCATGCCAGCCGCCGCCTGCGTATGCCCGATGTTGGACTTGACCGAGCCCAGCATCAGCGGGTGTTCACGGGTTCCGGCCCGTCCGTAGACTTCCAGGAAAGCCTCCGCCTCGATCACGTCACCGAGCCGCGTGCCCGTGCCATGCGCCTCCACCGCGTCGATGTCCGCGGGTTCAAGGCGGGCGTCCGCCAGAGCCTGGCGGATCACCCGTTGCTGCGCCGGTCCGTGCGGCGCGGTCAGGCCGTTGCTCGCGCCGTCCTGGTTCACCGCGGAACCGCGCACCACGGCCAGAACCCGGTAGCCGGCGCGCCGGGCCTCCGAGAGCCGGGTGATGAGCAGCATTCCCGCGCCTTCGGCCCATCCGGTGCCGTCCGCCGCCGCCCCGAACGCCTTGCAGCGGCCGTCGGGGGCGAGTGCGCGCTGCCTGCTGAACTCGACGAAGGAGTGGGGCGCCGACATCACGGTGGCGCCTCCGGCGAGCGCCAGCGAGCACTCGCCTCCGCGCAGGGCCTGGGCTGCCAGGTGCAGGGCCACCAGTGACGACGAGCACGCCGTGTCCACGGTGACCGCCGGCCCTTCCAGGCCCAGGGTGTAGGCGATCCGGCCGGAGGCGACGCTGCCTGCGTTGCCGATGCCGAGGTAGCCCTCCACGCGTTCCGGCGTGCGGGCGAGACGACTGGCGTAGTCGCTGTACATGAGTCCGGCGTACACACCAGTGGGGGTGGCGCGTACGGTGCCGGGATCGATGCCCGCGTGTTCGAAGGCTTCCCAGGCGACTTCGAGCAGGAGTCGGTGCTGCGGATCCATGGCCAGGGCCTCGCGGGGCGAGATCCCGAAGAAGGCCGGATCGAAGCGGTCCACGCCGGACAGGAAGCCTCCCTCGCGTACGTACGTACGGCCCGGCTGCCCGGGATCGGGGTCGTACAGCCCGTTCACGTCCCACCCCCGGTCGGCGGGGAAGGGGGTGATGGCGTCGATGCCGTCCTCGACCAGCCGCCACAGGTCCTCGGGGTTCTGTACGCCGCCGGGGAAACGGCAGGCCATGCCGATGATGACCACGGGGTCCTCGTCCGTCCCGGCCCCTGGCGGACGGCTGGGCGTGACAGGCGCCGTCTCACTGGTGAGCCGCGCCCGCAGATGTGCGGCGAGTTCGGCCGCGGTGGGGAAGTCGAAGGGCGCAGCCTCGGAGAGGGCGAGCCCGGTCGCCGTCGACAGGCGCTCGCACAGCATCGTCGACGTCAATGAGTCAAGACCCAGGTCACGGAAGGCGGTGCCCTGCTCCACCTCGTCCACGGCGCAGCCGAGCACGACGGCGACCTCGGCCCGCACCAGAGCCATCAGGTCCACCGTCTCCACCTCGTGCGGTGTGAGGGCATGGGCAGGCAGAGGGCGCGCGGACATTTCTGCGAGCGTGTACCGCTTCACCTTGCCCGAGGCCGTACGAGGGATCGATGCCACCTCGTAGAGGGCGGCGGGCACCTTGAACGGTGAGAGGTGTTCCCGGCAGGCGGTGAGGATCTCTCTCCGGTCCAGGACACCGGAGTTCACCGGGACCAGGTAAGCGGCCGGGATCTCACCGAGTACGTCGTCCGAGAGGCCGGCCACGGCGGCGTCCTGGATTCCCGGCAGAGCCAGCAGCACCGCCTCCACCTCGGAAGGGTGGATGTTCTCCCCGCCTCTGATGATCAGCTCGCTGACCCGGCCCGTGAGGGTGAGCTCACCGTCGGCGCTGATCCGGGCCAGGTCACCGGTGCGGTACCACCCGTCGCGCAGGACCTCGGCGGTGTCGTCGGGCCGCTGGTGGTACCCGGTCATGACACCGGGTCCGCAGACCCACAACTCGCCCTCGTCGTCGCCTTCTTGCGGGGCTTCGATGTCGCGGCCGTCGCCGATGCGCGCCCGTATGCCGGGCAGCACACGGCCGCAGGAGCCGGCCACTTGGGCGGCACCCGGTGCTGTCATGGTGACCGGGCCCGCCTCAGTGCTTCCGTAGTGATCGAGGAACGGAACCCGGCAGACCTCCTCGAAGGTCCGCTGGAAGGCGGGCGGAGCGGTCGCACCCCCGCTGACGCAGGCACGCAGGGCGGGCGCCCCAAGGCCCCCGTCCCATACGGCGTCAACGAGCTTGCGGTACGTCGCCGGTACACCGGCCAGCAGCGTGAACGGATCTTCGGTCCGGCGCAGTTCACCCAGCACGTCCGTCACGGAGAACCGCGGAAGGAGCTTGGCGGACGCTCCCGTGGAGGTCACCCCAAGGACGCACAGGAGTTGCCCCATGGCGTGGTGGAGGGGGAGGGGCCACAGCAGGCGGTCGTCCGCCGACAGGCCGAGGGCGTCGACGAAACCGGCAGCCACCGACGACAGCCGTTGGCGCTGGGTGGACAGCACCCCCTTGGGCAGGCCGGTCGATCCGGAGGTGTACAGGAGCCAGGCCACCTCGTCGAGCCCGAGATCGTCCGGAGCCGGTACAGGCGGCTCGGTGACGGCCAGGGTCGCGTAACGGAGCATGCTCGCTTCGCCGGCCGAGCCATCACTCGCCTCCGTTGCCGCTGACGCTGCCGGCGATCCGTCTGGTGCCCCGGCATCCTCGACGAGCACCACACTCAGCCCGGGGCGCGACCGCAGCAATGGCCGTATCTGCCCCAGGCAGGACCGGTCGGTGAAGAGAAACCGGGCCCCGCTGTCGTCCAGTAGATGTGCCAACTCGCCGGTGGTGCTCCGCGGGTCCATCGGCACACCGACAGCGCCCGCCCTGGTGATGGCAAGGACGCTCTCGACAGCCTCCACCCGACTGCCCAAGAGGACCGCCGCTCGTTGCCCATGCCGCAGACCGAGGCTGACCAGATGTCCAGCCAGCCGACCGGTACGCCGTTCCAGCTCCCCGTAGGTCACACGGCAACGGCCGTCCTCGAAGGCGGTCTTGGTACCGAAGCGCCGGGCCTGCTCCCGGAGCAGATCAGGCAGGGGGTGGAGGGCGGCCATGTGCGCTGTCACCAGGATGAACGCTTCCTCTGGGTAAGGGAGTTGCCCTGATCACGATAGACGACCGGTGCGCCGAGCCGGGGGAGCGGCGCCCGACGCGACCCGCGACGAAGCGGACCTGCCGCACGGGGTGATCATTGCCCACAGACCTGAGCACCGGTTGGGGCCAGCGCGCCTCCCACCCGGTCGCACCAGCCGCGTTCCCTCCCCGGCCCGCGGCTCACTTGGCATCTCCCGCCGTGAACGAGTCGGAGCAGGTCCTTGGCCGTCGTGCCATCGTGTCGTCGGCAGAGGCCGCGAGCAGCATCACGCCGACGGCTTCAAGTCCTGATCTGTACGCACGGAGGCCGGAGCGCCGTTCACCTCATGCACGGCGGCGGCAACTGCACTGTCCGTAAAGGGAGATAAGCATGCAGCGCGTCTGTTTTCTGCTCAAGGTCAAGGCCGACCGTGTCGTCGAGTACCGAGCACGCCACGAGAACATATGGGTGGAGATGCGCGAGGCACTGACCGCCGCCGGCTGGCGCAACTACTCGCTCTTCTTGCGTGCGGACGGCCTTCTTGTCGGCTACCTGGAGACGGACAACTTCGAAGAGGCCCGCGCCGCCATGGACGCCACCGAGGTGAACGCCCGCTGGCAGGCCCAGATGGCCGATTTCTTCGAGGAGTTGGACGGGCAGGCACCCGACGCGGCGATGCGGCCTCTGACCGAGGTCTTCCACCTGGCCTGAGCGGTACGAGGGGGCAGGGGCATCGATCGCCCTCGCTCGCGATCGAGAAGGTGGCGCAGACAGAGGAGGTGGCGCAGGCAGAGGAGGTGGCGCAGGCAGCGGGCGTCTGTGGCGGGTCGGTTGTCCCTCGGCCTCGAGCGCCCCATGCGGTGATCCTGTCCAGGGGGGCATGCGCAGGCACGAGGCAGTGGCGTCAAGACTGTTCTGTGAGGAACGCCAGCACAGCACCCAGGAACTCCGCCTGCCCTTCGACGTTCGCCATGTGCACCGTGGGCAGGACGACGAACCGCGCGCCGGGGACGGTCGCGGCGAGCTCCTTCCCGTGGTCGGCGGACGTCACGGTGTCGTGCTCGCCCGCGATGACCAGTGTCGGGTTGTGGATGAGTGTGGCCGTGCGGCGCAGGTCGTAGTCGCGCACCGCGGCCCAGCTCCCGGCCACGCCCTCGCGCTGCGTGGCGAGCAGAGTGCGGCGGAAGCCCTCGACGACCTCGTCGTCAGCTTCCAGCATGTGGGCCGGGAACCAGTTGTGCAGGAACATCTCCGCGGTGACCTGCATGTCGGGGGCTTCCAGCAGTTCGGCGATCGGCCGATCCCACTGATTCGCCGGGCCGAGGTAGGCAGCGGTGTTGGAGAGCACCAGGCGGTCGAGGCGCTCCGGAACGTGGATCCCCAGCCACTGCGCGACGATTCCGCCCAGAGACAGGCCCAGCACGTGCACCCGCTGCAGGCCCAGGGCATCCAGCAGCTCCACCACGTCGCGCCCCAGGCGGTCCAGGGAATACGCGCCCCTTGGGACATCGGAGGCGCCGTGGCCGCGCGCGTCGTAGCGCAGCAGCCGGAAGTGCTCGGTCAGAGCCGACACTTGGCCGTCCCACATGTGCAGGTCGGTCCCGATGGAGTTCGAGAGCAGCAACACCGGCTTGTCCTCGTCGCCGTCGAAGCGGTAGGCGATGCGCACGCCATCCCCGGTGGTGATGGCAGTACGGGTCTGAGAAGTCATGTCAGCTCCAGTGATCTAGCGGCTATGCACACAGCCTAGGAACGCTCCTTGCAGAGTTCTATTAAAAAGATCGAAAGAGCTCTGTAGGCTGTTTGAACAATGTCGAACTTCACGCTCCACGAGTTGCAGTGCTTCAACGCCGTTGTGCTCGACGGCGGTTTCCAGGCCGCCGCCGAGCGGCTGCACCGCTCGCACCCTTCCGTATTCGCGGCCGTCGCCAAGCTGGAGCGCCAGCTGGGTCTGGACCTGCTGGATCGCTCGGGTTATCGGGTCCAGCTCACCGAGGCGGGGCACGCCTTCCACCGCAAGGTGCGCTTCCTGCTGCACGAGGCCGAGGAACTGCAGACCTACGCCGCGCAGTTGGCGATGGGTGAGGAAGCCGAACTGCGCGTGGTGCTCGGGGACCTGTGCCCCCTTCCACCGGTGTTGGAGTTGCTCAGCCGCTTCTTCGCGCAGTGCCCACAGACACGACTGCACCTGCAGTTCGAGACGGTCACCGGCCCCTGGGAGCGGCTGTTGGAGGACGAAGCCGACCTCATCGTGCACCGCGTCCCCAAAAGCGACGTGCGGATGGAGTGGATCGATCTCGGCAGCGTCGCGCTGGTGCCCGTCGTGGCGCCCGGGTTTTTGCCCTTCGCCCCGGACGACGACATCACCCCGCAGCGGATGCAGGCCTTCACCCAATGCGTGGTCCGGGATTCGGCGCGGCACCCGTCCGAGCAAGGCCATTTCCTGGTCGAAGGCGCGCTCCGGAGCTCCGTGCCGGACCACCTCATGAAGAAGGAGCTGATCTTGCATGGCATGGCGTGGGGACACGTGCCCCGGTTCATGATCGAGACCGAGTTGCGTGACGGAAGACTGCTCTCCATCGCCGGACGGCACTTCCCCGGTGTGGTCGAGGAACTCTCGGCAGCGCGGCGACGCGACCGGCCGCACGGGCCGGTCGCCGACCAGCTGTGGGACTTCTTGGAGCGCCATGCACCGGTCCTACGCCCGGCGCTGGGCCGTGTACCCAGACCGAAGAAGGCACCGGCGCCGCCCGCTTGACCGCCTGCGCTTCCGCGCTCTGCGACCGCTCCCTGCGCTGACGCACGACCGCCGCCAGCGGTACTCCACCCGCTGTGGCGACCGCGTCCGCGCCGCCCGCGCCTACGCCCGCCGCACCGCGACGGAGTGATGTGCACTCACCGAGCGTTCCATCTGACGCGTCATGCGCCTGCTGGTTGCTCGTCGAGACCGCCTTGGCCAGGAGGCCGGCACCCAGCGCGCCGGATCCTTTTGGGGCACAGGGAGCCTCAGGCGGAGCGCAGAGCCCAGGGCCCGTCCGAGCGCACCATGACGTAGCCGGCGGCCGGCATGGTGAGGCGCCCCCGCAGAGTCCCCTCACGATCCGCGGACATGTAACGGCACTGGGCGTCGCTCACCATGAGTCCGCTGTGGTTCTCGTTGCCGTCCAGTGTGTAGGTGAAGGTGCGGCGTGGGCCCGACCAGCGCAGCAGCGTGGGGCCGGTCCCCGCGGTTTCGCCGGTGAAGGCGAGTGAGCCGATCTGCGTCTGTGGCAGCGTGTCCAGGTACCAGCGGGCGACACCGCCGGAATTCCGCCGCACCTCTACATGGGTGTACTCGGCGGGGACGATGAACGGCAAGGGCTTGGAACCGTAGGTGGAGAGCCCCACCTGAGCGTCCCGGGAATGGAGTTCGGGCGTGTCGATGGCCCCGGTTACGGAGAACCAACTGAACGGTCCGCCCGAACGGATCGTCAGGAAGGCGGGCTCCTTGGCCGGGTGGGGGACAGGCACCAGCCGTCCCCGCCATCCCCGCTCGGCTATCGCGAGCGACGACCCATAGCCTTGACGAGGCATCCCGGCATCACTCCCTCACCTGTGTGGAGGGCGCAGCCTATCCGAAGGATGGATCAGGGCCGGTTGTACCGTACGCACTTGCTGGAATGCGCGTTCACGTCGTCCAGACAGACTCTGACGTACGCGGCCCCGCCGGGCGCATTCGCAGGGATTTGGCTCTTGAACGGATACGTCCCGTTGCACTTGGTGCCGGTGCTCCAGACGCCGAGCTCCTCGCCGGAGGCACCGTAGACGCCGAACCACGCCCTGTGGCAGCCGGCGGCCCGGAGTGTTCCATCGGCAGCGACCGATCGGTCGTACCAAGTCAGGGTGCCGCGGAGGTAGCTGGCACCGAATGCGACGTCGAAAGGGGTGGTCGGATAGGCGGCGGTCTGCGCGTCGGCGGCAGGAGCGCCAAGCAAGGTGCCCGCGGCCAGCATGAGAGAACCGAGGGCGGCGGCGAGAGGAGTCTTCATGCGATCTCCAGGATGGGATGAGCCGGTTCGTTCTGCCCGCCTGGGCGCAGACCAGGTTGCAGCCTTCGTGCGTGAGGTGTGCGGGATCTGGAGGCGCAGGGCGGGAACCGAGACCTTTCCGGTGGCGTCGCCGGAGGTATCGACGAGATCAACGAGATCGGGGTGGGCGTTGGCCCGGATGCCGAAAGGTGTGTCGGGGCCAGAGCGGGGGCCTGTCCGATCTTGCCTGTCACCGGGCAGACCCCGCACGGCCTGGTCGCGGCCCTGGTCCCCTATTTTTGCTCGGACCTCCGTTCAGGCCCTCGGGGGCGCCGAGCAGTCGCGGTGCGGTGGGTCAGCGCCGCTGGAGGGGGAGACTGCAGAGCAGGTCCTTGAGACGGCCGTCGTCGAGGCAGACGCGTACGAACGTGGCTCCTCCGACGACGTCGGCCGGCACGGTGAAGCGGTAGCTCTTGGTGTTGCCGCACGCCGTGTCGGAAGAGGCGGAACCGGCCGAACCGATTTTGTTGTCGTGGGCGTCGTAGGTGTACGCCCAGGTGCGCCGGCAGTATGCCTCACCGGCCGTGCTCACCGACTTGTGCGACCCCGTCACTTCGACCGACCGGTTGTACCAGGTGACCGTTCCCTTCGTCCATGTGTTCCCGACGGGGACGGTGAAGGCGGTGGGCAGGCTGGCGGAGGTCTGGGCGCCGGCGGCGGGGGCGCCCAGCAAGGTGCCCGCGGTGAGCACGGCGGAACCGAAGGCGGCGGCGAGATGAGTCTTCATGCGATCTCCAGGTGGGGTGAGCCGGTTGCGGCTTCACATCCTGGGCGGGTCGGCCGCCTGTGGCCTACCTCTTAAGTCACGGCTTAAAGGGAGGGGGCGGGAGACGGCAGGCGCGGCGCCCTGCGCGCCTGGCACCCGTAGTTGGTGGCACCCGGGTGCAGGGTGGCGCCGCGCCCACTCATCTGACGCCACGGCCCCGCTGGTCTCACAGTTCCGTCAGGGCACCGGCCCCCAGCAGGGCCAACCCGAGGGGAGTGATGAAATGCAGGACGGAACCGCCTCGGCGGCTCGTGGTGATGAGGTTCGTGTTCCGCAGCACTCTCGCGTGCTGACTGGCCGCTGCGGCCGTGACGTTGAGGCGGCGGGCCAGTTCGCTCGTCGTGCAGCCTTCCACCGTCACGTGCAGGGCGGCGGCTCGCGTGCGGCCGAGCAAAGACTCCAGGTTCCGCACGGCGGAGCCCTCGCCTTCTGCCGGTTCGTTGCCGGTCAGCGACCGGCGCAGAGCCGGCACGGTCAGTCGGGGAGGCTGGGCGGGATCGAGCGGGTCCCACAGAAGACTCACCGGGTGCTTGGAGAAGACCGTGGGCGTGATGACCAACCCCCGTCCCTGGAGGCGCACTTCGACTCGGCGCGGGTAGTGAGCTTCGAGCACCGGTGGACGCCAGCGGACCAGCGGTGGGCAGATCGAACGCAGCAGCAGATCGATGCCTCCCTCCAGCATCAGGTTCGCGCAGCGGGTGGTCAGTGCGACCAGGTCGGACCGCCCTCGGTGCCAGTAGGGCTCCACGGTCAGCCGATGGCAGGCGCGTACGGCATCGGCGAGCTGCTGCCGCGCGTCACGGTCGCCCTCGGACACCCGTCTGGCCCATGGCAGGTGCCGGGGGTGGAAGTCGAGCTCCTCGAGCTCGCGCCGTAGCCGGGACACCGGGGCGTGCAGCAGGTTGTCCACGGCGTGGTCCACCGAGGGCGCGTCACCCATCAGGGCCAGCAGATCGAGCCCGGGACCACGCACCGGAACCAGAGAGGTCAGGGGGCGCGTGTCGGCTCCCATCCGGCCCGCGACCGCCGCCCGCCACGAGCGGAGGTGGGGAAACTCCCGGTGCTCCCTCAATAGTTCCAGGCTGTAGTAGACCTCCGCTGCGACGCCGATCGTTGCGGCCACCCGGGTCCGGGTGAGGTCTTCGGCCGTGAAGTGAATGCGTAACACCGGCCGGCCCCCTGCCGTCGAAGTTGAGCGCGTGAGCGCACCCCCAGTATGTCCCAACCCCCCTCCGCTGATCCGGAGTTAAGGCGGAGGCGGCTTCGTCGGACGGGTCTGACCACAGCGCGGATCACGGTCTGCGGGCGGGCATACGGGTACCTGGTGATGACAGGTGGAGGGGCGGACGCAGTTCCATTTGGCCGGCACCTGAGCTGCGGCCGGGCGAGCTTCACGGATTCACCAGCACACCTGCGTGATCAGGAGCACGGTTACGGGTCTGCCGCGTGGAAACGGCCGTCCACGTGGCACACCCGTAACCGTGAGAGCGGGGGAGGTCTGCTTGACGAGGCGCCGTAGAGACTGGCCCGCTCCGGACCGCCCGCTCGCCGGTACCGGTCGAGGGCACGCAGGCCCGCACGTTGCGAGGTACCTACCTTGTGGGCCTGTTCAGATACGGATCGGGCTGCTCAGACGCAGACCACGATCTTTCCTCGGGTGCGCCCACGCTCGGCGTGCGCGTGGGCGTCGGCGCTCTGCTTCAGGGGGTAGGTCTGTTCGATACGGGGTGTGTAGCGGCCCTGCCGGCCCAGTTCCGCGGCCGCGGCCAGGAGGCTGGAATCGTTCTCCGCGTTGACCACGTGCGTGCCCAGGCGCTGCCCGCCCGCGTGGTCGGCGACCGTCGCGACGCGCTTCGGGTCCCCTGTGATCGCGACGAGGTCGTCCAGCGATCCGGAGGCCGCGGTGTCGAGCGCTGTGTCGACTCCGCGCGGGGCGAGAGCGGCCAGACGCTGCGCGAGGCCGGGGCCGTAGGTGGTGGGAACGGCGCCGAGTGCGGTGAGGAACTCGTGGTTGCGTTCGCTGGCTGTCCCGATCACCGTGGCACCTTGCGCTACCGCGATCTCGACCGCCGCGCTGCCCACGCCACCGGCGGCGCCCTCGACGAGAAGGGTGCGCCCCGCGAGGGAGCCGAGCGCGTTCAGGCCGCGCATCGCGGTCACGGACGCGAGACCGGCGCCCGCGGCCTGCTCGTCGTTCCACGTGTCGGGGGAGTGGGCCCAGGCCGAGAGGATGACCAGCTCCGCGGTTGCGCCGGTGACGCCGCCCAGCCCGAAGACGCGGTCGCCGATGCTCACCCCCTGCACTCCGTCACCGATCTCGTCGACCACCCCGGCGGCGTCGCGCCCGGGAATGGCGGGTAGCTCCAGGGGAATCAGCTGCTGCAGGGCTCCGGCGCGCAGCTTCCAGTCGATGGGATTGACACTGGCCGCCGCGACGCGGACACGGATCTCACCAACTCCGGGGTGCGGGTCGGGGGCCTGCTCGATCACCAGGCTCTCTGCTCCGCCGTATTCGTGGAACCGGGCTGCGCGCATAGTGGTCGCCTTACTTTGACGGGCCGGAATGACGTGTTCATCCGGTGTTCGTCACTCTAGAACCTGACGTTGACGTGAGGTGCAAGCCGCAACTGCCGCCCCGCCGGAGGAGGGCAGGCACGGATGGGTGATGTTGTCGAGCGGGCGGGGGTGAGCGTGGGGGCCTGCGCCACTTCGAGGGATCACGCCGCCCGTGACGTACGAGGGCTCAGTCCGACCGTCACGGTCGACACCCATGTGCCCTCGGGCGGGCTCGGAGCTCCCGGCACGACGTGAGGACTGTCGTGTGGACGTGAACGGGGTGAACGTCCTCGGGTTCGCCACCGGGCGCCGGGTCATGATCAATCTCGGCGTCGGCAACGGTGCGGTCGGCCCCCAGGGCTGCCTCCGGAGCCGGTACCGCTAGCCTGAACCTGACGTTCATGTGAGGTACGAGCGGGAAGGGAGCGACCTGCGTCATGCGCATCGGACAGCTTGCCAGGCGGTCAGGGGTCAGCGTGCGGGCCCTGCGCTACTACGAGGAACAGCGGCTCCTGGAATCGGCGCGGACGTCCGGTGGGCAGCGTGACTATCCCGACGAAGCCCTGGAGCGGGTCCAGCTCATCCAGGACCTCTTCGCGGCCGGCCTCTCCAGTCGTACCGTCGTCGAACTCCTGCCGTGCGTGAGCACCGGCGTCGCGACCCCCGCCATGCTCGATCAGCTCATCGTCGAACGCGACCGCATCGCCGCACGCATCCAGGACCTGACCCGGGCCAAGACCAAACTCGGCCACGTGATCGAGAATGTGGCCGCGGCGAACGTGGCGCAGGACTGATCAAACCGTCGCGAGGGGTGGGGCCCCGGCCTCTCCGGATCTACCGGGCCCTGGTCGGCCACGGGGAGTCCCAGGCGTATCCGGAGGCCGTCGAAACAGCGTTCGTCGCTCTCGCCGCCCCGGACGCACGCCGGGGCAGCGGTGGGCAGGGCAGGCCGCGGCTGACCACGGTGACGGCACACCGCAGGACCGGTCAGCCGCAACCTCTCCGGCCGGACAACGTCCACGAGCGGATGGCAAGGTCCCGGCGCCCTGCGGATCATCCAGAGCGTCGTCGTCGGCCTGGTCGTATCCACGGACTTTGTGTCCGCACCGAAGGCGGACTTCGGTCGGCTGTTTCACCAGAGATCCGTGCCAGCCTGGTGAGGGCCTGAGGGCTCATCAGTGACGCGTCCCGCGCGCCTTTAGGGCGGTGGAACGGGCTGGGTCAGCCGAGCTTGAGCAGCAGTTCCGCGAGCCGGGTCGGCTCGGTGATCATGCAGTCGTGGCCGGTCGCCAACTCCCACACCAGGGACGGGGTTCCGTTGGGCTGTGTCGCAGGGACAGGCCGCCGGGTGAAGCCCGCAGGCCCACCGGCGGTGCAGTGTATGTGCGCCTGCGGGATCGCGCCCATGGCCGGGTTGTCGAGGCGAACACTCTGCTGGAGGCAGCGCACCGGCTGATCCGACAACATCCCGCGCAGCCAGACGAGATCCGCCGGGTCAGTGACCCCGAACAGGCCCGCGGGCGGCGGCATCTCCGGAGGCGGTGGGAGCCGCCAGCCGCTCTCGGACGCCAACGCCTGGTCGATCAACTGCTGCGTCACCGGGAGCACATCGGCCGCGCTCTCCCCGTCCGCGGGGAACATGGCGTCCAGATACACCAGACACGCGATGCGTTCCGGGAGCTGATTGGCCACGCCCGAGACGACGAGTCCCGCATAACTGTGGCCCACCAGGACGACTTCAGTGAGGTCCTCCTCGACGATCACCTTGGCGATGTCGTCGATGTGCGTGTCGAGACCGACCTCCGGACCGGCCAGGTGCACCGTGTCGCCGTAGCCGGTCAGCGTGGGCGTGACCACCCGGTGCCCGCCCGCGGCGAGCAGCGGGGCCACCCGCTCCCAGCACTCCCCGCTGTGCCAAGCACCGTGCACCAACAGATATGTCGCCATCGATCGTCCACCCTCACTGAAACGGGACACTGTCCCACTTACAATATGGGACACTGTCCCGGTTAACAAGTTCGCTGATGGAGGAGGCGCGGTGAGCGACAACAGCCGTCGGGGCGCACAGCCGGCAGTCCGGGCCAAACGGGCGGACGCACGACGCAACGAAGAGGCGCTCCTCGACGCGGCCGCCACGGTCTTCGTCAGATCAGGGGTGGAGGCGCCGATCCGCGACATCGCTGCCGAGGCCGGCGTCGGGACAGCGACGATCTACCGTCACTTTCCCACCCGCGCGGATCTGATCGTCGCCGTCTACCGGCACCAGGTCGAGGCGCTCGCGCAAGCCGGCCCCGCGCTGCTCGCGGACAGCGCGACCGCGTACGCCGCGTTGGAGCGCTGGATCGACCTCTTCGTCGACTTCGTGGTCACCAAGCAGGGACTCGCCGCCGTACTGCAGTCCGACGACCCCTGCTTCGATCCGCTGCACGACTACTTCGTCGAGCGGCTGGTGCCGGTGTGCACTCAGCTGCTCGCCGCCGCGGGCGAATCGGGCGAGATCCGCCCCGGGCAGGACGCCCAGGAGCTCATGCGGGGCATCGGAGGGCTTTGCGCGAGCGCGGGCACGCACCACCGTTACGACGCACGCCACATGGTCGCCCTGCTCGTCACGGGGTTGCGCACCATCGAATGACGCCACTTCCGGGGACCGTGCACGGCCCGGTCTCCCGTGAGTCCGGGCCGTGCACGTCCACGTTGTTGCCAAGCTCGGCGATCGAGTGTCGGAACCTCACGGCTGGTGCCGGGTGGAAGCCGCAGCAGACGTGGCGCTGAGACGTGCAGATCGTGCCGGTGCCGCGAGGTCACGGGTGGATACGACCCTGGTGAGCCGAGAGCGCTGGGCGACACGGCCACACAGGTCGGTAGGCCGACTCATGCGGTCGTCGTCCGGCCGGTACCGGCGATGCGGGCGTGCCGCTCCATGATCTGTCTCGCCGCCCGGGGCCTTCCGGCCCGTTGAATCGTGGACGAGGGGGGTGCGGCCGCCGAGCGGGGCGACTCCTGGATCGCTCCAGCACACCTTGGACCATCGGGGTCGTATCGAATCGAACTCGGCCCCGATCGAACGGTGTTTGCCCCAGGTGACGGACACCCCGGCGCAGCCAGCCAGCCAGCCAGCCAGCCAGCCAGCCAGCCAGCCAGCCCGCTCGGCGAGCACCTCTCTGCTGGACTCGAACCTACCGACCGTTACGACGAGAGCGGCGCATCCGGGTGCGCGTCGTCGGTCTCCGGGTCCTGTGGCGGGTCGCTGAGCTGCTCGCGCAGATAGTTCCAGACCACCGCGATCAGGGCGGCCGCCGGTACCGCGAGCAGGCTGCCCACGATGCCGGCCAGGCTCGCTCCCAAAGTGACCGCCAGCAGGACCACCGACGCATGCAGACCCAGCCCGCGGCTTTGGATGATCGGCTGGAACACGTTGCCCTCGAGTTGCTGCACCGCGACGATGATCGCCAGCACGATCAACGCGTCTGTCAGACCGTTGGACACCAGCGCGATGAGCACCGCTACCAAGCCGGCGAACAGGGCACCCACGATCGGCACGAACGCGGATACGAAGGTCAGCACCGCCAGCGGGAGCACGAGGGGCACACCCACGATCCACAGGCCCAGACCGATGAAGACCGCGTCGAGCAGGCCGACGAAGGCCTGGGAACGTACGAACGCGCCCAGAGTGTCCCAGCTGCGCGTCGCCACGATCGGGACGTCATGGGCGAGCCGCCCGGGGAGCTGGCGGGTGAGCCAGGGAAGGAACCGCGGACCGTCCTTGAGGAAGAAGAACATGAGGAAGAGCGCCAGGACCGCAGTGACCACACCGTTCAACACGGTGCTCACTCCCGTGAAGAGAGTGGTCACCATGCTGCCGACGCTGTCCTTGATTCGGGCGGTCGCCGAGTCGACTCCGTCCGAGATCTGGGCGTCGTCGATGTTCAGGGGCGGCCCGGCGGCCCACTCGCGCAGTTTCTCGATGCCTTCGGTCACGCCGTCGGACAGTTCGCCGGACTGGGACGCCACCGGCACCGCGATGAGCGCTACGACGCCCGCAGCGACCAGCAGGAACAGCACGGTCACCACCGAGGCGGCCAGGGCAGGAGGCCATCCGCGCCGGCGCAGGAAGTGGGCGAAGGGCCAGGTCAGTGTGGTGAGCAAGAGGCCCACTATGACCGGCCAGACGACCGACCACATCCGACCGAGTACCCACAGGGCCGCCGCGGCGGCCACAAGAACGAGGAGCAACTCGACGGAGACCCGTGCCGATCGGCGGAGCGCGGCGGCGGTTTTTGCGGAACTCAGCGTGTCTGGCAGGGGTGACGGCATGGGGGACACCCTATTGATACTCAGAGCGTGTTCCTTAACCTCGGCTCCGGGCGAACCCTCGGTCTTGGCCATCGCGCGCCCCACTCTGCCTCGTCGTGCCCTTCCGGTCTTGCGTCTGGATGCCTGCTCCTGGCGTTGTCCGTGTCCTGACTCGCGGCGCCCGGTCGAGGACGTCGTGGTCCCGTGAGGCGAAGCGGCGGGGCAGCCGGCGAATCGTCAAGCGGTCATTCTTTAGTACTGAGTTCCGCCCCGATTCACGAATGTTGCGGTCCGTGACAACTGCGTAAAGGTGTGGCTGCGGACCCGGCGAAATCGTCTGATCTGAGAATTCATCCGGTTATGGTCCCTTCACCGCATGCCGGTGGGCCCGGTGCCTCTCAGCAATTCCACAAGGAAGGAACTCCGTTGCGCACATTTCGCAGCCGTATGACGGTCGCTCTGCTCTCCGTCGCCGCCGCCCCCGTCCTGTTCGCCGCAGCGTCCCCTGCGGGCGCGCAGAACGTCGCCCGGCCCGAGGGGTCCCGGACGGCGCAGGCCGATAGGGCTCAGCGACTGGCCGAGAAGCTGGTGAAGAAGTCCACCGGTAAGAGCGCCTACCGCCATCTGGAGAAACTCCAGCAGATAGCCGACGCTCACAGCGGCAACCGCGCCGCGGGCACGCCGGGCCACAAGGCCTCCGCCGCGTACGTGCACGACAGGCTGAAGAAGGCCGGTTACAAGGTCGCGTACCAGGACTTCACGTTCTACACGTCGCGGACGCTGCGGGAGGGCGCGAGCGTCCTTTCGCCGGAGGCGCGCAAGCTGAACGCCCTGGCGTTTGACTTCAGCAAGTCCACGCCCGAGGGCGGCCTGACGGCACCGGTCGCCGCTGCCCGCGTCGACGACAGCCCGGGCTGCGAGGCCGACGACTACACCTCGGACACCTTCACCGGAAAGATTGCGCTGGTGAAGCGGGGCTCCTGCACCTACGCCGAGAAGGAGGCTGCCGCGGCCAAGGCGGGCGCCGTAGGCCTAGTGCTGTACAACCACTCCGGCGACCAGCCCGTCAAGGGGGGCCTGCAGAGTCCGCAGAACGCGCACATTCCCTCAGTCGGCATTACCAAGACGGAGGGCGAGAAGCTGGCCCGGCAGGTCACCGAAGGCAAGGTGAAGCTGTCCCTGGACGTTGCCACCGAGGCCGTCTCGCACAAGACCCGGAACGTCGTCGCGGAGACCCGCGGTGGCCGCGCCGACCGCGTGGTGGCGCTCGGCGCGCACCTGGACTCCGTACCCGAGGGGCCGGGCATCAACGACAACGGCTCCGGCTCGGCCGGCCTCATCGAGGTCGCCGAGAAGCTCGCCAAGGAGACCAAGGGCGGCACGAATCTCGCCCACAAGGTACGTTTCGGCTGGTGGTCGGCCGAGGAGCTGGGCCTGCTCGGCTCGGACCACTACGTGAACTCCCTGAGCGCCGAGCAGAAGAAGAACATCAAGCTCTACCTGAACTTCGACATGATCGCCTCGCCCAACGCGGCCGAACTTGTCTACGACGGCGACGACTCCGACAAGACGGGCGCGGGCGCTGGCCCGGCCGGTTCCGCCCAGATTGAGAAGCTGATCAACGGTTTCCTGGATAAGAAGAAGGTGCCGCACTGGGGCACCGACTTCGACGGCCGCTCCGATTACGGCCCGTTCATCGGGGCCGGCATCCCGGCCGGTGGCACCTACACCGGCGCCGAGGGGCTCAAGACCGAAGAGCAGGCGCTGAAGGCGGGCGGCAAGGCCGGTCAGCCCTACGACCCGAACTACCACGCCAAGGGCGACGACATCACCAATATCGACCGCACGGCATTCGATGTGAACATCGACGTCATCGCGAAGGCGGTGGGCACGTACGCGCAGGACCTGAGCTTGTTCCTTAACCTCTTTCGTCACGTTCGGTGAGGTTCGCGGGGCGTCTGACGGTTTTACCGACGTCGTAACGGGTGACGGGCTGTCGGTTTCTGGAGCCGGGTGGGCGCCCGGGGCCAGGGCGGCTGGGTTTCGGCCCACGGGCCGGGTGTGCGAGGTGGGGGCGGATGTACCGGAACCCGCGCCGGACGCGGGTCGGCGTGAGGGCGGTGCCGGGCTTGGTGGTCTTCTCCTGGGCTTGCGCCGGTCGGTGGCGAGTGGTGCGGCGAGCCGGAGTTGGGTGTGCGCGGCGATCACGATCCAGGTCCAGCGGTCCGCCGCTTGCGGGGCACGAAGCCGTGGCCGCGTCCAGCCGAGGGACTGCTTGAACAGGCGAAAGGTGTGCTCCAGGTCGAATCTGCGCAGGTAGCACGACCAGACGAAGTCGACGTCGTCGGCGGTTGCGCCGGTGGTCGAGGACCACAGCCAGATCGGCGGCGCGTCCCGGTCGCCGGGCAGGTGATCGACGTTGAGCCGGATCAACGTGCCCTCGACGACGGGGAGTTCGTCGTCGTGGTCGATCCACGCGGACCGCTGCTGCAGCTTGGGGTGGAGCCGGTCCCAGGCCCCTGCCTCGGCCTTGCCGTAGCGGGCTGTGTCGTTCACCGTGATCACGGACGGCTCGGGCCAGGAGGTGGGCCTGGCCAGGCTGAACTCCTTGCCATGCCGGGGCGGCCGCCCGCCCTGGGGATAGGACTGGGCGTACTCCTTGAGCGAGGGCGCGGGCCGTCGCAGGAGACGGTCCGAACGCAGCCGCCTGACCAACTCGACCGGCAGATCGCGCAGTACCCAAGCCAGCCGCATCACGTCGTAGCCCGCGTCCATCACGACCAGGATGTTCCGGTCGCCGTGCTGCCACTGACCGGCCGTGGCCAGGCGCTCAACCACGGCCCGCACTTGATCGGCGGTGACGGCTGCAGCGTCGTCGGTCGGCCCAAGCCGGACCGCGTCCAGGACCTGCGTCCACGAGGTGCGGTCCGGGGTGAGCGCGGCGACGAACGAGTACGGCCAGCCCGGCACCACATGATCCGATGAGCGGCCGTTGCGGCCGTGGACCAGGCAGAACAGCCGATCCGGCGAGCAGGCGGCGTCCGAGCGCAGCCACGGTGAGACGTCGACGGTGAGCACGATCCGCCCGTCGAACCGCGGAAGCGGCAGGGATACCAGCAGGTCACGCAGGTCGTTCGCGCCAAGCTGGCCATGGTCCAGGGCGCCGTACAGCGAGCCGTATCCGCGCTGGTGCTCAGCGAGCAGCGACAACTCCACCGGCGTCCGCGTCGGGCTGTCCGCACATAACAGCGCGTCGGTCAGCTCGAAGAACGCGTCAGCCCGCGCGGACAAGCATCCGTAGAAGGCCGTCCGGAAGCGGGACAGTTCCGCGAGCGCCTCCCGCCCGTCAAGCTGCGGCAACACACTCACCCCACGGCCTTTCTGCTGAACCCCCGTATGCAGTAGCAGAGTTCAGGATGGCGGGAAGGCCGCCCCGCACCCTGCAATCACTCCAAAGAGTGACGATTCGTCCGGGTGGAGGTTAAGGAACAAGCAGAGGGACTCGAGGGCAGGATCGGCTACACCGGCCGCCATCCGTTCTCTGTCAAGTCCTACGTGTTGAAGGACCGCGGCTCGCGGGCTCGATGGCAGAGATCTGCGACGAGAGTGGTCAGGGGTGCCTGATCGTTCATCAAGTCCGGCCCGAAATACTGGTTTGCGCGCTCGCCAAGCGGGCTGGATTTGATCGTGAACCCGGTCGAGTCGTCTCCGGCGATGTCCCATCCCCAGGACACCGTCTCCAGAACGGCCTTCCCTCCGACAGCGAGGAAAACCCGTTGGCTGTCGGTGTTCCCCGCTGGAACGATCCTCGGATGACCGACGATCGTGATGCCATCCTCCGCCTGTGGGGTCGCCAGCTCTACGAGCGTCAGGGCGAGCCACTCGCCTGGGCGGAGGCGGTCCTCAAGGCCACTGGTCGCCCGCCGAACGCCGTCACCGCGGCGATCTCCGGCCGACTCGACGCCCTCTCTGATTCCCCATCGGACCGCGCATGGCTGCTGTTCCGTACGGTCGCCAAGCTGGCCACGAACCTGCGGGGCGACGGCCGATACGACACGGACGTCGGCACCCGGATCGGCCCACTGGCCCTGTGGTTGGGCGAGCTCGAACCACCGCTCGTCGGCCCGGTCGGGGACGCACTCGGCCACCCGCCGGACGGGCCGACATCCCTCGTCACCGTCCACGCCGCCGAGTTGAGCAGGAACCGCACGATCCGGCTGCGGGCGATCGACGCCCTGCTGGAGTGGGCCGAGCTCGGCCATCCGCAGGCCCGGGCGGCTCTGTCCGAGGTCGCCTCCGACCACCGGACGCAGGATGTCACCGTCTGGACCAAGGCACTCAACCGGATCGCCCTGTTCGGCGACGCGAGCGTCGAACCGGGCCTACTGCGTGCGCTCGCCGACACCGGGCACCGCGGGGTGCGGTGGTCGGCGCTCGCCTGTGCCGAGCTCGGCTTCCGCCGGGCCGTTCCGCTGATCATCGCCCTGCTGGAACATCCCGATCCCATGGTCCGCGAGGGTGCCTGCGAGGCGCTCGGCCTCTTCGAGGAATACGCCGCCGTGCCCGCCCTGACAGCCCGGCTGTACGACGAGACCAACCGGGTACGCAGCAGGGCTGCCCTGGCGCTCGGCCAAATCGGCGGCGACCGGGCACTGGCTGTGCTCTGGCAGGCCATGATGGAACGCCGGAACCCGAAGGCCAGTCATCTCGCCTCAGCGATCGCTGCCTTCGGCCCGCCGGTGGTGGACGACCTGATCGCCCTCACCACTGATCCCGACCCGGACCTTCGAGCACTGGCCTGTCGCGCGCTCGGCTCCACCGCCGACCACCGGGCCCTGCCAGCACTGGAACGCCTCGCCGCCCACGACCTCACCAGAACCACCCTCGGCAGCCTCGTGGCAACCGCGGCCAAGCAGGGACTGCGGACCGCGCACCGCATTCGCGCGCGGACCGCATCGACCTGAGCTCGACGCTCGTCCCGTCGACGCCACCACTCGTACGCCGCACGGTCTTCGGCCGTCGCCACCCGCCACCCGCATCCGCCCGGGCCGACCACAGGAAGCTGCAGTACATCCGCAGGTCCCGTGCGTACGCGGCCTGCGCATTCCACGGTGCCGCCGCCAGCCCACCGGACGGACCCGGCACGGTGATCCCTGGCTGAAGGCGGCCCTCGGCCAAGGCGCCATGGCTGATGCCCGCACCAAGAACACCTACCTAGCGGCCCGCTACCGACGCCTGGTCGCCCGCCGCGGCAAACGCCGGGCGGTCGTCGCCCTGGAGCACTCGATCCTCATCGCCATCTGGCACATGCTCACCCACGACGTCCCCCACGCCGACCTCGGCGGCGACTACTTCCTCGAACGCACCGGCAAGACCCGCGCCACCCGCCGGCTGGTCAGCCAGCTCAACCAGCTCGGCTACCAGGTCAGCCTCCAACCCGTCGAAGCGGCCTGAGCCGCCAGTCGATGTTTGCCAACGAGGTATTTTCGTATCAGGCGGGAGGCTGGGGGGCGGCGAGGATGGCGGGTGTGACCGCGCCGGGCCCGAAGCGGGTGCGCGCCTTGTCAGCGGCCGCCTCGATCTGTCGGGCCTTGTCGTCGCTGGTGTCGAGGCTGAGCTGGTGGTGGGCGTCCTGGCGGGGGTGAGTTCGGCGCGCAGGGACAGATTTCGGACGCGGGCCCGCTGCAGGCCATGCGCTTCATACAAGCCATAGGCGCCGCGAGCGAGGGCGCGGCTGTGGCTGGTGGCCTCGGGCAAGGTCGTCCGGCGGGCGGTGGTGGAGCCGTCGGCATAGCGGACGGTCAAGGTGAGGACGCGGCAGGCCTGCTGCTCACCGCGCAGCCGGGCGCCAAGCTGTTCGGCCAGCGCGAGCAGGGCACGCCGATGCTGGTCGGGGTCGAGTTCGTCGCGGTCGAAGCGATGCTCACAGCCTGCGGTGCGGGTGGGGGCCTGCGGGATGAAGGGCCGGTGGTCGATGCCGTGGGCACGCTGGTGCAGGGTGCGGCCCATCTCCATGCCGAGCAGACGCTGCACGGTCAGCAGCGGAGCGTCGGCGAGCTCGCCGATCGTAGTCAGGCCAACCCGGTTCAGCTGGCGCGCGGTTGAGGACCCCACCCCCGGCAGGGCGGTGACCGGCCGGGGCCGCAGGAACGCGGCGATCGCATAGGGATCGGAGCCGACCACGGTGATCTGCCCCCGCGGAGTGGCGGCCGCCGCCATCGCCGCGAGCATGGCGTTGGACGCCACGCCCGCCGTGCTGTTGATGCCATACAGCGCCAGCGCCCGCAGCCTCACCAGCTGGGCCAGGCCCTCCGCATCGCGCTGGAAGTAACCCAGCGCACCGGTGAGGTCCAGCTCGACGCTGTCGGGCGCCAGCGCCCTCAGCCTCGGAGTGATCCCCTCCATCAAAGTCAGCAGCTGCTCGAACAGGGAACCCGGTCCATCGTCAGGCAGGTGGAAGCGAACCCGGGCGATGCAGGGCGCCGTACGGGGGCGTGGGGCCGGGGAGCTGGACATGGTCAGCCTGCCGAGCCGGGGGACCGGTGGCCAAGGCGCCGCAGGTCAGCGGAGCGGCTGCCGGCCGGCTGGAGGTCAGCCCATGCGTGCAGAGTCGATCCTGCTGTGCCGTCCTGCAGCACCCGGCCCTGCTTCCCCTCTGCCGCACCTACGGGGGCGGAGGGCTGGGCCGGGGTGGGCGCGAGCGTGGGCTGGCCGAGCAGGTCGAGGGCGGCCTGCGGGCCGTGATCGCGGCGCGTGGCCGCCACGGCGTCCAAGTCCCAGACCATCTTGCCGACGACGGTGCGGCGCGGGCCGCGCGCCTCCACCGTGCCGCGCACCAGCAGCAGCCCGGAATGGAAGATGGTGTGGGCGCAGGCCTCGTGGGAGTCCTCGAAGAACGCAAGGTCGACGAGCCCGGCTCCGTCTTCCAGGGTCACGAAGATGACGCGCTTACCGGAGGGGATGGGCGGGGTCTGGGTGGAGGCGCGCACACCGGCGACCAGAACCTTCTGGCCCGGGTGCAGGCGCTGAAGATGCGTCGCATCAGTGGCGCCGAGCTCGCGCAGCAGCCGGTGGTGGTGCTCCATCAGGTGCCGGGAGACGTCGATGGAGAGGACTTCGAGTTCCGCGCTCATCCGCTCACGGCTGGACAGTTCCCGCAGGCCGCTGGGCTCGGCCGTCACCAGGTCGCCGCCCAGGGCGAGCTGCCCGCTGGCGGTGGTCCGATTGCGGGCGTGGCGGTGCAGTTCGGTGGCCTGCAGCAGCAGATCCCGCCGCGTGAGCTCGACCTTCACCGCGTCCAGGGCACCGATCTGGATGAGGCGCTCGGCGATCGGCAGCGAGGGTCTGGCCCGCTGCCAGAAGTCCTGCAGGCTGCCGTAGGGCTGGGCTGCGGCGATCCGCGCAGACTCGGCCTCACTCATGCCCTTGACCGTGGACAGCGCCAGCCGCACCCCCCACCCAGACCCGGAACTGGTGGCCTCGACGCGGTGCTCGGGCAGCGAACGGGAAACATCGACCGGCAGTACGAGAACGCCGTGCCGTGTGAAGTCGCAGCGTGTTACCGACAGCGGCAGAGCCCGACCGGTCTCTGCCAACCTCACGCCCAGCGTCGTTCGGCCCACATCCGCAAAGGGGGACCGATCGACGAGGAGCACTGGCGAAAGACCCAGAATGCGATCTCCCAGAACGCAGTGATCAGCCTCCGGGGCCTGCCCAACCGGGTGGTGAACGAGATCCTCTACGGCCTTCAGGAACGCGTTGACGAGGGAGTGATGCAGAAGGACTACCTCCTGCGGTCGTTTTGCGACAAGGCCCGCTCACAGCAGGTTGCCACGCTCACCGAGCTCGATCTGGACCAGCTGAATTACCACGTCAGAAGCATCGCCACCGGCATCCTGAAGCACCTTGGACGCTTCGGCCTGACCCCGGAGACCGAGCGGCACAAGAACATCTGGTCCGGCTACGCCTTCGGCCTGGACGGGCAGTTCTACTTCGACAAGATCAGTCAACCGTGGCTGAACGAAGCCGCGAAATGCTGGGCGCTGGACGACATCCCGCAGCGACGCGGCTCCAACGCCCGCACGACCGTCCAGTCACACCTCAACGCCATCACCCTGCTCTCGGAGAGTCTGCGCCTGAACCGGCCGGATCACGGAGACGTCATCCGTGCTGTTTCCCGCGACGACGTGAGCATCTTCCTCAACCGCCTGCTGTTCCTCAAACAACGGGGCGAGTTCGGTGCTCACAAGCACGTGAGCGTGATCCGTTACGTCAGGCGGATCCTGGGCCGGATGCGGACCCTCGGCCTGACCAGGGCCGATCAGCCGTTGCACGGACTCTGCGAGACCTTTGCCCTGCGGCACGAGGACGTCCCCGACGACCCCGAGGACGACGAGGCCGGCCGCGACCTGCCGGACGAGGTGATGACCCAGCTCTGTCAGCACTTCGACCGCCTCGAATCCATGAGCAGTCCCGAGATCCGCACCGCCACTGAACTGCTCATGGACACCGGACGTCGGCCTGCGGAGATCTGCAAGCTGCCCTACGACTGCCTGGAACGAGACGAGGACGGCAAGCTCACACTGATCTATGACAATCACAAGTCCGCCCGGAATGCCCGACGTCTGCCGATCGGCGGGGAGACCGGCGCCCTGATCATCGCCCAGCAGGAACGAGTGCGAGCACGGTTTCCCGACACCCCCACGAGCTCGCTCAAGCTGCTGCCGACCGTCTTGACCAACACGACAGGCACCAAGCCGGTCAACGCCGACTGGCTGTCGGCCCGCCACCGGACCTGGGTGGAATCGTTGCCCGAATTCCTCGTCCCAACGAGGGTCACCGTCGCGGGCCACCAGATCACCAAGATGCTGCCGTTCGACAAGGCGAAGATCTTCCCCTACGCCTACCGGCACACCTACGCTCAGCGCCACGCTGACGCCGGCGTCGCCCCTGACGCCCTGCAGGCCCTCATGGACCATCGTCAGCTGTCGACTACTCAGCAGTACTACCGGGTCGGCGAGGCCCGCAAGCGAGAAGCTGTCGAGCGGGTCACCGCGATGCAGTTCGACCGCAACGGCAATCGCGTCTGGCGCAAGGCACAGGCCCTCCTCGATTCCGAGCACGCCCGCCGGGCCATCGGCGAGGTCCAGGTCCCCTAGGGGCTCTGCACCGAACCCACCAACGTCCAGGCCGGCGGGCACGACTGCCCCGTCCGCTTCCGCTGCGTCGGCTGCGATCACTTCCGCACTGACGTCTCCTACCTCCCTGACCTGGAGGCATATCTCGCCGACCTCTTGCGCGGTCGCGAGCGACTCGCCGCCTTCGCCGCTGATTCGTGGGCCAAGGCGGAGGCCATGCCTTCCGACGAGGAGATCGCCCGGGTCCGCCGCCTGGTCAAACGCGTCCGTGAAGACCTTGAGGACCTCACCGAGGAGGACTGCATCCAGATCAAGGAAGCCGTCGCCACGGTCCGCCGCACCCGCCGCGTCGTCTCACTCGGCCTGCCCCGCGTCAGCCCACCCCAGGACCTCCGCCCCGAAAGGCCCGCAGGATGACCAACCCCATGATCGACGGCAAGCGCGCCGACTCGGCCCGCCGCCGCGAACGCGTCCTGAAAGCCATCGACGCCGCCGCCAAGAACGGCGGGGACATCACCGTCTCCGGCCTCGCCAGAACCGCTCGGGTTGACCGCACCTTCCTCTATCGCCACCCCGACCTACTCGAACGCGTCCACGCCGCCGCCAACACCCCTGTTGAGGAGGGCCGAACAGCAGCGGTCAGTCGGACTTCGCTGCAAACCGACCTCACAAACGCACTCGAACGCAACAAGCGTCTCGCGGCACGGGTCCGCCAGCTGGAGAGCCGCCTTTCTTCCCAGCTCGGCGATGCCATCTGGGCCGAATCCGGTCTTGGCGCACCCATCGACATCGACCACCTCCAGCGTCGCATCGCCCTCCTCGAGCAGGAGGTCGCCGCCAAGCAAGGCGAACTCGACGAGCGGACCGAGGAGCTGGAAGCTGCTCGAGCGGCCAATCGGGAGTTGACCCGGACCCTGAACCACCGGCCTTGATCACGACTGGCCACGGTCCGATCTGATCGCTCAGGTCACCCCACGCCGGTTCTCGGCGGCCAAAGGCCGCCGAGAACCGCTCACGGGACAGTCTCTAGGGGTGGCGGGCCAGCAAGTGGGCATCGAGGAAGCCCCGCTCGGAGGCCGGGTCGTGGACCAGCCGAGCGAACGGGACGAGCCCGGCACCCGCCAGCAACTCGGCAAACCGGTCCACCGGCCAGCTATAGGCGGGCGTCACCTTGTGGTCAAAGCGGACCGGCCCCGACCCGTCAGTCGCGAAGAACGAGACCAGGAGCAGGCCCCCTGGTGCCAGGACACGCACCTGCTCGGCGATCACCGCAGGCAGTTCCCCAGGCGGGGTATGAATCATCGAGTAGTGGGCCAGCAGGCCACCGAGCGAGCCGTCCTCGACGGGCAGCGCCTCCATCTTCGCCTCGTCGAACCGCAGCGCCGGATGGGCCCGGCGGGCGTGGTCGACCATGACCGGGGAGAGGTCGAGCCCGAAAGCGTCCAGTCCAAGGTCGTGCAACATGGCCGTCAGATGTCCCGGCCCGCACCCGACGTCGGCTGCCCGCAAGTTCCCGTTCTCACGCACCAGTTCGGCGAAGGAGCCGATCATGTTCCGTGAGAACGGCTGCGTCTCCAACCGATTGGCAAACAACGATGCATACAGCTCGACGACCCCGTCATAGGCCGCCCTGGTCTCGTCCTGGTATCCCACGGGAGAGAAGCTAACACCGGCACACAACTGGCTGCCTGTCACACGGTCACGAACCGGCCCTAGCACCACAGGTGTTGTGATGCATAAACTCACCTACTAGGTCGCTGAGCAGCATCAACGTGAGACAGAACCCACGGCAACAGCATCGACCCCCAGAGAAGCCACGTCCTCCTTGTCAGCCTGCACCATCGGATACGCACCGCCGGGGGTGGGCTGCACCGGCAGCCGGTCCAGCAATGAGGCGTTGGAGAGGATCACGCCGCACGGGTGCATCGCATAGCCGCGTACCAGGCCGTCCAGCCCCTCGGACGGCATCGTGCTGGACTGCCCGGCGGCCACGGTGGTGGACATGGTGGAGTGGACCCTCAACGAGTCCGGCCTCGGCGCCGCGAAGCTGCACCGCAACGGCAAGGACAGCGACCCGCTGATCGCGCTCACCGCGGCCGCCGCGGTGAAGCTCGGGCTCCCGGAGCGCCTCGAAGGCCACGAACAACGCCGCTCGCTGCGCCTGCCCGAGGACCACCCCGTGGTCAAGCAGGTAGCGAAGGCGAAGTGGAAGCTCACACAGCGCGGGTTCGGCCCGTGGGCGCGCATCTACCGCAAGGCCCAGGGCCGCGAGCGCCAGTGTGTGCAGCTGGCGATCCTGTCCTGGGACGCCCTCGATGAACGGTCCTGGCCGGGCGTCACGGAGATGGAGCCGGCCGACGTCGCCCGCGTCCTTGCGGTCTACGCCACGCGCGTCATCACCCCGCGCGGATCGACAGCCGTCTCCGGACTGGAGCTGATGACGACCCTGCGCCCGCCCACGAAGGCCGTACAGGACCCGCAGACCGGGAACTGGGTCTCCGGCTACAACTCCGGCTCGCTGGGCACCGAGCCGATGGACCCGGCGCCCCCGGAGGCCACCGCCGAACACCCCGTCGTCGTGAACTCCGGCTGGAGCGGCGGGTTCCTCAACGAAGAGGCGTACCAGTGGGTGCGCTCGGTGGACACGCTGTCCGATGAGGAATGCACGCTGCCCTTCGCGGTCGGCCTGGACCTCAACACCGCCTTCCTCGCCGCCGCGGCCCGCCTGGTCGTCGGCCTCTCCGCCCCGGACCACTTCCACGCCCCGACGTTCAACCCGAAGATCCCCGGGAGCTGGCTGGTCGACCTCTCCCACATCGAGCTGGACCCGCGCCTGCCCTCGCCGTTCACCCCGGACGGCACCCGTCCGACGGGCCCGGCCTGGTACCAGACCCACACCCTGGCCTACGCCCAGGAGCTCGGCCACGACGTCCACCCGATCGAGGCGTACCTGCGCCGCGAGACCGGCGCCTACCTTGCCCCGTGGCACGACCGGCTCAAGACGGCGTATGTCGACACCCTCGCCGACCTCGGCGTCACCCGGGACCTGGACGACCGGCAGTTCCTCGCGGCGATGGAGCAGCACAAGCAGATCGACCCGGCGATGGCCGCCGTCCTCTCCGCCATCAAGGCCACGGTGAAGGGTGGCGTCGGCAAGCTCCGCGAGCGCCCGCAGGGCAAGTCCTACAAGGAAGGCGAGACGTGGCCGGCCCTTCAGCGGCCGACCTGGCGCCCCGACATCCGCGCCGCCGTCATCTCCAAGGCCCGGGTCAACATGCACCGCAAGCTCAACAACATGGTGAAGATGACCGGGCTGTACCCGCTCGCTGTGCTCTCCGACTGCGTCGTCTACCCGTCGCCGGGTGAGAGCCCGCTGGACTTCCTGCCGTACGCCGCCAGCGGCAAGCCGCAGCCCGGCGGGTTCCGCCTCGGACCCACGCCGGGCCTGGCGAAGCTGGAGGGCGTCCAGTCGATGCTGTGGGCGGTCGACCTGATGGAAAAGGGCCTTAACCCGGCCCGGCACATCAAGGGCGGCGACGCCGTCCTGGACGCAGGCGAGTAGGCCGTGACCACCGACACCGGCGGATCCGCCCCAAGCGGCACACCGTCGCTGGAGGCCGGGGCCGAGCTGAAGCGGACCCTGGACCGCCTGGAGGCGCGTATGGAGGCACTGCAGCTCTCCCTGCGGGCCCACCGCACCTCGCCGCGGTTCGAGCTGTGGCGCCATGACCTGCGAGAGACGAGCGAAACCTGGCTCCGGCTCGTTGACCCTGACGGCCAGGACCCCACACCCGAAGGGAGTTGAACCGTGGCCGGAGAGATCGAGGACGCCATCGAGCGGGCCGACCGGGAGTCATTCACACGACAGCCGCCGAAAACGCTGAAGGCCCAGATCGGCTACCTGCTCAAACAGCTGGGCAGCGCGAAGGCCGAACGGCAGGGGTGAATGGAGGGTCCGCGAACTCCCAGTTGTACTCGCCCCAGAACAATGGGGCACTGAACTCGTCGAGTACCGTGCGGAGTCCGGGCTGGACGAACCCTCGCGTCTTGTCCCAGCGTTCACCGGCCCAGAAGTGCGGCTTGTACGAGGTGAGCGTGTTACGGAACTCGTAGCGCGCGTACCAGGGGCTGCCGCCGTGGGCCTCAGGCCAGGACCATCCCTCCGGCCGTCGGGCCTCCCCGACGTCGCCACTGCCGAACGCAGCGGTCTCCACCAGGTCGGCTCGCAGGTCGGCCGGCGTCGCTTCTATGTACGCGCAGTCGACGATCAGGAGTTCCATGCACAGGCCCACGCGGTGAGCGTAGACCAGCCCTTTGCAGAGCCGGGGGGCTACGCGTGTACGAGATCAACTACCGCCAGGCCGCGATCAAGTTCACCGGCAAGCCGACAAGCACGGCAAAGGCCCAGGCCGTTGATGTCGAGAGCAGCCCGCACAAGGCCTCGATCAAGGAATGCCTCGACACCAGCAAGTGGGATGCGGTCAAGCACGGCAAGGTCGTCACCAGCCCCAATCAAGTGCGCCGCTACACGTTGACCCACACGGCGCGGACCATCGGGAAGCGGTGGTACGTCGTCGACTTCAACGTCGAGAAGGAGCGGACGTGCTGACAAGCCGTCTTTGAACCTCAGTACCCGTGCTTCTGGAGTTCTTGAAAGCTTCCGATCGTCGCCGACCACGCTTGCTTGCCCGGGACACGGCGCCACCCGATCAACGAGTCGGGCGTGACCGTGTCAGGCCAGATCATGTAGCCGAGCATGACCAGCTCGCACCCCGCCGCATGGGCAGCGGCAGGCGGGAACTCCGGCCAATCCGGCCAGCCGAACAGTTCCTTCTCGGCGACCGGCTGGGCATCACCGTCACGTATGACCTGTAGTACGTATCCGGTCTGCGCCGCAGTGCAGAAGGCGGTGAGATCGTGGCGATCCTCAGTTGACATGCCGGGACCCTATCCGAACTGGATCACACGGAGGTTCAGAGACAGTCTCTCACCTTGAGTTTTAACCTCTGAGCTGCACCTTGGTGATCTGGTCCTGGGCGCCCTTCCCCGTCAACAGCGTGGCCGCGCCGCAAGCGCGAATGCTCGCCGGGGTTCCAGAACATCGGCGTGACGGCCGGGCGTCACGCCGGAGTTTCATAACCTGCGCGCCCCGGGTCACCTTGTGGATACGAGTCTTGAGTAACAGAGCGGGTGGCGACAGCGAGCAGCGGGTAGGACCCGCCAGACTCCTGATGGGACCGACTGCGGCGGCACTGCTCTTCAGGCGATTTCCTTGATGACGGCGTTTCCGGACGCTGCGGCGCGAGCGTAGAACCCGCGCACGCCTTCCAGGCTCTCGGCCAGGGAGCCGTCTTCGACCATACTCATTACCCTGCTGCTGCCATCGGGCAATCCGACGTTCATGTGAAAGGAATATACGCCGGCATTCTCCACCAACCTGGCGCGCTCGCGGACCAGCCTTGAGGCGTCGATGTCGCACAGGAAGCTGTGCACCGCGCGCACCTCGGCAGGCGTCAGCAGCAGGGGAATGTCGAGCGGCCGCTCGGTGCTGCCCACCTCTGCGAGTGCCAGACCGCCCATCACCACATCACGCGCCGGCGCCCATCCGCAGGGCTCGTTGTGCTCGACCTCATCATGGTCCGCGCAGCCGGTCAGTAGCACATGTAGTCCATCCCAGTTGCGCTTGATGTCGTCGTTCTGCTCGATGAAATCCAGCGTCGGCACGTTCTCCTGAGGCTCGCGCAGGACGTCTCCCTCGTTCAAGAACGCACACAGTCCTCCCTGGTTCCAAGCTCCCCGCAGCCTCTCGCGACCTGCCTGCGCCCCCTCGGGGTGGTTCAACAGCGCTTGAACCTGTACCGCTTCGTGCCGCGAGAGCGTCATCCAGAAACCCACCCCGCCAGCCTATGCGCCACTTGGCTGTACCAATGCGCCATGCGCACCTAGCAGCCCACGAGAGGTTAAACCTCAAGCTCACTGAGCGTTTCGCCCTGTCTGATGTCGTTACACGATGATTCGAGAGGGCTGGCAGGGGGCACTGAAGTGAGAGGCGGGCCACCAGTTCGCTGCGAGGCGCCAGAGGACTGTTTGATCCCAATGTCTCCTGTCTGATCCCAACCAGGGCCCGCTCGTTGGCCTTTGGCCACTGGTCGGGGCGGCCACCTCGCAGTACATCTGAAACATGACCGCCAACAGCGGCTACCCCAGCGACCTCTCCGAGGACCGCTGGCAGCTGATCGAGCCGGTGCTCACCGCCTGGCGCGCGCCGAGCGCCGCGGCCGCGGCCTGGACATCGGCCGCCCGCCCGAACACGACCTGCGCTCACTGATGAACGCGATCCTGTACGTGGACCGCACCGGCGTCCCCTGGCGCTACCTGCCCCACGACTTCCCGCCCTGGCCCACGACCTACCACTACTTCGCCTGCTGGCAGAAGGACGGCATCTTCGCCCAGCTCACCGGCCTGCTGCGGCACCTGGTCCGCGAGGCCGAAGGACACAACGGCGAACTGTCCGCCTGCGTGCTGGACTCCCAGACCATCAAGACCTCCGCCAACGTGCACCTGGCCGGCCAGGGCACCGACGCGGGAAAGCGGATCATCGGCCGCAAACGCCACCTCGGCTGCGACACCCTGGGCCTGCCGCTGACCGTGCTGGTCACCGCCGCGAGCGTCTCCGACACCGCGGCCGGCGTCACCCTGCTCACCCGCATCGCCGCCACCCATCCGCACATACGCAAGGCATGGGTGGACGCCGGCTACCGCACCACCGCCATCAACCACGGCGCCCGCCTGGGCATCGACGTTCACCCCGTCCAACGCCCGCCGGGCGTCAAGGGGTTCACCATCATCCCCAGACGCTGGACGATCGAGCGCAGCATCGGGTGGCTCATGCACCACCGCCGACTCGCCCGCGACTACGAAACCTATCCGCACCGCTCCGAAGCCATGATCCAACTCGCGATGATCGACCTCATGACCCGCCGCCTCACCGGCGAAGCCACCCCCAACTGGCGCGGCACCTGACCCGGGATCAAACACACCCCGCAGGGCGAAACGCTCAGTCAGTCATATCTCTGACATCGCAGTCGGCGAAGAGTGATCCGACGGAGTTCTCGGCGGCCCGACCGCCCGACCGCCCGACCGCCCGGTCTTCCGGCCGCCGGCTCAGTTCAGCGTTGTCCTCAAGACTGGCCCGCTCCTGACCGGCAGAGGGAGGCGCAGGTACGGCGCCTCATCGCCCAGTACATGGATGCGGGGGACCGTGGTGCAGTGGGCGGTCAGTCCGATGCGGCAGTGGTCGCAGCTGCCGCAGTTGATGGACCAGGGCACGACCACCAGGTCGCCGGGCGCCACGGTGGTCACGGCGTCGCCGATGTCGGTGACGCGGGCGACGCACTCGTGGCCGAGGGCGAACGGCGGGTCGATGAAGCCGTGTCCGGCCAGGATCGCCGTGTCGACGTCGCAGGAGGGCGCGGCCACCGGGGCGACGATCGCCTGCCCGGCGGACCGGAGTTGGGGGTCGGGGGCCTCGCGCCATTCGACCGAGTTCCGGGCGACGTAGGGCAGTTCACGCATCGGCCTGCTGCCCCTTCGCCAGGACGACGAGATCGGCGTGGCGGATGACGGAGCCGCCCGCGCCCCAGGTGCCGTCCGGCTGCTCATGTACGAGGACCCACACCCGCAGTGCGTCGTCGGGGGAGAGGCCGGCCGCGGCCAGGACCGTCTTCGTCGCAGGTGGCCACCGCGAGGACCTGGCTGGACGCCTTCACGTTGGCTGTGAGCAGCGGCATGATCCGGGAACGGGACTTGGCCATCGGGCTGCTGCTGCGCGGCGACATCGCGCCTGACATCCGCAGCGGTGTGCCGCACTCGAAGCTGGAATCGAAGTCGGATCCAGGCGAGCTGGCGGAGATGGACGCCCTGTGCGGCTACCTCACCCAGGCTGAGGGCCATCTTCCCCGCCGCTGGCCGTCGGTAACGCTGTGCAGGCCGACTGTCGGCGAGCGCGCCGACGCACAGCGGCAGCTGAATGCGCTCGAATCGCTGACGCCGGATCAGCGTCTGCTGTGCGTACTCCTGGAGGATGACCAGTCGGCCTTCGAGCAAGCCCTGGAGCACCGGCTTGTCCAGCACCGGGAGAGCACACCATCCGATGCTCCGCCCCGAAGCCTCCTGCCGCACAAGACCGTCGCCCTGGCCGCACAGGCAGTCCAAGTGCATGGCTGGGACTTGCGCGTCCACTCGGCCTACCTGCCACAGGCCATGCTGAGGGCCTCCGAAGGCGCGCCTTCGGTCAGTGGCTGAACCAGTGCGCTCACCGCCCTGTCGGCCTGCCAGTCGAAGGTTGGAACTCGAGCTGCGCATGCTGCGCTACGGCATGTGCGATCGACAGCTGAGCGGCACGGTGCGATCGATGTCTGTGCTGCTTGTCCCGACGGCCGTCAGATGCCGGCGGAAGGCTCTTGGCCCCTCGCCGCGGACGGGTCGGCTGCGCGAAGTCGCTGCAGCCCCTCGAGTGCGGTGTCGGCAAGGGGAAGGATCATGTCGGTTCCGGTGATGTGCAGCAGTCGTTGCACTGCCGACTGCAGGGGACCGGTAAAGACGAGCGGCCTGGCTGCGGCAGTGTGGTCGGAGAAGGTGTGGAGGAGCTGGTTGAGGAAGGTGCTGTCGGCGAAGGTCACTTCCGACAAATCGATCAGCGTCGCGTCCGTCGACGGGTCGGACAGTACCTGCGCGAAGCTCACGGTGACGTCGGCGAGATGCTCCAGGTCCACGTCACCGAACGGAGTGATCACCGCCACACGTTCCTGCTGGTCAAGACGCACGTTCCCGCTGCCTGATGTCATGCACAGCACCCTTACACATGGCGTGCCCCGAACGCACCCCACCCTCCGGTCCGCACGGGACCACAGGGTGGGGGCAGCTGAGGAGAACGCGGCGAGCTGTGCCGCCGGGCCTAGTTGGTGGTCATCAGGCCGGTGCGGAGCTTGGCCACGACGCGGGTGATCAGCCGGGAGACGTGCATCTGCGAGACACCCAGTGCTTCACCGATCTGTGCCTGGGTCTGCTCCTCGACGAACCGCAGGTGGATCAGCGTGCGCTCACGATCGTCCAGGTCGGCAATGAGCGGAGCCAGGGAGTTGAAGTTGTCGATGAGCTCGTAGGAGTCCTCTTCGAAGCCGATGAAATCGGCCAGCGCGGTGTCGGATTCGTCGCTTCCGTTGGTCACCGCGGCGTCCAGAGAAGAGGCGTTGTAGCCGTTGGACGCCATCTGGGCCTGGGCGACCTCGGCCGGCTCCAGCTGCATCAACTCCGCCAGCTCGGCCGTGGAGGGGTTGCGGCCCAGGCGGGTGCGCAGTTCTTCGCTGGCCTTGGACAGTTCGATACGGGCTTCCTGCAGGCGCCGCGGCACGTGCACGGCCCAGCTGGTGTCGCGGAAGAACCGCTTGATCTCCCCCGTGATGTAGGGGACGGCGAAGGTGGCGAACTCGACCTCGCGGGTCAGCTCGAAGCGGTCGATCGCCTTGATCAGGCCGATCGTGCCGACCTGAACGATGTCCTCCATCTCCTCCTGGCCGCGGTGGCGGAACCGTGAGGCGGCGTACTGCACGAGGGAGAGGTTCATCTCTATCAGGCAGTTGCGCACGTACTGGTACTCGTGCGTGCCCTCCTCCAGCTGGGTCAGCCGGTGGAAGAACCTCTTGCCGATCTCCCGAGCATCCTTCGGCGCTATGGAAGAGGGGTCGGCGTAAGCACGCTCGACGAGTTCCTCCCGAGCCTGAGCGGCCGTGGTCGTGGTCGTCTCCTGCGTCGTCACGGTCATCATGCGCCCCGCCTCTGGTAGTTCCGAGCTTGCCTGCCGCTAACGGTGCTGGCCCGAGTACCCGGCAAGGAGACAGTCATGCATGCGACAAGACCGAGTGATTATTTTGGGTGTCCGGTGACGTTCACGTGTCCGGAGACGAGTGAACGGCGGCGTTACGGCAGAGCCAGGGCGACGGTGACGGTCTTACCGCCGGGCTGGATGTCAACGGAGACGTACGAGGCGAGGCGCTGAGTGATCATCCAGCCGAAGCCGCCGGGCAGTCCGGGGTTGGGGCGAACGAGGTGAGGCGGCGTCGTGCTGCGGTCGCTCACCTGTACCAACAAGGATCCATTCTCGATGCGGGCATGGAACCGGGTGAGCCCGCCGCCGTGCAGGATCGCGTTGGACGCCAACTCGCTGGCCACCAGCAGGGCATCATCACGAAAATGCCTGGCCTGGTCCGAAGGCATGGCCCGGCAGGCGGGGGCCAGGACTGCCCTGACCTCGGCGCGCGCGTCGTGGCACGCCATCTCCTGGATCTCGGGTGCCGCGTACGTGGTCATGAAGACCTCAGCCCCTCTCTGCATCATTCTGAGAACGTCAATCGGGAAGTGCACTGTCGCTCTATTCCGTCTGCCCGACCCGCCGCATACGACACTTCTTCCACCAGCCCGATGAGTGCCAAGGTTACCGAGCGGGAAGACGCCACCAGGGACACACTGCCAATACTGATCTTCTCTGCTGTGTTCTGCCTTCCGCGTACGGCACTCGAGAACGCATCGGTATCGATCCGACGCACTCCCCGCACAATGTTGATGTGCTGCTTCAGCCCGCCGAGTTGGCGAACGGGAAACCCGTCGGAACGATGGGCCACTCCGTTCATCGCCTGCCTGGCGACGTTGCGCAGCCGGTGACCGACGCGTTGCGCAGCCAGGTCTTCGGGGCCGCCGAGGTCCTCGTCGGCGCGAGACCGGGCAGATCCAAGACGCTCAGCCTCTGCTGCCCGAAGGGCACCTCGCGCGAGGACCGATTCAGGGAGAGCCTCGGTCCCTCGCGTCCCGGCCGTCGCCGGCAGGGCATGTCCGCCCAGCGGCGCACCCACACTCCTCCGCACAGCACTCCCAAGTCAGCGGGGGTGCCATCGGAGGCACGCCCGCTCACGTGGCAGGAACCCGCGTGCTCCTACGGCGTGCGCTGAGCCTGGCCGAGTCCGCTACCCAACCGTTGTTCTCGAACCAGGCCGCATACCCTCGGCTGCGTGCCTCGCCATTCGAAGAAACCCCGCCAACTGGTCGCCGACGGGCGCGTGTACATGTGGACGCTGCGCCACCGTCACCAAAGGGACCACGACGGCCGGGCCGTGGACTGCCGCCAGATTCTCACCCTGTCCCCGCAGCCGGCCGGCACCGGCGGCCCGTTGCGCATTGTCTTTGCCGACGGGCCCGGCCGGTATGTCCCGGGCGGTGCCCCGTTCGGGTCCGGGGACGTGGGCCTCACTCAAGGCGCAGACCTGAACCTGCATGAGCCGGGCGCCGTCCGGGCGTTGCTCGACGTGGCGCTGGACCGTGGGTGGCAGCCGGCGGAGCGGCGGGTGGTGGAGATCGACGGCTGGCTCCTGCTGGAGGCGGCAGCCGCCGTGCAAGCCGGGGACGGCCCAAGGGGCCCGTAGGGACTGGCTCCTCTCTCCATCCGGAATCTCTCGAGAGGAATTCGACCTCTGGCGAAAGCATTACTGGAATGACCGCGCGAAAGAATACGTGGAGAGCCGTGACGGGAACTAGGGAAGCGGAGCAGTCCGTAGTCAGCGCTTCGATTGATCGCCCGGTCGCATCCCTGCATTCAGTGGCTTGGGAAGACGCTGGGAGACGGCATTCCTGCCGCTGTGCACGCGGGCTGCAACTCGTTCTCTACGGCCAGTTCCTTCGTGATCCGCTGATGGCCCCCGAACTGCTCATGGCTGATTCCCTCGTGCTCGCCAGTGGGCCAGGCTGCGGCGGGTGGCGAAGGTGTCGGGGTGGTCGTCACCTAGCACCCGCGCCAGGTGCGGCGCCAGCTCGGTGTAAGCCTTCGCGTCCCCCGCCGCGTCCCCCGCCACGCCCTGCCAGTTGGCCAGTTCCTGGCGGACGATGAGGGTCTCGTAGTGATCTGCGCCAAGCGCCCTGCGGCAGTCGGGTGGAAGATCGGCAAACGCTGCGACTGCACTTCTGGCATTCCCAGTTGCCCCGAGTGTCAGGGCCATCTCTCGGCGCGTGATGATGGTGTCGTTGTGATCCGGACCGAGCACCCGCAGGCAGTCGGGCAGTAGTTCCGCAAGTGCGCCGGCCGCGCCGGCCGCATCTCCGGCGTCCCTCTGAAATCGGGCGAGCAGCCGGCGCGTGATGAGCGTGTTGATGTCGTCCGGGCCGAGTACCCGCAGGCAGTCGGGCAGCAGATTGGCGAGAATCGTTGCCGCCTTCTCCGCATCGCCATCCACACCTCGCCAGCGGGCGAGTTCTCTGCGCGGGGCGAGTGTGTCGGGGTGGTCGGGACCGAGTACCCGTACCCGGTCGGGCAACCGATCGGCGACGGCCTCGGCCGCCCCCGCCGCATCCCCGGCAAATCCCTGCCAGTGGGCGAGCTGGCCCCGGGCAGTGAGCGTCTTGGGGTGGTCGGCGCCCAGGTTGGAGGTGACCGTGTCCACCAGGTGCTGGAAGTAGGTGGCGGCAGCGCCGACCTGACCGCTGCCGCCGAGGCTCTCACCGAGGAGATACAGCACCTCATGGGCGTCTGGCCGGCACAAGGTGCCCTCGGTGATGCGGATGAGGGCTTGGGTGTTGGCGCGCAGGGCCTGAGCGAGGACGGTGTCGCGTTCGACGGCGGGCCAGGCGGTCTGGAGGACGTCGGCGGCGGTGCGGGCGTACTGGTGGTGCTGGTCGGGGGTGAGGGTGTCGCGGACGGCCCGCTGGATGAGCTGGTGGACGCGGACGGCTTGGTGGGGGGTCTCCGGGGTGTGGTCGATGAGGTTGAGCCGGTACAGGGCGCGTAGCGCGCGTACCGCATCGGGGCGGGAGACGGGGGTCCGTTCCGCGGTGGGGCTGGTGGCGGCGCGGTGTGAGGCGAGGTGTGCGCGGGCTGGTCCGCCGGTCAGCACGTCCTGGGGGATGCCGTTGCCGTCGAGCAGGGCGGCCAGCTGGAGCAGGGGCCGGGCCAGGCCGGCCGGGTGGAAGGTGTCGGTGGCCGCCCGCCAGTTGAGTTCCCAGTCGGGACGGTAGCCGCGAGCTCCCCATCCGCCCGGCCGCTTGGCGGGGATGCTGCTTCCGGCCTGCTGCGCTTCGCGGGCCGGGTGGGTGGGCCCTGGACCCCAGGTCGTGTTCATGGCCATGTCGGGCGGTCCTAGAGGCGGTGCAGCCCCCGTGAAGTCGTGCCCCTGCGGGGTGGCATCTCTCGATGTGCTTCCCCGAGTCGGAGCTCGACGCCCGACGGTACGCGCCTTGCTCACATGCTCTTGCCGTGGTGATCCACAAGAGCAGAGAGAAGGCGGGCCAACTGCTCGCGCTCCGGCCGAGTCAGGGGCGCCAGCACCTCGTCATCCGCATCGGTCAGCAGTCGGTCCAGCCTCAGTAGGTGTCGGTGGCCCTGTTCGGTGAGGGTGACGATGTTCCGCCGGCGATCGGCAGGGTCGGGTGAGCGTTCCACCAGCCCCCGGCCGGCCAGCTCGTTGACCACCGCGACAACGTCACTGCGGTGGATCCGCGTTCGGCGGCTCAGTTCCGCCTGGCTGGCGGATCCGAACTCCTCCAGGGTGGCGAGTACCGCGTAATGCCACTTGCGGGCATCCGCGCGCGCCAGCTCCTCGTTCACCAGGCGATCCGACTGGATCGCGGCCAGCGACAGGAGCCGGGTCACCAGATTCCGCAGCCGTGCGGCAGAGGCCTGCCCGCCGCTCGAGCTCGTCGCGTCGGCCGTGCCGTTATTCATGGGCCCATCGTACGTTGCGTTAGTCCCACTAACAAACTACCGTCGACGCCAATAGCGTTAGTGCCACCAACGACTTGGGGATGGTCATGCCACAGACGAACGTGCTGGACTCGACGCTGTACTACGAGGAGGTCGGCCACGGCACTCCCTTCGTCTTTCTGCACGGCAACCCCGGCTCATCCCACCTGTGGCGCAAGGTGCTGCCCGCAGTGGACCTTCCCGCCCGCCTGCTCGCCCCCGATCTGATCGGCATGGGCCGCTCCGGCAAGCCCGACGTGCCGTACCGATTCGCCGATCACGCCCGCTATCTGGACAGCTGGTTCGACCGGCTGGGTCTGGAGGAGGTGGTGCTCGTCGGTCACGACTGGGGCGGAGCACTCGCCTTCGACTGGGCGACCCGCCATTCCGACCGAGTCCGCGGCATAGCCTTCTTCGAGACCATCGTGCGGCCGATGTCCTGGAGCGAACTGGGCGAAGGACCGCGCTCGCGCGCCCAGGCCATGCGCGGGCCACAGGGCGAGGCGCTGGCGCTGGACGAGAACGTCTTCCTGGAGTCAGCCTTCACCGGCGGGGTGCTGAATCCGGTGAGCGAGGAGGACATGAGGTCTTACCGGGCGCCGTACCCGACGCGGGAGAGCCGTCGCCCGGTGCTGCAATGGGCACGCTCGCTGCCGCTGGACGGGGAGCCGAGCGACGTTGCCGAACGGGTCGACCAGTACGGCACATGGCTCGCGAGCAGCGAGGAGGTCCCCAAACTGCTGCTCACCTTCGACTCCTCGCCCACCTTGCTGATCGGCAAGGACATGGCCGATTGGTGTGCGGCGAACATCGCCGCGCTGGAGACCCAGCACTGTGGGCCCGCCGGTCACCACGCACCCGAGGACCAGCCCCAGGCCATCGCCGACGCGATCGGCGCTTGGGCGCGGCGGCAGGCCCTGACCGGCGACCGGGATGCGGGCGCAGCGCGCTGATGCCGTCTGCGAGCCGGCGTCCGCGCCTGCGAGTTGGCGTCCGGCCGTGGAGCCAGGCGGAGGCGGGCGGAGTGCCGCTAGCCGCCGCCTACCTTCGTCGCCGGGCCCGGGCCCGGGCCCGAGCCCGAGCCGTGCTCGGTGACGAAGATAAGCGGCGCCGGGGTGCGAATGATTTCCTGCGGTCGTGGGCCTGCTTTGCCCCAGTGGTGGGCACGCCTCAGCGCGCCTCTCGCGCATCCGGCGGCTGGGTTTTCGCCCATGTCAGAGAACGGGGCCGATCCTGCCCAGAGTTGACTCGAAAGTGCCCTCTGGGTGGGGCAGGGGTGCCCGCCGGTGCGTTCAGATGCCGCAGGCCGATGCCGACCAGAAGCGGCTTGCGCGGTGATCGAGGTGGGTGTGGTCGCTGTGGCCCGGGTAGCCGGGGCCGAGGATTCCGTTGAAGCCGTGATTGCGGGCCTGCTGGGCGAGGCGGCACAGCGAGTGAGGGCCCGCGCCGAGGTCGGCCGCATCGCCGTACAGGTGGCGGCTGCCGGCTGCTCCGCCGACCGCGTCGTTGCAGGCATGCGAGCGGAAGCCGCTGGTCACGCGAAGGGGCTGGTCGCCCAGGGCGTGTCGCAGAGCCTCGAGTTTCCACATGGTGCGCAGCGCGTTGGCTTTCGCGGTGCTTGCGCTCACCGCGCCTCCCGCCCAGGTGGAGTTGCAGGTGTTGAGTTCGGCGTAGGTGAAGTGGATCGGTGTGCAGTCGTTGTCCTGCAGGGCGTAGATCTTGCTGAAGGTCGCCGGGCCGGCAACGCCGTCGGCGGCCAGTCCGTAAGCCGTCTGGAAGCGCTTGACCGCGGCAGTGGTCGCCGGCCCGTAGGCACCGTCGATCGCGAGCGCGCCGCCGCTTCCGGCGTGGCCTGCCACCCGTATCTGCAAGTGCGTTACGTCGGCACCCGAGGCCCCTTGGGACAGGGTGCGCGACCACGTGTAGCAGCCGTCGGCCTGAGCGGTTCCCGTGGACGCCACGAGGCCACCCAAGGTGGCGGCAATGAGCATGACAACTGAGAGGGCGAGTCGTGCGGTGCGTCTGATCATCAGGGCACTCCATGAGAAGCGGGGGAGGGGAGGTACGCACGTGCATGGCGAGCCTGGCGGGATGGGCGGCGCACGTCAACGGGATGTGAACGGCCGTCATTTGTCGAACCATTGGCGATCGATGGTCTGGATGGCGGAGCACTAGATCGAGCGTGCTCACCGCGACCGTTTCACTCGCGCCGGCAGCGCCGAGAAAGCACTGCGTCAGCACGGCGACTTCCTCACCGGAACATCACCGCGTACGCCGTGAAGCCGTCAGCCCGGCTGGTTGCCGCCACACGCCCCCTCCCACACCCGGCCCCCGCACCGGGCTGCTCGTGGGCCGGCGGGGCCGCCAAGGTTGCGCCCCGCACGGCGACGGTGAGGTACGGGCAGCCGTGAAACAGGCGCAGAGGCGCCGGCATCCAGCGCCCCTGCGCCTTTGCCCGCTCGACCGACAGCGTCTTCAGCTCGAAGGGGGCCCCGAGCGGATGACCGGGGTTGCTCACACCGGCACGCCAAGAACGCCAAGAACAAGAACGCCAAGAACGCTAGGAGCGCCAAGGGCGCCAGGTTCAGGCCGAGCCGGTCGAGCCGGGCCGCGCTGCGGCGGTCCCGTCCACGACCGAGAGCAGGTCCACGACGAAGATCAGTGTCGAGCCGGCCGGGATCAACGCAGAGGGCGACTGCCTGCCGTAACCGAGACGCGGCGGAACGATGATCTCGCGCCGGCCGCCCACCTTCATTCCCCGCACTCCCCGGTCCCAGCCCTTGATGGCCCTGCCACCGCCCACGGCGAACTTGAACGGCCGGTCCTCCTCCCAGGAGGAGTCGAACTCCCTTCCGGACGCGAAGGTGACTCCTACGTAGTGAACTCGGATGACCCTGCCCGGCTGAGCCTCGGGTCCGTCTCCCACCACGAGGTCCCGGGTCGTCAGCTCGGTGGGCGCGTCACCCGCCGGAACCTCGATTGTGGGCTTCGTCAGTTCGCTCATCATGGTCCCATCGTTCGCCACCGGAGTCCCTCTCGCGGGCCGGCCGACCGCATGGACATTCCATGCGTCAGACGATCACGCTACCGGCAATATCGACACCACCGACGCGGATGGTGCCCACTCCTGATCACAGTCGAGGTCCATGGCGGAACCGACTGGCCCCCCGTCCCACGAACAGCTGATTCACGGCTCTGCGCGGCATCGCTGATCGCCTCACCTGCAACGGAGCGATCACCGGGACCGGCACCGAGTCCTGGCTATATGGGCCAGGCCAGAATCAATTTGCGGGATGTGCCTTCGTGGCACGGTCCGGTCCGATAGACGGTCTTGCGTGACGCGGGTGCAACTGACCGCTCCGGATTGGGAGTTCATCGATCCGTACCTGCCGATCGGCGAGTACGGCCCGTACCCCGAGCGACTGCGGCAGCAGTTCGAGGGCGTGATCTGGCGGTTCAAGACGGGCGGGCAGTGGCGGGAGATGCCGACGGAGTTCGGGCGTCTGGGCGACCGTCCACAACCGCCTCCGGCAATGGCGGGACGCCGGCGTCTTCGAGGCCTTGCTGGAGGGCCTGATCACGGAAGCCGCGAAGCGGGGTGAGGTGGACCTCTCCCTGGTCAGCATCGACTCCACCACCGCCAGAGCCCACCACGACGCGGCCGGGATGCACCTTGACGAGGACGTCCTCGCCGCCCTGGAGATAGCCGCGGCCGAGGAGAAGAAGGCCGGGTCAAAGGGGGCGGCCTCGAAGAGCAAAACGGGCAAGAGACCGAAAGTGATCCCGCGCTGGAAGAGCGACGACGCATGCGGCGTCGGCGGAAACTCCGGCTGAAGGCTGCCCTCCTCGGACGTTCCAGAGGCGGGCGCTGAGGTGCCGGACGCCAAGGGCGGGCAGGAGTTGAGTCAACGGTCGACCAGCCGTGGACGCGGGGCCTCACCCGTGGATTCGGCGTCGGTTTCGTCGGTGTCGTCGGTGCCGACCGGGCCGCGGGGAAGCATCCGGTCCAGCCACTTCGGCAGCCACCAGTTGGTCCGGCCGAGGAGTGTCATGGTCGCCGGTACCAGCACCATGCGTACGACCGTGGCGTCGATGAAGATCGCGGTGGCCAGGCCGAGCCCGAACATTTTGGTGGAGGGGTCCTCGGCGACGGCGAAGGACAGGAAGACCGCCACCATGATGAGGGCGGCCGAGGTGATGATCCGGGCGGTGCGCGAGATGCCCTCGACGATCGCCGTGCCGTTGTCGCCGGTGCGCAGGTACTCCTCGCGTACGCGGGAGAGGAGGAACACCTCGTAGTCCATCGACAGGCCGAACAGGATGGCGAAGAGGAACATCGGGATGAACGACACGATCGGAACCGTCGATTCCAGCCCGATGAGTGCGCCTCCCCAGCCCCACTGGAAGACCGCGACCATGATGCCGCAGGCCGCGCCGATGCTCAGCAGATTCAGCAGTACCGCCTTGAGCGGTACGAGTATCGAGCGGAAGACCAGCATCAGCAGCAGGAACGACATCGCCAGCACGGCGGCGACGAACACCGGCAGGCGTTGGCTGGTGCGTTGGCCCACATCGGACAGGCTCGCGGCGGCGCCACCGACGTGGGCCCTGGCCGGGCCGTGCCCGATCGCCGTGGGCAGCACGTCGGTGCGCAGCCGGGCGATGGTGTCGGCCGTGGCCTTGTCCTGAGGGCTGGTGGTCGGGAACACCACGAGGGTCGCGATGCCGGTGGCCCGATCGATGTGCGTCGGCCCGACGGATGCGATGCCCCGATCCGTCGCGACCGCCCCGACGAGTCGGTCCAGCACTCCCGGATCACCGGTGGGGTCCGCGGCGATGACGAGGGGACCGTTGGTACCCGGGCCGAACCCCTCGGCGACGAGGTCGTAGGCCCGGCGCTCGGTACGGCTGTGGGGCAGTGAGCCGTCGTCCGGCAGGCCGACGCGCAGGCCGAGCACGGGCAGCGTCGCGGTCAGCAGCAGCCCCGCCGCGCCGACCGCGTACGGCACCGGGTGCCGGCTGACGTGCCCGATCCAGCGACGCCACCCGGCGGCGTGGGCGGCGCCTGCCGCCGGGTCCCGCCGCCGTGCGAGTCGGCCCGGCTTCCTGGTCCGCAGAGCCCGGCCGATCCGGCCGACCCGGGCCAGGCGTGGGCCGGCGGCGCCGAGGAAGGCCGGCAGCAGCGTCACCGACGCGAGCACCATGATCAGGACGACGATCGAGACGGCGAACCCGCCCACCGTCATGAACGGCACGTTCGCGACCGCCAGGCCGAGGATCGATACGACGACGGTGCCGCCGGCGAAGACCACGGGCCTCCCCGCCGTGGCCACCGCTCGCCCCGCCGCCTCGCGGGGATCGAGCCCGCGCGCGAGGTACTCCCGGTGCCTGGCGAGCACGAACAGCGCGTAGTCGATGCCCACTCCGAGCCCGACCATGCTGCCCAGGACCGGTGCGAAGGTGGGGACCTCTGTCACCCCCGCCAGTACCGTCATCGTGGCGACCCCGACGGTCAGCCCGAAGACCGCCATGCCGATCGGCAGCGCGGCGGCGACGAGCGAACCGAACGCCAGGAACAGGATCGCGGCCGCGGCGAGGAGGCCGATCAGCTCGCTCACGCCGCCGTCGGCGTTGGAGAAGGCGTAGAAGAGGTTCCCGCCCATCTCGATGCGCAGGGGCAGTTCGGCGCGCAGCCGGTCGCCGAGATCGACGAGGGCGTCGAGGTCTTCGGCCGACAGCCGGCTCTGGTCGGGGTACTGCACCCGGACGACCGCGATCCGCCCGTCGGCCGAAACGAGGCCGCCGCGCACGGCGGTGTCCCCGCCCGCGTCGAGCGCCCCCGCCGGGTCGCTCGTGCCGAGCACGTGCGGCAGCCGCTTCACCTCGGCCTGCAGCCGCGTGAGAGCGGTACGCGCGCTGCCGTGGTCGAAGAACGTCGCACCGTCGTCGAGGGGGGTGACGACCACTTGGGCGGTCATCCCCTCCTGGCCGGTGCCTGCCCGCTCGATCAGTTCCGCGGCCCGTTGAGAGTCCAGTCCCGGAGCGGTCATCGAGTCCGCGGTCCGCCCGCCGAAGGCGACGGCGGCGAGGACGGCGAGCGTGGCGGCGATCAGCCATGCTGCGATCACCCGCCAGGGATGGCGGGCGGCGCTTGCGCCCAGGCGCAACAGGGCTTTCGAGAGCATCGGGTCCTCCAACCACCTCGTCGGCCGTCCTTGTACGGCCGCCGATGCCGAGGCTCGTCGCCACGGCGCTGTGCGGCATCGGCCCGCGGGCCGCGGATCCGTCGGCCCCAAGTCGGAGTGACGACCCGTCCTTTCGGCCGATGCGCGGTACGCCGCGGTCCCTAGGCTGAGAACCGTGCTCCGAGACGACCTGCGAACACTGTGGACCGAACCCCGGCCGCCCGAGGCGCCCGCCCGGGTGCGGCGGGACTGGGCGCTGCTCGCCGCGGGTCTTGCCGGTGTGGCGCTGGAGGTCACCCTGCGCGAGAACGTCGTGTGGCGGCCGGTGGCGGTGGTGTTCGCCGTATGGCTGTGCCTGCTGCCCCTGTGGCGCCGGACCCGCCCGCTGGCGATGGTGACGCTGGCGTTCGGCTCGGTGATCCTGCTTCAGATGGCCTCGCTCGTCGCCGCGCCGCGCGAGCCCGTCGGCCTGTACACCGGCGCGGTCGTGCTCGTGCTGGTGTACGCGCTGCCCCGGTGGGGATCGGGACGCGAGATCGTGCTGGGCGGCGCGGTGATCCTCGCGGCCGGCGCGCTGTGTTCCGTCACGGACGAGACCCCGGTCGTCGAAAATGTCCTGGGCTTCGTCTTCCTGCTGCTGCCCGGCGTGGTCGGGGCTGCCGTGCGGTTCCGTGTGACCGCTCGCGAGCGGCAGGTGGAGCAGGTGCGCTCCCGCGAGCGCGAACAACTCGCCCGGGAACTGCACGACACGGTGGCCCACCACGTGTCGGCCATGGTGATCATCGCCCAGGCGGGCCGGGTGCTTGCGGGCATCGACCCGTCCGCCGCCGTCGAGGCGCTGGAGGGGGTCGAGGAGGAAGGGGCGCGCACGCTGGAGGAAATGCGCGCCATGGTCGCCGCGCTGCGCGACCGCGGGGTCGGCGCCGAGCTGGCGCCGCCTGCCGGAGTCGCTGATCTGGAGCGCCTGGTGCGCACCCCGGGTGGTCGCCTCAGGGTCGACCTGGGGCTCGACGGCGAACTGGACGCGCTGCCCCCGGCCGTGGACGCGGCCGTCTACCGCATCGTGCAGGAGTCGGTGACCAACGCGCTGCGCCATGCGGTCGACGCGACCGAGGTCATCGTACGGGTCGCCGCGGAACGGCACACGGTACGGGTGAGCGTGCGCGACAACGGCCGGCGCACCGGCCGGGGTCGCGACGGATACGGACTTACCGGACTGCGCGAGCGCGCGACGCTGCTCGGCGGCACACTACGAGCCGGCCCGGGTACCGACCGGGGCTGGCATGTCGACGCCGAACTGCCGAGAGCGAGGAACGAGAGCGGTGTCCATTCGCGTCCTCGTCGCTGACGACCAGACGATCATCCGCACCGGGTTGCGGATCATGCTGAACGCCCAGCCCGGCATCGAGGTGGTCGGCGAGGCCGCCGACGGGCAGGAAGCGGTACGTCAGGCCCGCGAACTACGCCCCGACGTCTGCCTGTTCGACATCCGCATGCCCGTACTCGACGGGCTCGAGGCCACCCGGCTGATCGCCGGCCCGGGCGTCGCCGACCCGCTGGCCGTGGTCGTCATCACCACGTTCGACCTCGACGAGTACGTCTACGGCTCACTGCGTGCCGGCGCCCGCGGATTTCTCCTCAAGGACACGGGACCGGACCTTCTGGCGCAGGCCGTACGGTCGGCGTCCGACGGTGAGGCGCTCATCGCGCCCAGCGTCACCGTCCGTCTGCTCCAGACATTCGCGGACCTGCCGGCCGGCCGACCCGCGGCCCAGCCGGTCTCCCCCGTCACCGCCCGCGAGGAGCAGGTGCTCCTCGCCGTCGCCCGCGGGCTGACCAACACCGAGATCGCCGATGCACTGCACATCAGCCTCAGCACGGTGAAGACGCATCTGGCCAGCCTGATGGCCAAACTCGGCGCCCGCAACCGGGTCGAGATCGCGATGTGGGCCTACGAAACGCGCCGTATCCTCCCCGGAACCTGAGCCGGGGCCGGGCCATGTCCCATGAGCCCCCGCCCGGACATCAGTGCAACGGTCGGCTCGCGTCGGCTCCACGTGCCTCACCCGCCCCAGAGCGTGACGTACCAGGAGGCCGGAGCCGGGACGGTGAGACACCCGATACGACAGGACTCCCGACAGCTACATCGCCAGTCTCCACCTGCACGCCTCGATGATCTGGATCAAAGACCTCACCAGGACCACCCGATGATCACGACTCAATACGCGGCCTGGACGAATGACATAGGCGTCCGTCTCGGGGCAACCTCCCCCCGCTTCGGCAGTCTTACTTCCCGGGGTGCACATGACGACAGAGCATCAGATTGCCTTCTTCCTGAGGGAACTGGAGACGGGCGACACCTGGCGACGGGCGGCAGCGGCGAAGGGGCTGGGCAAACTCGGCGACACCGAGCACGCCGCGGTGCTCGTCCGGGCAGCCGCCGACCCCGCGCCCGAGGTGCGAGAAGGCGCGGCGGTGGGCCTGGGCAGGCTGGGGGTTGTTGCGGCCGGGGCAAAGACCCTGCCCGCGCTGATGGACGACGACGATCCGTGGGTGCGCAGGAAGGCCTCTCTGGCCTCTCTCCGGCTGGGGCTGCGCGATCGCGAGGTCGTGGACGCCTATGGGCGACTGCTCAGCGATCCGGACCATCACCTGCGGATCAACGCCTTGGAGGGTCTGCGGGAGCTGGGCGTGCCCGGTGATGTCCCCGCGCTCGTCCGGCTGCTGGGCGATCCGGCACATGGCATCTGGGGTCTGGCGTGGCACATCGTCCACGAGCGCGAGAAGGACCCGGACGTGGAGGCGGAACTGGTCCGTACGGCCCAGTGGGGTGAGGAAGCCGCCCGCGTGCGCGCCCTGTGGATGCTGCCGGACCAGCACGTCGACCGGCTGCTGCTGTCACTCCTGAGAGATCTGACGGGCGACCCTTCTGCCGAGGTGCGCTCCGCCGTGGCCTTCCGATTGACGCGCGTGGACCGCCCAGAGGCGCAGGACGCGCTGTTCGCTGCCCTGGAGGCGGAGCCGGCCCCGGAGATGGTGTCACGACTGCTGTTCTGGCTCAGGCGATCGGGTGATGAACGGCTGCTGGGCCCGGCCTCGCGCTGGCTGAGCGACGAGCGAGCCGGGCCGCAGGCCGCCGGCGCCCTGGGGGCCGTCGGCGGCAAGGCCGCCACGAAGCTCCTCCGGGCTGTCCTCACCGACCCGACCACGGCCGCCAGCACGCTTGCGGCAGCAGCAACGGCCTACGGCGAGGTGGGGAGATGGGACGCCGTGTGGCTGCTGCTCCCTCTACTGGAGCATCCCGCGTCCGAGGTGTACGAAGGTGCGCTGCGCGGCCTGGACGCCATGGCGTCCACCGGGTTCCGGCCGTGGGAACGCGCGGCCGTCGCCCGGGCGCTGGTGGCCCGTCTCGGCGTCGACCCCGCCCTGGCCGGGGTGGCAGCAAGAGTCCTCAAGGGCCTGGTGGAAGCCCTGCCTGGCCTGCGGGAACTGGTGGACCGGACCACCTCCGCCTATGTCCGAGCCGAAGTGCTGTCGCTCCTGGACCCGCACAATGCGACGGACGCCGACACCCCGCACGATCTGCCGCTCTTCGTACGGCACTTGGACGACGAACATGCGTGGGTGCGCCAGGCCGCCGCGGAGGGGGTCGCCCACTGGGTGGAGGAGGGGGGCACGCTCCCCCCGGGCCAGGAACGGCTGCGCGAGCGGCTCACGGCCCTGGACTTGGACCCATTCGACTACGTGCGCGAGGCGGCGGCCAAAGCGCTGCGTGCCCTGGACGCGGGCCGGAACAACTGACGAGGCAGGGGTGACGGCGGCAATACCGGCGACACCCCCACCTCTCACTCCGCAACCGCCCAGCTCGGCACGGTCTCGGGCGCGGGCTCGTCCAGCGCCGGCCACAGCGCCAGGCCAGGGGCCGCTCCAACCACGGCACTTGGCCTGCGTGCTGATCGAGTCGTTCCGGTGGGGGAGTGGGTGCACGAGACCCCGGTCGACGAGGTCGAAGACCTGGTGGGAGCGGCGGCCGACCGCCGACGTTCGACAAGATCGACTACCGAGAGCGGCGCCACGCGGTCGAATGCGGAGTTCGCCGGGGCACACCCCCAGTTTCCAGGTGCAGGCCGCGCGACCCTGACCGGAACTGGACCACGGACACGCTGTAGGCGCCCGCCCGACGGTCGTGCGATCGCGGCGCCGTCGCCGTTCGGACTCGACCGCGCCCCGGAAGGCGGGTTCGGCTCACGGTCCGCGCCAGAGGTTGGCGAAGGCGGCGTTCTCGATGGTCCGCCTCTGGCGTACGGCCTCCAGTTCCATCACCGCGTCGTGGACGGCGGCCAGAACGGTCGTCACCGCCTCGTCATCGAGGCCGGGCTCCTCGTCGGATCGATCGTCGTCGATGCCCGCGGCCGAGGCGAGGGCGGCCAGGACTGGTTCCTTCTCTTTCCAGCGGTCGGCTGCACGGCGGCTGGCGGGTGTGTCGACCGGTTCCAAGCGTTCCGAGCCGAAGGGCAGTCGGCCGCTGCGCTGCGGCTTCAGCTCACCGTTCTCCTCCAGGGCGGCCTGGTACGCGGCCGAGAGGTCTCGGCCCCGACGCCACAGCCAGTCCTCGATCTGCTCAAAGGGCGCCTGCCGAGTGAGCCCTGCCGCGGCCTCGCCCATCAACCGGTCGTCCAGGGTCGGCTGTTCACCCGGCACGATGCGGTCGCCGTCCACGGCGACCGCCCCCGCACCGATGAGATCGATCAGCTCGGCTCCCGCCAGTGCCAGGGACAGGTCGCCCTGTCCCACGGAATGCTTCAGGTCCATGGCGACGATGAACAGGTCTTTTGCCGTGGTCATGAACGGCTCCCCTCGGAGACATCGACCGGGGTGCGTCCCCGCCGACCGGGCCCGCGTCCGCGGACGGTCCAGCGGCGGGGCAACTGCCACCTCAGTATCGCCCCGCCCGGGAGGGGCAGAGGCTTTTGGCAAGGCGGCGGAAGTTTCCGCGGCGAGGTCAGGACGGCGGGTCCTGGCCATGCTGGGATGGCCGATCCGCTTCGTCCGCCTGTCCCTCAAGCGGCTGCGAACGGTCGACGAGGACGGGGTCATCAGGTGCGTGGCGTCTCCGCACGTGTCCTGCCGCATGGCGGACACACTTCCATCAGCGATTATCCGCTGCCGCCAGGACCTGCGTGAGGCTCCGATCCCAGGTCCCATCTGCCGTCCACCGGCACAGCCGCTCATGGCAGGTCTTCCGCGGCCCATACCGCTCCGGCAGATCCCGCCACGGCGCACCCGTGCGTACCTTCCACAAGAGCTCGTCGATGACCTGGCGGTGATCCCGCCACCGCCCACGACGCCCATTGGAGCGCGGCAACAGCGGCATGATCCGCGCCCAGGCCGCACCGGTCAATTCACCACGACGAATGATCCGACCAGCATCGAACCCCGCCCTACCCCATGTCCTCAAAGGGCGTTCGGGCCCAGCCAGGGTCAGCGACGCGGCCTGTCCGACACCGCCGCCTGATCATTTTCAGGCGGCTCGGCTGACGTCCAGCCGTTCGGACGACGGCTGGTATCCCGCCGCCTTGTAGGTGGCGACGGCGGCAGTGTTCGAGCTCTCTGCGCTGACGAGTGCGCTTGACGCACCCATTTCACGCAGCGCCGCCGCAGCGGCGACGCTGATCGCCGTCCCGTAGCCGTGACCGCGATGGTCGGCGTGCACGCCCATCGGCTCCAGCAGACCGGGCTTGCCGGGCCCGGCCGACCAGACCGTCGCCGCGGCCACCGCGTTGTCCTGGTCGTCGTAGCCGATCAGACAGCGGGCGTCGGCATAGACCGGCCCGGCCGCGAGGACGTGCCAGACCTCCTCGGTGAACTTCTGGCCGCCGAATGCCGAGCGGTGCACTGCGGTCCGCACCCCCGCCGTCTCCGGACCGACCACCTCGACGCGCAGGCCGGAGTCCTTCACCGGCTCGGTGAGGTCGCGGCGCAGCGGCGTCCACGGCTCGTCCAGAATCCAGCCCGCCTCCAAGAGGACCTCGCGGAGCAGGGCGCCGTTGGGGAGTTCCAGGCCGACCTTCCCGGGCGGCAGGACCCCGCGCTCCGGATCATCGAGGTCCGCCAGCAGCTGGCGCGCCAGCTCACCGTCCTGTCGCAGATCCGGCGCGGTCGTCAGGCGCAGCACATCAGGGCCGTCCAGGAATCCGACGGCAACGATCCGCCCGTCCACGCTCCAGGTACGGACCTCCGCGGCCAGCTTCTCTGCACCCAGCGCCCAGGCCCAGCCGAGGTCTCCCGGATGGAGTTGCAGCGGCGTACGGTCGTCCTGCCATTCCCGGAGGGCATCCACGGCCCCGGTCAACCCGTCAACACCCGGCTCGTTCAAAACGATCGTCATGGCCCGCATCTCACACCGTCGCGGCGACCGGCCGCACCTGGTTTTACTCAGCCAGCCAGATCGACAGGACACGCCCAAGGAGCCATACCGGCTCCGGAGGCGGCCACGAACCCACTTCAGGCCTTACACGGAAGGTAATGGGCGAGCCAGTACAGGACGGCGTCCCCCTCGGCCCCTGCACGGTTCGCGTCGGGCGCGCGGATATACCCGGTGGCGCGCCCCTGGGCACCTGGAGGCCGGCGGGCAGTCGGACCTCATGCCAGTCCTCCCGCTCACCCGGGCCGAGCGGTGCCCCTCCGCCCCCACGCCTTCGCCGCGCCCCAGCCGAACTGTGGGCCCGCTGGTACGAGCACCACCGCCGGCCACCGGCCTGACCCGGGGGGGCGCCCTCAGGCAGGGACGAAGACGTCCTCGTCGGCCCCGTCGAGGATGAACCCGTTGTCGAAGCGGACCCGCACGCTCACACGAGGCGCCCGTTCCTGGAAGGCGGTCCACGCGGGTTCCAGGGAGCCGACCTTGTCCTCGAGCTGTCTTCTGCTCTCCGTGGGCATCTCGCGCCCGAAGGAGTCGAGCAGCGACTTGAGCCGCTCGTACTCGCGCACGTCGTCGCTCTCGTCCTGCTGGCCGATCACCTGCTCGACGGTCCCGCCGATGCCCGCCGCCAGGGTCAGGAACCCGACGACGACCCCCGACACCTCGGCCGAATCGGACAGCCGGGTGTCCGCTGCCAGCACCACACGCTGGCCTGCCTTCAGAGTCATCTGCTCCCCTTTTCCCCTGCGTCTTCCCCTGCGTCGGCTACGTCAGCGCGGTGCAGGAACGCCTCGACGAGGCGGTCGGTGAAATGCGTCCAGCTTAGGTTCATGGCGCCCACCAACAGCCTCGAGGTCCTCTGCGTCGCCTCCGCCCTTGACCGGAAGTACCGGCATGCCGAGCAGGACGAGGCGACCAGCAGACGGGTCCGGGCGGCGTGACCCCAGGGTCCCGCGCCCCCACTGCAACTTGACTCGGGCAGCCCGCCCCGCCCCGCCCCGCCCCGCCACCGTCGTCACGTTCGGCACGTCCTTCGGTGTCTCCGCGCTCCATGGCGCCGCCGCGGTGCGTGACACGGGGAGGGGGCGTGTGGTCAGTACGGAACTGAGCGCCGCCAAGGCCGCGGCAGCCCGCCGGACGTCCGCCGAGACGGGGCTTGACGACCTGTTCGCCGTCCTCGAATGAGGCGCCCGCGTTACCTCGCCGCAGCCGCCGGCTCTGCAGACTTCGTCCTCTGGGCAGGCTCAGTACCGGCATCGCGCCGCCCACCGTGGCGCCGGAGACGGCTCTAAGTGACGGTTCTTGTAAGCCCTCGCCGTTTTTCAGGGAGACGCCCGCGCTGCTCTGCCAGCGGCAGAACAGCGGCCGGACCGAACTCGACGATCACTACAGTCCAGTCTCATGAAGACGATTACGACGCGTACGGTCGAGTACCCGGCCGACGGTCTGACGATGATCGGGCACCTCGCGCTCCCGGCCGGTGTCGACCGCCGGCCCGCGGTGCTGCTCGGACCGGAGGGCACAGGGCTCAGCGACGTCGAGCGCCGCCGGGCCGATGCTCTCGCCGAGCTGGGATACATAGCGCTGGCCTTCGACCTTCACGGCGGGCGCTACTTGAGCGACCCCGAGGAGATGCTGGCCCGTTGCATGCCACTGCTCGCTGATCCCGACCGGATGCGGAACATCGGCCATGCAGCGCTCGACGTGTTGCGTACCGAACCGCGGACCGACCCCGACCGGATCGCCGCCGTCGGCTACGGCACCGGGGGCGCCATCGGGCTGGAACTCGGGCGCGACGGCGTCAACCTGCGCGCGATCGGCACAGTCAACGCACTGACCACGGGCCGACCGGGCGAGGCGGCGCGCATTCGCTGCCCGGTGTGGGCCGGGGTCGGGTCGGAAGACCCGATCATGCCGCCCGCGCAACGGAAGGCGTTCACCGCCGAGATGCAGGCCGCGGGCGTCGACTGGCGACTGGCGGTCTACGGCGGCGCCTTGCACGCCTTCCACCACCCGCCGGTCGACCACCCCACGGTCCCCGGCGTGGGCTACCACCCGCAGCACGCGCAGCGAGCCTGGCGCGACGTCGTCGACCTGCTCGCCGAGTGCCTGCCCGTGACGGAGGACCTGGGGGCATGACCCAGGCGAACATCCCGGCCCCCGGCTTGGTCGGCGTCCTGCACTGATCCGGCCGAGCGCGAGGCGGTCCTGAACGACGCGATGGACGGCATCGTCGCGTCCATCGCGATGCCGCTCCCGTCGGACCTGTGACGCCTCAAGCAGCGTGGACGGGTTCGGCAGATCGGGGTAGGGATGCGTTGGCTGGACGGCGGGTCGGGTGAGTCTGCGGGTCATGAGCGTGTCGATGAGTTTCAGCAACACCTCAGGAGGGCCGCCGATCCCGTGACGCAGTGCGCTTGCTCCCGGGCTTCGGAGAGGTCACACCTCCACCCCACGACCTACCGTATGCGCATGAAGGAACGTTCAAGCGAAGTGCCGACCGACCTCTATCCAGAGTTGGCTGAGCCGGGTGGCTTGGGAGAAGCGTTGGCTCGCGAAGCGGCTCGCCACGGGCACGCTGTCGGCCCCATGGAACCCGTTGAGGGGTTCGCCCCAGCGGTAGCCGCATGCCGTGTTCGGGGGAAGGTGCGGTTCGCGGTATACGCGACCAACGACGACGAACGCGAGTTCCGCATCGAGATCTCCGCGGACTCCGGATGGCTCTGGGGTGCCTTCGGCAGCACCGATAGCCTCGCGGTGGTGGCCGCCATCCTGCACGAATGGTGTGAGGGCGCATCGATCGGTCAGCTGCGCCGCGAGTGGACGCTCCTCGCGGATGACCCGCTGAAGGCGGCACCGCCTGGAAGGGTCGTGGCGACCGCCTGGCGACTGACCTTGGAACGCTCGCAAGTGATCAGGCTGGGCGACACCGAACTTGCCGAGGCGCTTTATACGCAGCCGGCCCTGCGCGCCTTCTTCCCGTGGCCGTCGCACGGCCAGTTCAGCCTGCTCAGCAGCACCGCTGATCCGTTCCACAACGAGCTTCCGCGCGTGATTCCGACGATAGACGGGCTGTGGAACGTGGTTGCAGAGGGATCTGCGCAGACACCGTCACGTGTGCTCGGTGCCCGCCTCAGCGCCAGCGAGGCCGCAGCGCTGGTGGCGGCGAACATTCCCGCAGGCAGCGGCCCGGCCATCGAGGGAGGTTGGCCGAAGCGCGAGAGCACCGCCTGACCTACGATCGACGGATTTCGCCGCCCGGTTCGCCGCCATCTCGTCGGTGGCCCCCCGGGAGGCCGTGGCGTTCTGTAGTCCCGTCGGCGGCCCAGCGGCGGTGGCGGGCCCACACGGTCTCCCAAGATCCCAACCTGGCTGGGAGGTCGCGCCAGGGAAGACCGGTGCGGCACCGGTGGACGATCGCCTCCGCAATGCGGCGGTGATCGGCCCACGACCTGCCACGACGACCGGCACTGGAGGGCAGCAGCAGCCGAATGCGGTCCCACCGGTCGGTTAGCTGGTCAGCCGGTCAGCCGGACGTGACGAGGCATCAGGATCAGACCGCAGAGGTGCAGTGCACCCGGCTCGGCAGCGCGGCGGCCCGGCTCAGCCGATCGTCTTGATCACCCGGGCGGGCACCCCCGCGACCACGGTGCCGGCAGGAACATCACGAGTGACCACCGCACCGGCAGCGACCACCGCCCCGGCACCGATGGTCACTCCCTGCGTGATCACGACAGCCGTCCCGATCCAGACGTCGTCCTCGATGACGATCGGGGCGAAGGAGAGGTACTCGCGGCGCTCGGCCAGGGGCAGTGGATGGCCTCCGGTGATGAGGCTGACCTTCGGCGCGATCATGACACCGTTGCCGATACGGATGCCTCCCTTGTCCATGAAGGTGCATCCCTGGTTGACGAAGACGTTCTCCCCGAACGTCGTGTGCAGCCCGCACTCGGTGAAGAACGGCGGGTAGATCATCACCGACTCCGGCAGCGGCCCGCCGAACACAACGGAAAGTAGTTCCTGACGCCCTTCGCTGTCGCTGAACGGAAGTACGTTCAGTCGAGACGTCGCATCGGTCACCTCCACGATTCGTTCCGCATGACGCGCGAACTCGGGTGTCTGGACATACATGACCTGCTCTGTACGGGTAGACATGCGCTGATCCCACCACCGCGCAGGACACTCGATCAAACAACCCTGCACCACACCAGACACAACCTGTAGTTGTGGAAGTAGGGTGGAAGCGTGGATGTTGAAGGGCTGCGGACGTTCGTGGCCGTCGCCGAGACCGGCCAGTTCCAGGCTGCGGCCGACGAACTGGGGATCAGCCAGCAGGCGGTCTCCAAGCGGGTCGCGGCCCTGGAGAGACACATCGAGGTCACGCTCCTGGTGCGGACCTCCCGAGGCTCCCGGCTGAGCCTGGACGGGCAGGTCTTCCTGCCGCACGCCAAGAAGGTCCTGGCGGCCATCGAGCAGGCCGAGCAGGCCGTGCGCCCCGGCAGCCGTCCCTTGCGCGTCGATGTCCTTAACCGGCGCATCTCCCCAGCCCAGGCTGTGTACCGGTTCTACCGCGCCCACCCCGAGACGGACCTGGACGCGGTCACGCTGAGCGAGGAGAACGCCACCCAGGCCGCCCAGGCGGTGCTCGAAGGGACCGTCGACGCGTCCTTCCGTGCTCTGCCGGCAGACCAGATCCCGGCCGGGATCAGCACCGAACGGCTCCTGGACGCACCCCTGGAGCTCCTGGTCGGCCCCGGCCATTCGCTGGCCGGGGCGCCCTGGGTCCGTCCTGCGGACCTGGCCGGCCACCGGATCTGGATTCCAGGGATCAGGCCGGGCACCGAGTGGGCGGCGTTCTACCAGGCGCTGTCCGAGCGCTTCGGCCTGAGCATCGACGCGCTCGGCCCCAACTTCGGTGACGAGGCCCTGATGGACGCACTGGCCGACTCGGGTTCGCTGGCCACCCTCGTGGGCAGCGGAGACCGGTACCTGTGGCCCCAGACCCACGACCTGCGGCGCATCCCGTTGCACGAGCCGACTCCGGTCTACCCGCACGTGCTGCTGTTCCGCGACGGAGACCAGCACCCCGTGCTGACCGCGCTACGCGAGTATCTGCGCACTGCGGGCCCGCGAACCCCGCACGACGTGTGGGTGCCGGACTGGGTAGACCGCTGACCAGACGACCGAATTGCCCATCCAAGGGCGCCGGATGCTCGCCCAGCCGGACGACGGCCAAGACTCGCCGACGCCTTCGCCGCCAACGACGCCGCCCGCGGTCTGTACATCACACGCCGCGAACCTCTGTTCGCCTCCCTCGGCGTGGCCCGGCAGATGGCCATCTAGGGCGTCGCCCAGGACCGCAACGGCCTGCGCCGGGCGTACGACCGGGCCCACGACGCCATGGACCACGCCGACCCGGGCGCCTACCGCCCCGTGTGGCTGCTCGCCTTCTACGACGAAGCCGACCTGCACTCCCTGGCGCGCTCTCGGCCCACCTTTCGCTCGGTGACTACCCACCGCCGAATATCATGCGCACCGATGCCTGGCCGCTCTGCGGCCCTACATGCTCCGCTCCCGGGCGACCGCTCCCGGGCGATCACCGCCAGCCGCCTCGCCCACGCCCAGCTAGCCCAGGCAGATGCCGACGCCGCCACGGTCACCGCGATGTCGGTGCCGAAGGACGCGGCTACCCACCATGCGCGTGTATCGAGGATGCTGCAGGAGTTCGGGACTGCACTGCGCGCCACCGCGCCGGCCAGCTCCACCGCGCCCACCTGGACCGAGCGCACTGCCGCTTGGAGAGCCGCGATATGACCACGGCCCCCATCGACCTCCGCACGTTCACCGCGCTCGAGGCCGCCCGCGGCGACCTGCTCGACGTGTACGCCGAGGTGCGTGCCCCGCTGCTACACCTGCCCAACTACGCGGCCACCGTGTCCGGTGAGAGCCTGGACCGGGGCAAGGCACCGAGCCCGGCTTCGTGGCCGCCCTCGCCTATGCGGAGGGCCAGCCGGTCGGCTAGGCCTACGGCAACACCATCGAGCACGGCGACCGGGACTGGCAGCGCATCAGTCCGGCGCCGGCGGCGGAGTACACCGAGCGTCGGGCCGTGGCGTTGAAAGATATCGGGGTGAGCCTGGCATGGCGGGGCACGGGGAACGCGCGGCGCATCCACGACGCCCTGCTCGCCAGCCGTGACGAGCCTTACGTGACGCTCATGGTCAGCAAGGCGGCCGGTGACGGCAAGGTTCACGCGCTGCACCGGTCGTGGGGATACGAGGACATCGGGCAGAGCCAGCCGTCAGCGGCCTCACCGGTTTTCACGGTGATGATCTGTCCCGCTCGCTAGTTGAGCGCACGGCGCAGTGTCGTCAGGACGTCGACGTCGGAGCGCGCGCGGGATCTCCACATACGCCTGGTTATTCGCAGGACGGACCCACCGGTGTTCAGGTACCGTATGACTCCGGACCACGCCGCGTGAGACGAACGGAAGGAGGCGAGTGCCGTGCATTTCTCAACCATCCAGCGCTCCCTCCCCGTTAGCCCGGTGTGGCACCTCTGATCCGACCGGGAGCGCTCTGCCGTACGCATCCCGGAGGAACCCATGACCGATACGGTCATCCGCGCGCTCGACGAGAGCGACGCCCATCTGTTCGACGCACACCCCGACCCGTTGAACGCCCGTGCCGCGCACCAGCGGACCACGCATCGTCCCCACTGGAAGCGGGTGGCCCTGCGCGACGGCGTCGTCGTCGCCCGCGGCGCCTGGTGGGGCGGTCCCGATGACGAGGAACCCATCAACCTCAACTGGTTCGACGTCGCCGAGGGCGAGGTCGAGGCGGGGGCCGAACTCCTGCGCTCCGCCCCGTGGCGGGTCGAACTCGAGCTCAACCTGCCCGGCGACTGGCGCGAGCACCCCGCCCTGGCCGCGGCCGCCGAGACTCGCTTCGCCGCCGCCCGGGCCGCAGGCTACGAACTCCTGGTGGAACGCTTCCTGTACCGCTGGACCCCGGAACTCGGGCTGCCGGAGCGACCCGGTCGCCTCGTCTTCGGCCCCGAGCCCGACGACTCGGTCTTCTTCGACGCGCTGCGCCGCATCCACGCGGCCACGCTGGACGCCCACGCGCTGAAGGCCATCGAGGAGGGCGGCCTCGACCAGGCCGCGCGGCAAGAACTGGAATTCTTCCACTGGTGCCCCTCCCCGCGGGAATGGTGGCAGCTCGCCCGCACCCCGGAAGGCGAAATGGCCGGCATCCACATCCCGGCGCACAACCCCTCCGGACCGACCGTCGGGTTCATCGGCGTCCTGCCGGAGCACCGCGGCCATGGTTACGCCTACGACCTCCTCGCCGAGTGCACCCACTTCCTGGTGAACCAGGGCGCGGAGGCCGTCACCGGTGCCACGGACCGGGGCAACTTCCCGATGGCCGCGAACTTCACCAAGGCCGGTTTCCCCGTGGTGCGCGAACGCATCAACTTCCACCCCGTTGCCCGGACCACCTCCAGTGCCCGCTGACATCACCGGCTGACACCAGCAGTGGCTGTCGTGGGCCATCACTGGCGAACCCGCACGGCAGCCGTAGTCCTGTCGATCGTGAGGGCGGTTCTGGTCGAACAGGTTGCCTGGGCAGGTGATTTCGGCTGGTTGGGCGCATGAAGGCAGGACCTCCGGTGCAGCACGAGGGTTGCGAAGCCAATTCGTCTGCCCCGGAGGTCCTGTTGTCGCAGTTCTACGCCGTCTGTGTCGTGGTGCGCTGCTGCGGGGTGTCTCCCGGCTGTTCCTGGCGCCGTTCCGACCACCGGGACGTCGAACCAGCTCCGGCTACGCCGGCGAGGGGTACAGCCATCCCGCACCATCCGGGCCGAGCCCGACAGACGTTGCTGCGATGCGGGCCACGGCTCGGGAGTACGACGGTCCGATCGCACTCCTCGTTTACGCTCCCGGCGGGGTGGGCCCCTTCTCCGGCCTGATCACCCGGCGTCGACGATGGGGACGCGTTCACAAGCAAGGCAGCAACGGTCCGTCCGCCCCCACCGAGATTCGAGGCGCTGGGGTCACTACCCGAAGGGGCGGGCGCTCGCGCCTGCCCCTTCCGCCTGCTGCCCCAGCGCCGCCCGTACGTGGCGCCCCAGGCCGGGCCGACCGGTCGATCCTGATCAGGATGTTCGCCCCGCCATGTCAGTTCTTCACTTCCATCTGCCCCATCATGCCCATGGTCAGGTGACCCATCAGGTGACAGTGGTACATGAACCTGCCGGTGTAGTCGGTGAACTTGATCTTCACTCGGGCCTTCTTGCCCGGCATCACCGTGATGGTGTCCTTCAGCCCGGCCTCGCTCGGCCCGGGCGCCTGACCGTCCCGGTCCACCACCAGGAAATGCTCAAGGTGCGTATGGAGGGAATGCGGGATGCCGAACCTGGTGTCCGTGTTCTCGATCGTCCAGATCTCCGTGTCACCGATCTTGGGCCTCAGATCCACCCGGTTGACGTCGAAATGCTTGTTGTTGATCAGGTGGTGACCCGAGGCCGGGTCGAAGGACATGACGAAGTTGCGCTCCACGGTGGCCTTGCCCAAGTCAGGGGCGGGACGCAGCACATCGGGAACCTGGCTCGGGTCCTCGGCGTCGCGCACCACGTCGAACCGCATGATCTCGGGGGGCTCGCCGGGAAAGGCGATCAGGTTGCGCAACACGATCTTCGAGCCGACCGGGAAGCGAGAGAAGTCGATCACGACCTCCTGGCGCTCGGCCGGCCAGATCTCCACCGCTTTGGTCGGTACCGGGGCCGGCAGCAGACCGCCGTCGGAGGAGATGTGCGTCATCTCGTGGCCTTCCTCCCCCAACTGGAGCAGGAAGGCACGCTCGTTGGCGGTGTTGGTCAGCCGGAACCGGTACTTGCGGGCCGCCACCTTGAAGAACGGGCGCGGGGTGCCGTTCACCAGGATGGTCGGCCGGTCCCTGAAGTCTTCCAGGTCGTAGACGAGTGTTCCGTCGGCCGCGAACTTGGCGTCCCGCAGATACAGCGGGACGTCGTACCGGCCCTTGGGAAGCGGGAGCCGCTCCTCGAACTCGTCGGTCAGCACATAGCCGGCGGCGACACCCCGGTAGATGTTCTCTGCGTGCGCCTCGTGCGAGTGGTCGTGGATCCACATCGTCGACGCCTGCTGCGTATTGGGGTAGATGAACGCCCGGCTCATGCCCGGCGCGTTCTCGTCGTGGGGGTGGCCGTCGTACCGGGCCGGCACGTGTCCGCCGTGCAGGTGCATGGAGAACGGCACATCCAGCTCGTTGACCTGCTGAATGACCACCGGGCGCCCCCGGGTGGCCCGGATGACGGGGGTCAGCTCCCCGTTGAAGGTGCGCATCTTGGTGGTGGTCCCGGGCAGGATGGTGGTCTCCACCTCGCGCGTCGCCAGCCGGTAGTAGTCGTACTCCGTGAACCCGGCGATGGGACGGCCCTTGGTACGGGCCGGGCGCAGCGCGCGGGGCACCCGCAGCGGCACACGGAACATCGGCTCGGCCGCGACCGCCTTGGACGCCGTCCCCGTCGTATTGACAGCCAGCGCGGCGCCGGATCCGGCCACCACAAGTCCCGTGGCAGCTCCCGCCTTGAATATCTGTCTGCGCGTCAGCACCGTGTCTCCTCCGCCCGGCCGCCGAAGCCGCCGCCTGTCTCCCCATGCGTTTCTGTACACCGCATTCACCCGGAGTGCGCTCGGCGCTTGCTAGAGCGACGGTGCAGCCGATGACGGGGTCCTCCCAGACGAGAGGGGAGCGGTGAAGTACGCCGCTTCGACGGCCAAGTTGATGTGCGCCGGTGCTGGAAACGACGGAGAGAAGAAGAACTGCATCGGTATCCCGCCGCCTACCCGTCTGCCACCCGTCCACGACGACCCCTACGCGCGCGCCGCAGCGCTGGTGCACGTCCTGGGCCGCTGCCGCTGGCTAGAGCGCTCGAACCTCGCCGTCGCGGCCGCCTGCCCATAGAGCAGGCCCAGGAGCGACTTCGGCATGAACTGAGCCCTGGACAACAACCTCTCGCCGAACTGGCCTTGGACGAGGTGTGGCTGAGGTTCGTGCGCTTCGGCTCACAACGCTTCGACACCGTGAACACACCCGACGCAGATGGCCTGCTCTGCCAGTACGGGACCCACGCCTTCGATGGCCCGCCCGTCTTCACGCTGGACTTTGCCCGGCAGTTCGAGGTCAACGACACTTCCGGCCTGCATGATCATTACATCCAGCTCCACTGCGAACTTCGGTACGAACCCGTCCGTCAACTTCGGGCGCTGGGGCACTTCGATTCCTGCACTGCCGCCCGTCAGGCACCGTCGATGCCGATGGGCACGCCCACAGCGTCCCAGGCGGCGAGGGTGGCGCGGTGTTCTTCGCTGCCCTCGCTGTAGCGGGCGATGGCGGCCCTGGTGGTGAGGCGGGCCCAGTCGGCGAAGAGGGGGAGCTCGCCGACTTCGCCCGAGGTGAGCGCGTCCCACCAGATGCGGCCGGCACGCTCCCAGGCGTTGCCGCCCAGGGCTGCGGCAACGAGATAGAAGGCTCGATTTGGAATGCCGCCATTGAGGTGGACACCGCCGTTGTCGCGCTCGGTGTGGACATAGTTCCGCATGTGGTCCGGCTGGGGGTCCCGGCCCAGTACATCGTTGTCGTATGCCGTGCCTGGCGCCTTGAGCGAACGAAGACCGACGCCGTGGAGTGAGGGCGCGAGCAGCCCGGCACCCACTACCCAGTCGGCTTCGTCCACACTCTGCCCACGTGCGTATTGTTTGGTCAGCGAGGCGAAGACATCGCGGATGGAGATATTGAGGGCTCCGCTCTCTCCGCCGAAGGAGATCGCCGATACCTCCGGAACTCCCGGCCAGACCTCGCTCGCAATCACCTCAGGGCACTGGGTGAAGCGGCTGAAAATCTCCTCGTCGCCGTCCCCGAGGACGAGATACTCCCCGTTCCAGTAGGCGTTGTTGTAGCGCCTGTCGTGGTGCACGACGGCCGCCAGCGGCAAGTTCGACACCGTGATCGAGTCCCGGCCGAGAACCTCCGCCATGAACGTAGAGGCGGCGACAAGGCCGTCGTACGCCTCGTCCACCGCGGCGTCGCCGGTGGGCGGTTGCCCGGTGTAGCGAGCAGCTCGCAGGCGGTGGTGGGACTCGCCGCCTGCGGCATCGAAAACAATGTGCTGGGCGACCTTCTCGACGCCCGGAAGGATCTCCAGCGCGCCGTCTCGCAGGACCACGCCGGGCCCTTCGTAGACCAGGTCCATGGCCATATCCCCGGTCAGCCGCTCCAGCAACGGCAGAGAGACGACGCCGGAGACCAGCATCGGCACAGTGCGGCTGTCCGTGAGGCGCCCACCTTCGAGGCGGCGTGTCCACGCCTGGACCTGGTCTTTGGATACCTGCGCGATCGCACCGATCTCCTCGATGGCGGCGGCGACCCGCCGGGCTTCCTCAGCCAGCCACCGCTCACGGGTCTCGGCCGCCAGCGTGTCGTCCGCGATGTACGGCACCAGTTCCAGCGCCTCGTATCCGCGGTGCACCGTCTCGAACGATCGCCCGTCACGCCGCCGCGCCAGCACCGCACCGTGGCCGTCCCACGCCGTCCGCGACAGCGTCGGCTCCGCCCAGTGCCTGGTTCGACAGAAGTACGCCACAGCTGCGCTGTCGCGCGTCAGCTCCGCATAGATCAACCGGGCCGCCGTACGCAGATGGGCCCGCGCCCGGAGCCACGCCGCGCCACCGGTGGCCAGGCCACCGCCCACCGTACCGATGACCGCTGCCAGTAGAGCACTGTCCATCCCCGCAGGATCCGGGGCGCCGCTGGCTCCGGCAATCGCCCTCCGGACGTATTTCTCCCGCACCCTCCCGCACCCTTCCGGGCCGCTCGGGACGTGATGCGTAGGTGTGCGGGATCAGAGCTTGAGGATCACGAGCAAGACGGCGAGAAGCCCACGCCGCACGGATCGCGGACAGTGCCCAGTGGCACGGGAGTTGGGACGAAGGCCGTCCGCAGGCCCCGCTGGAAAAGTGAACTGGATCACATGCTGTCACAGGGGGCGCGCCGGTGGTGTCTTGAGGTCGACCCGCTCGAAACGAGGGAGACATCATCATGGTGGAGAACATCGATGTGGTTGTGCTGGGCGGCGGATACGCCGGCGTCATGGCAGCCAATCGCCTGACGCAGCGTGACGGCGTGCGGGTGACGCTGATCAACCCGCGCCCCACCTTCGTCCACCGGGTCCGGCTCCACCAGATGGTGGGCGGGACCGACGCCGCTGTCGTCGACTTCCAGGAGGTCCTGGCGGAGGAAGTGCGGCTGGTGGTCGACAGCGTGACGCGGATTGACGCGGCCGGGCGCGGTGTGGAACTGGCGAGCGGTGGTGCGGTCAGCTACGAGTACCTGGTCTATGCGGTGGGCAGCGGGAGCGCCGACCCGCAGGTTCCTGGGGCAGCCGAGTTCGCCTACCCGATCGCCGCTCTGGAGGAGGCGCAGCGGTTGCTGCCGGTCCTCGATGCCACGCCCGCATCGGCCGCGGTGACGGTCGTCGGAGCCGGTCCGACAGGCATCGAGACCGCCGCTGAGCTGGCGGAGCAGGGCCGCAGCGTGACCTTGGTCTGCGGTGGGGTGCTCGGTCCGTACTTGCATCGGCGGGGGAGGCGGTCGGTGGCCGGGCGGCTGGCGGCGCTCGGGGTGAAGGTGGTGCAAGGCCCCGACGCAAAGGTGACGGCGGTGACGCGTGACGCGGTGCGACTCGCTGACGGTCGGGAGCTGCCCAGCGCACTGACCATCTGGACCGCAGGCTTCGGCGTGCCGGACCTGGCCTCCCGCAGTGGGCTGAGTACCGACGTGCAGGGCCGCCTGCTCACGGACGAGACGTTGACGAGCGTGGATGACGACCGCATTGTCGCGGCCGGAGACTCGGCGGCGCCGTCGGGTCTGCCGTTGCGGATGAGCTGTCAGACGGCGATGCCGCTGGGCGCGCGGGCCGCTGACACGGTGCTCAGCCGGTTGGCGGGGGAACAGCCCGAGACCCTCAACCAGTCGTTCGGAGCGCAGTGCATCAGCCTGGGCCGGCGCACGGGCATCTTCCAGTTCGGCAACAGGTCCGACGTCGCGGTGTGGTTGCACATCGACGGTCGCCTCGGCGCGAAAATGAAGGAAGGCGTGTGCAAGGGCATCGTGAGGCATCTGGCGGAAGAGGCGCACAAGCCCGGCGGGTACAAGCTGCACCGCATGAAGGGAGGCGCAGGACGCCGCGAGGCGCTGGAGGCCGCACGCGCCGAGGCACCGGCCAGTGAACGGATTTGCTAGGTCCGATGCGGCCGGGGGAGAGATGATCCAGACATGAGTGATGATCACACTGTCGACCGGGCGACCGAGACCTTCGTCGACCACCGCAGCCTGCTGTTCACCGTCGCCTACGAGATGCTCGGTTCGGCGGCCGATGCCGAGGACGTCCTGCAGGAGACCTGGCTGCGGTGGGTGGCGGTCGACCTCGAGCAGGTGCGTGACCAGCGCGCGTACCTCGTCCGGATCACGACCCGGCAGGCGCTCAACCGGCTGCGCACGATGTCGCGGCGCAAGGAGTCCTACGTGGGCCCTTGGCTGCCGGAGCCGCTGCTGACCACGCCGGACGTGGCCGAGGACGTCGAACTCGCCGAGAGCGTGTCGATGGCGGTGATGCTGGTCCTGGAGACGTTGTCACCGACCGAGCGGGCCGTCTTCGTACTGCGCGAGGTATTCGACGTCGACTACGACGAGATCGCGGCGGCAGTCGACAAGACCCCGGCAGCCGTCCGCCAGATCGCACACCGTGCCCGCCGGCACGTGGACGCCCGGCGCCCACGCGCCGTGGTGTCCCAGCGCCAGACGCGGGCGGCTGTGGATTCGTTCGTGCGGGCACTGGAAGGTGGGGACCTGCAGGGGTTGCTCGACGTGCTCGCGCCTGACGTCGTCTATATGGGCGACGGCGGCGGCGTGAAGCACGCTGCGCTGCGGCCGATCGCCGGCGCCGACAAGGTGGCCCGCCTACTCGTCGGCGGACTCGGCAAGAACACGATCCCGATCTCGTTCTTGCCCACCATGGTCAACGGCAGCCCGGCGCTGTCGCTCCACCTGGACGGTGAGCTGGACAGCATCATCGCGGCCCACGTAGAGGCGGGCCGCATCACCGGCCTGTACGTCGTCCGCAACCCGGAGAAGCTGTCCCGCATCGCATCCGAGACCCTGCTCACCCTGCGATGAAAGCCCCATGGCATGCCGGCGACTTGAACATCAGGCGCAGCACTGGACCTCCTACGGTTCACCTCGCCTGAAACCACAGCGTCCGTCAAAGGGCGGTGAGTGACTCGATGGCCGTTCGGGGGAGACCGCCGGCCACGGCGGTAGCGGTAGCGGTCGGCAAGTTGATGTGGGCGTGGCCGAGGTCCTGTGCAAAGAAGCAGCAACGCGTTCTGACTCTAGAGAAAGATCACCGGCATGGAGATCCTGCGGTATGTGTTCCTTGTCTTCCACCTCTTCGGGTTCGCCGCGCTGATGGGCGGAGTCTTCTTCCAACTGAGAGGGAAGGACCCGGTGGCCAGCGGGTACATGGTGAGCAGCGCGGTCGTCCAGCTGGTCACCGGCGCGGGACTCGTCTGGACCCGAATATCCCTGGACGTACCGGTAGTTGGCGCGAAGATGGCAGTGAAGCTGGCCCTGGATGTCTTGGTGGCAGTGACCGCGCTGATCGGCATGCGCAACAAGCGGCCGTGGGCCTTCTACGCTGTTGGGGCGTACAGCGCGGCCGCGGCCGTGGTGGCCGTCGCGTGGAAGTAGTGTCCCAGCGGGCGGCTGTGGGAAGACATGCAATCGGGGCCCCACACAGGGATTTCCCGCAGGGGCCCGATCTGGGCATGTTGCCTTGGCAGATGGCGATGCCCTTATCTCGAAATGGTGTTCACGTCCGCTGACAGCGCGGCCGGGCGCGGCCGAGCCCGCAACGTCCCCTTGCCTCGATTCCCTGCCCCGGATCGGCTGCCGCTCCGGCCACTACGCTCGGCGCCTGCCGACCTGTCCGGTGCTCCACCCGCATGCCTTGCTTCGGAGTGCTAGAGGTCTCGGGCACCGGGTGTCGCGCTCGCTATCGCTGGACGGGATGCCCTTCGGCACGCCCGTCGACGACGTGATGGACGGCCGGGACGCGCTGCTTCCGGTCGGCATGAACGGGCGACCCCTGCCGTTCGAGCACGGCTTCCCCCTCCGCATGGTCGTCCCCGGCCGCTACGGCGGCCGGGCGCGCCGCGCGCCCATCAAGACGCAGTCCCGGATCGACACCCCGAAGCCGTTCGGCCGGCCCCGGGCCGGCAGGTCATGGTCGCCGGGGTCGACCCGGTGGGCCGAGCCGTCCGGCGCCGTCAGGGTGTGGGCGTGGCCGCCGAGCGGTTCCTCGGCCTCGTCCAGCGTGGCGTGACGCGCGCGGCTCAGGATGTGCGCGGCGGTGAGCCCGGCCACCCCGCCGATCATCGCCGTACGCCGTCCGCCCCGGTCGGCGCCCCTACCCCCGGGCCGGTGTGTCAGCGCCTCTCCTCCCAGCCGATTCGCGGTCGATCGCGGACGCGGTCCCACTGGTGTTCCGGAGCGGAGGAGGAGTGCGGACTGCTCTGATCGCCCGCGGGTCCGAGGCGGCCAGGGGAATCCCCTATACGCCTCCCGATGCGAGCGGCCCCGGCCCCCTCCTAATGTCCTGCGCAGTCCGTCCGCGCGACCGGTGAGGTGTGTCATGGCCCTGGACCAGGAACCCCTGTTCGACTTCATGGTGGTGCGGGCTCCCGAGTCCGTCGACGTGGCCGTGCGGCGCCGCCGCCACGTCCACGACGAGGCGATCGTCTTCAAGGACCAGGGCGTCGTCGCCTTCGAGCCCGAGGACCTGCACACGCCGACGAGCAAATCCGAGCCGGGCAGGGTCGTCTTCCGCCGGGTCTTCTGCGACCCGGCCGGCGACGACGACACGATGGCCACCCGCATCGCCGACCTGCTGCACGAACTCGTCAAGAACCTGCCCCGGTACGGGACATGCGGCGACGGCGGCACGAAGGTGCTGCCCTTCGAGCAGCTCGACCGGCGCACCTACGTCAAGGACGGCGACCAGTACGTCCTGCTGCCCGACCGCCCCGAGGACGTCCCCGGCAACCATCCGCTGCTCGCTGTACTGCACCGCGCGGCCACCGTCGCGCGGGAGGAAGGGGCGGACACCCGGAAATGGGACCCCGCCCGGTTCGCCCAGCGGATCGAGACCGCGCTCGGCGCCCCGGCCGGCGGACTCAAGAGCCTCGTCCTGACGAAGGACGGCGCCCACAGCGAGCCGTACCGCACGGCCCGCCGCGCCCTGTTCGACGCCCTCTACCTGCTGTACATGATGCGCCGCAGGGTCACGGTCAACCTGGAGCACATCATCGACGGACTGCGCGTCCTGCACCTGGCCGAGGCCCTCGTCATCGACGGGATCTACGCGGCGGTGCGCGGCGGCACGGCGCCCGGCGCGGGGGAGAAGGCGCTGCTCACCGCCCTCGCCGCCTTCCACCCCGGACTGCGCGGCTGGACCGGTGCCACGGCGGTCCCCGGGCTGCCGCTCGTGGCCACCCGCGACGACCTCACCGCCTACCTCGAGGCCGCACCGGTCGTCCACCCGGTCTTCGCCCAGCTCTTCCGCTACACCCGCCCCTTCAACGATGTGAAACCGATCGGCGTCGGCGACCTGAAGGTCGTACGGCAGTGGCTGACCGCCTACGTCCCCGGCGAGATCTCCCACATCCACAACGTGATGCTCGGCGAACGCAAACTGCGCGACCACCGGCGCCTGGAGAAGAACGAGGAGACCTACTCCTTCGGCGACACCAGCACCGAGGAACACACGCGGGACACCCAGTCGACCACCCGCCACGAGGTGAAACAGGAAGCGGAACAGGTCGTCAAGACGGCCCTCGGCGTCACCGCCAACGCCAGCGTCAGCTACAACGGCGGCACCGTCGTCGCCTCGCTCGGCGGCGGATTCTCGTACAACCGCTCCTCCGACGCCACCCAGAAGGCGGCGCACAACTTCGCGCGCGAGATCGTCGACAAGGCGGTGGACCGGGTCACGACCCAGACCACGTCCCAGCGCTCCTCCACGCGGCAGTGGGAGACGGAGGAGAAGAACCGGCAGGAGTTCAGCAACATCAGGGGCGAGGGGCACGTCTCCGGGATCTACCGCTGGGTCGACAAGGAGTACACGGCGCAGGTCTACACGTACGGCAAGCGCCTCATGTTCGAGTTCCTGGTGCCCGAACCGGCCGCGTTCTGGGCCGAGTCGAAGCTGCGCTCCCACACCGACGGACTCGTCCTGCCCGAGCCGCCGGTGCCGCCCGTCCTCGAAAAGCCCCGGATCGACTTCGCGCCGGGCGACATCGACGAGGCGAAGTTCCGCGAACTGCGCCGCGATCACGACCTGTCCGGCTTCACGTTCCCCACCGAGTGGCGCCAGGTGCCGATCCTCGTGAACGAGGGCAGCGACGGCTATCTCGCCGAGAAGGACATCCAGCGCGAGCACCTGTGGCACGGCAAGACCTACCAGTGCCGCATCGACGACGCCGCCATGTACCAGCTGACGGAACTGCGCCTTGACGGAAGCGTCGACTTCGAGGACCAGGGCGGCCGGCTGCTGCGCGTCACCGTCAATGGAGTGCAGTGCTACAACCAGGAGGGTGGCGGAACCGACGTCTGGTACTTCCCTGCCCACTACGAGAAGACCCCACCGGCCCCGCAGGGCGGCCCGCTGCCGCTGCACTCCGACACCGTCACGCTCGGCCTCGCCTTCCGCTGGGTGCAGAGCTACGGGCTGTTCGTCTCGGCCACGCTGCACCTCCGCGCCGACGCCCTGCTCGACTGGCAGCACAAGGTGCGCGACGTCGTCTTCAGCGCCGAACGCAAACGCGTCGACGCCCTCAACCAGCGGCGCACCCAGGAGTACGAGGCGGCCCTCACCCAGTACCAGGAGGAACTCGACCAGCTCAAGGCGCTCACCGTTCGCGACGTCCTGCGGGGCGGTTCGAGCGAGGCGAACCGGCTCGTCATGGACGAGGAGCTGAAGAAGCACTGCCTGACGCTGATCACCAAGGAGTTCGACTCCGACGACGCGGACGACCTGCTCCAGATCGACGCCATGCTTACCCGCACCACCGACATGGAGTGGACCCGCTTCGCCCTGCCCGAGCAGCCCGGCGGCAAGCCGCCCGCGCGGGCCCGGTTCACGCACGAGCGCGACCAGGGCGTCGTCGTCCCCGCGATCGACATCGGCGCGGCGCGCGACAAGGGCACCATCGTCCAGTTCCTGGAGCAGGCCTTCGAGTGGCACCACATCTCGTACCTCTGCTACCCGTACTTCTGGGCCGAACTGCCGCGCTGGGTCGAGCTGATGAACCAGGGCGACGACGCCGACCCGGACTTCACCGCGTTCCTGCGGGCGGGCATGGCCCGGGTCCTGGTCGCCGTCACCCCCGCCTACGAGGAGGCGGCGCTGCACTACCTGGCCACCCGCGAGGCGTGGACCGGCGGCCCGGCCCCCGTCATCGGCGATCCGCTGTTCCTGCCACTCCACGAGGAACTGCGCAAACAGACCGACGACCGGCTCGGCGGCGCCCCGGACGGCAAGCCGTGGACCTTCACCGTGCCCACGACGCTGGTGTACCTGCACGGAAGCGCGGACGGCCTGCCCGATGTTGAGGCGGAGCGCGCGGAACGCGAACGAGAGCCGCGGGAGACGGGGACCGGCTGATGCAGAACGTCATGATCACGGCGCGCGCCGCAGCGGGCGCGGGGCCGCCCGCCGTGCCCGTCACCGACCTCCCGGCGACGCCCGAGGAGGAGCCCGAACTAGGCGCGCTCGACGCCTGGTGGCGCCGGCACGTGCTCGCCCCGCACACCGTCGCGCAGGCGCTGTTCCTGACCACGACGGCCGACCCGACGGCCGACCCGACGGTCGAACACCTCGGCAGGCAGCGGCCCTTCCTCGTGCGTTTCGGCGCCGACCACCTCGACGACCTGGCCACCGCCTACGCGAACCTCGGCTGGGACGCCGTGGAGCTGGTCGAGCCGCGGATGAGGGAACTGGGCCTGCCGGACGGGCTGGTGCGGTTCCACCGGCTCACCCGTCGCGTCCTGGAGCTGATGATCGGGCAGGCCCTGGTCCGCGTCGAACGGCGCGCCACCGCGTACGCCAAGACGGCCTGGGCGGACGCACGTCGCACGCTTGTCGGCCACAAGGCCGACTTCCGGCCACCGTACGAGGGCTGGCGGACGATGGGCATCCGGTTCGTGCGGAAGGCGACCCAGGACGCCGTCCTCGAACACGGCCACACCTATCTCGTCGCGCTCGACGAGGCCCGGCGACTCGGCGAGAAGATGGCCGACCGCGACCGGAAGGACCCGCCCAGGACCCGCGTCCCCGGCAGCGGCGCCGCCCTGTGGTACCAGATGTACGCGGACGCCCAGGAGGCGGAACTCGACGTCATGCATGGCGCGTTGAGAGAGGTTCACGCGGCGTGTCCGGCCGCGCTGCTGGTTCTCGACGACCTGCCCGACACGCTGCGCACCAGCCCGAAGGACCCGCACCTTCCGTACACCGTGGCCGCTCAGATCTCGGTGCGCCTGGACGGGCTCATCGCCGAACTCGACCGGCTGACCCACGCAGCGGAACACCGTGCCCCGGACACGGAATGGATCACCTTCGAGGCTCCCCGTACCGACGAGCGCGCCGACCGGGGCATCACCCACGTCGAGGCGCGCACCCTCGACATCGTCCTGGCCAAGGGCAGCGAGGAGCTCGGCGTCCTCGCCAATCCCTACCTGCTCGCCGACTTCGCGGTACGGGACGACCGGGCCGGCCCCTGGGACCGCATCGTGCTGCGCCGCTACCGGGCAGGTCTCGACGCCCGGCTGAAGGAACAGGCCAGGGACCGGGCGGCCTGGGCGGCGTTCTGGGACGTGCTGGCCCGGGTAGCGGCCGCCCTGTCGCTGCTCGCGCTCGGCGCCCTGGTGCCCGGCGCCCCGCTGGCCCTCGCGGCGGGCCTCGGCCTGCTGGGCCACGCCGCCTTCCTCCTCGGCATCGTGATGCTCCTGCTGCACGAGATCCTGGGCACCCTGGCCACGGCGGGCACGGTGGAGGCCCAGGCCCGCGCCCGCCTGTTCCGCCTCGGCCGCGACGACCCCGGCGCGCTGCGCGAGGTCGGCGCCCTGGTGGCCCGCAGCGAGGCGCTGCGCCGCGGCCTCGGTGAGGGGCTGCTCACCGTGCTGTTCCGGATCGGCCTTGCCCGCTTCAAGATCCTGGCCGCCGCTCTGGAGGCCGACGACACCCTCGGCGACCTGGAGACACTGTTCGGGCCCGCACCGGTTCCGGAAAGGGCCGAGACGCCGTGAGCACCCTGGGTACGAAGACTGGTTCGGGCCGCCCCCGCGCCTACTCGCCGATGATCGTGAGCAAGCTGGCGGTGGCGGAGGTCCTGCACGACGCCCAGGTGAGCGTCCCCAAGAAGCCAGACGTGGCGGGCGGTGTGAAGGGGCGGCGCATCGAGCCGGCCTGGCGCCGCAACCCGCAGCGCACCGCGGCGCTGCGCGAGGCGGTCGCCCGGCACGTCTCGGCCGAATGGGAGCTGGGCCGCGGCGGCTTCGACCACTTCGACCGCCAGCTCCAGCGGGCCCTGGCCCTCCTGGGCGACGAGAAGGTCACGGCGAGTGCCCTGCTCGGCGAGTACCTGGAGATCGCCTTCCCCGATCTGAAGGAGGTCCGTGTCGTCCTCGGCTTCGCCGACCACGCGCTGCTGCGCCTGGCCAACACCTCGGTGACGGGCGGCAAGGCCGACTTCACCGACAGCCGCGGACAGACGGTCAAGGTGGCCAAGCCCTTCACCACCGTGACCGAGGTGCGCGACGTGTGGATCAAAGAACCGCACCAGGAGAAGGGACGGAAGTACTTCGACCACGGCCGCCTCTACGGGAACGGCGACGGACGCAAGCTGCCGGCCTGCCACGAGTTCAAGTCCGAGGTGACCGGCCGCAGGGACCTCAAGGAACAGATCACCGAGCTGTACAACCGGATCCTGAAGGCCGGAACCGTCCCCGGATCGGTGATCACGTACTGGGAGATGGACCCCAAGACCGGAGTCGAGACCTTCCGGTCCACACCGGTGGCGGACCTCGTCATGATGAGGGACACCGCGGGCCCCTTCGACCGGGTGGGCCTACGGGCCGACACCAAGCAGTTCTCCGCCAGGCCTGCTCTGGACAAGAACAAGAAGCCGTACCTGGCTGTGACCGTGGCCCTCAACTCCACCAAGATCCTCAGAGTTCTGGAGACCTGGCTCGCGGACCCGAGGTGGCAGCGGACGGGGTGGGCGCATCCGTCACAGACCCGGCGCCCTTAACCCGGCCACCCGGGCCGGCGGCCCCGAACGGTCACGCGCCCCGCCTACGCGCCGAGCGTCGCGGCGAGCGCCGCCCGCGAGCGGATGCTCAACTTCGCGTACACGCGGCCCAGATGATGCTCAATCGTCTTCGCGCTCAGCAGCAGCTCGCGCGCGATCTCCCGGTTCGTCAGCCCCGTCGCGGCGAGCCGGGACACCGCGCGCTCCTGCGGCGTGAGCACCGCCGCCGCCGACGCGGCCGGATCCACGCCCACCGCCCGGCGCACCAGCCCGCACCCCGTTAGCTCGCCCTCGCGGCGCCGTGCGTACGGCACCGCGCAACATCATCGAGACCGGCACGGACTCCTACCGCCTCGCCACCACCCGCGCCCGCGCCGAGCAACAGGCCGCTGGCTGAGCGCTGAGCAGCGAGGAAATCCAAGGATGTCATTCAAGGGTTGTGTCGTGCGAGCGGGCGCTCAGCCGCAAGCCGACTTCATGCACAGCAGGATCAGCGAGCAGGCCCTCCGACGGTCCACAAGATCCGGAAGAAGTGGACGCCAACGAGGAGATGGTGCCACGGAAGCCGACAAAGTTGGCGCGGCCGTAGGCGCCTGGCCCGGTCGGTGCAACGCTGGATGCAGGAGCACTCATCACGGGAGCACCCATGGGCTTATTCGAGTTCATTGAGTGGCTGCTCGACCGCCCTGACACCGATGACGGCGAAGAGGACGAGCGTCGCGAGCACTACAAGTACATTTATGGCGTCTACCCGGAGGACGATCCCAATCCGCCTGAGGTGCCGCTGGTCTGACCACTCCAGCATGCCGAGCTCGGTGTCCGGTCGGCAGTGCGGGCACGGGTCGACCCGCTCGTGCAGGGCGCGGCGCGCCTGATCCACGGTGATCCCCTTCGCTCGCGGCGGCTTCGGCGTCATGTCGCAGTGCCCCGCATGCACGTACAGCGCGGGGCGGGCCTGCTCGCCGCGGACCCGCTCGGCCTCGCGGCGTTCCGCGGCCTCGATCGCCTCGTCGAGCCGGTCGACCCACATGGCGTGCCCCGTCCGCAGGGTGCGGAGCCGGGGCAGGTCGGGCGGCGGATCCTGTGCACTTCGCACGGCTGCCGCACGATGCGACCTCGGGGCCACTGCTTCGCACCGAACTGCCTCCCGCGAGCTTCGGAAGCTGCCCAGCGCGCGCCACAGCATCCGCCCGCCCTGCAGCCGGGGGGGCGGGGGGCACAGGCTCACACGGAGGTGTCCGGAAGAAGGAGTGTCCCCTCGTGGCAGGGCCGACCGCGCAGCGGTGATGGGCCGCGGGTTCCGGTGGCTTCGTCACGGGTCACCGAAGTCGGCTCCGGCCGTATCTGCCGGTGCCAGCACCCGCCACGGCGGCGTAGAACACCTTGGGCGATGCGAAAGGGGCGCCGGCCGGGTGGAGTCCTGGGCCGTGGCGCGCAAGCATCCGACCCCCAGGCCTCCAGGCCCCAGGCCTCCAGGCCCCCGGGCCCGATTCCGTGGTCGCTTCAGTGCAGGGTGCCCTTGATCCGTTGTTTGGGTGGGCTGTTGCCAGCTGCTTTGGGTGGGTGTCTGCTGGCCCGCAGGCTCGGGGGGTGGGTGCGTCTGGGATTCTTCTCCTCATGAGCACACCACCTGATGGACTGCCCCTCTACCGCGTCATAACCGGCCCGGACGACGCCCGGTTCTGTATGCGTGTGAGCGAAGCGATGGACCTGGGCTATGAATTGCACGCAGGGCCGGCCGTAACCTTCAACGGTGAGAGCGTCATCGTCGCCCAGGCGCTGGTCTGGCCGCACCGGTCGGGGGGATCTGGCACACAGCGGTAGCCAAGCGTCGTCCCAGTCCCAGCCCGGGTAGTGGTGCGCCACCTCTGGTGAGGTGGCTTCACCCGGCTCTTTGGCCGACCATGCAGCGGCCGTTGCTCTGCGCGGAGCGAGCAGGGGGATTTCCGCGGGGTGCTGATCTGCAGTATCCCTGACGGCGTATCCGGTGGGGGCGGGGCAGTTCGCCTGCGTACGCATTCACGCGCCCGCCACGCCCCGGACCCGCCGGCCGTGCCCTGGTGGCCCGTGAGTCTTTGTCCCCCTCGCGGCGATGCCGTCGGGCACTGCGCGGCGCGGGGCGGTGACCGTATCGGTCTGGGCGTGGTCGCGGGCAACAGGGACGGCGCCTTCGCGCTGGGGGAGCGGCACGGCAGGCAGGGGACCGTGCGCCCGGCGCCTGGAGGCTGGTCCGTCCGTTCTGAACCTCACAGGGGGTGGGGCTCGGACCGGGCGGCCGGCTGCGCGGGCGGGTGGTCAGCGCAGTGTGCTGCCGAACCGCGCCGCGGTGTGCGGGGCCCCGACGTCCTTGGGCCCGAAGGCGAGGGAACCGGTGGCCGTCAGGCCTGTGGCGGCGCCGCGCAGCGACCACAGGGCACCCGCCTGCGCGTTTTCCGACACGGAGGAAGCGGCGAGGTCGGCGTGGCCGTCACCGGTGACGTCGAGCAGCGCTGTCGCTTGCCCGAACGAGTCGTTGTTCTCCGCGACGCCCGGGGTGCCCGCCGTGTCCTGGTGGAAGGCCTGGGCCCCGGCGCCGGTGACGCCGTCGGCGCCGCCCCGTAGCAGGACGACCGCTCCCGCGTCGGTGACGGTGCCAACGTCCTCGCCCACGACACCCACCGCCACATCGGCGTATCCGTCGCCCGTCACATCGCCGACGGCCACCGACGTGCCGAAGAGGTCCCCCTCTTCCTCGACGCCCGGCACCCCCGGCATGTTCTGGTCGAGTTTCTGCCTCGCCTCCTTGAGGCCGTCGGGCGAACCGTAGGAGACGTAGGCCCTGGAGTTGTAGTCGCCGTCGAGCTGGTAGTCGGCGTCGCCGGTCACCAGGTCTTCGTAGCCGTCGCCGTTGATGTCGCCGATGGCCATCGCGCCGGACGAGCCGTGCGTGCGGCCGCGGGTGAAGCCGGTGGGCGAGCCGTACAGGACGCCGCTGCCCCACTCGCCGTCACCGGAGTAGCGGTCCATGGCCATGTCGGCGTACCCGTCGCCGTTGAGGTCACCGACGGCGTTGGGGACGACCGGGCCCGCCAGGCTTCTGGGGCCGTCCTCGCACTCCCGGTCGGCGCAGGTGGGGTCGGGGCGCTGTTCGCTGTCGTGGTCCCACTGCGAGGCGTCCATGAAGTCGAGGGTCTTGGCCGGGGTGCCGGTGCGCGCGATGGGGCCCTTCCACAGGCGGGCCTGCTGGGGGACCGGGTCGTCGCCGTGGTAGGGCACCCCGGCGAACAGGGCGAGGTCGCTCGTGCCGTCACCGTCGAAGTCCCCGGCCGTCGGCGTCCGGCCGTAGGTGGTGATCTTGGTGGCGCCGGTCAGGCCGGAGGGGGAGCCCCACAGAATCACCGAGCCCGCGTCGGCGTACCTGCCACCGACGCCGATGACCAGGTCCGCGTAACCGTCGTGGTCCAGGTCGCCCTTGGTGAACGTGCTGCCGAAGGACTCCTTGGCTGTGGCCGCCCCGGGCACCCCGCTCGTGGAGCGGCTGACGACCTTCTTGCGGGCGGGGTCGAGTCCGTTTTTCGCCCCGTACGTCACCGCCACGTACCCGGCCTCGGCCTTGCCGGAGACCGTGCCGCCGGGGGCGCCGACGACGAGGTCGGCGTACCCGTCGCCGTTGAAGTCGTTTGAGGGCTTGGCCGCCGCGTCCGCGCGGCCCGTGCCGGCGGCGGCCTCGGCACTGCCCTGTCCGAGGGTGAGGGCCGACAGACCGCCGCCGGCGAGCAGGGACGCGGCGAGCAGGGGCATGGTGAGGCGGGCGGTGCGACTGGCGCGCGGCATACGACTTCCCTTGGTCAACGTGCGGCTGGGCCGACGAGTTGACCTTTTGGGGGTCCCGATGGTTGTACGGACGTTCCATCTCTGCGGCCTCTGGGCGGCCTGGGGCCGACTCGCCGGCGTCAGGACGTTGATCCTCTGGAAGGAGATTGAGTCTTCGTCCGGACAAGCCACAACATTGCGGCGGAGGTCAGGGCGCGACGTGGCACCACGCCGCCTACCGGGCCAACGCCCGCGGTCTGCCGTCCGCCCTCTTCGGGCCTGGCTTCGGCAGCAACGGACCGGTCAGCGGCCACAGTTGGTCGGAGACGGTCCATGGCCGCCACTGACGGATTCCCCTACCCACACTTGCGTGCAGACGGGCCGGCAGTCTCATGATCAACAGTTCGTGGCAGAGCCCGTAAGCGCTCGGCCGGGGATTCCGGGCCGAGCGCTTGGGTGTGGGCGGCCGCAGCAGGGCGCAGCGCAGTGCGTCGCGGGAGCAGACTTTCCGGGCGGGCCCCGGAGCCGGCTCAGAGGTTCTCTTCCTGCTGTCCTCTTACCGTCGCTTCGCTTTACCGTCGCTTCGTTGTGCGGCGCCAGCCGAACGGGCCCGGCAGGTCCATGGAGGTGGTGCGGCGGCCGGTGCTGCTGTGGGTGCGGCGGGGGCCGTGGCGGCCGCCTGTGGTGAGGGACCACGAGCGCTTGTTGATGTTGAGCTGTACGCCGGGAAGTATCCGGAAGCTCTTGCGGAACGTGAGCGGCATAAAGTCCTCCTGATGTCCCTGTCCGAGTACCCGGACAGGGCCGCCCCTCACGTGCGCGGCGTCCCCCTTCCCATGCCCCCAGGTGATCGCTGAGGGTAAATCCCAAGCACGGGGGACCGGTTGGGAGGGGCGTGGCTGCTGGGGCTGGGGGAGACCGGTAAAGCTCACCCCCATGACGAAACCCGCCGTCCCGCGGCCTGGTGATGACATGGGCCGGTCCAGATGCTGTGCCCGGTGTGCCCGGCAGGCGCCGAGGCCGGGGTCACCGAGTCCCCCTTGAGCAGGCTGAAGCGGGTGACCTCAGATCGGGACGCGGGGCATGGGGTCCGCGAGGCCGCTGTGCCGGCCGCCGCAGTGCGTGCCACCGTGGGGCCGGCTGGGGGAGGACAGGTCGTCTTCTGGTGTCCCGGCGGCGACGTGTTCTGCCTTCGCCGTACGGGCCCGGGCGACAGTGCAGAGGCGATGGGCAATGCTCAGGCCGCCCCTGCACCGGGATCCGCCCGGACAACCGATGGCCCGGCGAGGACCTGCACGCGGGGTGGTATCGGTGGCGCCCCGGCGGGGCGTGCCGCGCGGTGCGGCAGGTGGCGCCGCTGTCGGGGATCTCCAGGTCCGCGGCCGGCCGCGCCCTGAGTCACCACGCACCGCCACCGGCCGTCTCGCGGAAATCCATCGCGCCTGCCTCTTCAGCAGGTCAGGCGGCGTTCGGCGCTTTCGTAGGAGGCGAGGTTGGAGTCGACGCCCACGACCGTCTTGTAGGTGTAGGTGCCAGAACCCGTGCAGTTCCAGTACGCCAACTTGGTGCCGCTTTCCAGCGGGGTCCAGTCCATCTCCTCCCAGCCGTACCAGCGGTGACGCTGCAGGGATATCGTGGCGTCCGTGCAGCCGCTGCGGGTCTTGCCGGCCTTGCCGATGATCTCGCTGATGCCCTTGTAGGGGGCGGAGATGCTGTAACAGTTCCGGTCCCAGTCCGAGGCGCTGGCCGGAGTGGCCGGCATCAACAGCGTGGCCGCGCAGGCCAGTGCGAGGGCGACGGACGACTTTCCGGCGAGACTGAGAGTGCTCATGACAAACGTTCCTGTCTGCGAAAACATGCGGGATGCAACCTACAAGAACACTCTTTCATCGTGTCCGAGACAAGATCAAGCCAGCGCCTCCACACCGTCAAACTCCGGCGATCTACGGCGACTTGGCGTCAACCGTACCCGCCAGTGAGGCACTTTCGACCTGCGGTTGAGGCGGCGTAGTGCAGGGTGAACACGGCTTGGCAAGGCCTGTGAAGCGGCTGGTCGAGCAGTGAAGTCATCTCCGGCCGGCCCGGGTCGATGAGGAGACGAGCGAGCGGCTGGACGGCGGCGGCGAACGCTGCGTCGGCCCGGGCGCTCTCCGCAACTCGACGCTGTGGTCGACAGCCGTGGTTCTGCCGTGATCCCTTTCCTCACGCCCTTGGACGGTATGTGGCATAGCGCGCGAGAGACAAGTGCGCTACGGCCTTTGATGGCGTATGGGCCGGAGGCAGTAGCGGAAGAACTGCACGGTCTCGCCGCCCTTCACGGCTAGGAGTGTCTCTCTGATCTTTGCGGATCAGGCCGCAGCGTCTGGTGCGTGCTCTCGGCGTGCGCCCGGATCGCCCTCGTGCTGGATGTACTTGGGTGATTCGTAAGGGCCCACGTAGCGAACCACGCGTACTGGCGCTCGATCTCCGCTTGCGTTCTAATCCGCTGTCATGGACGGGAGCACGGCGACGGTCTTAGGGACGTTCATCGGGGCGCTGGGAGGGGTGAGTGGCGGATGGCTCACGGTGCTGAGCCAGTCTCGCCAACAGCGCGCCGAACACGCACGCTGGCGAGACGAGGCCCGGAGGGACGCCTACAGCACCTACCTCAGCACCGCGAAGCAGCTCTCGGCGGCATTGTGGAAGATGTCCGACCTCCTCGGCGACGACGGCAGCGCCCCGGACGAGCGGCAAGCCGGCTTCGTCCGAGCGCACGATGCATGGACCGAGTTCAGCAGCGCTGCAGCCGCTGTATCTGTCGTGGGGCCCCGACCCGTAGCCGACGCCGCGGACGTGTTCCGGCAGGCCATGTACGACTGGGACATGATCGGCTTGGCCTGGTACGAAGCCGCCGGCGCATCCAGACGCGAGCACCTCGAAGAGTTCAACGAGCGATTTCTGGCGGCCGCCAGAGCAAAGCGTCAGCTGGACAAGAACTTCCAGACCGCCGCACGCACAGCACTGAACACCGAGACCTAATCCGCCGTACCTTGTGTCGACGATCAAGGGTTTCGGGTCTGGCGCTGACCTTGTGACGCGGCGTGCTCGGGCGTACGTGCCTCGGTACGTGGACAGGGAGCACCGCGCGGTTCGGTGGGGTCAGTAGCGGTGGCCGGGCCAGTGCGGGTCCTGCCAGCGATCGAGACCGGTGACGCCGAGCAGCCGTATCCGGTGAAGAAGTTCCTCGGATACCCCGTGGGCACGGAGCCGGGCTGGAGCATGGCGGACAAGCCAGGCAGTCAGCTCCGCACGCATCTTCTCCTCGCTCTCCCAAGCGTCCCAGGGAAGTTGGTCACCGAGTAGGTCGTATTCCCAGTGCGCCGCCGCTTCGGCAAGGTGCTGGTCGGCCACGGGGCCACTCTGAGCTTCCCAGAGGCTGAGCCACGGGCTCAGCGTGGCAGACGCCTCCGCGCTCAGTATGAGGACGTCGTACGCGGGTACGGCCGGATCCGGATCGGTGAGCGTGTGCGCCCACCAGGCGCCCAGGAACTCCCTGACCGCCGCGGCCTGCTCGGCCGGCCACTGCTGCCAGTGACCGAGAGCGAACGAAAGCCCGGCCCGGTCCGGGCCGAAGTGAGGCTCGATGAGGCCGCTGACGAGGGTCGTCGCGAACTGGGGCAGGATGCGGCGCAGTACAGATGCGTGGTCGCTCCAGTCGATGGCCTGCCATGTGCGCTGCAGGAGATCGTGGTCCAGCTCCCTGTCCGGCACCTTGAGCTGCGCGAGGTCTTCCCGGCTGCCCCAGTGACACTCGCAGTTGTGCTCGTCGGGGTGGGCGGTCATCCCGCGGAAAGTGGTGGCCAGACCGTCCAGCGCGGCGTCGAGGCGTAGTCGTGCGCGGGACTGATCGAGGTTCATCATGGGCGTTCGCCTTCGGGGACTCCGGGCGTGTGAACCACCCGAAGATCGCTAACCTACCGGGTCGGGCCCCAAGGCGCCATCAGCATGACAACCGCCCGAATCCCCACCGACGCACACTCGCCCGGGGACGGGTCACAAGATCAGCGACAGAGCCGAATAAGTAGCTGTGCCAAAACTCGAAGTCAGTCACGCTATGTGATTGCAGTTCGTGGCGGATTCGTAGGAAGTACTGGGGCAAGACACGTGCTGGCCCGGTCTCCTCGGGTTGCCTCTTGCCGTTCATCTGGCGCAATCGGGCGAGCAGGTGTGAGGGCACTGATCGACGATGGCGTGAGCAGAGTTGCCGTGGGGTGACAGCTCGCTGTGTCGTTGTCGGGTCGGTCGAGGAGCGTGCATGGGTACGAGCGGGAAGTACTGGCTGGGTGCCGACGTGGGCATCTCGTTCACCCCGAGTGGAGAGAACGCCGCCTACACCGAGTACGCGCCGACGGTGCCGCGTGCGATGAGCGATCACTCGCGGACGATGGATCCGGGTGTGTTCGAGATCGTCGGCAAGCGCATCTACCAGATCTTCGGCTACGCCCTGTCCGCGCTGACCCTGGTCGTCGGCGACGACGGGCTGATCCTTATCGATCCGCCGGAGGATGTGGAGAAGGGCGAGCGTCAGCTGGAGGAGATCCGTAAAATCTCCGACCTGCCCGTCAAAGCGATCGTGTACTCGCACTGGCACACCGACCACTACGCCGGCGTCAAGGCGTTCGTCTCCCAGGAGCAGGTCGACGCGGGCGAGTGCCAGATCATCGCGCACCGCGACTTCATGGCCAACGTCCTGGCCGGCTCCGCCACCGGCCCGCTGCTGGCCGCCCGGGTCGAGTACTCACTGGGCACCTTGCTGGAGACCGGCCCGGAGGGACGCGTCAACGGCGGCCTCGGCCCGGACTTCGTCATGCAGACCCTCTCCCTGATCGCCCCGACCGTGCTGATCGACGACACCCTGGAGCACACCGTGGCCGGGGTGCGCATGGTGCACTCCTGGGCGCCGAGCGAGGCCATCGACGAGATCATCACCTGGTTCCCCGACCAGGGGGTCCTGCAGTCCGCCGAGGTCATCCAGGGCGAATCGTTCCCCAACCTGCACACCATCCGCGGCTCCCGCTACCGCGACCCCCAGCAGTGGTTCAAGTCCATCGACAAGTACCTGCGCCCGCTGCCCGCCGACTTCATGATCCCCTCCCACGGCCGCCCCGTCGCCGGCCGCGAGGAGGTCGCCAAGGTACTGCGCGACTACCGGGACGCGATCTCCTTCGTCTACGACCAGACCATGCGCCACATGAACCAGGGCCACCTGCCCGACGACCTGGCCGCCGAGGTAAAACTCCCCGCCCACCTGGCCGAGAGCGAGTGGCTGGGTGACTTCTACGGCGGTGTCCCGCACTCGGTGCGCCAGATCTACGTCGGCGAGTACGGCTGGTTCGACTCCGACCCCACCACCCTCAACCCCCTGCACCCCGTGGAGTCCTCGCGCCGCTACATCGACCTCATCGGCGGCCGCGACACCGTCCTGGGCCTGGCCCGCAAGGCGGCAGAGGGAGGTGACCACCAGTGGGCCGCCGAACTCACCCGCCACCTCGTCCGCGTCGACACCTCCGACACCGAGGCCCGCCAGGTCAAATCCGAGTCCCTGCGCCAGATCGGCTACACCACCCCCAACAGCAACTGGCGCAACTACTACCTGACCGCCGCACGGGAACTCGACGGCTCCATCGACTACTCCCGCAAACTCAACCTCAACGCCCCCGACCAGGTCGCCGCGATGCCCGCCACCGCCCTGCTCGAAGCCCTGCGGATGCGCATCGACCCGCAGCGTTCGGGCAACGCGCTGCGCATCCTGGGCGTGCGGCTGACCGACAGCGGCCAGGAGATGGCCCTGCACGTACGACGCGGCGTTCTGGAAGCCGCCGACACCATCCCCGCAGACGCCGACACCGTCATCGAGGTCACCAAACCGGTCGTCATGGCCATGACCTTCCGCGATCTGTACGGTGCCTTCGCCAAGGCTGCCGCGGACGGGCACGCCGCCGTCACCACCGGCACCCTCGACGACGTCGAGTCATTCTTCGCCTGCTTCGACGCACCCGACCCCACCCCCATCCGCCTCTCCGACCGCTGAGCAGCTGCGTCTGATTGCCCCAGCGCCGGGGCCGGTCAGACGAGGGCGGTAGAGGCGAGGCGAATGCTGTGCGGCTGTCGTTGGGCGCGGATGCGGATTGGCCTGGGCTCGAAGACGGCATCAGGCCGTTCGGCGGGGTGGGGATCCGTGCGGGGTGGCCGGGGCGGGCGGGTGAGGCGGCGGACCATGAGGGTGATCATGGTCCAGGTGAGGTGGGCTTCGCTATGGGAGATGAGCCGTTCGTCGTCTCGGCAGTTGCGGCGCGCCCGCATGATCCAGCTGATCGCTCGCTCGCCCCTCCACCGCTTCGCGAGGACGGCGAAGCCGTCCTGGTCCTTGGGCCGAGGGACGGTATGGAGGGTGATGCCGAGGAAGGATTTCGACCAGCGGACGAGTTCGCCGCCGTAGGCGGAGTCAGCCCAGGCGACGGTCACTTCCGGGTGCGCAAGGCGCAGGCGGAAGAGGAGGCCTCGGGCGGGGTGGTCGTCGCGGTTGGTGGCCGGGGCGACCATGACCTTCAGCGGCATGCCGCGCATGTCGACGAGAACGCCCAGAACGCCGGCTCGGTCCTCGGGTGACTCTTTGGCGATGCGCTGGAGGTTGTACAGAGCGCCGAGCCGCGCCGCGAGGTTTGGTTGGCCCAGCAGCTCGACGGCTGTTACAAAGCCTCCCGTGATGCGCGTCCGGCTTGCCTGCTCGGACGCCTGACGGTCCTTCGCCTGCTCGTACTCGAACTGCTTCTGCGTATGTATGAATTGTTGCTGGACCAGCCTGAACTGCTCCTGCGACTGCTGAAACTGTTCCTGAAACTGTTTGAGATTGGCGTCGAACTGCTGCTGGTCGAGCTTGTGTTTCTTGTGGGTGTACCAAAGGCTGAGGCTGGCGATGATGCCGCCGGCAACGGCGATGAGCGCAGTGCGAAGCCCGGTGATGATGATCCCGGCGGAAGGTGCGAGGCTTCCGTCCTTGTCGCGGATCCGGTGGTTCTCGAGGATCCAGGGCCCCCACAAGAGCGCGGCGGTGAAGACGACCGCTCCCGCGGCCCCAGCGGCCCATGCCAGCTTGCGGTTCGCCTCCGGTTCCATGGCGGAATGATGGCTGACTGCGGCGTGATGTATGCAGTGATCGACCGGACTCAGATGGTGGCTGTGAATCGCCACTTACTTTGGGGCGACAGCTGCAAGTGACGTGCCAGGTGACGGGGAATTGGGCACGTTGTGTGACAAGGCCCAGGTGCAGGGGCAGGCTCTTGCCGAGCTCATGCCCGCAACGCGGGTAGCAAGGCGGCAAGCTGCTCATCGCCGATTCTTCTGAGCACTATGACAATCGACTCCGCCCCTCTTCGTCACCGCCACGTTCCGCTCAGACCGCCGTGCCGGTCTGAGCGGGTCTGGTTACCGTGCGAGCTTCACGGTGATTAGTGTGTCGGGCCAGCGGGTGGCGTTTTCGGCGAGGGCGGCTTCTTCGCTGGGGTCGATGGCCAGCTTCCACCGGGCCATCCCTCGAACGCGCTTCCACCCTCACGGTGTTGACCGCGAGTTGGGCACTCCCGCGCAGCGGAGCTCCTGGCAGACGGATTCTCGACCAAGATCACACATGTCCGTCAGGAGCTTCGTGGGCTTGTCTGCCCCTCCCCAAGAAGCTGGGAGCGACACCGCGGGATCGGCAGCAGGGGCGGAAGCCGGCCGGGGAAGACTCAGAGGGTCTTGCGGTACAGGGAGAGTCTGCGGCCCCCGGCCGGTCCGTGGGCGAAGCCCATGTACAGCCCGCCGTTGCGGCCCGTCCTGACGGCAAGCCCCTCGGGCTCGCGCCTGCCGAGTTCCGGGTCCGTCCGGTCGAGCTTCTCGCTCACGTACCGGCCGTCCGGCATACCGATGCGGAACAGCCGGGTGTTGCCGCCCCCCTCCCGTGGATTGTCCGGGCCGTACGCGCTGCCCAGGAGCTGGTAGGCGTAGGCGCCGTGGAGGGCCATGCCCTGGAAGGGAAGACCGCTTTCCGCACCGGGCTGCGGGAAGTCGGCGAGCGGGCGGAAGTCACGGGCGGCGAACCGGGCGAGGTCGTAGACCGCGTAGCGGGGCAGGCGAGACCTTCGGTAGCGCAGTAGCAGGCGCCCGTGGGCCGTGTCGAGAGCAGCGTTGTTGTTGATGCTGCCGGGCTGGGGCCGGAAGGTGTCCAGGCCCGCGCTGTTGCCGGTGAGCACCTTGCCCGCCGTGTAGCGAAACCGGCACACTCCGCGCCCGTAGCCGGAGGACGGTTGGGCATCCCACTCCGTCCACAGCGCCGTCCCGCCTGACGGCGCTCGCTCGACAGCGACGGTGGTGCCATGCCCGAAGCCCTTCAGGTACATATGGTCCAGCCGCGTGCCGTCCATGGCGAGCCTGTTGAGACACAAATCGCCGTTGCGTACGCGCTCATCGTGCGAGTACGTGCGGGACTCGCCCGGAAGCCGTCTGCCGGACGGGATCACCTGGAGCGCGTAGATCTGCCGGTTGCGCTCGTCGAAGGCGAAGGACTGCAGCACGGTGCTGTGGCGCAGCCTGACGCCCCGCAACCAGACCTTGCCCGGCTCCGACCATCTCAGCTCTGCCTGCCGCTGCGGCACCGCGCCCACCGCCGCGAACGCCTGCCCGCCGATCAGGGCCACCCCCGCGCCCGCCGCCCCGAGGCCCAGCACAGACCTCCGGGTGGGATAGCGGACTCGACCTGTCTCCGTCATACCTGCCACCTGTCCGTTGTCCGCTTGTCATCACCCGACGATCGGAGAGGTCAATCCGAACACCGGGCGGTCACCTGCCCTTGCCTTCCCATGCCGCACGGCTGGAGAAGTTCATTCCTACGGCGGCGCTGTACGGACTCGGCGTCGCGGCCGGGAGGGTGGCGTGGGGCGTTGTCAATTTATGGAATGGAGAGGGTTGTTAAGGGGTGATGGGGCGTGGTTGTCCTCGAATAAGCCGTCCTGAACCTGCGTCTTTTCCGCTCAGCCATCCCCGAGAGGAACGACACTCCACTGAAAAGCGGTCGAGGGGACGCGCTGACGCGTCCGGCCGCGCGGTGGCTGAGCCGCGGCGTGCTGGGGCTCAGCCACCCGAGGTCACTTGCAGGTGGGCACCGTGCCGTGGGCCTTGACGTAGCGGGCGCTGACCCAGCCCTTGGGCGTCTTGACCTGGTACCAGGTGCGGTTGCCGCCGACCGGCTGCCCGGCCTTCTTGCAGATCAGGTCGATGGTCTGCCGACTGCGGTAGGCCCCGGTGACCGCCGAGCCGGAGGTCGGCTGCTTGCGTACGTTGAGCCCGGTCTTCGAGGTGACGGTGCCCTTGATCAGCGCCGGCTTGGGCGGCGCAAGAATAGTGAGCCTGGCCTTTGCCACCCACTTGCCGCAGCCGACACCCCCCACCGTGACCTGGTGGAAGCCAGGGGCGGCCTTCGCCTTCACCCCTGCCCGGCCCCAGTACACCGGCGGGTTGCCCTTCTTCGCCAGCGCCACCGTCCTGACGAAGGCATCGGACCTGGCCTGTACCGAACGGCACGTCTTCGGGGCGCCCACGACCTTCACCGTGACCGCACTCTTCTGCTTGGCCGTAGCCGGGGTGAGCGTGACCCTCGGCGCCGCTTGCGATGCACCAGATGCCGGCGCCGGCTGAGCATCCGCCTGTGCGAAGCCCGCCATCGCTACCGATGCCAGCGCCACCGACGCGCACCCGGTCACTGCTCTGCGAACCATCATTTCGTCTCTTCTCCTCGTGACGGCTCCGGACCCCTCGAAGAGAACCGGAAGCTCTGCGCTGGAGGAAACCGTAGGCTCGGCGCCCTAAATGTCCAGTTGTCCGTACCGGGACACGCACCCAATCAGCACAATGCCGGAGCGATTTTGCCGGGCCGTGAACTGCACAGGGTGGGATCTGCCGGGCGAGGCGCCGGCGGCCGCACCCGGCCTTCGGGGCCAGATGAGTCAGACGCGGCGTCAGACCGGCCTTGAACAGCCGGGCCTGCACTCCCCACGGGACGGGATGCGCCGCCCACTAGGCGGGCGGGCGTCGCGTGCTGCCGCAGAAGCAGCTCGCTCCAGGTGAGGGAAGGCGCTGACCGGCACCGTGACCACGACAATGTCACCGGCCGCCGCGGCCTTTTCACTCGTCGCCGTGGACACGGCCGCGGCCCCAGTTCCCCACAGTCGTCATAGTCTCAACGTCTTTCACAAGAGCCGGACTTGCCGGTTGCCGGGCTCGCTGCGATCCAGGTTCCCGCTGTCAGCCGGCGGGGAAGTAATGGCCGTTGTCCAGATCGGCGAGCAGGCCGGGCCGGGCGGGTTCCCAGCCGAGGGTCCGGCGGGTGATGAGGTTGGATGCCGGGTAGCTCTGCGTGACGATATTCGTGAGGAACCCGAAATACCCCGGCGTCATCAGGGCATCGTCGGGAATGCTCACGGCGGGCAGGCCCAGGCGTCCGGCGATGGCTTCGGCGATGTCGCGGAACGGGGTGCCGCCGTCCTCGACCGCGTGCCAGTATGTGCCGGCCTGCCCCTTCTCCATCGCCAGGCGGAACAAGGTGGCGGCATCGCGGATGTGCACGGCGTTCCACAGGTTTGCGCCGTCGCCGTGGTAGCCGACGAAGCCCTTTTCCTCCGCGAGCGCGATCAGCGTGGGGAGGAAGCCGGCACGATCGGTCGTACTGTGCGCGATGTTGGCGATCCGCACGACCGAAGACCGCACCCCCTGCTCGGCGAGGTCGACAACGGCCCTTTCCACGACGTTGCGGACCCGCAAGGTGCCCTTGTACTCCTCGCCGGCGGGAAGGGCCGGGTCCTCCTCGGTGGCAGGCCGCTCCAGGTTCCCGGGCGAGCCCATGCTTCCCGCCGTGACCAGCGGCTTTCCGGTTCCCGCGAGTGCTTCGCCGTACGCGAGCACGATCGGGAGCTCCGCGGCGGCCACGGCGTCCATCCCGCCGGAGGGCAGCAGATCCTGCCTGTGGGCAACGTGGATGACGCCGTCGGAGTCCGCGGCTGCCTCCTTGAGCCCGTCGAGATCCTGGAGATCGCCCCGACGTACCTTCGCGCCGAGCGCGGACAGGGCCGCCGCGGAAGCGTCCGACCGGGCCAGGCCGGTGACCTCGTGCCCGGCGGCGATGAGCTCGGGAATGATGTACGAACCGGAATGGCCGGTCCCGCCAGCGACGAATACGCGCATCCAACTGTCCTTATGAGAGTAGGTGCAGAATTTTTCGTGCCGTAAATGAACTGACGCAATGCGGCACGAAAGGTGGTGGCAGGGGTGCGCTCAGCCGAGAAGGGTGATTCCGAGGGAGAAATCGGTGTGCTTGACGGAGTGGTTCATGAGGCCCAACTCCAGCAGGCCGACGTTCTCCAGTGCCCGCGCCATGGACAGATCCCCGGTATCCCAGGGGCGCAGCCCCAGGCTCTCGACGAACGCCGACACGCGTGCCTTCGCCTGCGCGTCGTCACCGGCGATGAACACGTCCAGAGGGCGGCCCTTGGCGGGGCCGGCCGCCAGAACGTGGGAGAACACCGTGTTGAACGCCTTGACGACATGCGCGTCATCGGGAGCCGCCTTGGCTATCTCCTGTGCGCCGGAACTGCCGTCGGGGACGACGAAGCCCCGCAGGTCGGGGGCCACGGGGTTGGTGACGTCGACGATGACCTTGCCGCGCAGTGCGTCCCCGTACTCCCTCACCACCGCCGTCGCGCCGGCGTACGGCGCGGCGAGGATCACGATGTCCCCGGCCGGGGCGGCCCCGGCCGCCCCGACCGTGGCGCCGCCGAGCGTGGCGGCCAACTCCTTGGCCTTGGCCGGGTCGCGGCCGATGATCTCGACGGCGTTACCGCCGGCGAGCGCCCGGCCGGCCAAAGCACGGGCCATGTTTCCCAGTCCGATAATGCTGATGCTGCTCATCGGTGTTCCTGCTCTCCGGGCCTGGGCCCTGCTGCCAACTTCTACTGTCGAATTGTTGGGTCGAATTCACTTCGGCACCCTCAAGCGCCTGCTTTGAGGCTGCCATTGGGGATGAGTCGGTGTCCAAGACCTCTTTAAGCGGTGGTGATACCCTGAAGGCATCACCGGGCCGGGAGATGCCATGGATCTGGATCTGCGCAAACTGCGTTATTTCGTCGCCGTGGCCGACCGGCTGCATTTCGGCCGCGCCGCTGATGAGCTCCATATCGCGCAGCCGGTGCTCAGCCGGCAGATCCGCGCGCTCGAGCAGGATCTCGGAGCGTCACTGTTCACCAGGGATCGCCACGGCGTGGAGCTGACGGACGCGGGCCGGCAACTGCTGGCCGACGCCGGCCCGTTGCTCGCCTCGACCCACGCGGTCCGCCGCCGGGTGTCCGCGGCCGCCGGCGGCAAGCGGCGGCTGATGGTCGGTTTCCGGGCCGGCATCCCCGTCATCCCGGCGGCGCGGGCGTTCGAGGACCGGCACCCGGACGTGGTCGTGGACGTGCAGCGGATCGAAGGGGACGACCAGGCTGCGATGCTGCTCGACGGGCGCATCGACGTCGGCTATGTGCGGCTGCCCATCGACGAGGCCGGCCTGCGCGTCACCCCGCTGTACGCCGAGCCCCGGGTGGCGGTACTGCCCGCCGGGCACCGCCTTGCCGGCAAGGAGGAGGTCACGGAGGCCGACCTGGCCGGTGAACCGCTGGTCTGGCACGGTGCCCCGAGCACGCAGCCCACCAAGCGCCCGCACCCTGATGCCGGTTACCCGGTGCGCGGGGTGGACGAGACGCTCGAGCATGTCGCGGCCGGGCGGGGCATCTCTTTCCTGGCCCGTTCGGCGTCCGTGTTCTACACGCATCCAGACGTCGTCTATGTGCCCATCCCGGAACTGGCGCCCGACCAGGTGTGCCTCGCGGTGGCGACATCGCACACCTCGCCGGTAGTGGATGACTTCGTCACCGCGGCTCGGTCGACGGCCGAGATCACGGCAGAGTGCGGGAACTATGAGATGTGGCAGCTTGGAGGCGAAGCCGTCGCAAGGCGCGCTTGAGCAGTTCGACTGACCCCGTTCATCATGCGCTGAAGAGTGAAATGGCCTGACGGAGTGGTGCTGTTGCGGCTGGTCGCAGAGCGGCAACACGCGTCAATTGTCTGGGGAAGCGGTGAGCACCGGAGTGGCGTACGTTGCGAGCACCGGCCGCGACCAGGGCCTCCCGGAGCCAGACGGCCCGGTTGCAGCCAGCCCGCGGAACCGGCGCTCCGAGGACGATGAGCAGGGCTTCTGCATACTCGTGGCCCTGCTCCAGGAGACGCATGGGTTCGGGGCTAACTCGCGTTAGATTGCAGGCAGATCAGCCCAGGGGGGTCTGGTGCGGTTGGCGGCGTCTGTGGGCCTTGGTTCCCGCGGCTGCCCGGCGGAAGTCAAGGGGGATTCGTGGCATGAAGTACAAGAACGAAGCTCAGATCATGAAGGCGCTTGGGATCGAGTCCTGGAGGAACCTCTCCAAAGACAAGATGGTCAGGTTCGCAGCCATGATGCCCAACATGGACACCGAGGTGGCTCTCAAGATCGTTGAGCAGTTCCCCGCGTTCAAGGACTTCGCCAAGGACGCTGTAAGTGCGATCGAGAGAGCGCACGAGTCCACGCTCTCGGCCAACAACCAAAGCCAGGAGCATGTGCACCGGGCCTGCCAGGAGGTCAGGGACATTCTCAGGGGCGAACTCAACAAAAGCGACCTGAGCTGGGAAGAGAAGAAGTTTCTGATCGAGCAGATCCAGGGAACCGCAAGGATGCAGTTCCAAAAGGACAGCGAGAGCAAGCAGTTCCTGGACGGGGCGCTCAAAAAGGTCTTGGTCGGCGCCACTGCCGCAGTCGCCCTTGGCGTCGCTTTCGTCGGCGGCAGAGTGATGGCCGAGTCCAAGGACAGTACCGATAGCTCCCAGGACGCCTGATCTGGGCTCGGTCACCGGGGCAGCTTGGCGGTTCGTTCAGGGTGGGCGGCGGTGACGTAGTGCATGGCGGTCTGCTCCGTGATGCCAAAGAGCCGCATCAGTCGGAGCGGGACGGCGCTTTGGGCTGCTTCGTTGAGGATGCGGTCTTGCCGCAGGCCGCTCAGTGTCAGCCCTCTGGGGAGGGCTCCGCGCAGGGTGCCGATGCTGACGTCCGGGTGGTCGGGGTCCTGCGGTCTTCTGGCTGACCAGCAGGTGGGCGTTGGACGAGGCCGGCCAGCGGTGGTGGCGGTAGGCCGTCCAGTTGGCGGCGAGCTGGTGGGTGAGCTCCTCCAGGTAGAGGGTGTGCCGCCGAGTCCGCGCCGGACTTCGAGTGTGCCCGGGAGAGACCCAGGTCGGAGCTGTGCAGCGTCTGGATCTCCTTGCCGGGCAGCGCGTGGACGGCGGTGAGGGCCACGACGAGGCGGCCAGACACGGGCCAGACCGGTAAGGACACGACGTCCCGAACGGACCGGGTCTCCCTCCTGGCGTTCAGCAAGCTGCCTTCAGCGCCCGAACCCTGGCACCCGGCCCAACAGTGGCACCGACCCTGCTCCCGCCCCCTCCACACGACGGGCATGCCCCCGACGCCTCCGGAGAATTCCACGGCCGCGGGGCGTACCCGTTGGGGTGTCAAGAGCTGTTCCAGATCCCTTGACCACACTAGGTAGGGCGCGATCAGTAGTTTTAGAGCTTCCATCATGCTGTGACGCAGAGTCGCGTGAGACCCGCCCCGAAGGGCCAGGCTGGCACGACCTCGTTGGGGGGCTTCCTCCCGCAGCCCCAACCGTGCGCCCCCGCGCCTTCCTCCCGTCCTCCCGGCGCCTGCCGGGAGAGAAAAGGCAGGGGCGGGGGAGCGGGCTGCTTCAGGGCGGGCCGCTCGGGGCAGCCGCTCCCGGGCGGCGGGCAGGATAGCTTTCGAGACAACCCGCCGTGGGTTACACGCGACGTGAGCGCGGGCGGTGTTGTCAGGCTGCGTCAAGGGATCTTTGCTCGGGCATGGGTTGCAACCCATGCCCGAACGACCGCCAGGTGCTCGGGCTGCAGCCCCGTGTGCGGGTCGGCCGGCTTACGGATGCCCGGCGATGGCTGGGCCGGCGGTCAGTCGATGCCTTCGATGATGCGGAAGTCGCGCTCGACGCCGTCGGGGAGCGCCACCAGCGCCTTCTGGTATGCCTCGCTCTCGTATGCCGCGACGGCCTGTTCAAAGCTGTCGAACTCGATCAGAACGACGCGTTGCGTGATTCCGGCCTCGTGGGCGACGACTCGACCGCCACGGGACGGGAGGAGGGACAGGACGCGCCCGCCCCCCGCCTGGACAGCCGGGCCGGCCAGCTGGTCGTAGGCAGTCAGCCTCTCAGTGGAAATGGCGGGATAGACACTGACCCAGTAGCCCTTAGCCATGGAAACCTCCTGTGTTCGGCCGGACGCGTCCGACGTCGAATTGACACTCAGACCGGCCGCTCCCGGCGGCAGGCACCGCGGTCAGTTGGATCGTCGTATGCGCAGGCTAGGGCTTGATATGCGGCCGAGGGAAAGACCGGTACGGGATAGGCTCAGAACGGATCGTTATCAATCGGCGGGGAGGGCACGTGGCGCCGGATACGGTGAGCCTGCGGTACTTCCTGGTGCTGGCGCAGGAGTTGAACTTCACCCGCGCGGCCGCACGGATCGGTATCGCACAGCCCGCACTCAGCGCCCGGATACGCCGATTGGAGACGCAACTCGGTACGGCCCTGCTGGTCCGCAACACGCGTAGCGTCCAACTGACCCCAGCCGGTGCGGCTTTGGCGGAGTCCGCGCCGCCCGCGCTGGCGGCGCTGGACCGGGCATGGGACACCGCCCGCAGCGCGGCGGCCGGTGAACTGGGCACGCTGCGCATCGGATACAGCCTCAGTGCCGGGGCCCAGACGGCACCGGCCCTGGTGGACCGGCTGATGCGCGGCAGTCCCGGACTCGAGGTCGGCGCGGTCCCGATGGCGACACCGGAGATCTCCCCCGCGGTCGCCGACGGCCGCATCGATGCCGGGATCACTCGCGGTGAACAGCCGGGCCGCGGCGTGCGCCGATCCCTGCTGCGCCGTGCGCGCATCGGGGTCCAGCTGGCGCAGCACCATCCGCTGGCCGAACACCCGCAGATCGAGATCGCCGACGCGGCCGCGTACCCGCTGCGACTCCCGGACCGTGCGGCCAACCCCGTGATCCACGATCAGCTGTCCGCACTGTTCCAAGACACCCGACCACGCCCCCGATTCCACACGCCCGCAGTCTCTTTCGACATGTCTCAGCGCGACCTGCGCGACGGGGTCACCCTCGCCCCGGCCGGAGAAGCCGCGGCCACGGCACTACCGGCCGGTCTCACCTGGCGACCGCTGCGAGGCGCGCCCAGCCTGACGATCCACCTGGTCCTGCCACGCGAGCAGTCGCCGCTGCACCGCCGCATCCGTGCCGCCGCCAAAACCCTGGCGCACGAGCTGAACTGGCTGCCGGACTGACGCGCAAGAGGCCAGGCGAGACGGGCGCCCGCGGTGGCCAGGCCGAAGACCTTGCCCCCCGGCGGACTTCGCGGTGATGACGACGGCGGCCTTGCTGCATGTCCGACACGACCTCGCTACGCCGGCGGATCAGCATCCGATGATGGCCCCGGGGCCGGTCCGAGCCGTACACCGCGGCGACGTCCTCGCCCAGCCCGGGACCTCGGCGGATACCGCGCCTTCGCCGGCGCCGAACCGGACAAGCACGGGTAACCGGCGGGAACGCCCGCCGTCAACGGCGTCCCACGAGGCACAGGAACTGGCGCGCGGTCACCAAGAGGTGGCGGACTGGTTCGCCCGGCTCGCGGAAGGACTCGACCGGCGGGAGCGAGCAGGCCCGTGCGCTGGAACCGCCGCAACACGAGGAGGACCCGGGCGACGGCGGCCCCGGACCGGCCCAACCGGCCCTCGCGGCGCTCGGCGCGCTGCTGCCCGCCCTGCGCAAGGCCCCCGTGCGGCCGCCGCTCAACGCCCGCCATCTGGCCCGCGACCCCGCGCAGGTCTTCGCGCCCGGCGCCGACCTCGGCCCGCACCTGCTGGCCGGGCTCGATCCCCGGTTGCGCGACGGTCTCTTCGACGCGTGGCGGCGGGCCGACGCCACGGCACCGTCGGCGCTGCGCGAGCTGCGGGCGATGCGGGTGACCGCCACCCCGTTCGGCGCGACCGCACCCCTGAAACCCGTTTACCAGGGCAGTCAGGTCGTCCGCTACGAGGACTGGCCGCTGACCGGCTCCAAGTTCATCGGCATGAAGGTCGGCTCCGACGAGACGGGCGCCGTGCCGGACCGGGGCGACTTCATCTACGTGGAAGGCGGCGGTTCGGTGCAGGCGGGCTACGCGCTGCCGTTCAGCGGCACGGTCGACTTCGGCCCGCTGGTGTTGAACTGCACCGACGTAATATTCGGCACCCACAACCTTCATCCAGCAGCCGGGCGGCTTCGGACAGCTTGCTGGTCCATGGGTAGGGGTCCCGAGCATGCCCGTTGACCATGCTGCCGCACCGGGAAACTCCAAGATCCCCGACAGAGTCGAGCTCAAGAAGTGGGAGCCGGCGCTGCCGGCCCCACTCTTGCGCGACGGACGTGTCGAGTAGAGATCAGCCGCCGGACTGCACGGGCTCCAGCTTGATGCTGAAATGGCGAAGGATCGGAGACTGACCCACGATGCGGTAGCCGTGCACCGATTCGGGGTTCTTGGCTATGTCGGCCAGGGTGGCGGCGACATGGTCGTAGTGGCTGCGGGTGTAGACCCGACGGGGGAGTGCCAGCCGCACGAGTTCATAAGGTGCGGTCTTGATGGAGTTGCCTTGTTCGTCCTCTTCCCCGAGGTACAGGCTGCCCAGCTCCGCCGAGCGGATGCCTCCGCGTAGGTAGAGCTCACAGACCAGTGCGGTGCCCGGGTACTGGTGCGGGGGGATGTGGGGCAACAGCCGCCCGGCGTTGACGTAAAGGGCGTGCAGGCCTGCCGGCTCCACGATGTCGACTCCGGCCTCGCGGATGCGCGCGGCGAGGTAGGCGGCTATGTCGGCGCGTTCGGCGAGGTAGGCCGATTCGGTGACTTCCACAAGTCCGCGGGCCATCATGTCGAGGTCACGGCCGGCCAGGCCGCCGTAGGTGGTGAAGCCCTCGGTGGCGATGAGCAGGCCCGCGCACCTCTCGGCGAGTTCAGGGTCCTTGAGACCGATGAAGCCGCCGATGTGGACGATGCCGTCCTTCTTCGCGCTCATGACGCAGCCGTCCGCAAGGCGGAAGGCTTCCTCGGCGACCTGCCGGGGGGTGCGGTTGGCATAGCCGGGCTCGCGCTGGATCACCAGCCAGGCGTTCTCCGCGAAACGCGCGGCATCCAGGATCAGGGGGACGTCGTGGCGGCGGCACAGTTCGGCGGTCCGGTACAGGTTCTCCATGCTGACCGGCTGGCCACCGCCACCATTGTTGGTGATGGTCATCAGCACGGCCGCCACGGGCGCTTGATGCGCGTTCTCCAACGCCTGCTCAAGGGCGATCAGGTCGATGTTGCCCTTGAACGGGTAATCGCTGTCGAGGTCCTTCGCCTCGGCGCAGGGCAAGTCGTAGGCCTGGCAGCCGGTCAGTTCGACGTTGGCGCGGGTGGTGTCGAAATGGGTGTTGGACAGCACGCTCGTGCCGGGCTTGAGCAGGGCGGAGAACAGGATGCGCTCGGCGGCGCGGCCCTGGTGTGTCGGCAGGATATGGGGATATCCGGTGAGTTCGGAGACGACCTCGTGCCACCGGTAGTAGCTGCGGCTGCCGGCGTAGGACTCGTCGCCGTGCATGCCCGCGGCGAGCTGGTCCGCGGAGATGGCACCGGTCCCCGAGTCGCTCAGCAGGTCGATGGTGACCTCGTCGGCACGCAGATCGAAGGGGTTGTAGGCGACCCGCTTCAGCGCGGCCTCGCGCTCCGCTCGGGTGGTGAACGCGATCGGTTCTACAACTTTGATGCGATACGGTTCCACGAGACTTCCTTTGGTGCGGTGTGCGGGATGGCATGACCGGCGGCCGTGCGACCGGAGTTCAGAGCACTCTGGGTGCGTTGTGCAGCTAACAGGCCGACTTGCGCGTACTGCTCTGTCGGCGCCCTGGTCAGATAGGCCTCAGAGGACAGATAGGCCGTGATGCGGGGCTGCCGGTTTCGCTCGTACACGAGAGCGAGGTAGGCGATCAGCCCCACACCGTCGGTGAGCTGTCGCTGTGTGAGCGCGCGCAGGCTCCGGCGCAGGACCGTGGGGTCCATGCCGAACCGGGTCAGCAGGGCGGTTGCCCGGTCGAGGGCCTCCTCGTCGTCGCGCACGTAGTCACGGACGGGGATGTGGAGCGTGAAGCCGCTGGGGTCGCTGTCGCCTTCGGTGAAGGAATGGCAGGTGAGCGCTGACCGCCGCAGCAGGCGCGGCGTACCGTCCCCTTGCTGCCCGGATGGCGGGAGGGGTCCGGCGGCCGCGTGGAAGAAGTGGCGGATGTCTGCCGCTGCGACCCCGGAGGCATGGCCGAGCGCGCAGGCGTCGTCGGCCGACATACGCGGGTGCTGCACGTAGACCTTGACGCGAGGTGACTCCCAGGAGCCCAGGTCCAGTGCGAGGAACGGATAGCCCGCCGCGGGGGGAAGCTGCGCGAAGGCCTTGTCGTAGCCAAGTCGGCGTAACGCCTCTTGCACGGTGTGTGCAGCGTGCTCGGGTCCGGCGGCGGAGGGGTTCAGATAGACCTTGACGCCGGGGACCCCTCCCGCGCGCAGATCGAGCGCGTACCACAGTGACAGCGGCCCCTCGGCCGCAGCGGGGAGGAACAAGTCCTGCAGGGCGTCGAGTTGATGGGTGGAAAAGTTCCAGCGGGCGGCCATCGCGTGGATGGCCTCGAGTCCGGCGCGGCCGCTGTCTCCCATGTCCGCGTGGGTCCATCCGGGCTCCACGAGCACCCGCAGTGCCGGGGCGGCGTCCGACGTGCAGGCCAGGGAGAACTCGACGGGGGTGTGGTCGTCGGAGAGGAAGCTGGGCGATGCCGGGGGCAGAGACAACGGTCGCCGGACGGAGTCCGCGAGGGAGTCGAGCAGGACCTGCCCGTACAGCGCGGTGTCCGCCTCGCTCAGGCCCACCGTGGCGCCCAGGCGCTGTAGTTGACCCAGCACGTGATCGCCGAGCGTGGCCAGACCGGGTTCGTCTGCCGGTATGCCCGCCTCCGGCAGGGACATCATCGCGTTCCTCGCACGGCACGGCGCAACAAGCCTCTGCACGGCGCGGAGGTACGGGGACGTGCTGCGCCAACGAGGCGGGAGACCAGGGCCGATCCGTCGTAAGCCGCGGGTATTCGGCCCTGCGCCTTTTCGGGGTCGTCGTACCCGGACGAGTTCCTGCTGCTGGATATGGTGCGCCGCTGGCCCGGCCGGTTGCCTGCGGAACGGGGCGCGGAGGTTGCGAGGTTCACTGCCTCTCCTTCATCTCGTGTCACTCCAGACACTCCGCGCTGTCCTACCCCAGCAGTTGATCTTTCATGCAGGCTACAACAACTGCCCGTGTCGCCTGCATCACAGGGGGTGCATCGGCTACTGGCCGGTCAGCCACCTCACGAAGCTGCTCCAGCGCGCCGGCTTGCCGGTGGCGGCCTGTGGCTCCGTGGGCGCGGGCGTGGGCGCCAGGGGAGGGTGCGCCTGGTGGCCAGGGGACGCGGCCGTCGGCTCCGGCGCGGCCGCGGGGCGCGGGGTGACCGCACCGAAGCGGACGGGCAGGCTGGCCAGAGCTCGGTTGAAGGGGCCGGGCCGCCAGGCGAGACTCTCCGCGGGGACCGCCAGTTCAACGTCCGGCAGCGCGTTGAACAGAGCCTCCAAGCCGGTCAGGGCGATGAGCCTGGCCGGTTCCTTGGACGGGCAGGCGTGCGGGCCTGCGCTCCAGGCCAGGTGACCGCGGGTGTCGGCCCCCTGGTCCGCGAGCGCCGTATTGGCGGCACCGAAGGACACCAGGACCAGCTCACCGGCGCGGACCTTGTCGCCGGCCACGTCCGTGTCGGAGACCGGGTAGTGCGGCGCGTAGTTGGACATGGGCGCGTTGCGCCACAGGGTGTCATCGAGGGCCTTGTCGAACTGCCCGTTGCGCGCGTACTCCTCAACGGTCAGCATCGTGTAGAAGGCGTTGCCGATGAGGTTGCCTTCCGGTTCGCCGCCCGCGCCGAGGAGCAGCACCAGCGTGTGCGCCAGTTCCTCGTCGGTCAGCTGTGCCGGGTGCTGCATCAGGTAGGACGTGATGTCCTTCCCGGGATGGACGCGCTTGAGTGCCACCAGCTCGCCCACCGCCTGGAGCAGGACCTGGCTGGCCTGCTCGGCATTGACGCCGTCGAACATGCCGGAGATGCCGAACAGGACCCGGTCGCCGATCTCCGCCGGGCAGCCGAAGAGTTCGTTGAAGACGTACAGGGGAAGCTGTTGCGCGTAATCCCTGAGAAGGTCGGCACTGCCGCGAGCGCTGAACTGGTTGATGAGGAACTGGGCGGCCTGGTTGACGATGTGGCTCAGCCGGCTGTTGCTGACGCGGGCGAAGCTCTCGGTGATGGCCTGCCGCAGTCGCACGTGCTCGGCGCCGTCGGTGAACATGCAGTTCGGCCGGTAGGCCAGCAACGGCAGGACCGGGCTGTCGGGGCGGATGAGGCCCTCGTTCAGCGCACGCCAGCGGCGCGCGTCCTTGCGGAAGATAGTGGGATCCTGCAACAGCCCAAGAGCCGCGTTGTAGTCGGTCACCAGGGTCGCCTCCACGCCGGGCGCGATGGTGACCGGCGCCGTGGGGCCGAGCTGGTGCATGTAACGGTAGTACGCGTGCGGGTTGGCGGCGAACTCCGGGGTGTCAAGGGATATGCGCTGCCCACTGCCGTGTGCGGGGCAGCCGGGCGGAGGTACGGGAGGGGTTGTCATGCGTGCTCCAGAGCGGCGCGCTCTTGCAGATAGCGGACCATGGTGATCAGGGCGTTGACGGACGACGCTTTGTCGCGCGCGTCGATGGTGACGACCGGGGTGTCGGGCAGCAGGTCGAGCGCCTCCCGGACTGCTTCGGGGGTGTGTACCGCGCTGCCGTCGAACTGGTTGAGGGCCACGGCGAAGTCGAGGCCGTAGCTCTCGACCAGATCCATGACCTCGAAACTGTCGGCCAGTCGCTCGGGGTCCACCAGGACCAGGGCGCCCAGCGCTCCGCGGGCCATGTCGTCCCACAGATTGACGAACCGCTGCTGGCCCGGTGACCCGAACAGATACAGCACGATGCGCTCGCTGAGGGTCAGGCGACCGAAGTCCAGGGCGACCGTAGTCGTGGTCTTCCCCTGCACTCCCTTGAGGTCGTCGACTCTCTCCGAGAGGCTCGTCATCTGCTCCTCGGTGGACAGCGGCGCGATCTCGGAGAGCGAGCCGATCAGAGTGGTCTTACCGACGGCGAAGTGCCCGACGACCAGGATTTTCACCGCAGTCTGCTGTGCACCGTCGCGCACGTAGGCGTTCTCAGACAGAGAGAGCCTTGAGACCATCGAGCACCTCCTGAAGCAAGGCCTTGTTGGCGAGACGAGCCGAGGGCACCGGCGCACGGGTGACCAGATAGCCCCCCTCGGCGAGGGAACTGAGCAGCACCTTGACGACACCCAGAGGCAGCTGAGAGTGAGCGGCGATCTCAGCGACCGAGAGGTAGCCGCTGGAGCACATCTCCAGGATCTGCTGCTCCTCGGGCGAGAGCCGCTGGGGACGCTGCTGATCGTCGGTGGATGACGTGACGAGAGTGATGAGGGCGAACGCGCCCTCGTCGAGCAGGTCACGCCCACGGGTGATGACATAGGGCCGGACTAATTCTCCGGCCTCGGACACGAGCTCGGGCTCGGGACGGTCCGGATCCGTCATGAGGTGACCGTGTCGGTGCGGCGGCCGGTCGACATGGCCTTGCCCAGTCGGCTGACCAGTTGCTGCATCCGATACGTGATGTCTCCCATGTCGACCTCGGCGGACGCTGCCACGGCGAGGTAGGAGCCACCTCCTGCGGCATTCAGGAACACCCAGCCACCGTCGAACTCGATGAGCGTCTGGCGCCAGGTCGTGCCGTCGTCACCACAGAAGAATCCGACGGACCGGCTGAGCGACTGCAGTCCGCTCACGGCGGCGGCCACCTTGTCGGCGTCGTCCCGGCCGATCTCCGCGGTGCGGGACATCTGCAGGCCGTCAGCAGAGATCAGGACCGCGTGCAGGGCATGGGGAATCGCCAGCGCGTCCTCGAGCATCCAGGACAGGTCGTCGCTCACGGGGCATCGAATCCTTCGTGTGTATCGGCAGGAGTGTCGCGTTCGGCGGCCGGTACCCCCGCACTTCGGCCGCTGAGAGTGCCGCGCTGAAATGCGCCCATGGCCGCCACCCGTGCCTCCGCCGACCGGGCCGGCGGCGCAGTCGCTTCATCGGGCTGGTTGTCCGGTACGAGTGCCATGGCGCGGCGCTTGTTCTGTCGCCGGGGCAGGTCGCCCGCTGTCGTCGCGGGAGCCGAACCGCTTTCCCCTGTGCCCGCGTTGGGTCCTTGCGTTGTGGCGGGCCTCGCGGGTTCCGGCATGTCGGTCAGCAACTCCTTCGGCACCATCACCACCGCTCGGACGCCGCCGTAGGGAGAAGTGCTGTCGATGGTGACCGTGAACCCGAAGCGCGCACACAGCGCACCGATCACCGCGAAACCGAACGCGGGAGGATTGCCGAGTTCGGAGACGCTCACCGCGGACCCACTGGACAGCAGAGCTGTGGCGGCCGTCTTCTCTTCCTCGCTCATCCCGACGCCTGCATCGTCGATCACGATGCACATGCCCTTGGGCACCGTCCGCACTTCGACGTCGACCATGGAGGACGGCGCCGAATAGCTGGTGGCGTTGTCGAGCAGTTCGGCCACCGTCAGCGCGACCGGCTCGACGGCGCGGCTGGTCACCGCGATGTCCACCCGCGAGGCGATGTCGATGCGCTGGTAGTGCCGGATACGGCCCTGAGCTGCGCGGATCACGTCGTAGATGGATGCCGCATCCCGCTGTCGGCCGAGCCACCCGCCGCAGAGCACGGCAATGGACTGTGCACGCCGGTTGAACTGCGAGTTCATGTGGTCGACGTCCAGCAGATCTCGCAGCACGGCCGAATCGCCGTACTTCTTCTGCAGCCCGGAGATGGCCCGCTGCTGTTCCGCCGCGAGGCCCTGAAGGGTCTGCATCGCAGACTTCAGTACGGTATTGGTGGCGTTCTCCGCCTCTTCCTTTGCCTGTCGGACCACCTCGTCATAGCCTCTGCGGAGCTCTGCGATGGTGGATTGGAGGTCAGCGTGGCTGCCCTGCAGTTCGGTCAGATCGCTTTCGAGTCCCCGCTTCTGACGGCGCAACGACTCACTCGTTTTTCGCTGGCGAACGACCACCATGGTGGCGACAGGGACGCCGGCAGCAAGCGCCCAGACCGTCGGATCCTGCAAAATTGTCATGTGACTCTCTTTGAGCGGCTGGAGTCCAGCTCTCGGAATCTATCCATGCGGACTCTCGACGTGGGCAGCCTTCACCACCCGGAGAGCCCCCTGGCTGTAGCCAAGCCGAGGATGAAGTCCACGTGGCATGTGCCCGAGATCGTAACACCAAACGATCATGACACTTTGTCAAGTACGCCACGCCGTGGCCACGTTGGCGAAAAAGCCATGCTTAGGTCAGTGGAGAAGATGTGAGCGCGACGTGGAGACTCACAGCAGCCGACCGCGCACTGAGTCGCCCAGCAGTGCGCTGTCCGAGTTTCCGCAGCGCAGAGAGCCCTCACCTTGTGACCGGATGCCCGCACCGGAACACGGGCCGGCAAGGCGAAGCACGGACGGGAGGCGTCCGCTCAGCGCAAGATGGCTAATTTGGCCGCGGCTGGGGTAGGGCGAGGCGTCGACGCAGGCGTTCGCGCATCGGGGCATCAAGTCACCACGCCCTGGCCGACCTTGACGCCCTCGTGGGCCTGGGATTTACTGCCCGCCGGCGGATCCGGATTGCGGAACCCGCGCCGTCAGATGAACTGTCCGAGGAGCGGGATCAGGCACGGCCGACAAGGGCGGAGGGCGGTTCGCCCTCTTTGTGGAGCAACCCCCGCATATCGAATTTTCTTACTGATCTTTCCGGTGGGTTGTCGTGGAGGGTGACGGTGTTTGATCCCTGCGGTATGTCGCAGTGATGCGGTATGCGCAGGGTGGTGGGCTCGGGCCAGGCCAGCGGGTTGCCCGGGAGCGGATACGGATGCTCGCGGGGGAGGGGTTTGGCCGGGGTGTAAAGAACGCGGTCATTTCCAAAGAGTTGCGGGTCAGCCTTCGTTCGGTGGAGGGCTGGCGGCGGGCCTGGCGCGAGCAGGGCATTGAGGCGTTGCGCGGCGCTGCCAGACGGTCAGGGGCGAGCCCGTTGCCGAGGGACGGCCCCTTCTACACGCATCGGAATGCTGGCGCCGGCCAACCTGCCGCGGCCTACTGCCTCTACCTCCACCATCTCGCTCTGGGCGAAGACGACATCGCCCAGTGGTGGCATCGCCAGACCGAAGACATCTCAAAGGTCACAGAGTGTTCGTGGTCTTCGTAGCGAGTCGGTGCTCCCCGCCATGCCGTAAAGGGCGTTCGTGTCACCCGCGCGAGCGGTCAGTCAAGCGGTGCGATGCCCCGGGACTGCCCCGACACGGCGTGTGCGCTGGGAACCCTGGCGCCCACTCACATGACCCGGATCTGCACCGGTAGTTGTTCAAGTCCGGGACGTAACCGAGCGTGTGATCAAGCCGTGAGACCGTACTCCTGCTGATCGGGCGCCGGATAGAGACGCTGGTGCTCACGCGCGGTGTGATGGCGCCAGCAGAAATCGAAGTCACCGTTGTCGATCAATCGTGTTCGTGCCCGGCGGAAGGCTTTCCGGGTGGAGGCGAACGGGTACTCGTTGCCTTCTTGCGCCCGGTCCTGCGTGTGGTTGGCCCCGAGTATCTCTTGCACTGGGTGGTGGCAGCCTTGGCGTTGGGCTCGATCAGGTCCGTCCCCGGTGCAGCGTGGCACCGGGGACGGTTACGACACTTCCGGGGGCCTGGCTCGGGGTCGCAACGTCCAACGACGTTGAGACCCCCGCCGTCACGCTGGGGGAACCCACGGCGCAGGCGTGCCTTGTCGATTCCTCGATGCTGATCGACAGACAGACAGACAGACAGACAGACAGGCGGATCGTGATCGATCATGCCGACGGAATGTGGTGGATGAGGCTGTCTGGGACGCCTCAGCCGTCTGCGGGCCGCGAGGGCTCAAGCTGACGACGGGCAAAGTCACTGCGGCCGAGGGGGGCAGGCCACATGCCGGCAGGGGAGGTGGTCGCAGCTCTACCACGTCAGGCGTCCTCCGAGGATGAACTACAGTCCTGTTGAAATTCCAGGCGCGACGTGACTGCTGAGCGGAGCCCCGGGCCGCATCCAGCGGCGCTGGACACCACCGCTCACGCCGCCGCCCGGAGGCCGCCGATTTCACCCGGCCGTACCACCGATGGGAAGCAGGGCGCATGACCGTCAGTCTCACCATGTACGACACCCCGCGACCCCGCAGGAGCGCGCAAGCCACCGGGCTCCTGGTGCCGCCTCTGCATCCCGTCCACATCGCGGGTCCGGGAGTGCAGCCCCATGCCCTGGCGCACGTGGAGCGCGAACTTCCGCCCGGCGGCATCCCCGCGTACCGCGGCGACCGCAAGAGGGGGACCCGATCCTTCCTCCTGTGGGCCGACGAGGGACGTGCGCAGATGCTGGCCCGGCTGGTCACGCAGTCCACCGAGGGGCACCGTGTGACCTATCAGGTGCTTGACGCCTACGGGCAGATCATCGGCACCATTACGCGGCGGAAGGCGTTCAGGGGCGGCGGGTTGCGTGTCCGCTGGACGGTGTCGCAGGCCGGTGTGCCGGACGCCGTGGGCTACAAGGGACGGCTGTTCTGGTGGGCCTTCTGCTGGCTGCTGTCCCCTCTGCTTCCTTTCGCCCTCGTCGCCGCCGTGCTGGATAACGGCGACCTCCCGCGCGCGCCACGGCGCGTGAGATGGCGTGCGGACGGCCAGATAGTTATGGAGCACAAACCGTCGTCCAACGCGGTACTGCTCCGTGGTCCAGGCCTTGATCCCCGGGTCGGCGCCGCGCTCGCGGCGCTGCTGACGTCATTCAGGGGCTGGTATCGGACGTCATGGGACGACCAGAAGGAGTAACTGATTCCTAATGCCGTCTGTCAAGCCGCGACAGCGAGGGGACCGCCCGTGCTGCTGGTGTTCAACTAACTAGGCGCCCGCGACCCGAACAGAACCGTCCCGCGCCTGATAGAACTCACCCGCCCTCTGTGGCAGGTGGAGCGGTACGAGTTCAGTTCCGCTTGATAGCTGCTCTTCCCGTTTCCTTCATACGGCGTCACACATCCTCTTTGCATGCATGCTTCTTGGGGATCTCGCTCTATCCGCACCAGTCCCGTGAACCCGATGCGTTGAGCGATCGGATCACGCCGAGGATGCGAAGCATCTTCGGGCTGTCGCTGCTCGCCGTTCACGGGCCGACAGAGCACAGCCGGGACCGTCGCCGCAAAGGCAGTCCGCCCTACGCAACGTTCGTGACCGGAAAGAGTTGGGCTACCCAGCACGGTGCCATGGGGCGAACAGCTCACCGGCCGCGAGCGCGGCGGCCGTGGTGACTACGATGCCCGTCATGTCCACCGCATCCTGACCTTGGACAGCTGCTCGATGCGCTCGGAGGACAGTGCCGATGCGCAGGTGGAGTGGACAACGTTCGTCAGGGCGGACACATCTGAAAGCAGTGGGCTCTGGCCGTCATGCACGGGGTGTCGTCCGTACGCGCCGGTCGCTGACGAAGCGGCGCAACCTTGAGGGACAAACCTTGAGGGACAAGCCGCATATCACGACGATGCTTGGCTCGAGTGCCTCGCCGTTCGTCTGGTACACCGCCGGCCCGGTTGTGGCTGGAACCGGGGTTGGTGGGTTCCCGGTCGTCGGTACGGTGCCCTGCATGAGCGAAGAGATACAGCGAGTGCAGGCGGCGTGGGCCCGGCTCGAGCAGTGGCTGGCGGAGCACGCGCCGCTGTCGCATCGCAGCTTGCTGCCGCCGGCGTCGGAAGAGGAGGTCGGTGCGGCAGAGGCGAAGCTGCGCCAGCAGCTGGGGTTTGGGCTTCCTGTGGAGTTGGCTGCCCTGTGGCGGCTGTGCGGGGGAGTGGATCACCAGGTCATCGAGGAGGACGAGGAAGGCGAGGTCGGCTCCGGGGCGTTCCTGCCTCACGGGATCATCATGTCCCCGGGCCAGGCGCTGGGGCCCCGGCTCCCCGGCGTCGGGAGACCGGATCCCTGGGGCGGTCTGGCCGCGGTTCCGTGGCTGACCGGTGACGAGGCCGGGCCCGAATCCGGTCATTGGGTGTCCAACGACGGGATAGGCCACTGGTACCTGAGCGAGCCGCCGGACGGCCCTCAATTTCCGTCGATGGCAGCCTACTTCGACGAGGTGTTTGGCACCCTCACCCAAGGGCCGGCCGACCGGATGGGCTCCGATGTGCCCGGTCTGGTGTGGGGCTGCCTGGTCTGGGACGACCCGACACGGGAACCGGCCCGCCGGACTCTGGACGAAGCGTCCGCCTACTGGCGGCCGGTGCACTGACCGTGCAGCCAGGCCCCGCCGCCGCGTGCTGCGGCAGCGGGGCCCGTGATGCGATGAGGTCGTCAGGGCTTGGCCATCGCGCAGACCAGGTCTGCCGTGGACGGGTCGCAGCCCTTGAACCAGGCGTTGCCCGGATCCAGCAGGTACTTGTCCTTATCGATGATGCGGAACTCCTTCAGGAACGGGGTGTAGAAGCTATCCAGGCTCGTCTAGCCGGAGTTGACCTTCCCCAACATCGACGACCGGCCGCACTTCTCGTCGAACGAGGGCGCGTCGTAGCGAGTGTCGTCCAGGAGATGATCACTGCCGTCGTCGGTCTTGGCCGCTACGGTTTGGGTGCACGCGCCGCCGCCGTCGGTCGGTTCATAGTTCTGGCCGCCGATGGCCGCCGATGGCCGTCGGAACTCCGGGGGACTGGTAGGTGGAAGAGAACGGGAACTCGTCACATGAGATCGTCTCCGCATCGCCTTCGACGATCTCGGGGTGCAGCGCGGTCCGTGAGTGCTTCACGAACCGCTTTTTGGGCACCCAGCCGCCGGCGCGCTTGCCCGCGTACCTCGAGTACATCACCTTTTTCCGGCTGTCTTCGCGCTCGTGGGCCTTCTCGTTGCCTTCCTGGCGCGGCAGGTATTGCAGCGGGTCGGATAGCGACGCTCCGCCGCCCTTGACCTTCGATTTGTTCTGGATCAGCCAGGCGTGTGCTGCTGCCGCCGGGTCCTTCACGGTGTTGAACTTGAACGCCTACCAGTTCCGCCACCGGGAACTACAGCAATGGCTTGCCGCCCAGCCCTAACGGGCCAGATCCCGCAAGGACCGCCAGGACTAATCGAAGCTTGGGCCGCGCGCCGGCATTCCGTCATCCCGCGAGCCGTATTTCGTACGGTGCCCCAGGATGCCTTGGAGGGTCGGGACACCCCATGGACGCGGGGGTGTTCCGCATCGGGCCGTGGCCGCGGAGCGCCGGGACGAGGGCCTGTGGGAGGGCGTGATCAATGTTCGTATTCCCCTGCTGTGCCGAGGCGGGCTGTACTCCCCCGTGCGGCGGAGGTGGGTCATCATGCGGTTCGACGTGCCGGGCCGGGCGGTGCGAGAGGTTCGGGTCATGATGACGACGGATCCCGCCTGGCCCGAATCCCGCCTGGCCCGAATCCCGCGTGTCGCAGCCGGTCCCGCCGCCCCCGCGCTGGGCGGTGCGTGCCGCCCATGTCGCGGCCTGGTCGACCGTCCCCTCCGGGGTGTGGCGCGTCGAGCTCGTGCTCGGGGTGCCGGTCGGAGTGATGGAGCGAGAGGACTTCCTCGCCGCGTTCCCCCACAACTCCCCGCTGATCGGCATGGCTTACGTACTGCTGATCGGCGCCATCGCCGAGGCCGCCTCGTATCTCACTCTGGGCCTGGTACGGCCCTGGGGAGAGGTGGTGCCCTGCTGGATTCCGTTCCTCGGAGGACGCCCGGTCGACCGGAGGCTCGCGGTCCTCGCCGCTTCGCTGGGAGCCCTCGCGGTCACTGTCCTGTGGTGGGTCCTGTTCTTCGGAGGACTGCTGACCTCGCCCAGCCCGGACCCCGGCATCTCGTCCGGCGAAGTGCTCTTCGTCGCCGCCTACGCCCCACTGCTGCTGTGGGGCCCGCTCCTGGCGGCGGTGACCTGGTCGTACCACCGACGACACAAGGCTTGTTCGATGTTGTGAACCGAACCAGGTTCCATCCCTGTGAGGGAAGGGGACTGGTAGGACGCTGGGTGTGACGCGGAGGCAACTGAGCGACGAGCAATGGGAGTTCATCGAGCCGTGCCTGCCGATCGGTGAGTACGGTCCGTGCCCCCAGCGGCTGCGGGACCAGTTCGAGGGGGTGATCTGGCGGTTTCGGTCCAGCGCCCAGTGGCGGGAGATACCTGGTTAGTTCGGCCCCTGGCCCACCGTCTACGGACGCATCCGGGTCTGGCGGCACGCCGGCGTCTTCAGTGTGCTGCTGGAAGGCCTGATCACCGACGCCGCCCATCGGGGTGAGACGGACCTGTCCCTGGGCAGCGTGGATTCCATGACCGTCCGTGCCCATCGCGACGCGGCCGGGATGCGCATCGGCAAGGAGATCCTGGACGCACTGGAGGAGGCCGCCGCCGAGCAGGAGCAGGCCGACAAGGGGGGAGGGAGCCTGGAGGGACAGAACGGGCAGGACGAGGGGAACGACACCAAGAGGAAAGAACGGCGACGCGTCCGCCGACGCCGCGGGCTCCGTTTGAACCAAGCTCTGCTCGGCAGGTCCCGGGGCGGGCTGACCAGCAAGGTCCATCTCGCCGGAGATCGCAGGTGCCGGCCGCTGTCGCTCGTGCTGACCGCGGGACAGGCCGCCGACAGCCCGCAGTTCATCCCCGTGCTCTGCAAGGTGCGGGTCGTGCGGGTCCGCATGCCGGTCGGACATCCCCGCACCCGGCCCAACGCCGTCACCGGCGACGAGGCCTAATCCTCCCGAGCCGACCGCGTCTACCTGCGCAGATGACACATCACAGCAGTCATCCCGGGGAAGAAAGACCAGGCCGCCAACCGCAAGGGGAAGGGCAGCCGGGGCGGCCGGCCTGTCAGTTTCGACGCCGAACTGAGCGGTTCATTCTGACAGCGAAGCCCACCTCGCCTGGACGATGATGACGCTCATGGTCCGCCGCCTCACCCGCCCGCCCCGACCTCCGCGCAGCGAGCCCCACCCCGTCGAACAGGATGCCGTCGTCAAGCCCGAACCGATCCGCATCCGGGCCCACAACACCAGCCCCGCACCATCCGCCTCGTCGCCAACCCTCTCGTCTGATCAGCACGGCATCCCAGGCGATGCCGCGGCCCTGGCTCACAGAGCAGGGGCCCAGCCTTGTTCGCGTCAGTCACGTTCGTGCGGATTGCCCAGGAAGGGGAAGTCGGTGCGAAGGTCGGTGTGGGGCCGCAGCCCGTCGTGGGGCACAGTGCCGTTGCTCAGCTGGGCGATCCCCATATTGATGACATCGTCGGTGAGATTACGGCCGTTGGGGAATCCTTCGGCGCTGGTGTAGTCATACGTCAGAAGGTCGGGGAGCAAGCTTGCCGCGAGTGCGGTCGCCCGATCCTTGGGGTGGCCCGCCTGTTCGAAGACGCGGGTGAACTTGTCGAGGAAGCCTTCGCGATCATGAGACGGTTCCTGCTGGTTCCAGACTCGCTTGGCGTCGTCGCTCTGGTTGAAGTTGGCGTCGACCCCGGGCCGCCCGGCCCGGTCACCCTGGACCAGTCGGCCCTCGTGTGGAACCAGGACTCTGGCCCAGACACCCACCTGCGGGTTCGGCCCGAGCGTACTGTTGGGGACTTCCAGCACGATGCCGAACACGTTCTTGTCGGTGAAGAAGTCCTTGCCGGTCCACTGGAATTTGTCGTTCGCACCGACGGGGTCCGCGAAGAACGGGTCGCTGCGAAGTCCCGCGAAGAACCTGAAGTCACCGGTCGCAGTGATCTGCGGCTCGGAGCCGAAGCTCACCGGAGCGTCGAGAAGGACCGTGTCCCCGGCGTCCAGGTCGGCCGCAGCCTCCCGGCCGGTCGCCAGTTGCAGGCTTGCGGTCTGCACGCTCTCCCGCACTGGTGAGAAGCGTATGCGGAAGGCGATGTCGGTGACCGCGTCGGCGTCGGTGTCCACGCCGAGCTCGTAGACCGACTCGTGATCGACGGCGTCGTCGGTGATCGGCGAGGTCGGATTGATGTTCAGCACCAGGATCGTCTTGCTTGCATCACCTGGCTTCTGAAATGCGTAGAGGTCGGTGATGTGGCTCCTGGGATCCATGCTCGTGGGGCTGATGCCCAGGCCGGAGACGTGGTGCGCCATGTCGTGACTCCTATCGGGTGGCTGTGCGGACCAAGTTCCGTGGCGGGCGGTGGAGAGTTGGCAGTTCGTCGCGGAAGGCACTGGGCCCCGGCGCTGCCCTCCCACCTGGGACGAACACCGTCGCTGGCTCACTTGCAGGTCGTTGCGACTCTCGTGGCGTGAGGACCGTCGAGAGCAACAATCTGCCTGTTGCCGTCGGCTGCATATCCGTCATCCGGCGTATTCGCGATGCCAGACGGACACCGCGAGGAGCGGATGTCTCCGGCCTAACCGGGCCCACAGCTGCACGAAAACGCCATCCGCTCTGTGGTTGGTGGGGGTGTTGGTGGTTGTGGTGGGGGTGTTGTTGGTGGGTGGGTCGTTCAGTTATTTGGTCGGGGTTGCTGTGATGTGGTTGGAGGGGCTTTTGCGCGGTCGGCGGGGGGTCACTGTGGTGGTGTGCCACGGGTGGGGCTTTCTTGAGGGTGTGGTGACAGGCCTGTGGGAGGTGGTAGGTGGGCCGGCGGGTGCGGCGACGGCGACCGGGGCCCGCACGGGGCCGGCGTCCTTGCGCCCCGCGTCGGGGTGCAGTCCTGGGTCCGGGCGCGGGTTCGGCGTCCCCCG